>JAZSEJ010000109.1:0-13762 GCA_045531615.1 Ruminococcus sp.
TCGTACTCTGCCAATATATCGCCTGCTGTCGGTATCTCCGTTACAGGCTCCGTTGGCGGCGGCGGTATAATCTCGGTTAGTTCTGCAAGTACCGATTGTGCCGCTTCTCCGCTTTTCTTGTTTTCATTCCTGTTGTAGAGAACAAGGGACATTGCCGCTATCAGCAGCAATGTCCCAAGCACTACACAAAATAATCCGTGTTTTTTATTCATCTTCGTCCCTCTTTGAGCCGCTGATTATTCTTGCTCCTGCTGCTACGAGAACAAGTCCGCCTACTGCCATTACAGGCACCGGCCACCATAATTGTCCTGTCTGCGGCAGTTTGCTTGTTGTGGTAGTTTTCTTGGTTGTCTTGGTTGTCTTTTTAATTGTGGCAGTTGTAGTCGTTTCTGTAATAGAAGTGGTTGTTGTCATAGTTTCGGAATCCTCTGCAACTATATCCTTTGTTACCGTTGCTGTTGTTGTGGTAGTGGATGTCGTTGTTGCAGTTGATGTTGTGGTTGTTTCTATTGTCGGCGGTGGGAAGTTTACCTCCCAGTCAAAGCTGAAATCAGGAACATATGTGTTCACTACGATGTATTGTCTGCCGTCCTTGCGATATATAACGGAACAGCCTTCAGGAAGTTTACGCTCCAGCATCGACCACTCTGAACCCATATCCTCTTCCCAGGAATAACTCCAGTCATTTGACTCGGAAAGAGTTACTGTATCGTATAAGCTATGGTCACGGTAGATATCTACTGTGATTTCAGTTGGCTTTGTGGGGAGATTTTCATCATTCTGCCAGATTTTCATAAGCTGAAAACGTTCAATTTCACCTGTTAATACGGCTATCTGCTTTATCTTCGGATATATTACCTTTTCAGGCTCTTTTTCAGGGTCAAGCACGAATATTGCAGGTGTTGGAATATATGTGACCTCTCCTGCTATATGATTATTTGCAGCTATGAGATATACTCCTGCTTCATCGTATTTTAGTTCGATTGTACCGTCCTTTTTGGAGTTTCCGCTGTCTACTGTCTTATACTTGTAAATAAACGCAAATTCTCTCAAAGTGGAGGCTGCATCTGCTAAGCCTGAGGCTGAAATATCGGTCATATCTACGGGAAGTCTTGCAAATTCGCCTTCAAGAGTGATTTTTTCACCGTCAAAGGAGCCGATGCGGTACAAATTCCACTTCAAGCCCTGCACAGGTTTATCCTTGCATTCGCATATAAGAGTAAGCGTTCCTTTTGTTTTAGCAGAAGCTACAGTACACATACAGCTAAGGCAAAGGAAAACAGCCATTCCTAAAACTATCAGCAAAGAGCCGATTTTTTTGCTTGTCGCTGTCATTTTACAACCTCCCTTCCGTCTGATAAAAGACGTTCTGCGATTTCTCGCGCTGATTTCGTTTTACGCTTGCCGCCGAATACCCACACGCATATCAGAATAAGTACAAATGGTGCGCATATAAAGGGGATAACAAGCATAGGGTCAATTTTTACCATTTCCGCAACAACTCTGTACTCTTTCTTGTACACGGTTTCAATACGGTGTGAACGTATCAGCAGACGGTGTGTATTAACACCGTAGGGTGTACAAGTCATAAGTGTTACATAATCGCTGTTGGGGATAATTGAAAGCGTGTTAATTTCGTGAGGCTCTACAATGAGTATTTCTTCAACTTCATAGGTATAAATTCGGTCGAGAATGTTGACTGTGAATACATCGCCTTTTTCGATTTTGTCAAGGTCGGTGAAAAGTCGTGCTGAGGGCAATCCTCTGTGGGCGGATATTACTGAATGTGTATTTGCTCCGCCTACGGGGAGGGATGAACCCTCGAGATGACCTGCGGCGATATTCAGAACTTCTTCACTTGTGCCGTGGTAGATAGGCAATTCAACCTGAATGACGGGGATTGAGATATATCCCATAATTCCCGTACCCGACACATTAAGAGTTGTGTCATAGCCCGAAACCTGGTCGAAGTTTACGAAAGGAGCTTCAAGTCGAGCTATTTTCTTATTGTACTCGTTTGCCTTTTCAATCATTTTGTCTGTTCTGCCTGTGTCCATATTGGCAACTGCCACTTCATAGTTGGCAACTGCTCGGCTTTGTACCTTGGAGTTCCACCAATCGCTTACGATTGGGTAAAGCATCACGGAGACTCCCACGAACAGCATTAATGTAAAAAATATTGTTGTAAATAAGCTTGCTTTATTGATTTTTTTCTTTTTTTTCATGGGATCCTCCCTAATGGCCGCCGACAGCTTTCACCGTCGGCGGCATAATTAGGTTAATTAGCCTTTAGTTAGTTTTTGTTTTCTATTCCGATTTAATAATGTTATATTTTAACTTATTCCTCAGACTTTCTCATTCTTCTCTTGGAAATGAGGTAAATGCCGCCGATTGCTGCCATTGCGCCACCGCCAAGATAGAAGATTGTTGTACCGATACCACCAGTGCCGGGGAGTTGGGTACCTGTACTGTTAATAATTTCAGTATAGATTTCACCAGATACTGCTACATGTTTTTCACCATTAGTTTTAGTGATATCTCCACCACTCAATGATGCATTTAGTGTTGCACTACCTGCTGTTACAGTTGCATCAAATTCTGTTAATGTTGGTGTATCTGAAGTTTCATCATGAGTTGCACTTACTGTAAACTCAATTGGAGCTATTGAATTATACTGTGCTCCAGGTGTACTTACCTCAGTCAATACATAATCACCGTCATCTATACCCTTAAAAGTAAATGTGGAAGTTGGTGTTGCTTCAACCTGTGCTATTTCAACAAGATTATAACCTTCGCCATCAGTTTTGGGAACTTTCTTTTCAAGCTTAAATGTCGCACCTTCAAGAGCAGTACCATCTTTTGTTATCTTATCAATTACAGTCTGATATGTAAATGCTACTACTTTATCTTCTGCAGTTGTCTTTGTATCATCATCTGTTCCGCCAGTATAATACGGATTGTTAGAGTACTCAAGATATGCACCATTCCAGTTTCCAGCAGAACCAATAACAGCATTTTCAGTTAATCTTGCTGTATACTCAACCTTAATAAGACCACCATCAGCTATTCCCGATTTAGCTGTCTTAAGATTTGCAATTGTAACTTCAAAATCACAAGTATCTTCAGGTGCATCACCGCCTACTGTGGATGTATAACCTGTAATTTCTTCTTCATCATCACAAACATTATCATTGTCTGCATCATAATATACCTTTGTAATATTAACAGTATCAAATACAGCCTTTCCATCTGCATCCTTAAGGTCATCATGGAATACAAGTTTATACTGCTTATATGTGGAATAGTCAGTTGGTAAAGTTGCTGTAAGCTGGAAAGGAACAGTGTCTTTAATATCATAGTCAGCTGAATCCTGCCATTTCTCAGCTGCGTTTACTGTTGATGTAGCACTATCATTAATATCCTTAATCTTTTTCTGGAATGAAGGTGCTGCAACCTTAACATTAACATCTGCACCTACAGTAGCATCATAAACGCCAAGAAGATATGCTGTTGTAGTTCCGTTATGAGAAGTCTGCTCAATTACGTAATAACCGTCATCTGTGTCATTAGCAAGGGTAATCACACCGTCGCTACTTGAAGCGGATGTAAATAATCCCTTATTAGCTACTGCAAGTTCAGCAAAAGCTCTTGTTTTAGGATTATCATATCCATAACCTGTTAGAACGTTTGCTACATCTTCTGCTGTGATACATGATGCAAAATCAAATGCATCGCCTGTTTTAAGGCGTTCATCTGTCTTTAGTGCCGCAAGGAACGTTGTTGCACCCTCAGTAGTCGTATTCCATTCAATGTTTGACATCATTGCCGTCGCTCCGAAACCATTTTCAACTGCAACACCCTTAAAAATCTTGTATGCAGTATAACTTTCTGTTTCAGTAGTACCAATAAAATTAATCTTACCTGCTTCTAATGCATAAGAAGTCATGCTTGTGAAAACGGGAGCCATAGCGCAAGCTGCTAAAAGTGAAGCGGAAGTGATGGCTGCGAATCTCTTAAAAGTTTTGTTAGTTTTTTTCATAATAATTCTCCTTTAAAATAATTTTCGGTTTCGGGAAGAGCGTGAGCCTATTCACGCCCTCCCCTTTCATTGTTTACTTTTCGTTTGATTTGCCTTTGTTTGTTTTGCGTTTATTCTTCTTTACGACGCTTTCTCTCACGTCGCTTAAGACTTGTGAACCCGGCTATACCCAGAAGCATCATTACACCTCCTAAGTAATAATATGTCCTTACTCCGCTTCCGCCGGTGGAGGGGAGTTCACCTTGGATTGTTTCTGTGAGCTTGTTTGCTACGGAAACTTCTTTTACTGTGCTTTCATCAAGCATGAAACCATTGTCAGAATATGAAATCGGTATGTATTTTCCGCCACTACCCTGAACGACTCCGTTATCTGTCACTTCTTCGATGTAATAATAGTACTCATCGCCATTCTCGTCTGTCAGGGGAAGATATTCTGTAATCACCCATGTTCCATCTTGTGTTAAATTTGCTGCTGACAGCGTTACCTGTTTGTACATTACAAGTCCTTCGGGGATATCAGGTTCTACTGCTATTTCCTTTACGAAGATTTTAAATGTACCTGTAGTTCCGTCAGTATCTGTTACTGTAATTGTTGACTCACCGTTTGTAATACTTCTGATTGCGATTGTGTTTGAACCGCTAACATTTTCTTCGAATGCAACTACACTTTCATTACTTGATGTCCATGTCGCTGTTCCGAGAATATTGCTTGCTGTGAGCTGTAATGTTTGATCGATTCCAAGTATATATTCTTCTGTATTACCGTTTGGTGCGGTGATTACAGGGTTGCCGATTGGATTAATTGTGAGTTGACAAGTGCTATTAGAGTAGCCATCATCACCAGTTATTGTAATTTGTGTTTCTGTTGGAACACTGTCTGAGGCTTTAGCATATTTAATGTCATCAATTTCCTCAATTGTCAGATAGTCAGATTCTTCTGTATAAGTCACATCGCCATCAGCATTTATTGCGCTAAGCTGTGCTGATTTGCCGGGACGAATTACCGTTGGTGAAACTTCAATTCTTAAATTGCTTGTTACATTAACAGTAATTGTGTCCTTATAACTTTCATTACCGTCTTTCACAACAGTAATTACTATATCTTGACCTGATTTTAATGCTACTGCTTGACCTGTAGTTTCATCAATTTCAAGAACTTCTGAATTACTTGAACTCCATTTAAATGAATGTCCGTCTTTCTGACCGTTTACGGTGAATGTTGGTGTATCATCTTTTGCAAATGTTGCTGAATCTGTTTTGTTGTTTACCGAGATTTGAAGTGCAGATACATTCAGAGAAGCTGTTGCTGTTGCGTTTCCTGCCTTTGCTGTAACTGTGTGATTTCCTTCAGATTCTGCGATAATTGTATCGCCGCTTATACTATAACCTGTGCCGCTTTCAATTACTGCGTTATCGTAATTGGAGCTGTAATTTACTTTGTCTCCGACTACAACAGATGATGGATTCAGACTTAAGGTCATTGCTTCAATTGTAATATCTATGCTGGCTGAAACCGTATTGTCTGTGCTGTCTGTTGCTGTAATTGTAACTTTTCCGTTTGTAGGATAACCATTAACTGTTAGTTCTCCTGTATTTTCGCCAATGATAACCTTATCTGAATTTGAACTCCATTTTATTTGGTTTTCTGTGCCTGTTGCTGTTAAGGTATGTGTTGCGCCTATTTTAAGTGCGGTTGTTGGTGCGTTGTTGATTGTTATGCTTGGACCTTCTTGTACTAAATGGAATTCAACTGATACAAGATTACAACCACTCCATGCATTTATCTTCATAGATGATATTTCATTACATTTAATATAATCACTTGAAGAATACCCATTTATGAATTTTCCATCAACTGCGTTTATAGTCATTGTATTAGAAGTAACTTTTTGATCCGAAGGACTAATTGTTATATTTTTTCCATTTTTATCTTTTGCTTCTACTCCAAAACTACCACTACTTGCATCAAAATTCAAAACAATTTTTTCTAATGACTTATTTAATAATGTAGTAGGAAGATTAAATTCAACACCATTTGAAATTTGACTTGCATAAAGCACATAAGGCTCATCCGCCAGCACACTAATCGCATTACGCTTAAATGACATTGCAGAAGTGCTAAAGAGCTCTCCAATGTTTACAGAAGCGGCTTGTGCCTGTTCCTCGTAGATTGTTTTACCAGCTTTGATTTCCAGCCCGTCAGCTACCATAACATCTTCTGTTACTGTGTGGCCTGTGCCGTATACGCTGTAGAGAGCCGCCGCTGCACCTACGAGACCTGCGTTGTAGTCAATGGCAACTTCGTTACATACAGTATCATCAATGTTATCATTATAGGAATTTCCATTCGGACCGCCTACAAGAGCACCTATCAAAGTATGAGCATATTTATATTGGGTATTAGTGCCATTTTGTTTGGCATCATTAAATATATTCCAATCATTATATCCTGATGCTGCTCTATGATGAGGATGCTGAGGTAAATACGAATCGTTATTTGTATCGCTGTCACCATCTTTAAAGCCTGTAACAAAACAAACACCATTATTATTTCCATTTATAGTGTTATCACCAAGTAAGAATGCCATTTGTTTTTTACACCAATCGCTGTAAGACTTTGTGCTCTGATACTTATCATAAGTAATTGCCGTAAGTTGTAATAATGTATTATGTCTTGCACTTCCCCAAGAATCAAGCACCTTAAACGAATCACCGCTACAAGTTGAATTAAGATAAGTTGAAATTTTATTTTCAATTGTTGTTTCATCTGGTTCGATTCGTGTTGCATAAATTATAGCCGCTCCAAGAGTTGGGTCGCCCCAGAAATGACCTCTTGCTGGAATTGATAGTGAATTGAGTTTATTTTTACAATCATTTTTATAACTTTCTTCGTTTGTAGCAAGATAGAGCCATGCTGCTGCCCATGCTTGTTCATCTGTAATATTATCATCATAATAAATTCCAGATATAGAACGTGGATTAGTTTTAACAGATGAATAATTATACAATGCCTTTGCATATTCAAGATAAGTTGAACTGTTAGAATCATTCGGGAAATTTAAGTAATAAGAAGCAAGTGCTGCCGCATATTCTGCCGCTATATTACCTCCTGAATTATCACTATTTGCCCAAACAAGACCGCCTCTCTGTCCTTGACTTTGTGCTTCCGGAGAACCCCAGTAGCTGTGGTCGGTATCCGCATTACCTTTATCAAGCAACAAATCAGATACTGAACCATTACTCATTTTTGTTGATTTGACAAAGAAATCGCAAAACTCTTTCATGATTAATTTATAGTGGTTTGTAAGTCCAAGACTATCAAAAGTTGTCTTGTATTCATTATAAGTCCAACCAAGAGTTGAAGCTGTAAATCCCTGTGGCAAGCCAAACATTGCATGGTCACCTGCATCATGGAATCCACCGACAACTGCATCATCAGTGTGACAATCATTTCTCCAAGAATAAACGCTGTTTTCAGTTACTTCATCGCCGCACATATTAGCATCATAGAAGTAAAGCGAATACTGGAGCAATCTTGCGTAGTCTTCGGTAACTTTTGTTGACTTAGTTGCTGAAGGAATCATTACATTTACATCGGTATCTCCTCCTGTTGTACCGCCGCCTGAACCATTATTATTGTTGTTAGTAGGCGGTATTGTTGTACGATAAATCTTGATATTAATATACTCTGGTCTCTGACCTGCTGTGTCGTTTTGCCAGATTTTAGTAAGTTTGAGTGCGCCTGCCTTTTGTGTATTGGTAATTATAGTTTTTCCGTTTTCTGTCGCTCTTGTTTCAGTCCAACCGCTTGGCACTACAGATTCAACTACCTGATATTGACCCTCGGGAATACCTGTAAATTCGCCTGACCAATTGCTATTTGAACTAAGAACAAGCGTTACAGGATTTCCGTTTTTATCAAGAAAATCAGAATACCCGCTTCCGTTATGCTTTTGCAGCTTAACTGTAATTTGATTTATATTTGGTGTTGCTGTTGAGCCGTCGGAATTTTTCCATTTCTTTTCAACGGGAATATTTGTGGTTTTTAGTGTATTTGTTATTGTAATTTGTCCTGAATCAATTCCGTCGTTATTATCATATGATACAGTATAACCCGTAGGAACATTTATTTCTTCCACGGAATATTTATAGGTTTCTGTTTCATTATCAGGTTTTAAACGAGGAATTTCTGTCCATGTATGCTTCCAACCATTAGCAGAGTTAAGTGTTACAGGTTCACCAAAATTACTATTATCTTGTTTAAGCTGAACTGTAATTGATTCTGGTCTTATGCTATTGAGATTTTCTGAATCATTCCATTTCTTTTCAACGCTGATATTTGTAGTAGCACCTGCTTTGTTATTGCCTACAAGAAGTGTATCTGTTGTGCCATCTTTTACTGAGATAAGTGTTGAGCTTCCTGTTGATTGCGTTGGAGGAGTGTAATTTGTTTCGCCGAATGTGATTGTTTCACCAGCAGTAACTCCTGTCGCTTTCCAAGCATCATTAACCTGAATATTACCTGAACCAGCGCCGCCAAGAGTAACTTCAAGTCCGATGATGTTGTCTTTCTTAGTAAGAGCGTTGATTGATTCTGCTGTTGCATTTGTTCCGTCAAGGTAATATGCTATTACATTTGATACTGTTAATTGGCAATTACCTGTTGATTCCATACCTTCAAGGTAGAAACGCATTTCATCAATCACTATATTCCAACAAGTAATTACAATATTACCATTTGAATCTAGCTTTATCGTTTTCGGTGGTACATACTCATACGGATTTGATGTATCTACACTATTTGGACTAAAAACTAACTGTTCATCATAATTCCCATTAGGTTTAATTTGAACACCTGCTCCATTTACATATGAAATAACAAATTCTATTTTTTCAATTGTCTTATTCGCATTTGCTGAACCAACTGAAATAGTCTTTGTCTTGGCATCACTTTGAGTTGATATTCCAGAAATATTATCTTCTGTATTAAAGCCTACTTCATACGCATTTCCAGCTGATAATACAGGCTCAGAATTAAGTGTATATTCTGTTGGGATTTTTACTGTATCTGATGATGTAGTATAGAATTTAATTTCACTAATGGAACAATTCCAAGCATTTATTGAAATCTCACCATTTGTATTAATATAAACGTCTTTATCAGCAAAATGCGTTACCTTATCAAAAATGTTTGTTCCAGACTGCAATGGAAATTGTAATCCGATATCCCGACCATCAGGTTTAATTTGAATTTCATGACTATCGCCATTTACACTATCAACTATTACTTCAATTTTTGTTATAGATTGATTTGAATCAAATATTTCATTTACATTAAGTTGCTTATCACTACCTACTGGTACATTTGTAAGTGAATATACAATCTCTTTAGGCTTCTCAACCTTCTCAGCCTCAACCGTATAATCCTCATTAACAATGAAATACATATTATCAGTCGGAACTTCGTACTTATCAGGAGCTTTAGTTTCCTTAAGATAATACTCACCAGGAACGAGGTAACCGTTCTTGATATATTCACTGTTGCAGTTATCCGGATTCGCCTTGAAAACCTTAATGAAATCAATTTCACCATTCGCATCTGATGTAAGCTTAGTGCCGTCGTTCAAAGGATATACAAGCGTATCGCCGCCAACCGCATAGAGTACAAATTCAGCACCTTGAAGAGGATTTGATGAACCGTTTTGAACCTTAGAAAGCTTAATCTCAGGACCGTATATTTTATAGTCGGTCATTGTGATTATATTGCTTGATTTATTGCTTTCCGAGAATTCAATTGGTGTCCAACTGTTAATATCACTGAGTTTCGTTTCGTCATCGGTATAACGAATAGTCTTGTTGTCCGTCTTTACAAAATATATCGGCTTTGCAATTTCGTAATTATCAGGAGCTTTCGCCTCGTAGAATCTGTAAACAACATCAGCATCAAGATCTTTAATTTGAATTTTCTTTAAAGGAATTGAATATGTATTAGTTTCATTCCCCCATTCCCAAGGCGGAATGCTATCAACACCATGCGTTGTTGATAAATTAAATTCACCGTTTGATATTGTACCACTCTGCAGCTCAATTGTTGCACCCGCAAGAGCAGTTGATTCATCAGACTGCTTTTTGAATACAAGAGCGTATTCGTTAGTAAAGCTCGGTGTTTCATCTGGGAGAGGCATTATCATTAAGCTTGTTGGGTCGTAGTAGTAGTTGCTGTTTGTTAATTTTTGAGGTGTTTTCTTATCTATTATTGTAATTTCTGTTACAATTGCGGAATAATCAGTAATTGGTGGGAATTGTGGTTCTATTACATCTGGTGTTTCATCATCATTAGTTTCATCATCATTTGTTCCGCCACCTGTTGAGCCGCCTGATTCGTTGCCAGTTCCACCGCCGTTGTTTACTTCTTCACGATTCTCCTTCTCAGGTACATCGTCTCCTGTTCGGTTAGTGTTTACATAATAGGGGTAGTAGTGGATTTCACTTCCAACCCATACATTTTCTGCTATTACACCACCTTCACCGCCATTGTAAAGAACATAAGCTTGCGGAGCAACTACATGACCAGTAAGGAAAGTAAACATAAGTTTTCCTGTACTATTTTCAGAATTCCAAACTACATCAGGAAAATTCCATATTAACTTTGAACCATATAGGTTAAGTTGCTCATTTCCATTAAGCTTTCCATTAGTAGATTTAAAAGCATTTTGAAGTGATTGGAAATTATTTTCACCTGCCTGATAACACACATAATTTGAAAAATTAAAATTATGATTATCTTGTCCTTGATCATTAGGTATTTCACCCTCAAAGGTAATAACAATGCCAGACTTTTTCAAATCTTCAATATCAAGTACATTACCAGTAGAAGGAACAAAACGTATTTGATTAATTTTTGGAAAAACATCTATTGGAATAACAACATTTTGATTTTGTGAAGGATCTGAATTAACAACTATCTTTAGAATCCCATTTTCCAAATTTTGTTCGGAAACTGTCATCGCATTATTCTTTGCTGTGTTTTTTGACCAATTCATTAACGCTTCTTTTGCAGTATCAAAGTTGATATAATCATTATTTATAAATTTCAAATTAGACGAATTATTTATATTTATATAACTGCCTTTTTCCTTGCAATAAATACTATATCCGCCACCTGCATCAGAACTATAATCATTATTATAATATCCGTCGATATTATAAGTCAAATTGCTATCTGGATTAGAGTTATACTCATCAATTGGTTCTTTTGTACCAAGATATTGAAAATAAGAATTTTGCTTTGCCGCATCACCATAACTATCTGCTGTCATGAAATACTTTGCAGCCATTGCACCTACAACATGTGATTTTTGCCACAATTCATTAAATGCCACAACATTATAATCCGTCAACAAATTCTCAGGAGTATAAGCGTAGGGATAAGGCTCTACTGTAATCGCCTCTTCTGCCAGAATATCAATACTTGCTGGAGTTACAGCATTGAAAGAAATTATTTCAGCATCTGCCTGTTGTAACAAAGATTCAAAACTTGAACTATCTTCAACCTTTTCAATCTTGGTAATATTACCGTTTTCAATACTCAGGATAAAGTATTCCTTATCCGTTTCATTTTCTACAGTAATAATACGCTGAATATGTTGATTTTCATCATAACCGTCTCTTATGTAAAGCGTTCTTGTACCTTTATGTACTTCGGACGAACCGTAAATTTCATAAAGATCAAGATTTACTGTTACTCTTGTCGGGATAGTACCATTATCAACAAGAAGAAGATAATTAAGGTCAACCGTTTCAGTTATTACAATCTTGTATTTTTTATCTGTTGTGATATAACCCTCAGGAGCAGATTTTTCTGAGATTGTGTAGGTATGTGTTACTGTTTTGTTATCTTCTGTGTAATTTTTACCGCCAGCAAAATCAAGCTCTGTTGGGAAAGTTATGTATGAAGTTTCTTCTGTTGTTGTCCAAGTGTCAACTATATTCTCATGTTCATCCTTGATTTCAAAAGTTGCACCTGCAAGTCTTGGATTATCATTGCCATTTCCATTCAAATCATCCACAAACTTATCGAATGGAACTACATAACCTGCTGTTGAGCCGAGAATATCTGTTCCGCCTCTGTAAGGTCTGTAGCCGAATTCAAGACCGCCTGTGAATTTTTGTGCGATAAGCGAACCTGAGAGATGTCCTCTACATTCTTTATCAGAAGCTACTATTGCATATGGAGCTAAAATAGTACCATTAAAGTTGGTATTAACAAACAAACTATAGGGAACAATTTCATCACCATGGTCAGTTGTTGGTAAATTCGTTAAATCCGTACCACACTCATAAAAATTGTAAAGTATCTGTTCTGATTCCTTACGGTTATTCGCATTGACTTCAGTACCTGAAGAATCAATTATTGAAATTACTTCACCGTTTATAGATGTTGAAAAATTAACTGTACTATATTCAGAACCAATCTTTACTATATTTCCACCGCAATTTACAACAAGATTGGCATTTTCAGGAACATCAACAAATTTGACCTCTCTTATATTTGAATCCCATTGTTCAAGGTCAAAATATATTGTAACCGCGTCTGAATTCTGACCAGGTCCTGTGAAAGTTATAACTTGGCCTTGAACTTGCGACGTTCCTGTAGCAGTTTTGTTTGAAAGCTTCTGAGATTGAGTTTTAAGCCACTCAAACACTGTTTCAAAATCTATTAAATCTGCTTGATAAAATTGCGCTAATTCATTTGGATTATAATTATCATGCTGACAGCCTGTACTATATGGCACTTGCTGAGCAGAACCATTAGGCCAAGTGTAATGCTTACAATCATCTATATTACCGTCTATTACAAAACGCTTATAAAAATCTCCTTCAAGAGGATAATAATAATTATTATTATCTTTTTTTCCTTGGCTTAATGTATTTAAATTTATAACATATCCGTCGGTAATAACATGTGCATAATTTGTTATTCCTGTGTAATTATCGGTTTCCTTAAGAGGCGTACCAGTAGTATAATCACCATTACCAATCTGATAATTATATTGACCGGTAAAGATAATATTTCCACCAACAGCAACTCGACCCTCAGCGTCAGCTCCCTTAGGCTTTAAATCACCCTCAAGGAAAACACAGAAGTCACTGGCAATACCAATAAAGTACTCACGTTTAGCCGCTTCAATAACATCATCAGCATCAAGACATCCTTGAGCCCAATCAACACCGTCACCAATAAGAAGCGTAACCTCTGAAAGCTGACCTTTACTATACCCGTTGTTTCCATCCTGTCCGCCATTAAGGTTAGAAACCATTGCCACATTGCTTGTATCACTAAGCAGCATCAACCTCTGCTTAGTCATACTATCCGCAGGCTCCATCAGAATAAGCGGAACTATGAAAGTAACGAGCATTGATAAAGCTGTAAGCATAGCAAGATATCTCTTGTGGTGCTTTAATGAGTCCATATATTTATAAACGAAATTCTGCAGCTCTTTCACAGATATCACCTCTCTCCGAATTTCGAATAGGAACGCTGCGTATTAAAGTGGGCTTATTGCCTTGAACGGCCATACTCGGAAGATCAGACGGCCAATGATGTACTCATCAGCAATGCATCCAACCATATTTGTACGGCTGTCAACGGAAGTAGAACGGTGGTCGCCCATTACGAAAATTCTGCTTTCGGGAACCTGATACGGAAATTCAATATCACAT
>JAZSEJ010000100.1:0-4781 GCA_045531615.1 Ruminococcus sp.
CTGAAGAAAGGTTTTCCCCAGACCCCTTTCCAAAGACTTTCAATTTTAAATTTTCTCTACAGGGATATAATCCCTGTAGAGAAAATTAAGATAAAAGTTTTAGGGAGGGAGTTTGAGGGGGGGACCCTTTTTCAAAAGGGTCTCCCTCAATAAATCTCTATAATGTTCGTTAAATTCTTATTTATCGAATAGTTTTCTCATTTCAAACTATTCATTTTATAATATTATACATCGTTTTCTTTTAAAAGTCAATCATCGTTTACATAAAATATTGAATTTAATGAATAACCTTGACATACATCAAAAATCCCCTTATAATAGCATTATTCCAAATAAAAGAGGTAACGAGATTAAAACATTCGTTGCAGCAACAGCGAAATTGACGCATATTCCCCTTTTTTACGTAATATCTGCACAGCCGATGAAGCTATGGAACCCGAAAATACTAAAAACAATCTCGTTTTCACAGCACACAAGGTATTCAGGGTTATTGAAAATTTTTGAAATAAAATCACACAATGATGCGTGTTTTCAATAGGGAATTCACGATAAGCCAATTGAGTAATCGAAAGTCATGCAGTTACATAGACTGCATAGCTGTTGCATTTAGGATGTATCATAGATACATCCCATGGTCGCTGGTTCGGAAGAAAATCACATTCAATGCTCCTCTGAATCACAGAAATTATATTTACGAACCGATCCAGATTAAGGTAGAAAAAATCACCCTCCTTGTTTTATTAAAGCAAGGAGGGTGTATTGTTACTCATTTTCCCTGAGTCTTTCTACAATTGACTTTTTGGTAAGGTTTTTATATGCGATTGCAGGAATCAATGTTCCCATTATCGCAAATACAGGAATTGCTGCAACCAAGGGAAGAATTGTAAAGCTGTAATCACAGAACGTGAATATTTCTTCAATCAGACTGCCAAATGGAATCGTAATTAAGCTAAGAAGCAACGACACAATTGCTGCACCGCAAATGTAGATGACGCCTTCCCAGACAAGCATTTTACAAAGCTGTCTGCCTGTCATACCCATTGCCTGAAGTGCGGCAATTTCTCTCTGACGTGCGTTGATACTTGTAATCATTGTGTTGATGAAGTTAAGCACACCAATAAGTCCAACGATAATACTAAGCGCTGCTCCGAGAATTACAAACATTCTTTTGAATGACGCAAAGGATGCCGCCTCTATTGCTCGGCTTGTGTAGCTGAGAGTGCTGTTTTTCGTGTAATCAGCAAGGAATTTCTCCATTTCAGCCTCTGCCTCGTCGGCTGTATCAAATGCAATGTAAAGCGGCTTGCAGTAATTGGATTGTGCAAACAAATCCTCATTGCTTGTAATGAACAATGGTGTATCAATTGAGAAGCGATAACCGTATGTGTACGGCATTTCAATGACAGCTGCTATTTCATATTCAACCTTATGTTTTTCCTCATTTATTTCAATGAATTCGTATTCACTTATTGGTATGCTGTCGAAATCTGTATAAGCTTTCCCTGTCTGCGTATTTATATATTCCAATTTATCAGTATAGAGGAAAGTGAGTTTATCACCGAGTTTGATATAATCATTCTTTTCCACGGCTATATATCCGCTTTCCGCAAGCTTTGCTATATCTCCCTCATAATCCCTGAGCCTTGAAAATGCTGTGCTATCCAGCCCGAGAAGCTGAACGCTTTGTGCAATAGTGCCGTCTGCCTCTAAGTGGCGCGAAATATAGCTGTCAATATATTCATCTTCATTCTCATATTCTGTAAGTATTTCACGGACAGCTTTCTCGCTGAAATACGCTTGGGGGTAATATTCATTTGGCATTCCGTAGGTAACAAAGCTGTCGGTTACGCCGTCCATATGCCTTAGAAAATCATTTTCTTCAAGGGAAATTGCATTTTTTTCATTCCATTGATATGCAAAATAGTTTGCATCTGCAACAAGAAAATCCGCGGGGATATCGGAAAGATATTTCTCCATACTGAAGCTGTTTGCAAGGATAAAGGTAAGTGAAAATGTCACAATTGAAAGGGCCAGTGACGCAATCACAAGAACCGTCTTGCCCTTGCTACCTGTCAGTCTTGCCGCTGCCATACCAAAAAGGGATACTCCCTTATTGCCGCTTCTGTTGCTGAAACCCGAAGCCTGCTCTGTGTATCTGAGTGCTTCCACATGGGAAACTTTTCCTGCTGTTTTTGCAGGACGGAAACAGGAAATCATAACGGTAATCCATGCAAATACAGCTGCAAAAACAAATATCCACGGATTTACCGAAACGGATACTTTATGAATGTTAATCTCTGACATGACCACAGGGCAAAGCACACTTCCTATTATCCAGCCAATGATAAGTCCAATAGGAATTCCAATTGCAGAAAGAATCATCGCCTGTGTCTGAACAATGCTTTTGATCTGCGTCTGTGTTGTGCCAATTGTTTTGAGCATACCGTAATGACGGACGTCATTGGCAACGGATATTCTGAAAATATTGTAAATGATAAGATAGCCTGTAAATACAATAAACAACAGAATAACAACAATTGTAACAACGCCCTCAAAATCAAGGCTTTCCGCAAAATTTTCACTCATATAGCCCCAGTTTACACCGATGGAGATTTCATTTTCACCGTCTGCAAATCCGTGGCGTTCAAGAATTTCAGAAAGCTGTCCCTCAATATTGTAATCACTTTTCAGCATAACATTAAGCCCGTATTTTCCTGTAAATTCATTGCTGAACTGTACATCATACTTTGTGAAAAGCTCTTCAAGTCTGCTTTCGGGAATAAGCACGTGACTTGCAGGTGCGGCTTCGTCATATTCCCACCAGCCGCTTAAAACAAAGTCTTCTGTTACGATAATTCCATCTACGTCCATTGTGAGAGTGAAACTTTTTCCTATCTCAGGCTCAATTCCAAGACAGGAAAGCACCTTTGTATCAACGGTTGCTTCATTGGTATTTTCCTTTGGAAGTGTACCTATTTCAGGTGTGCAGTAACCCCACTTTGCGGTGTTTTTGTCCATATAGCTTACTTCGGCGTAATCCTTGGCAAAGTGTTCGCACGCTGTAATTCCCGCAACCCTGCGCAGACCGTATTCAAGAATATCCTCGTCAACACGCAGCTCATCATATTGTTCCTTTGTAAGACGCTTGAATTCGCCGTGAGAATATGTGCCTACCTGTCGGAAATTCGACTCCTCAAAGCCTTTTGCCATTGTCATAAGAATTGTAAAAAGTGACGTAAAAAGTATTGTTGTAAGTGCAATTGCAATCACCGAAACAATGCACCTCGTTTTTGCGGCAAGCAGATTTCTGATGCTCAGACGGTGAACACATTTTTGATTATTGATTTTCACAGCAGTCACCTCTTATTTCCCTGAAACGATTTTTCCGTCTTCAATACGGATAATTCTGTCAGCCATCTGTGCAATTTCTTCATTATGGGTAATCATCACAATTGTCTGTGCAAAACGTTCGCTTGTGACCTTCAGTAAACCCATAACGTCCTGGGAAGTTTTACTGTCGAGATTTCCCGTAGGCTCATCTGCAAGAATGATCGCAGGCTTAGCCGCAAGTGCTCTTGCAATGGCAACTCTCTGCTGCTGACCGCCCGAAAGCTTGCTGGGGAGATTGTTCAGCTTTTCAGTAAGACCAAGTGTTTCGATAATCGAATCAATATAACTCCTATCAGGCTCTTTGCCGTCAAGCTGAATCGGAAGTACAATATTTTCATACACATTGAGCGAAGGAACAAGGTTATAATTCTGGAATACAAAGCCGATCTTTCTCCTTCTGAAAATGGTAAGTGCCTCATCACCGAGAGAAAAAATATCCTTTCCGTCAACAAACACATCTCCGCTGTCTGGGCGGTCAAGGCCGCCGAGCATATGAAGAAGTGTGGATTTTCCGCTTCCCGAAGTTCCCACAACGGAAACAAATTCGCCCTGTTCAACTGCAAGGCTTACACTGTCAAGTGCGTGCACCGCATTTTCTCCGCTGCCGTATGTTTTTTTCAGTTGATATGTTTCAAGTATTGCCATAATCAAAACTCCTTTGTAAATAAAAATCTGTATCGTAGATTCTTCTACAATACAGATTATATACGATAATTCTTTCCACATTATTTCCATAACAGAATCAATTCTTACAGTTTTGAAAGAAAAACCGAAAATGTTGATCCTTTTCCGATTTTCGATGTAACCTTGATATAACCGTTTTCCGCCGAAACAATCTGCCTTGCAAGGTACAGACCGATGCCAACACCTTCCTCCGATGTGGTACTTTCAGAACGGTAGAAGCGTGAAAAGATCTGTGCCTGTTCTTCTTCGGGAATTCCTCGTCCCGTGTCGGAAATTTCAATACATACGAACATTTCATATTCGTTAACGGTTATTTTTATACTTCCCTTATCGGTATATTTCAGCGCATTATCGACGATATTACAAACAGCCTCATTTGTCCATTTTTCATCAAACACAGCCTTTTCGTCATGGCATTCAAGTGTCAGCTTCAGTCCCTTTTCATCAGCCTTTGCCTGCGCCTGAACAACAATATTCTTAAGCATGGGCGCAATTGCTGTCTCCTTAGGTGAAAGTGCAATGATTCCCGTTTCCAGCCTTGACAGCTTTACAAGTGATGTAATCAGAAAGGACAGCTTTTCCGATTGGGAAAAAATGCGGTTGGCATACTCTTTTTGCATGTGGGAAAGGTCGCATTGCGCAAGCAGCTCAGCGTACAGCCGAATATTGGACACAGGAGTTTTTGTCTGATGCGAAATATCCGCAAT
>JAZSEJ010000033.1:0-71401 GCA_045531615.1 Ruminococcus sp.
TAGATAAAATTAAGATAAAAGTTTTAGGGAGGGAGTTTGAGGGATGACCCTTTTTCAAAAGGGTCTCCCTCAACAAGGTACAATGCAACTGCAAGAGAAAGGATTTATATTAATGAACTGAAATTTTTAAGGATTTTTAATCCTGTATCGCCTGATTTTTCGGGGTGGAACTGAGCGCCGTAGACGAATTTTCCGTCATATACAAGAGCAGGAACACGTCCGCCGTATTCGCTGTATGCGGCAATATTTTCGTCGGCACACTCTGCCTTGTAGGAGTGAACGAAGTATACATACTCGTTATCCCCGATATTTTCAAGGAGAGGGCAATCGTTGAGCTTTTCAAGCTTATTCCAGCCCATGTGGGGAATAATAAGGTCAGGCTCGTCCATATAACGGACGCTGCCCTTTATAAGTCCAAGACCGTCACATTCCTCAAATTCATAGCCTTTTTCAAAAAGCATCTGCATACCGAGACATATTCCCAAAAGAGGCTTTTTTGCGGCTTCTTCCTTGATAGTGTCAATTAGTCCGCTTTTTTCAAGCATAGCCATAGCAGCAGGAAATGCGCCAACTCCTGGGAGAATTACAGCGTCAGCCGCCTTAATTTCGTCCTTATCAGAAGTAAGCTTGCAGTCAAGTCCGAGATAATCAAGGGCATTTTTAACGCTGAAAATATTACCAGCGCCGTAATCAACAATAGCAATCATTTACAGTACCCCCTTTGTAGAAAGTGTAGTTCCGTCAGCATTATAAGCCACAGCCGCTTTTAAAGCGTGGGCAACAGCCTTGTATACGGCTTCTGCCTTGTGGTGGTCGTTAGTGCCATACATAAGGTTAATGTGCATTGTAATTCCTGCATTAAAAGCAAATGCACGGAAAAATTCCTCTGTCATACAAAGGTCATAATCACCGCAGGATTGATTTGTAAACGGACAGTTGAATACAAGAAACGGACGGTTGCTAAGATCAAGACTGCACATTGCAAGAGCCTCGTCCATAGGGATATATGCGGTGCCATAGCGGACAATTCCTGATTTATCGCCTAATGCTATATTGAGCGCCTGTCCAAGAGCTATTCCCGTATCTTCAATTGTGTGGTGGCAGTCAACCTCGAGATCGCCCTTCACTTTGATAGTCATACTGATTCCGCTGTGCTTTGAAAGAGCAGTCAGCATATGGTCGAAAAATCCCACACCTGTGTCAATGTCGGAATTTCCCTTTCCGTCAAGCTCTGTAAGGATATAAATATCAGTTTCACGGGTTTTACGTGTGATTTCGCCTTTTCTGATGTTATTCATTTACAATTTCCTCCAGTGCATTGAAAAATCTGCCCATTTCCTCATCTGTGCCTATGGATATGCGGAGATAATCGCAGATTATCGGCTTATTCCAGTAACGGACGAAGATATTGCGCTTTTTCAATTCTTCAAAGATATACTGTGCCGATTTTTTCTGCGGACTTGCAAAGATAAAGTTTGTCTTTGAATCTGGGAAAACAAATCCCAATTCTGTAAGACGAGTCTTTGCGCGCTCTCTTGTGGCGATAATTCTGTCAACAGTTTCGCGGAAATATTCCTCGTCAGCCATAGATGCCGCACCGCAAAGCTGTGTAATGGGATTCATTGTATATGAATTTATGGAGAATTTCACATCGTTCATATACTTTATAAGCTTTTCGCTGCCGATTGCAAAACCAATACGCATACCAGCCATTGAACGTGATTTTGAATATGTCTGCACCACAAGAAGGTTTTCGTACTTCTCCACAAGGGGCAGACAGCTTTCGCCGCCGAAATCCACATAAGCTTCGTCAACTATAACTACGCTGTCAGGATTGTTATTCACGATATACTCGATATTCTCGATGCTTTCCATAACTCCTGTGGGAGCGTTGGGGTTAGCGATAACAATACCGCCGTTTTCCGTGAGATAGTCCTCTTTATTTATCGTAAAATCGCTGTTGAGAACTATCTGCTTGTAAGGTATTCGGTATACATCAGCCCACACATCATAGAATGAATATGTTATATTCGGGAAAAGTATGGGTTTATCCGAGCCGAAAAAGGTCATAAAGGCAACGGATAATACATCGTCAGAGCCAACTCCAGCAAATACCTGCGAGGGCTTGATGCTGTATCTTTCAGCAATTGCGTTCACCAGCACCGATGAATCAGGATCGGGATAAAGACGCATTTTGCCGTATTCAAAATCCTCCAGTATCTTCCTTACAGCAGGTGACGGAGGGTAGGGATTTTCGTTTGTGTTGAGCTTTACAACGTCCGATACCTGCGGCTGTTCACCCGGGGTATAGGGCACAACCTTGCGGACATAGCTCTCCCAATTGTTACTCATATTTATCACATCTTTCCGAATCTATTTTTTATTACAAGATTTCGGGCGGATAATATCCGCCCCTATAGGAAACGATAATAAAAAATTATTCAAATCTTACCTTAATAGCGTTTGCGTGAGCAGTAAGTCCCTCTTTTTCTGCAATAAGAACGATATCATCGTGAGCCTCTGCAAGTGCCTCTCTTGTGTAGTATGTGTAGCTGATACGCTTCGTAAAGCTTGCAACTCCGAGAGGTGAGAAGAAACGTGCTGTTCCGCTTGTGGGAAGTACGTGGTTGGGACCTGCGTAGTAATCACCAAGAGGCTCTGACGCATAATTTCCAAGGAAGATTGAGCCTGCATTGTCAAGGCTTCCCAGAAGCTCCATAGGATTTTCCATAAGCACTTCAAGGTGCTCTGGAGCAATCTCATTTGCCAGTTCTACGCACTTTTCACGGCTATCAGCAATAATAATTGCGCCGTAATCCTCCAGAGATTTCTCGATAATCTCCTTACGTGAGAGATATTCTTTCTGACGGTTTATCTCGGCAATTGTTTCATCTGCAAGCTTTTCGCTTGTTGTTACCATAATTGATGAAGCAAGTACATCGTGTTCAGCCTGTGACATAAGGTCAGCCGCCGCAAACTTAGGATCAGCTGTTTCGTCAGCAATTACAAGAATTTCACTGGGACCTGCAATCATATCAATATCTACAACACCGTAAAGAAGCTTCTTTGCTGTTGCTACATAAATATTTCCAGGGCCTACGATTTTATCACACTTAGGAATTTCCTCTGTTCCGTATGCAAGAGCAGCAATTGCTTGTGCTCCGCCTGACATAAATACTCTGTCAACTCCGCATATAGCAGCAGCTACAAGTATATCCTTGTTGGGTGTACCGTCCTTTAAGGGAGGTGTAACCATTACGATTTCCTTAACACCTGCAATTTTCGCAGGAATTGCGTTCATTAAAACGCTAGAAGGATAAGCAGCTGTACCGCCTGGAACATAAAGTCCTACACGAGAAAGACCGCGGACTCTCTGTCCGAGAATAACTCCGTTTTCCTTGGCATCAATAAAGCCCTGCTCCTTTTGGCGGTTGTGAAAATCAGCAATATTCTCCTGTGCGTTGAGAAGTGCTGTTACGAATTCTGGGTCTGCCTCTGTGAGAGCGTCATTGATTACCTCGCGGGGAACTTCATAATATTGTGGAAGATTTCCGTCAAATTTAAGAGTATAATTCTTTACAGCTGTATCGCCGTTTTCGCGAACATCTTCTATAATTGCAGAAACAGTTTCTGTAACCTTTTTATTTGTCTCTCCTGCTCGCTTGTTAAGCTCCGCAAGAAATGCCTTTTCGTCTGTGCCGTTTGCGTATATCTTTTTCATTTATAAATTCTCCTCAATAAGTGTAATAAGTCTTTCAATTTCAGCCTGACGCATTTTAAGGCTTACTGTATTTACAATAAGACGTGCGGAAATAGGTGCAACATCCTCAATAACTTCAAGTCCATTTTCTTTTAAGGTTGTACCTGTTTCAACTATGTCAACGATACCGTCAGCAAGATTGAGAATAGGTGCAAGCTCAACTGAACCCTCGATTTTGATAATATCTGTATCCATTCCCTTTTTCTCAAAAAAGCTTCTTGCTACATTGGGATATTTAGTTGCAATTGTTTTTACGCCATAACCGCTGTAGAAATCAAAGCCTTTTTTCGTTGCAAGAGCAAATTTACATCTGCCAAAGCCAAGGTCAACAAGTTCAAAAAACTTGCCTTTCATCTCCATAATTGTATCCTTGCCTACAACACCCATATCGCATACGCCGTGTTCTACGTATGTAATAACATCGTTAGCCTTTGCAAGTACCACTTCAAGATTTGCATCGGGAACGGGAAGTATAAGTTTTCTGCCCTTTTCACGTACAGCAGTACAATCAAAACCGAGCTTTTCAAGAAGTCCTACTGTATCTTTTTCAAGTCTGCCCTTTGTAAGTGCTATTCTAATTGGTTTACTCATATTTAGTCCTCCACGCTGTCGCAGTCAACCACAACAACCTTACTGATTTTCTTTTCCTTAGCGTACTCGCGTACTGATTCTATATCACTGAACAGCGCATTTTCTACAATAAATCCCTGCTCACGAAGTTCTCTTGCTTGCTTTATAGCAGCAGCCTCACAGCCCTCTTCTGCATATACAATAACGTCGGGGGCAGGCTCAGAGGGAAGTATTCCGTTTCTTTCGATAACTTTCGAAATTGCATTTACATCAACCGCAAAACCAACCGCAGGAATATCGTATCCAAAATCAGAGATAAGCTTGTCATAACGACCGCCTGAAATAACCTCATCACCATGTCCCTTAAGGTAACCCTTGATGATAAGTCCTGTATAATAGTCAGTCTTGTTGACAAGTCCCAGGTCAACAGTGATATTACCCTCATTTCCGCAGATATCAGCAATATCACAGTATATCTCACGAAGCTCGTCAAGTATGCGCTTAACATTTTCGTCTGGAATAAGTTCCTCAGCCTTTTCAAATACTTCTTCTCCGCCGAAAAGTGCGGGAAGCTTCTTTAAGGCAGTAGTTACACTGTTGTTTCCGAATGTGTCAAGGAAATCGTTGAGGGCAGGGAAATTCTTGTTCTGAATAAGCTTACGGATATGATTCTTATCCTTTTCATCAGCATCAAGACGGTCAACAAGGCACTTGAAAACACCGATATGTCCAAGTTCAAGAGAAAATTCAAGTCCGAATGCATTGAGAGAATCAACAGCAGCGGATATTACTTCAAGGTCAGCCATTTTCATTTCGGAACCGATAAGCTCTATACCTGCCTGTACAGTTTCATCACTTCTGCCCTTCAACAGGGATTCATTGCGGTATACAGTCTGATTGTAGCAAAGCTTTAAAGGAAGCTCAGCGTCACGAAGTCTTGTTGCAACAACTCTTGCAATAGGCATTGTGGAATCAGGGCGCATTACAATAAGTCTGCCTTTGCTGTCAGTCATCTTGTAAAGGTTTTCCTGAGGAAAATAGCGGGATTTCATATTGAATACATCGAAAAATTCAAGCCCGGGTGTGATGATTTCACTGTAGCCTCTACTCTTGAAAAGCTTTAACAGTGTATCTTCAATTGTTCTTCTGACAACACTCTCTCCGAAAAGCAAATCTTTCGTGCCTTCGGGAGTTATAAGATCATAGTTTTTCATAAAAAACTCCTTCTATATCAATTCATTCGCTTTAGCGTGCTACTATGATAATATGATACCATAATATTATAATAAAGTCAAGTTAAAAAAAACTCATTTGTGTAGATTCGGGTAAATCACCAAAAGCTCCTATGCTTTTGAGCATATCTATTGTGGTCTTTGACACACCGCTCATCTGTTGGAACTCTTCAATGGAGATAAATCCTCCTGCTTGTGCCGCCTCATAAAGACCCTTGGCAGCGTTTTCACCTACGCCTGACATAGCTGCAAAGGGTATACGCAGCTTGCCGTCCTCTATAAGATAATCAACCGCGTGGGATTTGAAAAGATTTATAGGCAGAAATTCATACCCCCTCGACATCATCTCATTTGTAATGAGAAGTATATCGTAAAGGTCGCTCTCCTTTTTGGAACGCTCATTTCCAAGATCTTTCAGCTGAACAATCTTCTCACGAACAGCCTCTTTTCCCTTTACAGCAAGTTCTGCATCAAAATCTTCTCCACGGACGGAGAAATAAGTGGAGTAATATTCCAAAGGCTTATAAAGCTTGAACCATCCAAGCTTCATTGCAGCGATAACATATGCCGCAGCGTGAGCTTTAGGGAACATATACTTGATTTTCAGACAACTTTCGATATACCATTCGGGGACATTATGGCCTTTCAGCATTTCGATAATCTCCGGAGTAAACTGCTTTGAAGCTTTTCCCTTACGAGTCCACTCCATAATCTGGAACGCCATTTTAGGTTCAACATCCTTATAAAGCAGATATGTCATAATACTGTCACGGGTACCAATAACCTCAGAAATTGTACAGGTGCCGTTTTCAATCAAATCCTTTGCATTTCCAAGCCATACGTCTGTACCGTGGGAAAGTCCAGAAATCTGCAAAAAGTCACTGAAACGAGAGGGTTTAGCGTCAAGAAGCATACCAATAGTGAAATTTGTACCCATTTCAGGTATACCAAGACTTCCCGTTTTACAGTAAATCTCCTCCTCGGTAACGCCAAGAACAGAGCAATCGGTACACATCTGAATTACTTTTTCATCGTATGCGGGAATATTCTTTATTTCAAGTCCTGTTAAATCTTCTAAATGCTTATACAAAGTCGGCACAACGTGTCCGAGTTCGTCAAGCTTTAATATAGTGTCATGGAGAGAGTTGAAGTCGAAATGGGTGGTAATAACCTCAGAGTCCGCAGAATCAGCAGGATGCTGAACGGGGGTAAAGTCATATACCTCATAATCTGAGGGAACAACGACCATTCCACCTGGATGCTGTCCTGTAGTACGCTTTATACCCGTACAGCCGATAGAAAGACGAGTTAATTCCGAATTATTGAGGTTAATACCGTTTTCCTCGCAATATTTCTTGACATAGCCAAACGCCGTTTTATCTGCAACAGCAGATATTGTTCCTGCTTTGAACACGTTGGATTTTCCGAACAGTTTTTCAGTGTATCTATGGGCATAAAACTGATATTCACCCGAAAAATTAAGATCAATATCAGGAGCCTTATCTCCGTCAAAACCAAGGAATGTTTCAAAGGGGATATCGTGTCCCTCACGGAGCATATCGGTACCGCATTTAGGACAGTTTTTCGGTGGCAAGTCAAATCCTGAGCCGCATTTACCGTCAAGTATAAATTCGCTGTGCTTACATTCCTTATTAGGGCAGATATAATGGGGAGGTAACGGATTTACCTCGGAAATTCCTGCCATTGAAGCAACGAATGACGAGCCTACAGAGCCTCGTGAGCCAACGAGATAGCCATTTTCAACGGAGTTCCACACAAGCTTCTGCGCGATAATATACAGCACCGAGAAGCCGTGTTTGATAATGGATGAAAGCTCTCTGTCAAGGCGCTTTTCTACAAGTTCAGGCAGAGGATTTCCATATATCTCATAGGCTTTATCGTGGGTAATGCGAACAAGGTCATCCTCCGCACCCTCAATTGTTGGTGTAAAGGTACCCTTTGGAATAGGACGTACAACCTCTACCATATCGGCGATAGCGTTTGTATTGGTGATAACAACTTCTTTTGCCTTATCCTCTCCAAGATATGCAAATTCCTTCATCATTTCCTCTGTGGTACGGAAATAAAGCATAGCCTGATTTTCAGCATCCTTAAACCCCATACTTGCAAGAATGATTTTACGATATATAGCATCCTTTGGATCAATAAAATGAACATCGCAGGTAGCACATACAGGAATATTCAGCTTCTCGCCAAGGTCGATTATGTAACGGTTAAAATCACGAAGTTCCTCCTCATCGGCAGCAACTCCCTCACGTACCATAAACTCGTTATTGCACAAGGGCTGTATTTCAAGATAATCGTAGAATTTTGCTAGTTCTTCGATTTTCTCCTGTGGTGCTTTGTCAAGCATAGCCTGAAACAGTTCGCCAGCTTCACAGGCACTTCCGAAAATAAGTCCCTCACGATGCTCCATAAGAATGGATTTCGGAATAAGGGGCTTTTTATAGAAATAGTCAAGGTTACTTATTGAAACAAGTCGGTAAAGATTTTTCAATCCAGCCTGATTTCGTACAAGAATAATCTGATGATATGATTTCAGCTTTTTTACAACAATATCATCGACTAATTCATTAAGCTGACTAATATTTGTAAAGCCTCTCTGGGATTTAAGGCGATTTATAAGCTCAATGTAAATTTTTGAAAGAATAAGTGCGTCCTCGTCAGCACGATGATGCTCAAAACTGCCTAATTTCAGCGCTTTAGCTACATTATTCAGCCTATGTCGTCCCATTTCGGGAAGCATAGCCTGTGACAAAATCAGAGTATCAAGCCAGTTGTACTTGAAATCAATGTTATGACGCTTGCAGACTTCATTTATCATTGTTATATCAAAGTTTGCATTATGTGCCGCAAGTACAGGCGTATCTCCGCAAAATTCCATAAATTTGCGAAGTGCTTCATCCTCAGAGGGGGCATTTGCCACAGTTTCATCGGTAATTCCCGTTAATTCTGTTATTTTTTCAGGAATGTGCATACCAGGATTGACATATGTTTCAAATGTATCCACATTCTGTAAATTTTTCACTTTTACAGCGGCTATACTTGTCAGTCTGTCCTTTGTAAAGCTTAATCCTGTTGTTTCAACATCAAATATGATAATTTCGTCGTTAAAGTCTCTGTTATCGGGATTTTTAAGTATAAGCTGACGGTCAATGTCATTGACAACATATGCTTCCATACCATAAATGACCTTGAAATTCTTAGGCATATTGTACATACAGTCAGGGAATGCCTGTACACAACCGTGGTCAGTGATTGCCATAGCCTGATGTCCCCATTCAGCAGCTCTTGAAATGAGCTTTACAGGGTCTGTAACGGCATCCATAGCTGACATATTACTATGACAATGAAGCTCTACACGCTTTTCAGGATAGTTATCAGTTTTTGGCACTCTTTTTACTTTGATAATAGAATTAGCAAGAATACATATATCTCTTGCATATTCATCATAATCAATTTTGCCTGATACAAGGAGAGTTGCTCCCGATTTTATACCGCTTAATGCTTTAAGCTCTTCTTTATCTTCAGCTTTGATAAAGCATTTGATGAGGAGAGAACCGCTGTAATCAGTGATACTGAAGGTTACAACATTTTTACCGTTGCGAAGCTCCTTAATCTCATTGGCAAATACATCGCCTACCACCACAGCCTTTGTACCAAGGCTTTGTACAGCCTGTGATATACCTTGTGGTGCTTCACGTATTGCCTTACCGTAGATTATAGCCGCAGATTCACGGTCAAATACAAGATCTGCGATACTATTGTCGATTGACTGACTTGGAACAGCTGCAGCAACAGCCTCAGAACGTATTTCCTCCGCTGATTTTTCAGGTATAAGTTGTTCGCTGTAGTCGGGCAGTTCAGCGGCGGCTTTTTCAATTATTTCATCGTATTCATCTGTAGTTACTGCCTCTGTACCGTCAAGATTTACCGTCATATTCAACCCGAACTGATTGTATATAAGCTGTGTAAGATGACGTGTGAAGCCGCACTTTGTAAGTATATCTATACCGCCGTGCTTCAAAGATATATTTATATTATTTTCTTTTATGTCTATATCAGCATCGTTGAGAAACCCGTTTACAACAGATACCTGACGTTTTAGCCGTTCTATAAGGTCAGGTATACAGGAAAGCTCGAATAATTCCTTGGGATATCGAGGATTAAGGCTTGCAGATTCAAGCTCCAGCGCTTTTGTTACAGCCGCATTAAAGGCAGATATATCACTGTAAGGAACAATATTTCCATATTCTGCAAAGAAATTGAAATTTTTCAAATCCTCGGAATAAGTCAGCTTATAAATCCGCCCTGAACGCACACTATCAGGAATATCAGGACAATATTCCTTTAAAAAATCAGATAAATTTATATCCATTAAAGTTTTTCAACCTCCGCAAGAAGCTCGGAAACGATTTCCTCCTCCTTGATTTTACGCTGTGTGCCGTCTTTTTTGAAAATCACTGCACAACCGTCGCCGCCTGCAATACCAATATCCGCCTCACGTGCCTCACCAGGGCCGTTTACAACGCATCCCATAACAGCAACTGTTATATCCTTTTCGGAGTCAGCAAGAGCAGCCTCGACCTTTTTCGCTGTTCCGATAAGGTCTATTCTTGTGCGTCCGCAGGTAGGACAGCTTACAATTGTAACGCCCTTTCTCTTGCCTATACATTTGAGGATATCTTTTGCAGCTGCAATTTCTTTAACAGGCTCGTCCGTAAGAGATACGCGGATAGTCTCGCCGATACCGTCACAAAGAAGTGAACCGATACCGATTGCAGATTTTATAAGTCCCATACGCTCTGTACCAGCTTCGGTTACACCAAGATGAAGCGGATAATTACATTTTTCAGCCGCAAGACGATATGAAGCCAGCATTCTGTTAACATCTGAGGATTTTATGGATATTACAATATCATCAAAATCAAAACGCTCCAAAAGTGCCGCATGATTCAGCGCACTCTCTACAAGAGCTTCAGGTGTAGGTGAGCCGTATTTCGCTAAAAGCTCCTTTTCAAGTGAACCTGAATTTACACCAATACGAATAGGCAGATTTCTTGCGCGACAAGCATCAACAACAGCCTTTACTCTATCAAGACCGCCGATATTTCCAGGATTAATGCGGATTTTGTCAATTCCTGCCGCTGCAGCTTCAATTGCAAGGCGGTAATCAAAGTGAATATCCGCAACAAGAGGGATATTTATAGCCTCTTTTATAGCAGGAATAAGCTTCACAGCTTCCATATCAGGAATTGCTGCACGAATAATTTCACAGCCTGCCTTTTCAAGCTCAACTGCCTGTTTAACGCTACCCTCGATATCGTCCGAACGGGCATTGAGCATTGATTGTATGTAGATATGATTTCCGTCAAGAACGCAGTCCCCGACTTTTACAGCTTTTACATTTCTCATAATCGTTCTCCTTTTAAACTATGCCGCACAAAGCGTCGCTCTGTACGGCATAGCAGAAATTTTTATTTCTGAAATAAGCGTATGATATCGTTGTATGTGGCAAATATCATAATACCAAAGAGCAGAATCATACCTGCAAGATGAACATAACCCTCGTGCTCAGGCTTTACAGGCTTACGTCGAATAAGCTCTATGAAACAAAATATAAGTCTTCCTCCGTCAAGTCCTGGAACAGGTAGAAGATTGAAAATACCTATATTTATAGTTATAAGGGACAGCATATAGAAAAGATTGAATACTGCATCCTCAGTGGATTCAGCCTGAGTGGTTGTTTCACTTATAGTAGAAACAACTCCCACAGGTCCCGAAACTTCATCCTTACTAACCTTTCCCGTAAAGAGATATTTCAGTGATAATCCTACAACGTGGCTCATAGATGCAAATGTCTGTCCGGAGTATCTGGCAACATTGCCAACATTTTTTTCAAGATATACAAGGCCGAAGTCCATTTTGTCCCCTGTCTGGGAATTATGGAAATTTACATCATCAAGCTTGATTTTCTCTCCGTCACGCTTTACAACAAGGTCGTGGTCTGTATCATTAGGGTCAAGCATAAGCATAAAATTAAGGTCAAGGACGCTGTAAACACGTGTGTTATCAACTTTTATAATTACATCATCGTGCCTCAGTCCAGTCTTGTAGCTGTCAGAATAGTATGTTTTTGAGCCGTCATCATTGACTACACCTGCAAAACCTCTTACCTGAGTTGTGGGGATATCAGTCATCATACAAACCATTATAACAATAGCTATAAAACCAAGTACGAAGTTCATTGCAGCACCTGCCACAAGAACTATCATTCGCTTCCAAAGCTTTGCGTTGCGGAAGCTTCTTGGGTCATCCCCCGAGGTATCTTCGCCCTCCATTGCACAATAACCGCCAACGGGAAGAAGCCTCAGAGAATACATTGTTTCGCCCTTTTGCTTCTGAATGAGCTTTGGCCCCATTCCCACAGAAAACTCCAGCACCTTTATTCCGCTGAGCTTTGCACATATAAAATGTCCGAATTCGTGAACTGTTACAATCAGTCCGAAAATAAGCAATGCTATTACTATACCCATAATTATCCTTTCAACCTAAAAAATCACTCTATAATGCTTCTGACATAATCCCTTGCAGCCTTATCCGCAGCAGTTACATCCTCATAACATTTAATCTCGGTATGAGGGAATTTATCAAGGACAGAAGAAACAATCTCACCTATCTGTACAAACTGAATTTCATCGTTGAGGAATGCCTTTACAGCCTCCTCATTAGCAGAATTCACAAGGCAGGGATATGCTCCCCCTCTTGAAATGGCTTCAATTGCGGCGCTGAGACACTTGAATGTCTTATAATCAGGTTCAGCAAACGTAAGCGTACCATAATCTGTAAGAGAAAGCGGCTTTGTAGGACATTCAACTCTTTCGGGATAAAGCAGAGAATACTGTATTGGTATCTTCATATCGGGAACGCCAAGCTGTGCAATTACGGCAAAATCCTTGTACTCAACAGCGGAATGAATAACGCTCTGACGATGTACAACAATATCTATCTGCTCGGGTTCAAGGTCAAAGAGCCACTTAGCCTCAATAAATTCAAGTCCCTTATTCATAAGAGTTGCAGAATCTATTGTAATTTTGTTACCCATATCCCAGTTGGGATGCTTCAATGCGTCAGTTTTTGTGACATTTTGAAGCTGCTCGTAAGAGTAGCCATAGAAAGGGCCTCCCGAGGCAGTCAATATAATCTTGTTTACCTGCTCTGGCTTATTTCCCTGTAAACATTGGAATATAGCTGAATGTTCGCTGTCAACAGGATATATCTTAACCCCTTTTTCCTTTGCAAGAGATGTTACAAGGGCGCCACCCGCAACAAGAGTTTCCTTATTGGCAAGAGCTACGTCCTTACCAGCGTTTATTGCAGTAAGAGTTGGCAGAAGTCCAACCATTCCCACAACGGAATTGAGAACTATGTCATTTTCTTCAAGAGCTGCTATATGACATAAGCCCTCCATACCGCAGAGAACAGTTATATCTGTATCTACAAGGCGGCTTTTCAACTCCTCATACTTATCTTCTCTGAAAATGCCTACGTATTTCGGCTGGAACCTTCTTGCCTGTTCCTCCAGCATATCAATACTGCTGTGGGCAGCAAGAGCGACTATTTCAAGTCCGTGTTTTTCGCAGACTTCTATTGACTGAGTACCGATAGAGCCTGTAGATCCTAAAATTGAAACCCTTTTCATTTATATTATAACTCCTTTGTGTATGGATAAACAATTCATCTGGAAAATTATATGAAAATTTATTCCATAAAATACGAAAGGCAACCATAGTCGCCTTTCATACTTTATAATATGTTTAAATTATTAGCTATGGTTATTAAGCAATAGAATGTAGGTAACACGAAAAGAACGCTGTCAAAGCGATCCATAAGTCCGCCGTGTCCGGGCATAATCTTTCCGTAATCTTTGAAGCCTATCTGACGCTTTATCATAGAAGCTGAAAGGTCGCCAACAGTTCCGATTATTGCACAGAGCATTCCAGTCACAGCAACAGCAATATAGCTAACTATATCCTCTTTCATAGGATTATCGGCAATCATATTGTTGTATACCGCAAAGCAGGCAACAAATACAACAGCTGTGGAGATTATACCACCCACAAATCCCTCTATGGTTTTCTTAGGGCTGATTTCGGGGCAAAGTTTGTGCTTTCCGATTGCAACTCCTGTGAAATATGCTCCCGAATCCGCAATCCAAGCACCGCAAAGACCAAGAACAAGGAAAAATACACCGTGCTGGATATTATCCCTGTCAATGCGTACCATTGTACTCATAGCATTGGGTACGAAAATCATTGCAGCAAGAGCAAAGAATATCTGTTCATAACGGATTTTCTTATGCTGATTGAGCCATATCACAAATATTCCCATTGAACACAAAAGTGCTATTCCAAATAGAATAATAGTGCGATTTTCTCTGTACTGCGCAAAAGTGAGCGCAGAATCAATCATATTGTACCTTGGACTGTAAACAAATGGTACTGTTATTCCATAAGCGAAAGAGGCAACCATTATCGGAATACTCTTTTCAAGCTTAACTGCACGAAGAAGCTCATAGAGCATAATAACTATAATTCCTGCAGTTACAAAAGGCAGAACAAAGGTGTTATGCAGTATCAGCATTGAAATCATTATAACAAGGCCTACTGCCGCTGAAATAATACGAGTCAGCAAATCAAACACCTCCGAAGCGGCGATTACGTCTGCCGAACTCAATCAATGCCTTGTCAAGCTCTGCAGGTGTAAAATCAGGCCATAATATGTCTGTAAAATAGTATTCGGCATAAGCACACTGCCATATAAGATAGTTGGAGAGTCGCATTTCTCCCGAGGGACGGATTACAAGGTCAACATCGGGTATACCCTTTGTGTAAAGCTCATCAGCAATTGACTGCTCTGTGATATCCTCAGGCTTTATTTCGCCGCTTACAGCCTTTTGTGCAAGAATTCTTGCAGCGTGAGCAAGCTCATCCCTGCCGCCGTAGTTTACCGCCATCATCAGAGTCATTTCGGTATAATGTGCTGTATCTTCCTCCAGCTTAATCATTTTCTGCTGCAAATCCTCGTCAAAAGCGGATTTATCACCGAGAAAAATCATACGGGTATTTTCGCTGAGGAAGTTGCGTACATCGACTATGTACTCGCGGAAAAGCTCCATAATGGTATTGACTTCATCATCAGGTCGCTGCCAGTTCTCCGTAGAAAAGGCATAGAACGAAATATTCTTCAATCCGATATCCTTACAATAACGGACAATTTTCTTAAAATTCTTTGCACCCTCTTTGTGACCAAAAGGACGTGGCAGACCTCTTTTTTTAGCCCATCTGCCGTTACCGTCCATAATAAATCCTACGTGCTGAGGAAGCTGTTCGGGAAGGGAAATACTCTCTTTTTTACTGAATATAGCCATATTTCACCATTAAACCGTCATAATTTCCTTTTCCTTAGCAGCTACTGCCTTATCTGCATCAGCACAGAACTTATCTGTAAGATCCTGTACCTTCTTCTCGCAATCCTTGAGATCATCCTCTGTAATTTCGGAGTTCTTCTTCATAGCCTTGAGTTTATCCATTGTATCACGGCGGATTGAACGAACAGCAACCTTGCAGTCCTCACCATATTTCTTGATGCTCTTGCAAAGTTCCTTACGTCTTTCCTCTGTAAGCTGTGGGAAAGCGAGACGGAGAACGTTACCGTCATTTGTGGGATTGATACCGATATCAGAAGCCTGAATAGCCTTTTCAATAAGCTTCAGTGAAGACTTATCCCAGGGCTGAATAACGAGAATTCTTGCCTCTGAAACAGAGATTGCTGCCATCTGATTTACAGGTGTGGGAGCTCCGTAGTAATCCACCATTACCTTGTCAAGTACAGCAGGATTTGCACGGCCTGCACGAACAGCGGCAAACTCCTTATCAAGAGCGTTAAGGCTCTTAGTCATTTTTTCCTTTGCGTTATTAATTGTTTCTTTCATTTGAAAATCATTCCTTTCAGTAATTTAAATATATTTATAAGGCATATATATTAGTCTTCTGAAACCACAGTACCAATGTTTTCACCCATAACAGCGTCATAGATATTGTCAGGACGACTAAGGTCGAATACGAGCATTTTCTTCTTGTTGTCACGGCACATAGCAGCTGCTGTAGAATCCATAACAGCAAGTCCGTCGCCGATAACCTGAGAGAATGTCAGCTTTTCGTACTTCTTAGCGTCGTCAAACTTATGAGGATCCTTATCGTATACTCCGTCAACAAGAGTAGCTTTGAGGAAAATATCCGCCTCTATTTCACTTGCACGGAGAGCTGCTGCTGTATCTGTTGAGAAGAATGGGTTACCTGTGCCGCATCCAAAGATAACAACTCTGCCCTTTTCCATATGACGAACAGCACGATTACGGATATAAGGCTCAGCAACAGCCTGCATAGCAATAGCAGTCTGAACGCGGACCTCACAACCCAGTGATTCAAGAACATCAGCTACAGCAAGAGCATTCATAGCAGTAGCAAGCATACCAATATGGTCTGCACGTGTTCTATCCATTGCACCGCTGGAACGTCCTCTCCAGAAATTACCGCCGCCTACAACTATAGCAACCTGTGCGCCAGCATCAACTACCTTTTTGATACTTGTGCAGATATCAGTGATAACATCATAATTAAGACCACTTTTTTTATCTCCAGCAAGAGCCTCGCCGCTGAGTTTTAATAACACTCTTTTGTACTTTGGTTCCATAATATGCACCTCTTTGATATTATAATTCTTACTTCCAGCAAGAATCAGATATATAATAACACTTATTATATATAGACGCTTACTATATATATTTTACACTAAAATTACATTTATGTAAACCCCTTTTTTAATAATTTTGTTTTTTTAACAATAATTTACTATTAAAAATATGTTTATATAACGCGTTTGGTTATGCTGTACAAAAATGTTGAATTTTATTTGTGCAATATTTTTTTGAAATATCCTTGACAAAGCACCAAATCCGTGGTATAATAATAAAGCTGAAACACGAGAGTGATAGAAATCAGCGAAATACAAAAATGGAGAGGTATCGAAGCGGTCATAACGAGGCGGTCTTGAAAACCGTTTGACTTAACGGTCACGTGGGTTCGAATCCCACCCTCTCCGCCAATTTTTTTACGGCGATATTTTCGTCGGTTTGCGGATTTACCCAAGTGGTGAAGGGGCTCCCCTGCTAAGGGAGTAGGTCGGGAAACCGGCGCGAGAGTTCAAATCTCTCAATCCGCGCCATCTAATTTAATAGGTGAATTGATAACCCTTGATTTATTCAAGGGTTATCGTTTTATTTGTAGGATGTGAATTAATGATTAATGTAACACTTATTGGTACAGGCGGAATGCTCCCCCTCCCAGAGCGATGGCTTACAAGCTTATGGTTGGAATACAATGGAAAAGCCTGTCTTACAGATTGTGGAGAGGGTACACAGATAGCCATTGCACAGCACAAATTGAAACTCAGTCATCTTGATACTATTCTTATAACTCATACTCACGCAGACCATATATCAGGACTGCCTGGACTTCTTCTGTCTCTCGGCAACTGTGGAAAAACTGATATTCTGAAAATTTACGGTTACAAGGGTATCACTAAGACTATACAAAGCCTTTTATGCATATGCCCTGTACTCCCCTTTGAAATTGAAATTATTGAGCTACCGCAAAACGAAATATCAAGCTTTATATGGAACGATATTGTTGTTTCTTCAACGCCTCTTGACCATAGTGTAGATTGCCTGGGTTATTCCTTTGTGCTTAACCGTAAGCCTGTATTTGCTCCTGAAAAGGCAAAAGCACTGGGGATTGATGTAAAGTACTGGAAAACACTTCACAGCGGAAACAGCATTACAATCGACAAACGCATCATAACTCCAGATATGATTACAGTAGAAAATCGCAGCCCCATAAAAGTAAGCTATATAACAGATACACGATACTTTGACGGCCTTGCTGATTTCGCCAAAAATTCCAACTTACTTATATGTGAGGGTATGTATGGTGATGATGAATACATTGAAAAAATGCGTGAAAAAGGTCATATGGTGTTTTCGCAAAGCGGAGAGCTTGCAATAAAATCCAATTCCAAGAAGCTATGGCTGACACATTACAGCCCCGCATTGACAAATCCACAGGAATATGAGGCTTTTATCCGCAATATATTCCCTGAAACCGTTATAAGCACTGACGGACAATCTATTACGCTGAAATAATTCTTGACAAATCAAAAAATGTATGATATAATTTAAAAGTAAAAATAAGGGAAGTCGGGTGAGAATCCCGCACAGTCACGCTACCGTGTTGCGAATTTTTTCGCTGAGTCGGGTCGCTTCATTACTACAGTTTACGAGCGATGAACTGTAGTACTTTTGCTATGCAAAATCGCTCTCCGTGTGTTTTTATACCCTCGGAGAGTTTTTTGTAGTGCCTGTGCGTTTTTTCGATTGCTTCCCATTAAATGAAAGGAATTTTAAAATGGAAAAGAAATCGAACATCAAAAAAATTGTCATAGGCATTGCGGGAGTGCTTGTTCTGGCGCTTCTCTGTGTAGCTATGTGGTTTATTAAGGATTTATCAAAGAAAGATGTAGTGGAGGGCGATAAATCCATAACTGTTCAGATAATTTCAGAACGTGACAATTATAATTTTGAGCAGAAATATAATACAGATGAAGAATATCTTGGAAATTTTCTTGAAAAGGAAAATCTCATCGGTTTTGAAACATCGGACTACGGAAGATTTATAAAATCAGCACAGGGATTTGAGGCTAACGACGCAGAACAGTCCTGGTGGTGTGTTATGATAAACGGCGAATCAGCCGTAACAGGCGTTGACGAAATCGTTATTGAGGACGGGAGTGTATACCTCCTTGAACTGAAAATAGGATGGTAAGCCGAAAAAATACCCTCCGTATCGCCCGAATTGCCCTTATGGGTGCAATGCTCTATACAACGCAGGTTGCACTTTCGTTTCTTCCAAATATAGAAATCGTTACACTTCTTATTGTGATATTTTCAAGAAATTTTGGTAAAGACGGTATTTCCGCCTGTTTTGTATATGTAGCATTAAATGCAATATTTGCAGGCTTCGGGCTATGGTGGGCAACGTATCTCGTTGTATGGCCATTATTCGCTCTGCTGGCATACAAATTCCGCAATATTGACAACTGGATCATGTGGGCTGTTATAAATGGTGCATTCGGATTATGCTTCGGTGCATTTTTCGCACTCCCTTATGTAATTGTGTCCCCCTCATATGCCCTCTCATACTGGATTGCAGGTATAAATTTTGATATAACACATTGTATCGGAAATTTTACCGCTGCAATACTATTGGGAAAGCCGATTGATTCAGCATTGAAGCGAGTAGTAAAAAGTGAGAAAATATAGTGAAAAATCCCCTGATTTCAAAATCAGGGGATAATTTTTTATTCTTTTACAGTTGTTTCGTAGTTATATCTGTCATTTTTTGCTGTTACATGCTTGTTGAAAAGAGAATCGAGGTCTTTATAACCTGGATAAAAATAACTATGATCATCAGGAGCGGTCATCTTAAATGCCTCACCATAAACGTCGCCCCACGACATTGAACCCTCAGGCACTGTAATCGAACTAAGATCAAAGGAACAAGTGCCATCTTCAAGAAGCACAATATTCGGGTAGTATGAATAATAATAATATTCATAATTTGCTTTTTCATCTTTCTTAGAAACATCTTTAATAGTAATTTTGTATATGTAATACAGATAATTATTTACATCAACAGAAATATCAGAATCCTTAGGAGTAAGCAGATAATTACCGATAAGCTCGATTTTCTTAATTCTTCCGCTTCACCCCACGTTTCAGCAACATCAGCAGTTAAAACAGCCTGTGCGTGCTGATTCATCTTATCATAAGCGTCTGTAGGGATTTCATCAAGCTTCTGTACATAGCTTGAAATTCCCTCTACTGTGAACTCCATTTCAGTTTCTGTGGGAATGTATCCTCTTGCAAAACAATAATCCTTTGCATCTTCAGCACTATCACCAGAGGATTGCAGCAATCGCAATAAACTTCTTTTTCATAATAAGTCTCCGTATATATTTATTTATATTACAATTTAAGTGTAATATATATAGCCAAAAAAGTCAACGGAGATTTATACATTTCGACGAAAAATCAGACTATTATACAATATTTTATAAAATCCGACAATTTTACCCTACGTTTTTTACAATTCCGATTGACACATAATTATCCACAACAGCCTTGAAATCCGTATCAGCTTCGGCATCCTCATTGTACTCCCCTTCTACCATAAAACGCATTCCACCGTCGGGAAGCTTTTCTATCAGCTTATATGTATCGCGGAAAAACATACCTTTGGACACCTTTCTGCCGTAAAGTATGCCTTTACATTCGTCAAGACTACAGCCAGGAAAATTCACATTGAAAATTTCGCCATAACCAAGCCTATTGTTAAGTAATTCAGCAAGAATATCTGATAGATAATGCTCTGAAACCTCGGTAAGCTTCCCAGCCTGCTCCGAAAAAGCTATGGAATGACAGCCTTGAAACGCACCCTCAAATGCAGCGCCTGCTGTTCCTGAATATTGTATATCAGTTGCAGTATTATAGCCATTATTTATACCTGAAAGCACCACATCGGGCTTTTTGGGAACTATATTAAGACATCCTATGTGAACGCAGTCTGCAGGCTAGCCACTGCAGGAATAGGCTTCAACGCCCTCTACAGGAAAATCACAGGGACGGACAACTATATCATTATGCAGGGATATCCCGTGAGAAACCCCGCTTCTCTGCCCGTCAGGGGCGACTACCCATACCTTGCCAAATTTTATTGCCGCTCTTGCAAGACGTATTATTCCGTCATATTCTATTCCGTCATCGTTTGTAATAAGAATATTAAGCATAGATTACACCTCACTAAAATAACACCGCACAGAATTTGTGCGGTGAAACATATCAACTGTTGAATAATGCGTTTACAATCCCTTGATATACTGATGAAGAATGACTTGCAAAGCTAAAACCGAAATATTCGGGATTTCTTAACTGCATCGCAATGATATATGAGCCGTTATAGTCGTTATAATCAGTATAAACTCCATTGCCGTCATCAGATGTGCTTTTAACAATACCTGTTATGTAAAGGAAATCATTTTCCCAGGTTTCAGCAGTGCCAGTTTTTGCATAAAACTCATATCCTTCGGGAACTGAAACTCCAAGTCCGCTTGCAACACCCTTCATACCGTCAAGAAGATTCTGCCTGTATTCTGTCGGAATTGATGCAATAACATCATTAGACTTTGAGCCTGTTTCAACTATAGTATTGAAATCGTTTGTATCAACCACATTTTTCACAACAAATGGACGCACCATATCACCGTATACAGCCTCTCTGCCAAGTGCAGCAAGGTAAATGGGACAAGTAAGCGTATATGACTGACCGAAAGCAGTACGTCTTAAATCGTCATTGCAGTATATTTCAATATTATTTCCGATTACTCCGAAATCACATTCAATATCTGTTCCAAAATGGAATATAGTATCAAGGTCATTGAGAACAGCTTCCTGACCAATCTGGTCGAAAGCTCTTGCAAAAAAGATATTGCTTGAATTCACAAAAGCAGAGTAAAGGCTTCTCTGCATAGGATATCCACCGTTGGTATCGTGATCCCAGTTAACGATTGAAACGCCGTCAAACTTCCATTCGCCCTCATCCTGAAGGGAGTATATACCGTGCTTATCTGCAATTACTTCTGACATAATTTTAAAGCAGGAACCTGGGGGGAAATTCTGAAATGCCTTGTTTCCATATGTACCCCAGGCGAGGTCTTCCTCTGTTTCAACACCGTAGTATAAATCCGGATCATATGAGGGATAGGATACCTGTGCCATAATCGAACCGTCGCTTCTCATAACTACTGCGGCACCTTTTACGTTTTTCTCAGCCATATAGTTATATATGGCATTCTGCGCATCTGCGTCAAAGGTAAGCTGCACGCTCTGTCCGTAATCTCCCTCCTCAACTGCTGTAGGATTTGGTACACGGAGAGTTTTATCAAGGGTAAGGTCAATACCCTCTGACATTTCATTTAGAACATTGGCAAAAGCCACCTTATTGGCATCATTTGTCATGCGAACTTCCTTGCCATTTGCGTCCATTTCGCTGAACATAAGCAAATCGCCGTCAGCGTCGTAAAGATTTCCACGCATTACTTTATCTGAGGGCGTACCCGCAGGCTTTGTTACAGCAGCGGAAGTCTCAGTTTCAGTAGGTACGGTTGCAGTTTCCGTTGATGCAGCAGTGGATACAGAATCACCTTTTGAAGCAATTCCTGTACTTATTGCAGGAGAATCCACTTTCTGAACAACAGTTCCACAGGAAGTCATAGCTGTCATTGACACTAAAGCAGCCATACCTAAAATATATCTTTTTGAATTGAATTTCATTTAATCAGCTCCATAATAATATATTTATATTATACATTAAATATCATTTTGTGTCAATACGTGACGAAATATAAAGAACGATGAAAATTCCGCTATTTATAGCCATTTAAAAAAATTCAGAAAAATTGTAATATTTCTGAAACCTTTAACATATAATTATAATGGGGGGTCCCTACACTGATAAAAATGAAAGAGGTATCATATGAAAAAGACATTTATAATTACCATTATGACGTTATTACTACTTACAGGCTGTTCTTTCAGTCCGAGTTCAGCAGAAAACACCGATATATCGTCAACCGAGTCAATTACTCAGCAAGAGCATACATATACTCCCCTGAACTATGAAAATCAGACGGCCACCTGGTTTCCCTATATTGATTTTCCAGAATATATGCAGGGCAGAACAGAGGCGGAATTCACTGCGGCAATAACCGAAATGCTTACAGAAGCTTCACAAAATGGTATAAATACGATTTATTTCCATATTCATCCCCAAGGCGATGCATACTACAATTCTGAAATATACCCAAAAGGTCAATGTCTCGACGGCGATTATGACCCATTGAAAATAGTCCTTAATATTGCCCACTCTATGGATATATCTGTTCACGGCTGGATTAATCCCTATCGTATGCAGACCGCAGAAAAAATGGAAACACTCCCCGATAGTTATATAGTTAAACAGTGGATAGAATCGGAAAGCCCCATGGTAATTCTTTCGGGTAACCGCTGGTATCTCAATCCCATATATCACGCTGTAAATCATCTTCTCAGCCAGACAGTGCAGGAAATAATCGAAAATTACCCCGTTGACGGCATACATATAGACGATTATTTTTATCCCGAAGCTGTAACAGAGATTGATTTAAATGAGTTCTATTCGTCAAAAGGCTCAGTCCTTGAAGATTGGCGGAGAGATAGAATTACAGAAATGGTGCAGACCTTATATAATACTGTAAAAAGCTACGATAGCAGGCTGAAATTCGGAATCAGCCCACAAGGAAATATAGACGCTGATTTCAACACGCAATATGCAGATGTGGAGCTGTGGACGCGAAATACAGGCTACGCCGATTATATTGTACCTCAGATATACTATGGCTTTGAAAACGAAGTATGCCCCTTTGAGCAAACCCTCAGGCAATGGGAGGAATTTGCAGAAAACGGCAATGTTGAACTTATAATCGGGCTTGCACAATATAAAGAGGGCAAATATGACAAATGGGCAGGGATTTCGGGCGAAAATGAATGGATAGAAAACGATGATATAATAGAACGACAAATAGAGCTTGTAAAAGCCTCAGAAATTTCCGATGGATACGCTTTGTACCAATGATATGCAAAACGGCTCCCCATATCGGAGAGCCGTAAAATTTATTTATGCACCTGTAGAAGCAAGTTCAAGCTTGAAGGGTTCGTATCTTCTGTAAGCTGACTTATTCTTCTCAACTTCAAGAGCATTTGTCTTTTCATCAAGGAACTTGACAAATTCATCATAGTACTTGACAGACTGGATATTAGCAATATAATCCTCGCTCCAGTAGTCATCCTCAGTCATACGCTCACGGAGGTCAGCTCTGAGAACAACATAAATTGTATCCTCACTGTAGTCATAGACCTCAGCCTTGCCTGTAGTAAGCTTATTGAAGATAAATTCGTTGAAAAGTCTTGTATTCTTATCTGTTTCTGATTCCTCAGCTGTTTCTGTCTCAGTTTCAGTGCTTGTTTCAGCAGCAGTTGTTGTAGTATACTTCTGAATAAGTCTTTCATTAGCATAAGGGTCAGTTGTGGTAGTTGTTGTTACTTCATTTGTTGCAGCTGTTGTGGTAGTTGTAGTTGTTGTAGTTTCACCCTCAGCTGTTGTAGTATTAGCAGCAACATACTCATCATAATCCTCGCTTACAGCATCAAGCTCAAACATCTTGTTGAGGTCGCCTGTCTTAGCATTAACCTGCTTTGCATAGTCAGAAGCCATTTTGCGAAGCTCTCTTTCCTTTTCGGGAGAAACCTTTTCGCCGCTTTCATCCTTAAGGCTGATTGATACATATTTTATACGAGCAAAGTTTTCGTCGAAATAATCCTTGAGTTCTTCCTCGGAACAGCCCTTCTCGCCGTCGAAATCATAATAATGCTTGAAGATTTCCTGCTCCATATAAGTGCTTTTAGCAATTTCAATCATTGAATCAAGACTTACACCGTTCTCAGGAAGTCTGGGATCCATTGAGTAGTAATACTGAGCCATTTCCTCAGCCTCATCAAGCTGCTCAGCAGTAAGCTTACCGCCGATGGCTTCAAACTCATTCACAATGCCTGCAAAATCAGTGCAGTAGTCTGTAGCCTTGTTCTGAATCCAGCTTGTAGAATCAATATTGTCGATATTGGCATTTCTGATTTCATCTTCCTCAGGAGCAGTTGTATTTTCCCCCTGGATAATAGCAGAAGCCTCACTGTAGCCCTGGAGTGTGTAGTAGATAAATACACCTGACGGTACATCATGTCCACCTATAGTAACCGCAGTCTGGGAACCACCGCCAATAGAAGGTGTACAGCCTGCAAGTGATGATGCAAGTGTAAGAGCTGCTGTGACAGCTGTGATTTTCTTGATTGTTTTCATTGTATTTCTGCCTCCGATATATTAAAATTTAATTGGAACAATTATTTTCAGTTCCTATAATTTTCATATGCTTTTTTATTATACAACATTTTTTATGATTTGTCCATAGCTAAATGAAAATTTTTTCAAATCTGTCACATTTTCAGCAAATTCACACATTTTATACCCTGTTTTATCTTATTCTGACACGTTATTTTTTGTGTTTTTGCACAAAATCACCTTGACAAGATTTGCCGATTATGATATAATTATAATGTAAGACTATACTACGGAGCGTGATAACTTTGAAAAATATCAGAGTCGGCACAAGTCGTCCCTACGATGTACATATCGAAAGAGGAAGCCTGATGAAAAGCGGCGAGCTTATATCAGCCGTTATAAATTCAAAAAAAGCTGTAATTGTTACAGATGATACAGTGGACAAATTGTACTCTCATACACTTGCAGAAAGCCTTGAAAAATTAGGCATTTCCTATGATATTTTTGTTTTCCCTCATGGTGAACAGTCAAAGAATCTTCATACTCTGAGCGATATTTTTGATTTTCTCTGCGAAAAAGGCATTACAAGAAGCGATTTCCTCATAGCTCTCGGCGGAGGCGTTGTCGGCGATATTACAGGCTTTGCCGCAGCGTCATTCCTCAGAGGAATAGAATTTGTACAGATTCCCACTACATTGCTGGCACAGGTAGATTCCTCTGTAGGCGGCAAAACAGCTGTTGACATCCCGGGAGGAAAAAACCTCGTCGGAGCCTTCAAGCAGCCTGCTCTTGTCATCTGCGATAGCGATACACTTAAAACTCTCCCCGAGGAAGAACTTGCCTGCGGTATGGCGGAGGTTATAAAGTACGGTATGATTCGCGACAAAAACCTGTTTGAAGTTTGCGAAAGCCGAAATATCGGAGATATTCACGAGGTTATGGACGATATCGTTTACACCTGCATTGATATAAAGCGACAGGTAGTCGAAAATGACGAATTCGACAAGGGCGAGCGTATGATATTAAACTTCGGTCATACTCTCGGACACGCTGTAGAGGGCTGGCACAACTATACCGACTACACACACGGTATGGGAGTAGCCGCAGGTATGTGTATGATTACCCGTCGTTTCTGCGATGCTGATATAGCAGCGCGCCTTGAAAAATGTGTTGAAGCGTACAAGCTTCCCGTTTCTACAGAAGCGCCCATAAATGAACTTCTTCCTTTCTGTGCTAAGGACAAGAAGTGCGAATCCAGCTCAATAAGCTATATCGTATGCCCTGAAATAGGCAATGCAGAAATCAGAAAAACAACCACAGCGGATTTCTTCCGCCTTATGGAGGGGTAAGCTATGGATATCAGAATAAGTCCCTCCGTACTCAAAGGAGATTTAAATATACCTGCCTCTAAAAGCTGCGCCCACAGAGCAGTTATATGTGCAGCACTTGCTGACGGTATTTCAAAGCTTTCGGGCATTACTATGTCCAAGGACATTGAAGCTACAATTTCTGCTATGACAGCTCTTGGCGCTTCATTTGAAATTAACGGCGATATCGTAATTGTAAAGGGTATAAACGGCTGTATAAACGGTACTGCCGATATAGACTGCAATGAAAGCGGCTCTACCCTTCGCTTCATTATGCCCGTTGCCGCCGCACTTGGAATTGATTCCATATTCCGCGGACGCGGCAGACTTCCCCAGCGCCCTATTGATATCTACAAGCGGGAGCTAAAAAATCACGGTATAACTTTCCGTACCGATGAAATGCCCTACGAAATAGGCGGCAGACTTACAGGCGGAAAATACGAAATAGAGGGAAATGTATCATCACAGTTTATAACAGGACTTCTTTTCGCTCTTCCTCTTATTAAGGAAGATTCAGAGATTATTATGACATCTCACCTTGAATCCCGTCCCTATGTGGATATTACCATTGATATCCTCCACCGCTTCGGTATTGAAATCAGTGAAACCGAAAATGGTTATGCAATCAGAGGCAATCAGAGATATACTCCCTTCGATGAGCGTATTGAGGGCGATTACTCACAGGCTGCATTCTTCTATGTTGCGAATGCCCTCGGCTCGGAGGTCAATATCCTCAATCTTAAAGAGGACAGCGTACAAGGCGATAAGGCTATAACCGAAATCATTGCAGATTCGATGAAAAATGGCAATATAACAGGATATAAAGCCGACTGCTCTGATATCCCTGACCTTGTACCGATACTCTCCGTTCTCGGAGCTTATGGAAGCGACACTTCCATTATTTACAATGCAGAAAGACTTCGCATTAAGGAAAGCGACCGTCTTGCCGCTTGTGCAGATATGCTGAATAATCTTGGTGGAAACGTGACCGTTACCTCTGACGGTCTTGAAATTAGGCCAACAAACGGTTTAAATGGCGGTACTGTTGACAGCTACGGCGACCACCGTATCGTTATGGCGGCAGCTATTGCAGCCCTCTGCTGCAAGGGTGATGTTATAATAAAGGGTGCAGAGGCTGCTGAAAAATCATATCCAACATTTTTCGAGGACTATCTGAGACTCGGAGGTAAAGCTGATGTCATTGATATGGAACAATAAAATATCCGTTTCCTGTTTTGGCGAAGAAAGCGGCGGAATAGCAGGTATAACCATAAGCGGACTTCCTGCAGGAGAATATATCAACTCCGCTGAAATTGAGCGTTTTCTGCGTAGACTTTCCCCAAAATCAATGGGAAGCGAAAAGATTGCTATGCCTCGTATTATGTCAGGTATCAGCAAAGAACGTACAACAGGTGGTGCTTTGTGTGCTGTGATGAAGATTGATAAATCCTCAGAGAATGTCGATACAGAGCCTAAAAACTACCGCTATGGCCACGCAGATTATACAGGAGCTGTTTGCAGCCGAGGCTACTGCGATGCAGAAAAGAATTCACGAACAGCGGAAATCTTTGCTCCGCCATTATGCTTTGCAGGAGCTGTATGCGGTCAGATACTTGAAAGACGCGGCATTTATACAGGTGGTCACATCGCTCGTATACACAATACAAAGGATAATCCATATGACGCAGTAAGGCTTACAAGGGACGGTATACTCAGCGTCCGTTTCAAAGATTTTCCCGTTATCAATGACAAAAACGGCTGGAAAATGCTTGAAGATATCGCTGCCGCTGCCGAATGCGGAGAAACTCTCGGCGGAATAGTTGAATGTGCTTCGATCAATGTCCCTTCGGGTGTTGGCTCCCCTGTCTTTGAGGGACTTACCAATAATATTGCACAGCTTCTTTTCGGAATTCCCGATATTACAGGTGTTGAATTCGGTGCAGGATTTTCCTCCGCTGAAATGGTAGGAAGCCAGTATGCCGACAATACCTATACAACAGAACAGGGCTATTCTATGACTTCCACCAACAGCCACGGTGGTATACTCAATGGTATATCATCAGGTATGCCCATTATCGTCAATGCGGCATTCCGCCCTCCTAAAAAGGGTGCACTCCCCTGCTGTACTGTGCCAAAAGCTGTTGTATATGTGGAATCCGCTGTAAATACAGCACTCCTTTCAGCAATGCTGGACTATCCCAATTTTTGTTAAGGCAATAACGCACAAAGTTTGTGCGAAAAATGTGAGGTGATAATTTTGCAGAAAGACAGAACAACAAAAATGTCTGAACTTGCAGATACAGTTATAAAAGACGTTCCCACGCTGAATATCCTTATCTGCTATCTTATGAAGAAAATAAACAAGCCAATAAATACAGAGCATCTTTATGATATCCTCATAGCGACAGGTCTTGTCAACTATTTCTACTATCAGGATTCCATAGGTTTCCTTCTGGAAAACGGCCATATTAAAGTTGACAGCGACGAAAATGGAGGAGAATGTTATGTCTTAATGCCCAAGGGCGAAATATGCGCAAGAGAGCTTAAAAAGTACGCTCCAAAGTCATACCGAGATAACCTTGTCCTTGCCGCGCTTAAATACTTTGCAAGGCTGAAAATTGAACAGGAAGTCAATGTGGAGTATACCGAAGCCGATAACGGCTGCTATATCCGCATAACCTGCCACGATTTGAAGAATGATTTAATGGATCTGAAGCTTTTTGCTCCCGATATGCGACAGGCAAAGCTTATCGGAGACAAGATAATGCTGAATCCCGCTGGCTTCTATAGTAAGATTATCGACCTTGTTCTCAGCAATGAGGAGGTTACATATGACCTTACAGACAATTGAGATGTCCCTGCTTTTAGCGGAAAATAAGGTATCTCCCTGGATAATAGTCTTTGTTTCCGTTATATTGTTTATAGCTTCCACAGTTTTCTTTGGTTTTATCTCATACAGAACAAAACTGCGTCAGCTAAAAAACTCCTCCGAAAGCTTAGAAAACGAAGATAAACAGCCTGACGGCGAATAAGGAGGTTGCTATGCTTCCCTACCGTACAAGACAGATGCGGCGTGATATAACGCTTTATGTAAATTCAAAATATGCAGGCTTTCAGAAATTCAATACAATAGAAGAATATTTCAGCGATTACCGCAAAGCCGCTGAGAAAAGGGCAGAGGAAACAACTCTGAATTCTATTATTCTCTACGCAATATTTGAATATGATATACCTGCCCAGACTTTTGTTTCCGCTAATTTTATGCTGCTTGAAATCCCCTATGACATATACCTTGAATTTGTCCAGAAACTTATGGATAGAACAAGATTCTTTTTTGTAAGGGGAAGAAAGGACAATAATGCTTAATATGAAACGAATCATTGCCGCGGCAATATCATTGATACTGACCGCTGCTGCTATTCCCTCAACCGCAATATGTGCGGAAACTCACACTGTAAATATATATGATTTCAATGGAAATGTAATGCAGACCTTGACTATCCCCCACGGCGACCCCGTTGATTTCAGAAATATTGATATATCTTCCCTGAATTATCACATTGACGATTATACACAAATCGGTTTCAATGGCTGGAGTACATATCCCGTAAGTGTTACGGAGGATATGAACATATACGCTCTTTATATGAAAATGAGTATTCAATGTACAGCTATCCCCGATAAAAGGGAGTATTACTCTGACAAAGGCGATATCAGAACTGAGGGGCTTAAGGTAACTATCACAAAGGAAGAACAGCTGCCACAGAAGGATGAAAAAGACAATTTCTTAATGGAAAAAGAAATTCTGGATATTTCCGATACCTGCACCGCTGTTCCTGCAACTCTTGATGAGGCATTTGCGCAGGGTAATAAAACACAGATAAGCATTCTCCCACCAAGCAGCAGCAGAGCTATTGTTAAATACAACATCACCAGATTTGAGGGTTTAGGCGACGTTACATCAGATGAGTCTGTTGATTCCTCCGATGCCTCTGAAATACTGGAAATTTACGCTAAATCCTCCACTGGATCAGACCCGGGACTTACTGATAATGAAGTTCTTGTCTGCGATATTAACAGAGACGAAGCAGTTAATTCGTCAGATTCATCGCTTATACTTGATTTTTATGCCAAATCAGCAACATCTGACGTAGAAATAAGCTGGGACGATTTATTATAAAAAATATTCTTGTAAACTATTGCAATAATTTGTAAAATAGTGTATAATTAATAAAGTGCTTTAATGCAATTATATTAAAGGAGTAGATTAAAAATGTATAACGATCTTATGGATTCAATCGGTTTCGTATCCAAGTACGATGAAGCTGTTGGTGCAGCTATGGATAAGGAGCTTGCAAGACAGCGCCGCAATCTTGAGCTTATTGCCAGCGAAAACATCGTAACACCTGCTGTTATGGCAGCTATGGGTAGCGTTCTCACTAACAAGTACGCTGAGGGTTACCCAGGAAAGAGATACTACGGCGGATGCCAGTGCGTAGACGAGGTTGAGGCTATCGCTATCGACAGAGCGTGCGAGCTTTTTGGTGCTAAGTATGCTAACGTACAGCCCCACTCAGGCGCACAGGCTAACACAGCTGTTTACTTTGCTGTTCTCCAGCCAGGCGATACAGTTCTCGGTATGAGTCTTGCTGACGGTGGTCACCTTACACACGGTTCACCTGTTAACCTTTCAGGTAAATACTTCAACTTCGTTTCATACGGTCTTGACGATGAAACAGAGATGATTAACTACGATACAGTATATAAGCTTGCTGCTAAGCATAAGCCACGCCTTATCGTTGCTGGTGCTTCCGCTTATCCAAGAGCAATCGACTTCAAGAAGCTTTCTGAAATCGCAAGATCAGTTGGCGCTCTCTTAATGGTTGATATGGCTCATATTGCAGGTCTTGTTGCTGCTGGCGTTCATGAGTCACCTGTTCCCTATGCTGATATCGTAACAACTACAACTCACAAGACACTCCGCGGACCAAGAGGCGGACTTATCCTCACAAACAACGAGTATCTTGCTAAGAAGATTAACTCTGCTATATTCCCCGGCACACAGGGCGGCCCTCTCATGCACACAATTGCTGCTAAGGCTGTATGCTTCGGTGAGGCTCTTAAGCCTGAGTTCAAGGAGTATCAGAAGAAGATCGTTGAGAATGCTAAGGCACTTGCTGACGGACTTCTTAAGAGAGGTTTCAACCTGGTTTCAGGCGGTACAGATAACCACCTTATGCTCGTTGACCTCCGTCCTTTCAACATCACAGGTAAGGAGCTTGAGCATCGTCTTGATGAGGTATTCATCACAGTTAACAAGAACGCTATCCACAATGACCCTGAAAAGCCTTTCGTAACAAGCGGTATCAGAATCGGTACTCCTGCTGTTACTACAAGAGGTCTCGGTGTTGAGGAAATGGAGAAGATTGCTGAGTATATCTTCCTCTGTGCTACAGATTTTGAGAACAAGGCTGACGAAATCCGTGCTGGCGTTACTGCTATCTGCGAGAAATTCCCACTTTATATGTAATTAATTAAAATCTATTTGACTCTTTTAATGGGGGCGGACGTTCTGTCCGTCCCTGTGTTTTTGAAAGGAATAAAAATGATGAATCCAATAAGACCTGCAAAACCATCTGATGCCTCACGCATTGCTGAAATAATCATAACAAATTATCGTGTTAATTTTTATCCGTTCTTTCATAATGACGCATATTATTTCAATGAACTCAACGTAGTAGATATGGCGGCTGAGTATACAGAAAATTCTGAAGCTTTGAAAAACACTTATGTTTATGACGATAACGGTGTTGTAAAAGGTATTATCCGCATTAATGAAATTGAAGTAGAAAAGCTGTATGTTGAGCCGCAATTTCAGAGTCAAGGCATTGGCGCTTATTTGCTGAAATTTGCTGTAACAGAATTCAACACATCATTTTTATGGGCATTGGAATATAATAAACGTGGAATTTCCTTTTATCAGCGAAACGGTTTCACACTTACCGATGAAAAAATCATTGAAGATGAGTGGGTGCCGCTTGTGAAAATGATACGTTTATAAAGGAGGATAAATATGCAAAAACTAAACAATATTGACGGAGGAAAGCCTTTCGACTGGGGTAAAACCTCACAGGATTACGCGAAATACAGGGATATTTACCCCGAAATATTTTACCAGAAAATTGCTGACCGCGGATTGTGCATCAAGGGACAGAAAGTTCTTGATATAGGTACGGGAACAGGTGTACTTCCCCGAAATATGTACCGTTTCGGTGCGGACTGGACAGGCACTGATATTTCCCCGAATCAGATTGAACAGGCTATTCAGCTTGCACAGGCTGAGAATATGGATATAACATTCCTCCCCTGCCCTGCAGAAGAAATCGACTTCCCCGAAAATTCTTTTGATGTTGCCACAGCCTGTCAGTGTATATGGTATCCTGACCATAAAATACTAGCTCCGAAGCTTGCAAAGGTGCTGAAAAAGGGCGGAAAATTCCTTATTTTCTATATGGCGTGGCTGCCTTATGAGGATAAATTCGCTGCACGAAGCGAGGATATTATACTAAAATATAACCCTTCATGGAATAGTGCAGGAGAAATCCGCAAGCCTATGTGGGTACCCGATGAATACCTTGAATTCTTTGATATTACCTATAGAGAGGAATATGATGTGATGCTCCCATTTACAAGAGAAAGCTGGCACGGAAGAATGAGAGCCTGCCGCGGTGTGGGTGCGTCACTTTCAGAGGATGCACTGAAACTCTGGGAAGAAGAACACGGAAATATGCTTGAAAATGAGGCTCCGCCGCAGTTTGATGTACTGCATTTTGTTGCTATGGCGGAATTAACTTTAAAGGATGTGTAATAATGATTTTATCAGATAAAACAATTATAAAAATGCTTGATGAAAAATCACTTGTCATAAATCCTGTGACAAAGGAGCAGATTCAGCCTGCAAGCGTTGATATACGCCTTGGCAATACTTTCAGCGTTGTTGACGATACACCGTCAAATATCATAACACTTGAAAGTCAGATAAGCTATAAGACCATTACCGCAGATACTTATCTTATAATGCCTGGAGAATTTGTCCTTGCTACAACTATGGAATATTTTGAGCTGCCTGATAATCTCACAGCTTTTGTAGAGGGAAGAAGCTCCCTTGGAAGAATGGGCTTATTCATTCAGAATGCAGGCTGGGTTGACCCCGGATTCAAGGGCGAAATTACTCTGGAATTGTACAATGCCAACAGATGCGCTATTGAATTAAAAGCCGGCAGACGTGTTGGACAGCTTGTCTTTGCAGAAATGGACGATTCAGCCCTCAATCCCTACAATGGAAAATATCAGGGACAAATGGGTGCAACAGGCTCACGGGTGTTTATGGATTGTGATAAATAATATGAAAAAAGTAATATTAATCTGCGGTAAAATATGCAGCGGTAAGTCATATTATGCCGCACAGCTGAAAGAAAAATACAATGCAGTGATACTCTCCACGGACGAGGCTACATTCGACCTCATTAACAATGAGCAGGGGGAGTTTTACAACGTTTTCGCTGCCAAAGTCAATTTGTATCTTCGGAAAAAGGCGGCTGAAATTGTAAAATCGGGTGCAAATGTCATTCTTGACTGGGGCTTCTGGACACGTCAGAACAGAAAGGATATCTCCGATTATTTCACATCTCTGGGAGTTGCTTTTGAGTGGCACTATATTGATGTTGATGATGAAACGTGGCATAAAAATATATGTGAACGCAATAAGCGGATAACTGAGGGAAATGGGGGCTGTGATTTTTACGTTGACGAAGGGCTTTTCAATAAGGTGCAGACGCTGTTTGAAGTCCCTGAAAAAAACGAGATTGATGTATGGTATAAGGTCACAAGGAGCAGTCAATGAACATAAACTATATCCATGAGCCAACAGACCTGCAATGCGGTCAGGCGGTGCTTGCTATGCTGATTGGTACATCAGCCGAGGCGATATGCCAAATTTTAGGCAACGACAGGGAAACTACACTCCGCGAAATGAAGGATACTCTGCGGAATTTCGGCTTTACAGTTTCTGATGCTCGTGTGCCTGTAAAATATAAGCACGAGCTGCCGCCGCTTTGTATGCTGAGCCTTGAAACTCCACGATGCTGGCATTGGTCGCTGTACTGTGACGGTACATTCTATGACCCTGAACACGGTGTTATGGAGGATTTCCCCGAATCAAACCGCCGATACTACTGGAAGATTACACCGAAAGGAGAAAAATAATGTCCGCACCATTAGCCGATAAAATCCGCCCGAAAACTCTTGCCGATATGGTTGGTCAGGAGCATATTCTTGCCGAGGGTAAACCCCTTAGAAAAATCATTGACAGCGGTACTGTACCTAATATGATTTTCTATGGACCGTCGGGTGTGGGAAAGACTACCGTTGCACGTATTATTGCCGAAAACTGCGGTATGTCCCTGTATAAGCTTAACGGTACAAATGCTTCAATTTCAGATATAAAGGATGTTGTTGCTGATATTGGTACATTCGGCAGCGAAAACGGTATACTCCTCTACCTTGATGAGATTCAATACCTCAATAAAAAGCAGCAGCAGAGCCTCCTTGAATATATCGAAAACGGTGATATAACCCTTATTGCTTCGACTACGGAAAATCCCTATTTTTCAGTGTATAATGCGGTTATCAGCCGAAGCACTGTATTCGAGTTCAAGCCTGTTACCGCTGAACAGCTTATTCCTGCTATAAAGCGCGGTTTTCGTATTATTGGCGAAGAAACAGGAAATATCATAAATGTAACCGATGAAGTGTGCCGCTCTATTGCCTTTGGCTGCGGCGGTGATGTACGCAAGGCTATGAATACTGTAGAACTGTGCGTTCTCTGTGGAGATATTTCCGACGGTACTGTTACGATTACTGAGGAGTCACTATCCGTACTCGTTCAGCGGAGCAATATGCGCTACGACCGCGACGGCGACCAGCATTACGATATTCTCTCCGCTTTGCAGAAGTCTATCCGCGGCTCTGATGAAAATGCGGCTCTCCACTATGCGGCACGTCTTATCGAGGCTGGGGATATAATATCCCTGTGCCGACGACTTCTCGTTATTGCCGCGGAGGACGTGGGACTTGCTTATCCCCAGGCCATTGTTGTAACTAAAGCCTGTGTTGATTCTGCCTTGCAGCTTGGTCTTCCTGAGGCTCGCATTCCTCTTGCGGAGGCGATTATCCTCCTTGCAACTGCTCCTAAGTCCAACAGTGCGGAATCTGCTATTGATGCTGCCCTTGCTGATGTGAGAAGCTGTGACGCTCTCGATTTTCCTCGTCATTTGCAAAATAAGCATTTTGACGGTAAAGGTGCGGCCATTGTGGGGCAACATTATCTCTATCCACACGATTATCCCAACCATTATGTGAAGCAGCAGTATCTCCCCGATGCTCTCGCTGACAGAGTGTATTATGTATACGGAGAGAATAAAACTGAGCAGGCGGCTTTGCTTTATCGTAAGAAGATTATTAGCGAGCTTAAATAATTTCATTGGCATTTCCTACAACCCCTTTCACTATAGGGCAAAAAAACGCCTTTTTTCAACCAAAAATGGTTGATTATTGAAAAATAATTTTTATTTTCTACTTTTTGAATAATCATCAACAGGTTGTTTTGTTTGTTGTGCATAGAATTTACAGTTATTTATTTTGCTGTATTATGTTAACACTGTAATATATATTTCGATAAAAATGCGGACAGGTTTTGGCTTGTCCGCTTTTTATATTATACAAGATGTAATTTTATTTATATTTTCAAAAATAGGGTTTTCACATTTTTTTTACTTCTGAATATGATATATATAACTTCTATTGCTCCACCAACTAATACTTAAAGATTTATATGAAGCTTTAGGAGCAATATAATCAACGAAAGGAGAAAAATATGCCTAAGATATTTTTAAGTCCTTCCACTCAGGAGTGGAATAAGTACGCTACAGAGGGAAATGAGGAGCTTTATATGAATCTCCTTGCCGACAGAATGGAGCCTTATCTCCGTTCAAGCGGGATTGCATATGTCCGTAATGACCCTGACAGAAATGTGCAGGGAGCAATTGCAGATTCCAATGCAAACTATTATGATGTTCATCTTGCCTTACATTCAAATGCGGGTCCTGAAAGCCTTTCGGGACGACTGAGGGGAATTGACATTTACTTTGCGCCTAAAAGTGCAGACAGCGAAAGGCTTGCCAATATAATTGCCAACAATCTTAAGGAAATATACCCTATCCCTGAAAAATCCCGTGCAGTTCCCACGAATAGCCTTGGAGAAGTACTGCGCACAAAGGCTGTGGCTGTTCTGTGTGAGCTTGGTTATCACGATAATTTATCCGATGAAGCCTGGCTGAAAAATAATCTTGACGCTATTGCTGAAAACCTTGTGCGCTCTCTCTGCGATTATTTCGGAATCCCCTTTATTCAGCCTGTACCCGTCTTTTATGGTATGGTAAGTACTAACGGAAGCAATCTTAATATCCGCAGTTATCCCTCTCTTGACGGTGCTGTTATCGGTAAAATTCCCGACAATGCCGCAGTACTTATTACAGGAACGCTGCCTGGGTGGTATGTTGTTTCTTATAACGGCATTATTGGTTATTCAAGCTCTGATTATATAATTACCTGAAATTTACGTTATTCCGCAATATTTTGCTTGATTTTGAATAAATTATATGTTATAATATAGGCGGCATATTTCGTAAAAATATAAAGGATGTGAATTATAATGAATCTTTTAAGGAAAATACTCTCCGCTGTCTGCGGAACTGCTGTTTTTATCTCATCTGTGCCGTTCATCGGAAATAACTCCGAAGCCATAGACGCTTCAAGAAATATTTCCGATGAAATCGGACTTGTATGTAATCTTTTCAATGTCCACGGTGAAGGTACAGCCGATAATACTGCGATTCAATGGGCAACTACTCTTGAAGCTGAAAATTATACCCTTTATCGCTCTGAAAATCCCGGTACAGGTTTTGCTCCTGTTTATTCGGGAAATGGAAATTCATATGATGATAATAATCTGAAAATCGGGGAAACCTACTACTATCAGCTGAAAGTTGATACTCCCGACGGTGATTTATATTCTTCTGTGAAATCAGTTGAACCACAGGAACTTCCCGATAATCTCAACACCTATGATAATCAGAAGGGCAGCAGTCTTGTTTACTCTACAAGCGGCTTTAAATCGGGAGATAAATACTACAGCTACTCCCTTAAGGCGCATCCGGGACAGAATGATATATACCTTGCTGAATCGGTATCATCTGACGGGCGAAACTTCGGGGCAGAGCGTACAGTTGCTGATTCAAGCCAGAACAGCGATATGGCAAGCTGTAAAATAGAATCAATACATATTGAATATGTCCCTGAAAAGAATAAGGTTGTTGTGTGGGCTCACTGGGAAAAGCCAAGCGGATATAACGACGGTAAGGCGCTTGTAATTACAGGTACGCCAGGTGGACAATTCACTGTGCATCACGTTTATAATCCTCTTGGTATTCAGGTGCGTGATATGGCGGTTTTCTTTGATGACGACGCTAACAGGACGGGTTATATAATTGCTGCGGCCAACAAAGAGGGACAGGGTGCAAATGCTACTATTTACATTTTCAAACTCAACGATGACTACAGTGATGTTACGGAAATTACAAAAACTCTCTTTGAAGATCAATACCGCGAATTCCCCAATATGATAAAGCAGAATGGCTACTATTTCCTGTTTACATCACAGGCGGCAGGCTGGTACCCAAGCAGCGGTGCATACAGCGTAACCGATAATATTGGCGGAGAATGGAGCGAACTGCGCAGTATAGGCAATACCTCCACATTTTCGTCACAGTCGGGCTGGGTTGTGAATTTGCAGAATAAAAATTATCTTATGCACGCTTATCGCTGGCTGAGAGCGTCCTCTACAAGCGGTACTACCCTCTGTCCTCTTTATTTTGACAACAGCTTTGCTTTCTATGACTATTATCCTTCTTTCAAATACAGTACGGCTACAGGCGATTTATTCCCTGTTCGTCAGGGTGAACTGCTTTCTCAGGATAAGCCCGTAACTGCCTCACTGGCAGCTAAAGCTGAAAACTCCGCTGAAAAGGCTGTAGACGGCTCTTATCAGTCGTATTTTGCCGCTATCGGAGATTATAAAAAGTGGCCGTTCTATGTTCAGATTGACCTTGAAGATGTATGCGAACTGTCTAATATTCAGACCTCCTGGTATATCTGCAAAGGCTCAGAGGGATACTACACGTACACCGTTGAGGGAAGTATTGACGGTGAAAACTGGGTTAAGCTCCTTGACCATACCGATAAAAACAGTGACGTTGTAAATTCCACTTATGGCTTTAACAGTGATATGCTTTCGGGTAAGGCCAGATATGTGCGGCTTAATGTACTTAATGCAACACTTCATAATAACCCCAATAATAACTGGTATACTCCTACTGTTTTTGAAGTGAAAGTATACGGCAATCCAGTTGAAAAGGGAACATTCCCCTCCCCTGCTGTTGTCTATGATTTTGAAAATGGCAGCGGAGATATGATGCTTTATGGAAATACCAATACATTGCAGAAAACGCTGTTACTTGACGGAACAGCTGATACATATGCTCAGCTGCCCGATGGTATTCTTGACGGCTGTACCGATTATACGCTTATTATGGACGCTAAATCAAATTCCACGGGGGATTTCTTCACCTTTGCTTTTGGTAAGGACAATATTGACTACTCGTTTTTCAAAATTGCTCGTGACCATTTCAGATTTGCCACGACTATTGACAGTTGGAGCGGCGAAAGCGGCTTGCGTTATGACCTTGATGGCACGCAGTGGCACAGATATATTCTTGTTGTAAATGGTGCATCTGCACGGCTTTACATTGACGGTATGCTCGTTTCTGAGACAACGGAGCTTACATCACTTGTTTCTGAAATGGGTAACGGATTGAAATGCTATTTCGGTAAATCCTTTTATGAAGCGGATGTGAATTTTACAGGTGAGATTGATAATATTTCCTTATACCGCACTGCATTGAATGAAGCTGAAATTGCATCTCTGTCTCAGGTTGAGGGTGATGTGAACGCTGACGGTGTGTTTTCAGTTGCTGACCTTGTATGTCTGTCGGAGTTTTTACTGAACGGTAAAACACTTCCCAATGGAAATGCGGCTGATTTAGTAAAGGATAAACGAATTGATATTTTTGATATGATTAAAATGAGAGAAAAAATCATTTCATATTAAGGGAACACCTTAAACAATACCGCACAGGGCAATCACTATGGCTTTGTGCGGTATTGCCTTATTTGAAACTCTGTCAGATAGTGTTGTTATGCATCATTTATGAAAAATTCATCTTATGACCAAAATCCTAACACCATTTGTTCACAAAAACAGGTGAACATTACTACAACAAATATTGACAAAAAATATATGATGTGGTATAATTTATATAAAGCTCAAAGGAGCAAAAAAATATGATTAAAGACAAATTATCAAAAATTTCTATTAATTCACCTGTTATATTAGGTTTTACAGCGATATGTCTTATTGCATTAATTCTCAATTTTGTAACAGCTGGATTTACAAATAATTTCTTATTCAGTGTATATCGTTCATCACTGCTTAATCCGCTTACTTATTTAAGATTTATCGGACATATCTTCGGTCATTCGGGCTGGCAGCATTTTATGGGGAATATTATGCTTATTCTTATTGTAGGCCCACTGCTTGAAGAAAAATACGGCTCTAAGAATACTCTTTATGTAATTGCTTCAACTGCTATTATAACAGGTATTGTCCATTTTATGTTATTCCCCGGAATCAGACTTCTTGGAGCAAGCGGTGTTGTTTTTGCGCTTATACTGCTTTCTTCCTTTGTGAGACTTAAAGACGGTAAAATTCCGCTTACATTTATACTTGTTGCTTTGATTTATATCGGACAGCAGATATTTGAAGGTATCTTTATCAATGATAATATTTCAAATCTCACTCACATTATAGGTGGCGTTGTGGGTGCTGCAACAGGATATGCACTGAACAAACGTAAAAGGTGAAAACTATATGTTTGAACGAAAAAAAATAAATCGGCTTGAAGAATTTTTTCTTGAACCTGCTAAAAGACCTGTACCCTGCGTTTACTTTTGCAGAATATGCGGTTACAGCGATGTCATAGACGATTTTATTCTGAAATATTACAACTGTGCAAGGACTGAGGGTGTTGTAATAGAAGGCAAAATACCTAACCCCGATGAAAAGAATATTTCTTACTATACTGAGATTTTAGGTACTTCTTTTCAGTTGAGTGTTGGATTTATAGGTGATGCTCTTAAAAATTGGCTCCCGAGAATGAATGCTTCACAAAGAAATACCCTTGCAATCGCAATATATGACGCCCTTGACAACCTTCGCAAGTCTGGCAAGAATGAAAATATTCTGAAAAATGCATATATAAAGCTTATGTGCTGGCTTTATTATAAATTTGAAAGAGTAGTTAATAAGCTTTCTGATAATTATATACCTAAAATTCTTTACGAAGGCGTGCCTTCACGCTACGAAATTATACTGCTTTCTATGCTTTCATTAGCTGGATGCGATATTGTAATGCTGATGTACAACGGCGATAAGGATTATCTTAGTCTTGATGTTGATTCAAAGTTATCTGACAGATACGAAATTGGTGGTATGACTTCTTTTCCTAAGGATTACTCTATAGCAGCTATCAGAAATAAGCTGCAAGCATCTATAAGAAACGATATGCAGCAGCAGAAAAATACAGAAATAATTTATAGTGCTGCACCTCAGATTACAAATTGCACAAATGCCTGGTTAAGCGGTGATTTTTTTGATGATATATTAAAAGCTCCGACTGACCGCGGAAATGATGAGAGATTTTTCTACAATTGTTTTATACGGATTAACGGTGTTGAGGATAAAGTTACATATCAGAGTAATCTTATTCATTTTCATTCCGAATTGAAAAAATCAGAAAGAGGAATTGTTATAACTGAAAATGGTATCGCTCCCCCCTCCCCCGAGGAAATATCCAAAGTAAACAGAGGAAATTATCAGAATATTGAGCAGATGGCTAATGATTTATCCTCGAAAATCGGTTTTAACGGTGATTCATCGTTAATTCCTGTTGTGCGTAAAGCTTTTACTGATACACTTCTGGAAGAGGCAAAGTCAGATAATATTCCTCTTGCAAGAATTGTTAATACTGCAGTATATCTCATTTGTTGGCTGCGACGTTATCAGTCAAAGCTTTTCGGAGGCAGAAAAATGCCTATGGTTTCTTGTTTTATTGTATTCGGCGGAGTACGAAATAAAAAAGAAATACCATTTCTTAAATTCCTTTCAAAATTACCTGTAGATATACTTATACTCAACCCTGACAAAGATAATAAATGTCTCCTTGAAGATAATATTCTCTATGATATCAACTATACTGAATCTCTTGCTGTTAATGAGTTTCCTGATGAAAGCACGCCTGTGCGAATTGGTACAGCGGCTTATCACGCCGAAAAAGAGCTTGATACACTTATGTATCAGGATTCAGGAATGTACAGAAGTATGCAGTATGGAGCTGCTTCCACTGTGATGCTTAGCACAATGTATGAAGAAATCGATATTTTGTGGGATCAGGAGCTTAAATACCGTCCGAATTTCAGCACTGAAAATGGCTCCGTTGTAATGCCTGTGATATTTGCAAAGGTATCAGGAGTAAAGGATGGTCATATCCCCCATTACTGGTCAATGATAAAATCCTTTATTACTCCTGAAACATATGTGGTTAGAAATTCTCCCGTAGTAAATGCTGCATCAGTACTCTATATGACTAAAGTTGCTACATCTTTCCTTAAAGATGGAAAATTACAGCGTGATAAAATTCGTTCACATCAGTGCTATACATATGGCTTTTTAAGGGAAAATATACAAGATCATATACTGGACAAACTTCAGCTTCTGATTGACCGTGGTCTTATTAAAGGTACTTTTGAAAACGGCACTGAGTATACCATTATTGCCGTTGCTCTTACTATGAACATTAACATTGTAAGAATGATTCAGAATTTTGATTTTACCAAGAAAAATCCAAAAATAATATATATAAACACTACCGAGAGAATAATTTCTCTTGAAGACTCGATACTTATGGCTTTTCTCAGCTATTTAGGCTTTGATGTACTATTTTTTGTACCGACGGGCTATAAGACAGTCGAGAATTTTTACAACAGTGATATTCCGGACGAACATCAGACAGGAAATTATATCTATGACCTGAGAATACCTGATTTTCGTACGGTTTCATCAAATACACGTCAATCCTGGCGTGATAAACTATTTAAGAGAGGTACATGAATATGGGATTAAACTTCAACACAAAACCTGCTCCACCTCAAGAAATTGAAGCTCCTGTGGTTGAACCAGTAATTGAAGAGGTCAAGCAATATGACATCGTAGCTGACAGACAGCAGATGAATGCAACGCTTGTTAACTCTCAAGAAGTTGACACAATCGTCAGCACAATTGAGCTTGATAATCTTGAAACAATAGTTTCCTTTGGTGCTGAGGCGGTAGAAGAAATCTCAAAGGCTTCCGATGTTGTACTTAACAATGTAAGTATGTCTCAGCTTGATGATTCAAGCGCAATGCTCAGTACTCTTGCAAAGATTATGTCAAAATTCGATATTGACGAAATCAAGGAAGAGCCTGGAATTCTCGGAAAGCTTTTCGGAAATCTGAAAAAACAGCTTGACAAGATTGTTGCAAAGTATCACACTATGGGCGACGAGGTAGATAAAATCTACGTTCAGCTCAAAAAATACGAGGATGAAATCAAGCAGTCAAATCGCAAGCTTAATCAGATGTTTGATGCTAACGTGCATTACTACCACGAGCTTGTAAAGTATATTCTTGCTGGTGAGCAGGGATGCCGCGAACTTGAAGCATATATTGCTCAGAGACAGATTGATATGGAATCATCCGGTGATAACTCCATACAGTTTGAAATACAAAGTCTGCAGCAGGCACTTGTTATGCTTGAACAGAGGACACAGGATTTACGTACTGCTGAAAACGTTGCAATGCAGTCAATTCCTATGATTAAAACAATGGAATTCAGTAATATGAATCTTGTAAGAAAGATTAATTCTGCTTTTATCATAACACTCCCTGTATTTAAACAGGCACTTGCACAGGCTATTATGCTAAAAAGACAACGTATTCAGGCTGAGGCAATTTATGCTCTTGACCAGAAAACAAATGAAATGCTTATCAAGAATGCAAAGAATACTGCTGATCAGTCTAAGCTGACTGCAGCACTTGCATCCGGAAGTTCAATCAAGATTGAAACACTTGAAACAACCTGGAGAACAATTGTTACAGGTATTGATGAGACAAAGCAGATTCAGGAAAATGCTCGTCGTAAGCGTATCGAGGATCAGGCGAGACTTGAGTCAATAAAAGCTGATTTCAATCAGCGTTATAATATACCAAAACAAAATTAATTTAATGGAGGAATTTTATTATGCCAATCAGTTTAGCAAAAGGACAGAAAGTAGATCTTACAAAGGGAAATCCCGGACTCAGCAAAATCATGGTAGGTCTTGGATGGGATGTTAATGCATTTGATTCAGGTACAGCATTTGATCTTGACACAGCTGCATTTATGACAGGTGCAAACGGTAAATGCCCAACTGAAAAGGAATTCATATTCTATGGAAATCTTGAGCATACAAGCGGAAGTGTAAAACATCTCGGTGACAATCTTACAGGTAACGGCGACGGTGATGACGAACAGATTCTCATTGACCTCTCTTTAATTCCTGCTAATATTGATAAAATTGCATTTACTGTTACAATATACGACGCTGAAACAAGACGCCAGAACTTCGGACAGGTTTCCAACTCCTTCATCAGAATTGTTGATGAAAGAACTGGTCAGGAGCTTATCCGTTATGACCTCGGTGAGGACTTCTCAATTGAAACAGCTGTTGTTGTAGGCGAACTTTACAGACATAACGGTGAGTGGAAGTTCAACGCTATGGGAAGCGGTTTCCAGGGCGGACTTGCAGCTCTTTGCGGTCACTTCGGAATTGAAGTGGCATAAGGAGGAGAGTCAATATGTCAATTAGTTTACAAAAAGGTCAGAAAGTCAGCTTAACCAAGGATAATGCTGGTCTTTCACAGGTAGTAGTCGGACTTGGCTGGGATGAAGTCAAGCAGCAGAAGAAATTCGGACTCTTTGCTCCCAAGCCTGTTCAAATCGACTGTGATGCTTCCGCTATCGTTCTAAAAAACGGAAGACTTGCTTCTGAGTCAGACATCGTATTTTTTGGTCGTCTCAGACACGCTTCTGGTGCAATAAAGCATATGGGTGATAATCTTACTGGAGCAGGAGACGGTGACGATGAGCAGATTCTTGTTGATCTTCCTGCTGTACCTGCTGATTACGACAGAATTATTGTAGTAGTTAACATCTATCAGGCTGTACAAAGACATCAGGATTTCAGTATGATTCAGAATGCATTTATTCGCATTGTTGACAAGCGAACAGGTGCTGAGATGTGCAGATTCAATCTTAACGAAAATTATGCTGGAATGACATCAATGATTTTCGGTGAGCTTTACAGACACAACAACGAGTGGAAGTTTAACGCGATGGGTCAGGGTACAAACGACCCAGGACTTGTAGAGCTTTCTAACAGATTCAAATAAGATTAGCTTTAGGAAGGAAAAATGCATATTATGCTTTTTTCCTTCCTATTCCAATCCTGTCACTGTAAAAAAAAGATTGCAGGATTCTACGAAACGGCAATTGCAGGAAAAGCTTTTTTCTGCAACTGCTGTATTTTTGTGTTGAGGTATTATATCCGCAATACAAAAATTAAAGGAGAAAAATGAATATGTACACTGAAAAAGACCTTGTAGCTATTGCGACGAGGGAAAATAATAACAAAAGGAAATACCTTGTAGTAAACCGCCTGCAAGGCAAGCATATACCTGTAAGCCCGTCAGCTTTTTTCAATATGACAGGCGAGCTTGCTGAAATTGTAAGAATGGCTTATAAAGACGAAAAGCTTCTTCTTGTGGGCTTTGCAGAGACTGCAACCGCTATAGGTGCAGCACTTGCAGTAAAACTTGATACGTGGTATATGCAGACTACAAGAGAAAATATAGATGGTGTGAAATGGCTTTATTTTACCGAATCCCACAGCCACGCAACTGAACAGAAGCTTGCGCGTAACGATATTGAAAAAATAATAGGTGAAATTAACCGTATAGTTTTCGTTGAGGATGAAGTTACTACAGGAAATACAATAATGAAAATTGTTGATATTATTGAAAGGGAATACGGCGGAAAAGTAAAATTCTCCGTAGCGTCTCTCCTGAATGGTATGGATGAGACCTCATATGAAGCTTATTATCAAAGAAATATCGGCATACACTACCTTGTCAAAACTGACCATAGAAGCTATACAGCAATTGCTGAGAGGTACAAAAAAGATGGCAAATATTTCGAAGTGAACGTCAACATCCCCGAAAATAATCCAATAGTAAAGAACATAGCAGGTGGCATTAATGCAAGACGGCTTGTAAAAGGCAGCATATATGACGTAGCCTGCAATAAGCTGCGGAGAGAAATTAAATCTGTAATTAACAGGGAAAATGATAAAAATATTCTTGTTATCGGCACAGAAGAATTTATGTATCCTGCAATTTATATAGCTTCTGAACTTGAAAAAGAGGGATATAGCGTAAAATGTCATTCAACCACAAGAAGCCCTATAGCAGTAAGCTCTGAGGATAACTATCCCCTCAGCCGACGATATGAGCTTGCAAGTCTTTACGATGATGAAAGAGTTACATATATCTATAATTTGGAAAAATATGATAATGTACTGATAATAACAGATTCCCTGTGTAAATCTGATAAGGGTGTAAATTCCCTTATAAATGCATTGCACAGATGCGGAAACGATAATATAAAAATGATAAAATGGGAAAATAATGAGGATTAATAAATGACTGATATTAATAACGAGTATCTGCCTTATATGCTGGGTGGACTACTTTATACACCGGCTGTAAATGACACAATAGCAGATAAAATTCTTAATGAATCTTACGAATGCCTGACTTCTGTCGCATTTTGCCTTGAGGATGCAATTATGGATTCTGCACTTGAAAAAGCTGAGAAAACACTAATACAGACCCTTGAGAAAATTAAGTATAAGGATAAACTTCCGCTTATATTTGTAAGGGTAAGAACCCCTGAGCATCTCAGAAGGCTGAGCAAAAGTCTTACATCATATTCAGATGTTATAACAGGCTATATTCTACCAAAATTTGATATGGGCAACGGTTCTGACTATATTGAGGTAATAAAAGAAATAAACAAAAAAAGCAGCAAGCCTATCTATGCTATGCCTATACTTGAAAGTTCAATAATTGCTGATAAAACAACAAGGATTTCACAGCTGAACGCAATAAAAGAACTACTGCTTGCTTCAAATGAATATATACTTAATGTACGTGTAGGAGGAAACGATTTCTGCAACCTTTATGGTATAAGACGTTCATCCTATCAGACAATTTATGACATAGGAGTAGTACGGGATATACTTATTGATATAGTAAATATTTTCGCAAAAGATTTTGTTGTATCTGGTCCTGTTTGGGAATATTTTGAAAATAACTCTGATGAACAGTGGGCCATAGGATTGAAAAAAGAACTGGAACTTGATAGAATAAATGGTTTTATTGGTAAAACAGCAGTACATCCCTCACAGCTTCCACTTATTTTTGAAAGCCTTAAAGTCACCTCAGAGGATTATAATGATTCTGAATCAATACTTAGCTGGAATCATAAGAAATATGGAGTAGAAAAAAGCGATGGTTGTTCACGTATGAATGAGGTAAACTGCCACAGAAAATGGGCAGAACGCATCAGAATTCTCGGAAATATATATGGAATAAAGGAGAATACGTATGAGAAGCTCGTATAAGCCTTGTGATGTAACTTTGCTTTTAAAGGATATTACAGGACAAATCGAGCCATTGGACAGTTCTGTTCGCGAAAAACTTATACAAAGCGGTATCTCATATTGTGAGATGCTCCCCCGCGAATATACTCCCTCAGAAAAATATCTTTCTGCATATAAGGATGCACTTTACAGATATGCCGATATAACTGCAATTGCAGTAGGTAAGGTAGCCGATAAGATATATTATGACAGAAGAAAAGCCCCTGTTATAGTTTCTCTTGCAAGGGGCGGTACACCTGTGGGAATACTGATTAAACGGTATATCGAGAAAAAATACTCAGTTACTGTTCCGCATTACTCTATCTCAATCATACGCGGTCGTGGAATTGATAAAAATGCGGTAAAGTATATTATTTCGCACCACAACGCTGAAAACATACAGTTTGTGGATGGTTGGACTGGAAAAGGTACAATTCAGCGTCAGCTAAATAATGATATGAAGGATTTTCCAGAAATTAATCCTGGAATTGCAGTTCTTTCTGATCCTGCATACGTTGCAGAAAAATGCGGTACCCATGAAGACTTCCTTATCGCTAACTCCTGCCTTAACGCTACTGTATCAGGACTTATAAGCCGCACTTTTCACCGCAGTGATATTATCGGCGAAAACGATTTTCATGGTGCAATGTATTACGAGGAATTTGAATCTGATGATCTTACATATGAATTTATAAACACAATAGAAAGCCGTTTCAGTTTTGAAAAGTGTTCTTGTAATTCTGACAAACAGGTTGAATATGAAACAGGACTTGCCGAAACTTATCGTATAGCAAAGAACTTTTTAATTGACGATATAAACCTCGTCAAGCCAGGAATAGGCGAAACAACGCGAGTACTTCTGAGAAGAATTCCATATAAAGTGCTTGTACATAGTCTTAATGATAACGAAAATCTCGGACATATATATCGACTTGCATCAGAGAAAGGAGTAGCAGTAGAGGAATATCCCCTTGAAAACTATAAAGCCTGTGGGATAATCCGAAAACTTGCAGACAGTTAATGAAAGAAAAAATACTTTTTGCCTGTGACCTTGACAATACCCTTCTTGTTTCTCACCGCATAAAATCAGAGGGCGATATTTGCGCTGAGATTCTTGACGGAAAGGAACTAAGCTTTTTTACTCCCCTTGCTTGTAAGCTTATTGAGAAAATTACAGCAAATGAAGATGTTATACTTCTACCCGTAACAACACGGTCTGCGGAGCAGTACAAACGCATTAAATTTCCTGCAGGATGTACACCTGAGCTTGCACTTGTATGCAATGGCTCAGTGCTGCTGAAAAATGGTATTCCTGAGGAAACCTGGTACAAAACTTCCGAAAGACTTTCAAATCCATATATGGACGAAATAATGCGACTTTGTATTAAGTATAATGAATATGATTGCTTCAAAACTGTAAGAATAGTTGATGATATGTTTCTATTCCTTCATTGTCACAACAGGGATGAAACTGAAGCTATAGTGGCTGAATGCAGAAAAGATACGGATATTTTAATTGAGTATGCAGGAAGTAAGATTTACTTTTTCCCTCCTGCTGCGAACAAGGGAATGGGCGTTAAGCGATTTGCAGCAATTTACGGATGTAGCAGAATTATTTCCGCCGGCGACAGCCCTATTGACAGTTCAATGCTTAATATAGCCGATATTGCTTTAGTGCCTGATGAAAAACTGCTTAATGCAGTTAAAAATAAAAATACATTTGTCTGTAAAAATGAAATTTTTTCAGAATTTATTCTTAGATATGTTATTGAACAAATAAAGGAGAATATCTAAAAACAGGAGGATTACTAATGAATAATTTCAAAAGCTGAGGAGCCGAAAGAACGCCAAAAGTCAATCCAGATTAATAAAGTAATAATCCAGGGTATAGATGAAAATATATCTGTACAAACAGCAACAGAAGCAGCAAAAATAACTATCGAATTAATTTTAAAAAATAATTCCTCACGTTGTGATGATGAAGTAATTTTCAGCAGTGATAATAAATAGTAGCTGAAGCAATTTATTATTTTTTTATTTTTAATGCATCAGTTCAGCTGGTGCATTTTTATTATAAATAATTAAAAATAAAAAATATTTGTTTTTCGTGTCTGTTTTTGCACTCTCATTTGAATGTATATATAGAAGATGATAATTGCAATAAAATCTTGTCGATATAGCAAAAATGACATATTCGAATTAGGAGCGTTGTGCAATATGACAAAGATTCAGGAGCGTATTTACATTAAAATTTTGCTGTGATATAATTAATTTATGCTAATAAACTGGGATTTCTTATTTAAAATAAAAAAATAAGACATACCTTTTATGGGATGGTGATTTAAATGACAGAAGCAAAAAAATACATCGGGTTTGCTGATTTCGAATTTACATGTGGAACACCAATGTATCGTTTTTGTAGCGAAATGCTGTCTGTAGGTGTAATTATATGCGATACTAATTATAATATAGCAGAAAAATTTTATGCAACATCCAAGCCTAATCGATTTCCTAAACTTTCTAAGCAATGTCGTGAATTAACGCACCTCAGTCAAGAGGAGATATCCGCTTCAAAAGATAGCAATGATGTTCTGCTTGAAGTTTCAAAACTTATAAACAGATACAATATTAAAGAATTATGGGTATGGGGAAGTTTTGATAAACTCGGTCTGCAGAGTGACATAAAGCAACATTGTAATTTAGGGAAGAATGTTGACGGATTATGCCGTATATGCAGCGTTATAAAAGATATACAGGATGAAATGATAAAGCATATGAAACTTCCTGAGGCAATCAGTGTAAAGGAGCTTGCTTCATCTTTCGGGTATGTTCCCGAAAATGGCAGTTTTCACAATGCTTTTAATGATGCAATGGCATTGTATATTATACATAAAACTGTATTCACCACGGATTTTAAGAAATGTTCAGCATATTCATCGCTTGTGGAAGCACGTCTTGAAAAAAATCGGCAGATTAAAGCAGCACAGGAAGAAAAACGACGTGAAATAGCTTTTTCAATTAAGCTATCAGAAGAAGAACAGACATTTTTTAACGGATTAGATGAAAAAAGAAAGAAGCGATATATCTACATTCGCTGTAAAATTATTAGAGCATTCGAAAGATATCCACAGGCAAATGAATTTGCATATATTGTAATTGAAAATTCGCAGAAAATTAGAGTTATTTCAAAAGAAAAAGCTGATAGTAAACATTACTTGTCTATATTTGAGGTAAAGTACTTCGAAAAAAAGAATTTCGGAAAATTTATTATTGACATAGTTTAAGGAAACATGTATTATTAAGGTTTTGAAGGAATTTTCTACTTGATAATTTCTTGTATTTATTCAAATTATATTTTGTTTATAATTTTCTTAAACCAATGTTTTTTTGTCTTGACAATATTACGTAATAATGCTACAATAATAATAGTTGACGAAATTATAACCGATATATAGCAGAAATTTATCAATTATCATTTCGTCATAGCATATTAAACAAATAAGGAGAAGGGTTAAAAATGGGAAATGAAAACGAATACTCATTAAAGTCAATTTTTCAGCTTATTATAGGCAAATGGTGGCTTATTTTAATATTAGCAATTTCAGGTGCTGGTGTTGCATTTGGCTTTTCAAAGTATGTTATGCCACTTGAATACCAATCGTACACTTCAATGTATGTTAAAAACAATAATACTGTTACAGGTGATGCTGTAAATTTAAGCGATCTGAATGCTTCTAAATCACTTGTAAGTACATACATAGCTGTATTACAGGATGATGCAGTACTTGACGAGGTTGGAAATGAGCTTTTAAAGAAATATTCAATTGATAAGCTTGAAGAAACTTTTTCTATTGATAATGAAAACAAAACAGTAGGAATAAATTCAATCAGAGATTGTCTTACAATGTCGTCTGTAGATGATACTGAAGTTCTGAAGATTGTTGCTGTAACGAAGGATCCTGTACTTTCAGCAGATCTTTGTAATATTATTGCTGATATTGCACCAGATTTTCTTGTTAGAGTTGTTGGTGCAGGTTCAGTTGAAGCAATAGGACCAGCTAAAATTTACGCAAAACCTATTTCACCGAATATAGCAAAAAATACTGTGGTAGGTACATTTGCCGGTATTATGATTGCTGTTTTATTAATTTTTGTTTTTGATTTCTTTGATAATACTGTAAAGGACACGGAATTACTGAATAAGAAATACAACAAGCCTGTTGTTGGTGAAATTCATCGTTTTACTCGTGGAAAAAATAAGAAACAGGAAAAAGATGAACGTAAAACACTTCTTTCAAAAGATTTCCCATTCCATATAGTTGAGAGCTATAAGGCTATGCGTACAAATCTTATTTTCTCACTTTCTACATCTGATAAAAAAATATTTGTTATTTCAAGTGCCAATCCTTCAGAGGGTAAGTCCACAACAGCTGCAAATATTGCAATTACATTAGCACAAGCTGATAATAAGGTATTATTAATTGATGCTGATATGAGAAAACCTGTACAACATAATATATTCCATACAAAGAATAAAATAGGTCTTTCCAGTGTTATAAGTAAAATGGAAACTTCATCAAAATGCATTCATAAAAATGTTGTCGAAAATCTTGATTTACTTCCAACAGGTCCGAAACCACCCAACCCTTCCGAATTACTTGCAGCTGAACAAACTGCAAAACTTCTGGAAGAACTTTCAGAAAAATACGATTACATTATTATTGATACTCCGCCTGTAAATGTTGTTACAGATGCTATGGGTGTTAGTAAATCTGTTGCTGGTATATTCTTACTTCTTAAATATGGAAGTACTACTTTTGATGATGCAGAACAAGCAATGAAAACTATTAATCTTGCAAATATGAATATGCTCGGTTTCATTATGAACGATATTAAAACCCAAGGAAGCACCGGTACTTATTATAAATCTAAATATTCTGATTACGGATATGGAGAGGAAACAACGGAAAAATCAGATAAGGAGAATAAATGAGAACAGATTATCATAGTCACATTCTTCCCAGAATTGATGATGGTGCAAAGGATGTAGAAATGTCTATGAAAATGCTTGAAATATTAAAAAATCAAGGCATTGAACGTGTTATTGCTACTCCACATTTTTATTTACACAAACAAAAATCAGTTCCTGATTTTATCAGAAAACGCGATAATGCATTAAAAAAAATTGATTCATCATCGATTGAGATTGTGACTGGAGCTGAAGTTGCAATTGAGCACGGATTAAGTGAAGTTGAGGATATAGAGAAACTTGCAATCTCTGGTACAAATTTAATTTTACTGGAGTTCCCATATACGCATTTTTCTGAATGGATGATTGAAGAAATATATAATATAACTTATGAACACAACTTAAAACCTATCATTGCCCACGTTCATCGTTATATACCTTATTATAACAAATCTGATATGGAGCAAATTCTTAAAATAGATGCTATTTTTCAAATGAACAATGAAGCACTTCGAAGTTTTAAGGAAAAACGATTAATGAAAAGATTACTAAATAACGATTTTCCCGTTGTTTTTGGAAGTGATTGTCATAATTTATCCAACCGAAAACCAAATTTTGATTTGTTATTTAAAAAAATAAAAGAAAGCTTTCTTGATAAATCTGATTCATTTTATGAAAAATATTCCATAAATTAATAATATAAGGCAACACAGCATAAAGACATAACATTTACGTCTTTATGCTGTGTTGCCTTGAGTTTTATATTATATATCTATATCTAAATCAAAAAAACGACAAATCTGAAAATAAAAACGTTTGAATTTTCACTGAATCATCTGATTAAGTTTAGGAAATATAATCATGATTTAATAACAAGTACTACTTTACATACACTTTATGATATGATATAATAATATTACTTTGCAAACAAAACCTTGTCATCAAATACTCAGCACAAAAAATTTCTCTGCATCAGAAAAACTTGAAATGCGAAAGCACTCATGCTTTTCTCTTCATAGATAAATTTTCTTTCTGCTTTTGTCTTTTTGACAAGTATAATTGGTGAAGTAATAAAAACAAAACGCGAATATCAGTTGTTGTAATTGAATAATTTTGAAAGGATAAATCTATGAAATACAAATGTCTTGTAGTAGATGATGAAAGAGAACTTGCAGATTCCATTGCGGAATACTTCAATATGTTTGATGTCCCCACATTCTGTGTATACGATAGTGATTCGTGTATGGAATTTTTCAGAGAAAGCCAGGCAGAACTCATACTCCTTGATATAAACTTAGGCGATAACTCGGGATTTGAGCTATGCAAAAAAATCAGAAGAGAAATGAATATCCCCATATTCTTTATAAGCGCAAGGTCAAGCGAGGACGATATGATTATTGCCCTCAACATCGGCGGAGATGATTATATTTGCAAACCATTTTCATTAGGCGTACTATGCGCAAAGGTGAAAGCTGTGCTGAAGCGCTATGAGGAAAATAATACTTTACAATCCGAAGTTATCAGATTCGGAGATATTGAAACAGACCTAAACGCAAAAACTGTCAAAAGAAATGGGGAACTCATAAAGCTTAAATCAATGGAGTACAAGCTTCTTGCATATCTTGTAAGAAATTCCAATCGAGTAATCGATAAAAATGAACTATTTGAAAATGTATGGGAGGATAAGTTTACAGGTGACGGTACACTTAACGTACATATACGACATCTCCGTGAAAAGCTTGAAGAAAACCCAAATGAACCGCAGTTTATTCAAACTGTATGGGGTATGGGTTACATATTTAAAAAGGATAGTTTATGAAAAAGAAAAGTTTTATATTTTTTCTGATTATTCTCGTAATAATCAATGGAATATCTGCAATCCTGATTATGAGAGAATGTAGTCAGACTACCCATATTGATACAATTCAGATAAATGAGGCTATTCACACCGCCTCAGAAAACTGGGGCAGTTATACATCTGAAAAAGCTGTTGCAAAAGAAAGCTCTTACAATTTCGATTATACGGTAATTGACCGTGATGACAATCTTCTTATGACAACAGATATGGATATTCCCACATCTGTAGTATCTGCCACAGCGGCACGATGTACTATAAGGGCGATTGAATCGGATAATGAAATAATCGGCTGGATGATTATACCTAATGACTCTGAAAGAATTATTTCAAACAAGAAAAAGAGTATAATCATTACATCTCTTATAACAAATTTAATCATCATTGTTTTGGTAACTGCTTATTTTGTATATCTTGACCGCCGTGTTGTAAAGCCTTTCAACAAGTTGAAAAGATTTGCCGCAAATGTGGCAAGGGGTGACCTTGACATTCCACTTGATATGGAGAAAAACAACGCTTTCGGGGATTTTACGGAGAGCTTCGACCTTATGAGAGCGGAACTTGCGGCTTCAAGGGAACGCGAACGGCTTGCAAATATAAGCAAGCAGGAACTTGTGGCACAGCTTTCCCATGATATAAAAACTCCCGTAGCATCCATTACAGCCATTTCCGAGGTTATGCAGGTGACAGTAAATGACGAGAAACAGCAGGAAAAGTTTACACGTATAATCGTAAAGGCAAAACAGATTGACAAGCTTATAACTGACCTTTTCAACTCCACAATGGAGGAATTAAATCAGCTTCACGTTCAGATTTCCGATGTAAGCAGCAAGGAAATTACGGAGCTCCTTGAAACAAGCGATTTCAAAAGGCAGATTACAAAGCTTGATATACCCGACTGTATAGTTTCTGCGGATAAACTGCGTTTAGGACAAGTTTTTGATAATATTATCTTCAATTCATATAAATATGCCGATACAGCAATTGAAGTATCAGCGGAAATTGAAGGAAACAGCTTAAAAATCGCCATATCCGATTTTGGCGGTGGAGTACCTGATGAGGATTTGCCGCTTATTTTAAAAAAATTCAGACGTGGAACAAACTCTAACGGGAAAAGCGGCAGCGGACTTGGATTATACATATCCGCACAGCTTATTGAAAAAATGGATGGAAGTATCAACTGTTACAATAAAGAAAAGGGATTTTGCACAGAATTAAGAATTTTACTGTCATAATTAAGGAACTGTTAAGAATCAGATAAAGACAGTTAAGAAAATACAAAGTATAATTAAAATACAGGCTGATGCTTGTGAATTTATTTGATATGGAGTAACAGTTATGAGCAAAAAAGTATTGATTAGAACTGAAAAGCTGTGCAAAACCTTTTCAAATGGCGGATTACAGCAGCATATAATCCGAAATCTTGACCTTGAAATATACGAAGGTGATTTTACAGTAATTATGGGTTCATCGGGAGCAGGAAAATCAACGCTTCTGTATGCACTTTCGGGAATGGACAAGCCTACTCTTGGAAAAATCACCTTTTCGAGGGAAGTTATCTCCGATTATACGAGTGATAAGCTTGCTGTATTTCGCAGAAAACACTGTGGATTTGTGTTTCAGCAGATACATCTTATGGACTCAATGAGCATTATGGATAACGTTCTCAGCGCAGGACTTCTCACTGGTCAAAAGAAAAAAGAGCTTATTGAAAAGTCAAAAAAGCTCTTTGAAAAAGTGGGGCTTGATGAAAAGCTGCAAAGAAAATTCCCCTCTCAGCTTTCGGGAGGTGAAACACAGCGTGCAGGCATAGTAAGGGCAGTTATTAACTCCCCCGATGTTGTATTTGCTGATGAGCCTACAGGGGCGCTAAACAGTTCCAATAGTGATGCAGTTCTTGATATATTATCTGAAATAAGCAACGAGGGACAGTCTGTTGTAATGGTAACCCACGATATGAAATCAGCAAGACGCGGCAACAGGATTATATACGTCAAAGACGGTACAGTATGCGGCGAATGTAAACTCGGAAAATACATAAGCGACGATAAAGAACGCCACGAAAAGCTCCGCGCATTCCTTAAAGAGATGAACTGGTAAGGGGTGCGGATATGAACAAGATTTTCAATCTGATTAAATCAAACATCAGAAAAGACGCAAAACAGACGATTTCATTCTTTTTTATTATAATATTCGCCTCTGCACTGCTTTACATAGGCTTTATCACCGCAAAAGGCTATCAGTGCCTGTGGAATACAAAGGTAAAAAAGCTTAAAACTCCGCATATTCTTGCTGTTGTTGAGAGCAAGGATACGGAAACAATCGCGGAATGTCTTGATAATACAGCGGGGGTTGCAGAATACGTCTATACAGATATGATTCATACAGTTATTACAAATGAAGTCCGCGGCGATGACAATATAGGCGATATTCTTTTTCAGCCTTATAGTGATTTCGGAGTATGCGATAATCCGGGAATGGTAGAATTATCAGAGAACACCTACAAAAACGCAATATATCTTCCTATTGTATGCAAATATTATTGGGATTCCGAGCTTGATACGGAATTTAAATGTACTATCGGAGATGAAGAATACACCTTTATGGTAGCAGGCTTTTTCGAGCGAATGATGACAGGCGGAAACGGCGTGTACAGATATTCAATGTTTGTAAATGATAAAGATTATGAGAGAATTTCAGCTAATCCCACATCCCATAACAATGCTGCTTATTTCATAAAAATTGATGAAAATGAGGACGATGCAAGAGTATCTGTCCGAATAACAAAGGAACTGGGTAAAAAAGATATAAACACATTTAATATAATCAGCAGTGACGCTGAATTTGCAAGAATGCATCTGCCGGATATACTTTCTTCTGTTCTTATTGCTTTTTCTCTTATTGCGGTAGTTGTAACCTTGCTTGTAATCAATTTCAGAATTTCCAACAGCATTGAGCAGGATATAAAAAATATCGGTGTACAAAAGGCTATAGGATATACAAGCATACAGATAAAACTTGCTGTTATACTACAATTTGCATTTGTGACAGCCTTAGCTTCTGCAATCGGTATAAGCCTTACATATCTTTTTCTTCCGACATGGGAGCAAATTATCAGAACAGAGGCGATTTCTGTCTGGGAATACGGTGTTGACTGGCTTTGCATTGCGGCTACAGCAGGCTTGCTTACCTTTGCTGCAATTGCGGTATCAGTTTTCTCCACAAGGAGAATCAACGAATTACAGCCTGTTACAGCGTTAAGACAGGGCTTGAATGTTCATAATTTCAGAAAAAATCATTTCCCTCTTGATAAGTCCAAAGGCTCAATGGGAATCCTTCTTCCATTCAAGGCAATATTCCACTGGGGAAAGCAGAGTATACTCCTTATGGTTATGATGATTGCCATTGGCTTTACAACGGCATTTGTAATTGCTTTCGGATATAATGTGATTATTGATGATTCACGCATGATGAACCTTTTATCTTCAAATCACGAAAATGCTACGGTTTTCATTACTGATGATGATATGATTTCTGAAATTGCCGCAATGGACGAGGTTGAAAAGGTTTACAGATACAATTCTGAAATGACGGCGGCTATAGGTGATTATCAGGTAATTCTCGAATCAACAGATGATTACAGCGATTTCAGATTTGACGGAATTTATGAAGGCAGAGCTCCTAAATATGATAACGAAATAGTCATATCAGGTAATATAAAGAAACACATTAAAGCTGAATTAGGAGAAGAAATAGAAGTTACCTGCGGTGCATATACAGAAAAATTTCTCATTGCAGGCTTTACACAGACCACATCATCAATGGGCTGGGGTTGTTACATAACAGAAGAAGCAAGAATAAACCGTCTGCATATTCCGTTGAATTATACTCATTTATGTGTTGCACTTAAAGGCGGTTTCGGAAGCGAATGTGTAGATAACACAGACGATTTCATCACTAAACTTAAAGATAAATACGGCGAAAAGGTTATCGGTGCAATAAATATAGATTTCACATTGTATGAGGACAACTCACTTTTGGCTATGATGCAAGGAATTGTATTTGTTTTTGCGGTTCTGATACTGCTTTTTGTAACCCTTATTATAAATCTTATCATCAAAACAGTAACCGTAAGGCGACAGCACGAATTCGGCATACAGAAAGCAATCGGTTTCACAAGCAGACAAATCAGAGGGCAGCTTGGTGTGGAAACTATGTCGGTTTCTGTGGTGGGAAATGTAATCGGTGTAATTCTGGGATGCTGCTTCACAAATAAAATTGTATCCTTGATTTTTAGCGGATTCGGCGTTATGAAAGCTGATTTCTATGTTCCTGCAACTGTGGCAGTTGTATCAGTTATTGGTCTGGCGGTATTTATTTTTGCAATCACTTATCTTGTATCGGGGAATATAAGGAAAATATCAGCTTACAAACTTATTTGCGAATAGGCAACTACTTTCTGCTTATCTGAAATTTTTACATTTTTGTATGACCTATGTATATTTTATAATTTCTATATTAAATTTGTTACACTTTATTCTTTTGCATAAGAATAGAACTATCTTCTTCTCTCAATCCCAGATTTTCTATAAAATTCTGATTTATCTTTATACATCGCCATTTCAGCTTCGTGAAGTATATCTCCAATATCTTCAACGCTTGATTGCTGCCAGGAAAATCCCACAGCAAGAGGTATATTCTGTTCGGCAATAGCCTCTTTAAACCGCTTTTCACGAGCCTCAAACTCCTCTTTGCTAATGCATGAGCAAAGAGCAAGGAGTTCATCACCACCGATACGGAACACACCGTAGTCCTTGTAAAAATCATTTAAAAAGCTGCAGCATCTTTTAATAAGAGCGTCACCAGCAGCGTGCCCCTCATTGTCATTGACCCATTTAAGCCGCGTGATATCGCAGAAAACAACACCTATACTTCTGGATTTATTCATATCTTTGACGTATTTTCTCATAGCGTGTCTGTTGCCTATTTTCGTAAGCTGGTCACGGTAGCTCATATCGTGAAGCTCACGTATAAGATTACGGGTCTGAATCTGTGATACTATAAAATATCCTGTAATTCTCAGCATATTTTCAACATATTTCATATCGTGAATAGGTGGATTATCAACGCCATAAAAACCAATTGCCTTACCCTCGTATATCAGCGGCACAACTACAATTGACTTGATATTCTGCATTTTCAGCGTTTCATACTGCTGATAATTATCCTCTTTTATATCCTCGATATCTTCAATGACAATGGGATTACCTGCCTCAAAGGAGTTATACCAGTTTTCGCACACATTTGGCGGCACATTCTGAAGCATCTCAATAGACGGAGTTATACCCTTTGCAACCCATTCATATGTGTTGTCATCGCAATTATTCTCATTCTTTTCAAAAACATATGTTCTTTCGCCTTCAAGAGTTTTCCCGAGATATTCAAGAACAATATCAATTCCCTTGTCAGGATTATGAGCCTGCATAGCTGTACGGATAGCTTCATTTACAGTAGCTTCGAGGTTTTCATATTTTCTTACTGTCTGGTTATATTCTTCCTGCTCACTTACATCAATTGAAATATTAAGACGATAGAGCTTGCCGTTATATTCAGCAATAGTATCCTTTGTAAGCAGATACTTTTTTACACGAGGATTATAAAATTTACTCTCAACAAATTCACCTTTTTTAAGCTTATCATTTATACAATTTTTGCATCGTGCCGAATTGTTGTGAAGTATTTCATAGCATTTCTTCCCCTGCATTTCTTCACAAGATTTCAATCCATACGTTTTAAGTGTTTTGTCGTTCATATAGATAAGCTCGTCCGTCTCTAAATCGCATATATAGACGAACTCATTTAAAGTGTTAAAAAAGTTCCATATTTTTTTCACGTCAACACCTCCTATGATATTCATATATAAATTATACATTATTTTTGCTACTATGTCAAGGTTTATATAAAAAATTAATAAAACCTCATCAATTTATTATATTGCAGATTAATATTTAAGTAGATTTATTTAATTCGCAGTTTGTTATAATCATTTCTTGCTGTGATTTGTTCAATTATTGCTAATTACACCGTTGTTTATTTACAAATCTTAAAAAATATAGTATATTTAATATATAGTATAATTGTAATTAATACAATTTAACTGAAATAGCACATTTGCGCAAATTATTTCAGTTATTGTATAATGGGAACCCCTAATATTATTTTTAATGGAGGAAAAAATATGTTTCTGAGAAAAAAACTCACGAGCATCGGAACAGTTTTATCTCTCACTCTGGCAACTTCTGTTCCAATGCTGACAGCAAATCCCCTCAATATTTCTGCGGCAGAAAATGACTACTATTTCAATGACACTTTTGAAAGTACTACCGACAGCTGGACAGGCAGAGGCGCAGCCACAGCTGAAAAAAGCAGTACCGCTTCATACGAGGGCACATCATCGCTCTATTGCAGCGGCAGAACAGCATCCTGGAACGGTGCTTCCAAAGAGTTAGATTCCACTGTATTCAAAGCAGGAGAAACATACAGTTTCAGCGTAAATGCGATGTATGAAAGAGGCGCATCCACCGAAGAATTCAAGCTTACACTGCAATATACCAATTCCGAGGGTACAACTGCTTATGACGCTATCGCCACGGCCAAAGTAACCGCAGAACAGTGGGTACAGCTTACAAATCCATCATATACAATTCCTGCAGGCGCAACCAACCTTGTAATATACGTTGAAACAATTGATACAGATATAAACTTCTATATTGACGAGGCTATTGCTGCTCCCGCAGGTACAGAAATCAACGGAGCAAAGCCCCTTGTATTTACTCCTGGAGATGTAAACTGTGACGGTACAATTGATGTATTTGATATGATTCTTATGCGTAAAGCAGTTACAACAGGACTTGACAATAAAAACTTCGCAAAGGCTTCCGATATTGACAAAAATGGCACTATTGAAATGGCTGACGCTGTACAGCTTGAGCAGTTCCTTATGGGCAAAATCACAGAATTTACATTCAATGAGCCTCCTAAGCCCGATAATAAATGGGACGATTACTCTGAAACAGCGTCCGCACAATGGATTGACTTCTATGAAAGCTCAATTTATAGTATGGGCAACACATACCGTCTTACAAAGAAGCTTGAAGCTGCTGAAAACGGTGAAAAGCTCACAATGGCATATCTGGGCGGCTCTATCACAGAGGGTAAGAAATACACAACACCATTCTCGAACTACGTAAAATCCACATTTGCCACAGGCGGATTTACCGAGGTAAATGCAGGACTTTCGGGAACTTCCTCTGTTGTAGGTCTTGTTCGAAGCGAAAGCAATATAGTTGAGAAGAATCCCGATATTATATTTATCGAATTCTCCGTAAACGACCACGAGGATATAATGTATAAAAAGTGCTTCGAAAGCGTTATCAAGAAGTTCCTCGATTTACCAAATGAGCCTGCTGTTATCGCTCTTATCAACCGAGCTAAGGGTGGTTTCTCCAGCCAGGAGCAGATGGTCAAGGTTGGTAAAAACCTCGATATACCGATAATCAGTATGGATAATGCCCTTACAAAGGCATTCAACAGTGGATTCCTCTCCACAGGTGATTACTTCTCCGATGAATATCACCCCCACGACCAGGGCGGTCAGCTTATTGCTGATTGTCTCGCATATTACTTCCGCAAGGCAATGAAAACTGAAAACCGTTCTGAATCCTATACCGTTCCCTCTACTGTGGCATACGGCACAGAGTATCAGACTTGTAAGAATGTTGACCCGAAAACGCTTACAGGCTTCAATGCAGGCTCCTGGACAGCAGGAAGCGGCTATGGCGGCACTGCCCTCCCCTACTCCTATAATCTCAACGGTGGAAGTCCAATGACATTCAAGGCAAACGGCAAGGGCTTTATCGTTGTATTCAAGGCAAACAGCTCAGGTATGGGCAGCATTGATGTAACAGTCAATGGCAAGACAACAAAGATAAGCGGCAACAAGCAGTACTGCTGGGGCGGTCCCGATGCAGAGCTTGGCTACTATCAGGAAACCTCAGGAGAGCTTAATGTATCAATTTCTGGAAGCGGCAGCTTCACTATCTGGGGCATCGGTCTTATTGAATAACACCAAAAACAAAGGCACTATTCGCATCAGAATAGTGCCTTTTTAACAAACTTTATGTTAAATATAAAAAAAATCAAAAAACACGTGACCTTTTGGGGTTCTGAAACGTTATATATACAGAAGGGAAAAGAATAACTCTAATATTCATACTCCCTTTCAGTGACAAGCCTGCTTATTATCATATAAATGATAACGCCCACAGCCGCACCAAGTGTATTGTGGATTATATCGTCAAGCTCACCTACTCCCCTGCCTGTAACATACTGTGTCAGCTCTATAAACAGTGAAAACAGAAAGCCCGCCGCTGTTGTCCGCCGTACTGACCGAAACCATTCAGACAAAACAGGAAGAAATAGTCCCATAGGCAAAAGCATTACGCAGTTGCCCACAATCTGCCCACCCCAGTAGGTGTACTGCCTGCTCCTCAGCATCTGCCTTACTTCCCACATAGGCTCAAGAATATGCCTCCGCACTCCCACTGTACGGTCAATAAGGGTTATGTCCAACACGATAAATAAGTAGACAATCGCCATACATACGAGAATAACCCGACGGTTTTCCATTATGATATCCAAATAATTTCTGTCTTTTTTCATAGTATCTCCATTGAAACGAGTTTATGTTGTCTATTATTATATCACAACTTCTGTATTAATTCAATGTATAATTTATGAAAATTATGTCAAATGTGGTAAAAAATCCCACTTGGCATAAGCAAAGTGGGATTTGAAAGCTGTTATTTGATTTTGATAATCTTTGTTTCGCCGCTTGTTGTCTCAATCTCAAAGGCTACAGATTCAGCTTCAGAGAATGTGAATGGCTCATAGTTGAGTGCAATCGACAATGAAGCAACACCTTCACCCTCCCATATATTTGCAGCAAATTCAATGGGATAATGCAATATTTCTTCGTCAAGCTCACTAAATTCAATAATCACACCATCAACCAAAAGCTTAACAGGACATTCCTCTGCAACAGGCAGATATGCGTTTTCAGGTTTCAAATCGAAAATATCCCTTATATATTTTTCACCTACTGTATCATCATAGAAATTTTCATCAATCTTTTCAGGGAATTCATACAGTATATAAATACTTGCCTGATAATCTGATATATGCGTGCTTTGAACAATACATTCATTTCCGTTTATGCTGACTTCTTCCATATGGTCAACAAACTCAATGGGTGAAAGCTTTGTAAGATCGGGAACAAATTCCATTTTCAAATTTGGTTCGTCATAAACAGGACATCCGTCGTTGTAGTAAATGATTTTACTAATCCTTACAACAAGGCTATCGCAGTTATCTTCATATAATCCACAGCTCGGGAGATTTCTGACATTGAAGAAATACACAGTATTTCCTGATTCATCGGTATCGGGAATTCCGTTGACTGTAAATGTTGCATATGCTTCAAGGTCGGTAACTGTATTTTCAAGAACACTCACTTCAATTGCCATATTGTCAAACACCATATCCGTCTTAGGTCTTGCAACTAAAAGTGTATAGGTTTCATCAATATCTCCCATAAATGCCAATGCTTCAAAGGAAACATTTTTATTCTCGCATTTCACATTAAGGGGCTGATATTGTCCTCTGATATACTTATCGGCGGATACCTCATCAGAAAATCTAATGCGAAGTATATCGGCTATATTGAATGTTCCTGTAATAGCTCCAACTGTTAGCGCACTCGCAAGGCAAATTGTAGCTGCGGCGATTGAAACGGTAATAGCACGTTTTATCGGCATTCTCATACGCTTTTTTACAGTGATTTTTTCCTCTGCGTATGCGGCTTTATATAGATTTTCTTTCCAGCTTTCGGGGGTTTTTATACTGTCAAATGCTTTTTCAAGTCGTTTCATATAATGACCTCCTCTTCGATTTTGTCGGTCAGTAATTCTTTCAGCATTTCCCGTCCTCGTTTAAGCCTGCTTTTAATAGTATTCTCCTTGCTGTCGAGAATAGTTGCAAGCTCAAGAACGGAATAACCTGCATAATAAAAGAGATATATGACCTCTCTGTATTTTTCGGGTAATGTCATTACGGTGTCAAGAATAGTTCTGTCCTCCATTTCGATACTGCAATCGTCAGCGAAAGTAAGAGGCTCTGTCTTATGACGGCTGAGAAAACGGAATCTGTTTTTGCACTCGTTTATGGCTACTCTTATAAGCCACGATTTGAGATATTCAGGCTCCTCTTTCAGCATTTCCTTATTTTTGAACAGCTTTAAGAATATATTCTGATAACAGTCCTCGGCATCGTGTCGGTTTCCGAGGCGAACCAGGCACAATCCTGTTATCATATCCGAATATTCTTCTACTGCCTTTTCAAACAACTGTTTTGTTTCAACTTCCGTCATTTTCTTACCTCCCCCTTTCATTAGTAATACACCATAAAGTGCTTAAAAGTTGCATTGATTTTGAAAATATTTTTAAATCCGCCAATTTCATAACATTTTTATATGTGATATTTTCCTCTATAAGTAATACACCGCAGAACAGCAATAAGTTGCAATTTATTCTATAGTTATTTTATTTATCATTTCCCCCGTGTTTTCATCAAAGACAAAGATGTATTCTTCACACACATCATAGGTATATGAACCGCCTTCTTTTATTTCATCAGCATTTTGCTTGTTAATTTTCTTCCAGTTTTCAAGAGAATAGGTTATATATTTTCCATTGTAATATGTAATTGCTTTTTCATTATCAGCGTATATGATACGCTCAAAAGTTTTTGTATTATATTCAATAGGCGAGGAAAAATCATCCTTATTAAATATAAACAGTACGTCATTGTAATGGTGCTCCATTTCATCTGTTAAATTCACCGGAGGGTGTCTGCTAATACTCCTTATTGTTGTATTCTGAGCAACAGAAATTACAATATCATTATCAGTATAAAACAATTTGTTCAGGAAAAAACTATCAACCGTGTTATTCATTTTAATAGCATTTTCCATTTTTGTTTTATTCAAATAAGAGAATACCGAATAACGCCTCATATGATACTGGTCATCAGTATATATCAATCCATCCTTTTCAACACATAGTAAGTCAACATTTGTTGTTTCAGAGCTTATAATATTATTATAATTGTTATCATAAGCATAATAGGTATCATTATTAATTTGCAGACATTCACCATATTCACAATTATACTTATAAAGCTTTAAATATGAATTACTATCTTCATATACAAGTGTATATTTAATCGGAATTAATTTTAATGTATCATCATCTGAAATTTTATACAGTTTTATTCTGTTTGGATCTTTTGCGGTACAAAATATCATATCTCCCGAAATGAAAAAATCTGTAATCTTATAGTACACAGAGTAACTTTTAACAATGTTTCCCGCTGAATCAAATGCTTTTAAATTTTCTTTGCTATCTTTATCATATATCCATAACAAATCGCATTGAGATTTAATAAATGCATTTTTATCTGTTGTAGAATAAATAATTTTTTTCTCGGAAACATTGCAGATATTTCCATTTGTCAATGTAAAATATTCATTATCAACCTGCACGACACGATTTTTATTATATAAGTCTTCAACCCTTATTGAAATATCAGGGTAGTAAAAAAATAGCCGATAGATACTAAAAGGTATACCAAACAAAATGACTGCTAATGTGAGAAAACATATAATAGTTTTTTTCCTCATAAGAACACCCCTTCTTTATTAGTAAATTAATTATAACACAATACGAGTAAAAATTCTACATAAAACTAAAAATGTAATAAAAAATTAATTCAACTGTAAATATATATCTTTATTGACTTTTTAAATCAGATAATATATAATATAAGGGAACCTCTAAAAACTTCAATCACAATGTAAAAAAACAGAAAGGAAAAGCATATGAAAAAAACATACATAACAACAATGCCAAACCATATTGGCGCTTTTCTCAAAGCAAGCCGATGTTTTGCAGAACTTGGCATTAATATAACCCGTGTCAGCTACAATAAAGCCATAGATTCTCATACCCTTTTTATTGACGCTGAGGGAACGCCCGAACAGCTTGAAAGGGCGGATATCCGCCTTAGAGAAATAGGATATATCCAGCCGGATAAAAACGATAAAAGTATTGTTTTGCTTGAATTTCGCTTGAAGGACGTCCCGGGAAGTGTTACCGATATACTCGCTCTTATTGATGAATTTGATTTCAATATATCCTATATAAGCTCACAGGAAAACGGCTCTGATTATCAGCTTTTTAAAATGGGACTGTTCGTTGATGACGCTGAAAAAATAAATTCTTTCCTTGCAAGTGCGGAAAAGCTTTGCCGAGTTCGCGTGATTGACTATAACCACACTGAAAAAATATACGACAACAGTATATTTTATAACAGCTTTGTGTCAGAAATCGCACGTAATACAGGGCTTTCCGATGAACAAAGAGATAAACTGCTTATTAACACAAATCTTGCAATGCAAACTTTAGATGAGCAAGGTCTTTCTCCATACCGCACATTTGACAGCATCGGAAGATTTGCCGAACTTCTCGCCGCAAGCAAAGGTGACGCATTTCTGCCGCGAATTACAAATCACAGGATAACAGAAAAAACTGAGATTATCCTTATAGAACCGCCCTGCGGAAGCAATACAGCTATCATAAAAAGCGACGATGACGTACTTTTCATTGACTGTGGATATGCCTGCTACAAAACCGAAATGGACAAGATTTTCAAAAAAATTCTCCCCGACTACGACACAATGAGAAAGACTGTTCTTATTACTCACGCTGACCTTGACCACTGTGGACTTTTACCCTTTTTTGATGAAATCCTTGCAAGTGAGAAAAGTGCTGAATGCCTGAAAGCTGAGTTTGAGGGTAAAGACGGTTTTCGCGAAAAAAACAGGCTTCACAAACCATATATCAACATATGTAAAATCCTGACGGATTACGCTCCCCCCTCCCCTGATAAAATTTCTATCCTCCACAAAGGCAGATACGAGAGTGATATTCCCCTTGTTCAAACAGGCTTTTTCAGCTTTGGTGATCTTGAATTCGAGGTATACGAGGGAAAAGGCGGTCATCTTCTCGGTGAAATTGTACTCATCGACTATAAAAATCACATTGCTTTTACAGGGGATATTTTCATAAATCTCCGCGGATTTACTCCCGAACAGGCAAAATACAACCAATATGCGCCTATTCTTATGACCTCTGTTGACACTGACCCCAAATTATGCGCTGTTGAAAGACAGGCTATAATACAGCGTCTTGGTACAGGCAACTGGCAGATTTTCGGCGCTCACGGATGCAAAAAGGATTATTGTGTCAATTCTGAGAAATAATAACTAATATGGTAAAAAAACTTCGATATATCGGCGTTTTTTTACCACTACTGCTGACCTGACTTGAACGATACGGATGTTACTCCGAGTAATTTAAAGTTTGAAAAATCTAACGTTGAGATAAAAATAAGAAGACCTATATCATTCTCAAAATGTTAATAGACAAAGACTATGAGCGGAAATGATATTTGTCAAATCGGGTAATGAATTTTCAAATCCATTATATATGATACGTTTTTTGCTAATATACTTGATTTCTAAATAATATTCTGCTATTTACTGCACCGCCTTAATTGATGTAAACGTTTCTTTATTTTTCTCTTGAACAATCCGATTTTTTATGCTATAATTAGATTATAAATCCAGTAAAACAGTTATAATTTTCATTCAGTAGTTTTACAATGTACTTTAATTGAAAGGGGCATTTCTATGAATTTAACTAGTATAAAAAAACTTACATTGATTGTAAATACTGTTATTCTTCTCCTTGTATTCGGACTTATGTTCTTCTTTCACCTGTGCAATGCAACATTTCTCACAATATTCAGCATTCCAACAGCTGCTGTATATATTATCGGCTACTATCTGATTCGTAAGGAAAAGCTTGATATTTATGTCTGGATTGTTTACTCCTGGCTGACTCTTTACATGGGACTTACTACGATATGTCTCGGATATTCCAATGGTTTCCATTTGTACTGTTTTTCGATGATACCCACCATATTCGTAACAGAGTATATGGCATATAAGCTGAAAAAGAAAAGTATGAAAGCTCTCCACGTAAGCTTGGCAATAGCAATTTTTTATCTTATTTGTACAAGCTACGTTTCATATTTCGGACCTGTTTACGAAACCAACCGCAATATATCTACATTCCTCTGGATATTCAATGCAATTTCAGTTTTCGGTTTTCTCATTTTTTACAGCAACTATCTGATTAAATCTATAACACAATCTGAAGAAAAACTGACAGAAATGGCTCATATGGATCGTCTTACAGGTCTTTACAACCGTCATTATATGCTTAGACAGCTGGAAACTATTTCCGCTGAACAGTCTGGCTGTTTTCTTGCTATGGTGGATATAGACTTTTTCAAGAAAATTAATGATACATATGGTCATAACGGTGGAGATAAGGTACTGAAAGTAATTTCAGAGCTTATTAAAAATGAGTGCTGTAATTGTATAGTATCCCGTTGGGGTGGCGAGGAATTCCTTATATTTTCAGCTTCTTCTCTGCCAGACGGTAAGGAAATGCTTGAAAACCTCAGAAAAAAGGTTGAGGAAACAGCTATTCAGTTTGACGGACAGGATATTTATGTAACTATTACTGTAGGCATGTCAAATAAAAAACCAGGGCAATCTATAGATTTATGGATACAGGATGCCGACGATAACAACGGAAGAAATGTTGTTATTGAATAGCGAGAACCTCTAAAACCTAATTCACTACAAAATTTCTATGACAAATATCCTTTGTTATGTTTCTAAACCTTGCAACTAAAATTTGCTATATACGTAATTGGGCTCAAGTTCCGTTTTTAGATAACCCCTGCATATATCATTTTTATTCACTTGATTTAGGAGGTAAAGTTATGAAACGACAGCTATTAAGCATTCTGCTTGTACTTGTTATGGTAATCAGCTTAATGCCAGTCAACTCATTTGCGGTGGACAGCGGTTCGAGCAATTCCAAAACGGAAAATTACGGCGAATTCATTGACGGTAAACAGGTTATCAGTGATATGATTGAAAAGAATGGAATGTACGCTCATCCACGTATCATTATGTCGAATGATAAATTTGCAAAACTGAAAGCAAGTATCGGAAATGATTCAGTAACGGCGATTCTTCTCGAAAAGCTCCGCAATGAAGCTGACAGACATCTTAATGAGCCTGTATCGCAATATGAAATCCCCGATGGTATAAGACTTCTTGAAACATCAAAAAGAATACAACGCCGTGTGGCGGCACTTGCTATGGCATACAATATTTTCGGAGACGAAAAATATGCTCAGCGCTGCTATGCAGAGCTTGAAGCGGCATGTAATTTCAAAGACTGGAATCCAAGCCATTTTCTTGATACCGCTGAAATGAGTACAGCCTTTGCACTTGGTTATGACTGGCTCTATCATTGGATGAACGATGAGCAGAGGGAATTCCTCAGAAAAAATATGATTGAAAAAGGATTAACGCAAGTCATGGATGATTATGAGGACAAGCCCCGTAAGCGTACTTACCACTGGTATCAGGATTATCCCGGAGATAACTGGAAACTTGTCTGCAACGGAAGTATGAGCATGGCAGCACTTGCAATCGGAGATGAAGCCGAAGCAAGAGATATAGCGTCTAATATTCTTACTTATGCGTACAAGGAGTCGTATTCCTTTGTACGTCGTGCCTACAGCGACAAGGACGGGACATACAGCGAAGGACTGGGATATTGGGATTACGCTACATATTATCTTGGTTTGTATTCCTCCTCGCTGAAAAGTGCCGCAGGGACGGACTACGGTCTTGCGGATCATGAGGGACTTCGCAAATCCGTTGATTTTGTCCGCTATATGAGTTCTAACACGCCAAAATCTTTCAGTTTCGGTGACGACGGTGACAGCCGTGATACAGGCTGGGCGGTTCTTCTGTGGCTGGCGGAATATTATCAGTCCTATGATATAGGCGCTACTCGTCTTAAAAAAATAGAAAACGACAGTTTTAATTATCTTGATCTTCTGTGGATTGATGAAGAGAAAACCCCCGATTCTGCTAGCGATATTCCTACTGACTGGGGAGAGGTCGGTGCGTCAAACGCAAGTTTCAGAAACACTTGGGATGAAAGCGGAATTGTGGCGGCACTTCATGCCGGCGAAAATAATTATAAATATCACGGTCACTACGATTTGGGTACATTCTATCTTGAATCAAACGGCGAAAGATTTTTTACAGATCTGGGAAATGAGAATTATGAGCTAGAAAACCGCCTGTATTCCTATCGAATAAGAGCTGAAGGTCATAATACACTTGTAATCAATCCCTCTGAGGAACTTGACCAGCAGGAAGGCGCAGAATGTCTTATAAGCAGTTTCAGCGGTGGAAATGAAGCTTTTGCTGTCACGGATCTCACAGCTGCATATGAGAATAGCGGTGCAGAAAGCGTGATTCGTGGTCTGAAAATGATTAAAGACAAGGAATGTGTTGTTATTCAAGATGAAATTTCTCTTAATGCCCCAGGTGAGATATACTGGTTTGCTCACACTAAGGGACAAATTGATGTTGCTAATGACGGCAGAAGTGCAGTAGTAACTGTCGGTTCGGAAAAAATGTGGGTAGGGCTTCTCGGCGACGGCGGTAAATTTACGGTGATGAACGCTGAATTGCTGCCAACCTCCCTTGCTGTTCCTAATCAGACCGATAACAGCAGTTACAGAAAGCTTGCCGTTCATCTGACAAATACCAAGGATGCAACAATTTCTGTAGCTTGTATTCCTCTGAAAGCGGGAGAAACACAGCCTTCATGGACTTTTTCTGTGAGAGCAATATCCGAATGGACTCCTCAGACAACAGAGGGTGATGTAAATTCTGATGGAAAATTCAATATCGCTGATTTAGTTTCTCTCCAAAAGTGGTTATTATCAGTTCCTGATACAGAACTGAAAAACTGGAAAGCTGCTGATTTATACAATGACAATAAACTTGATGTATTTGACCTTGCACTCATGAGGCAGTTATTAACAAAGGATATGTTTCAATAAAAGGAGCTTCTATATTCCACGTATCTTGGTATAGTTAAAGAATATATATAAAAATAGTCCTCGTAAAACAACGTGTTTACGAGGACTTCTGTCATTCTTATATCAATCCTTAAAATTTTAATAGTCAAAGATGATGAGATGTATAATAAGTTTATCCAGTTACTTCTATGGATTAATTTTTGGGAAATATCAAAAATCCGAACACTGATTTGAATCATGTTCGGATTTTTACTATTTAGTGACGCTGACCGGACTTGAACCGGTACGG
>JAZSEJ010000049.1:0-42459 GCA_045531615.1 Ruminococcus sp.
ACTCCCTTGCGTGAGTTATGGGGTAACAAAACGTGACTCCGTCAAAAGGGTATCGTGTTTCACGAGATCCTTGTCAGGAAAGGGTGACAGGGTAACGAATCGGAGCTGTTGACAAACTCAGAAAAATCTCTACTTTTCTGCTGAAATATGGTATAATATAAGTACAGAAAGCGAGGTAGTTGCAATGCTTAACAGGAACGAAAACAGACAAATGAAGATGTGTTTGGTAACGCTTGATGAGCTTATGCCACAGGAACATTTTCTCCGCGATTTAGATAGATGTGTTGATTTCAATTTCATTTATGATAAAGTTGAAGCACTGTATTCAAATACAGGTCGCCCTTCTGTTGATCCTGTTATGCTCATAAAAATGATGCTCATCGGTTATCTTTACGGAATAGAATCTGAGCGCAGACTCGAACAGGAAGTCCGTGTAAATATTGCGTATCGTTGGTTTCTCGGAATTGAATTGGATGAGCCTGTGCCAGACCATTCTACAATTTCACAGCTGCGCCGCAGAAAATTCAGCGGAACTACAATATTTCAAGATATATTTGATGAGATTGTACGCAAGTGTATGGAAGAAGGTCTTGTAACAGGAAAGCTTTTGCTTACCGATTCCACACACATCACGACTTGAACATCAGATTGATAAATTCGGTTTTGAAACAGAAGCAATCTGTGCTGATACTGGTTATGATAGCAATGAAGTTCATAACGCAATGATGCATCGTAATATAAAAACTTTTATTCCTGAGAGAAGTCGTTCTGGGTTAGCAAATTATGAAGCTGAATTTGATCCAAGATTCTTTATATATCTTGAAGAACAAGATGAATATATCTGCCCTGCAGGTAAAGTGTTGCATTTTTCTAATTACAGTAAAAAGAACAGACGTAAAAGATACCTTGTTAAAATCCAAGACTGTCGTAATTGCCCATTCAGAGAAAAATGCTTAGGAAAATCCAAAAATGCCAGAACGATAGAATGCTCTTTATATGAAAAAGCAAGAGCAATTCAAACTGCAAATATTTCCACACCTGAATATCGTAGTGTGATGCGGCTCAGACAGATATGGTGTGAAGGCAATTTCGCTCATCAGAAAGAGCGTCATAATTTAAAACGAACTTTCAAAAGAGGCATTGAAAAAGTTACTGAGCAATGCCTTCTTTCGGCGTGCGCATTAAACTTAAAACGACTGGTAAAGGCTATGTGAGTAGCCCTTTTTTATTGCCCATACATCACAATATTACAGCTTTAAGGCTCCAGAGGTGCTATTATTATCTTGAAAACAGGGGTTTGTCAACAGCTCCAAATTGGACACCCCTTGAAGAAAGTTCAAGGAATCATCAACTCAATGACCCCGAAATCTACGCTTTTGCGTTATGTAAAAAAACATGTCGGTGTTGAGGTAAAGCAGCTTTCCGTTTTTGGAATGTGCCAATGGGGTGAACGTTTCGTTCAGCCCTCTTGAGGTAGTGAATTGCCATCTCATAGTTTTTTCTAAGGTCGGATTTCACAACCCGTATGTCGGCAGAAATCTGCTGAAATTTATTTTTATGGAGGACACCACTATGAAAAAAGAATTCTCACAATCAAGGAAGCCGCACAGCTTATCGACAGACTCACTGAATATCGTATCCGTCAGATGTGTATTTTAGGACAGCTCCCGTGCTTTATGGCAGGGAAGAAATATCTTATTGCAGAGGAAAATCTGTATAAGGCTGTGTTCGGAGAAAGTTATAACCGAAAGGACGGCGATGTAGAGTGATCGCTGTAATGAGTTTTAACGAAACGTTAAATCAGAAAAATGTATCGATGAATTCAAAAGAAACGGAGAGTACTATTATGAATGATGAAAAAACACTCACTCGTATTGACTCTGAATATGAAAAAGCTCTCGCCGAGCGAGATAAGCTTCAAGCAGAACTTGACCGTCTGACGAAAAAGGAAACACAGGACAGGCACAAGCTTGATATGTTGAAAAATCGGTACAAGGAAGAAAAGCGTCGTATCCGTAATCATCGTCTTATCGAGCGTGGCGCAATTCTGGAGAGCCTTATTCCCAACGCTGAGAGCTACACAAACGAGCAGATAAAGCACATCATCAAGATAGCTTTCGGAAATCTGCCCGGCGATTACAGGGCATGAAAATCCTCCTGAGCATATTACGATTGTTTTGAAAGACAAGACGGACTTATCTGAAATTTTCGAAAGACTGCCATTACTTGCAAATATTTCAGTAATGAGCGAGAAATATCCATTGCTGAATAACAAAACAACTTACTATGTGTGCAGAGGGAATATGTGCTTGCCACCAGCTAACGAATATATTGCTGAATAGGAGAAAAGGCTGCGGATTCGCAGCCTTTTCACGCATCTACAGTAGCAGGCATATCATAAATCGGAGGTGATAGAATGGACAGAAATATACGAAATTACGCCGCTGTGCTGATGCAGTCACCACATGCGTCAGCAAAGTTGAAAGGCAGTGCTGCATATCCGAATATTCACGGATATGCTTTCTCAATATTTTTGACAGATCGTTTTTTACTATCAGAAGTCCTTGGAAAAACTGTAATTATCCATGGAAATTCCGATGATTTCACCACACAGCCGTCGGGGAAAGCAGGGGATAAGCTGGCTTGTGGGGTGATTAGAGTTTGTAAGAAACAGTGCAGATGACAGAAATTAAGGTTTGTTGACAGTTTCGACTTAAAAACCCGTATATTTATGAATTTCGTAAGTCTGAGTATTTACATCAAATGTTTCAATATTTGGGATACCGTTATCGTATATCCAGCGTTCAATAAATGAAGGCTTTACAGAAAATAATCTTTCGTTCTTCAATGATGTATAAGCGTCATAAGAACCTTTAAAACACTTTTTAAAGCACTCGCAAAAAGACGTGTTTTGCAAGGGATGTCCAAGTTCCTCACATACTCCTTCGATTTGTATATTATCAATACACAATGCAACATTAGGGTTTGATAAAAGTTGACGATATTTTTTGAATGTCGCATCAGTTTGAAAATAAAATATACCCTCAATCTGAATAACGCTCATCATTCGGGACGATACGATATCATTTTCTGAGGTTGAAAGTACCATTGTTCTTCCGTTTCCGAAATCAGAAAGAAAAACCTGATATTTATCGTGAAATATATTCATAAGCTTCCTCCGGAGAAATCAATTTCTTGTTGTGTCAATTATACCACATCTCCGAAGAAAAAACAATGCTCCGTTTACTGTTTTGCTGCATATTATAAATATAAGGAGGTATCAGCCTATGAACAGAAATAATGATAACAACGGGAAATGCAGAGAGTTTCCTGTAATTTTTCCGCCACAGCATCAGAACTGCCATCCCGGATTTGAGTATGTTATGAATCCAAGACCTATGGCCGAGTGTAATTGTAACTGCCGTAAGCTGGAAAACAAGGTTGCCCTTATTACCGGAGGTGACAGCGGTATCGGCAGAGCAGTAGCATATGATTTTGTAAAAGAAGGAGCGGCTGTAGCAATTGTTTATTACGATGAAGATCGGGACGCAAAGGAGACTGCCGAACGAATCAAGCAACTCGGCGGTAAATGTCTGCTGATGCAGGGTGATTTGAAAATTCCCGAGTTTGCGAAAATGTGCGTAGAGAAAACCGTGGAACGCTTCGGCAAGCTCGATATTCTGGTCAACAATCACGCAGTTCAGTTCGTGGAGCGAAGCATTCTTGATATATCCCACGAGCAACTGGAATTTACGTTTCGTAACAACGTGTTTTCGTTTTTCTACCTGATTCAGTATGCTTTGCCATACATGAAAAAGGGAGGCAGTATCATTAACACCACCTCCGTTACAGCATATCAGGGACATAAAGATTTGATCGACTACAGCTCAACCAAGGGTGCGATCGTTACGCTAACAAGGTCACTTGCATTATCACTGGCAGATAAGGGAATCAGGGTAAATGCAGTTGCTCCCGGTCCGATATGGACACCGCTGACAGTTTCGTCATTCTCAGCTGAGGAGGTCAGAACGTTCGGAACGAAAACTCCGAAAGTGCCGATGATGCGTGCAGGTCAGCCGTGCGAAATTTCTCCGAGCTTTGTGTTCCTTGCCTCCGATGATGCAAGCTACATGACGGGGCAGGTGCTGCATCCGAACGGCGGTACGATTGTCAATTCCTGATATGTATTTTGTGGGGATTTGTGGGAATACTATACACATCAAAGAATCAGGAGGTTTTACCATGTTTGGACTTACACCATTTGAAAGAAATGAACTCTGGAACCCGTTCCGTGAATTTGAAAACGAATTTTTCAAGGGCTTTGGGAGTGTCAGTCACTGCCGTACAGATATCAAAGATGAGGGTGACAAATTTGTATTGGAATGCGAGATGCCTGGCTTCAATAAGGATGACATTCAGATCGACATCAATGGCAGTACGCTGACGCTCTGTGCGACACATAAAGCAGATAATAGTGAGAAGAACAGCAACGGCGAATATATCCGCAGGGAACGACGTTATGGCTCTTATTGCAGAAGCTTTGATATTTCGGGCATTGATGAAAATGCGATTGATGCTGCATATACAAACGGAATTCTGATGCTGACACTGCCGAAAAAAGAGAAACAGCAGCCGGAATCAAAGCGGATTGAAATTAAGTGATTTCATAATTAAAATACAAGCTTGCTCTGAAATTTTCAAAGCAAGCGTTACATAAATTATTGATAAAAAATGAGACGATATGCTGTAATAATGACAACAAATCAAGATGATCTAAATAGGTTTACCTTTGCGAAAAAAATCCTCGAAATATAGCCTTTTTGAGGATTTATTATTTTCTATGAAAGTGGTTTTGAAAGAAAATAGTAGCTCGGAAATCTGTTTGTCGGACATGCCTTCAAGCAGAGGATAATTAAATGTCATAGCGATCGCTGTATGGATCAAGAATCATGCACAGTAAAGCCGTAATCGTAACATCTTGGAATCCTCTCATCATACTGCGAATAAATAATCAGCTTTAAACCATCGGCATTTCCTTAGAGCCACACTACAACATACGATAGGAGGAGTTGTAGAGGTACTTCTTGCTGAATATATAATTTGAGGAGGGATATCTGATATGTAAATTAAAACGCTGAATACCAGTTTTGACAATATAAGAATTTTTGCCACTGTATTAATTTAGATTTTATTAATCGGAATTATAATTGATGTGTACTGATGAAATACAAGACATCTATATGAAGGTGTAAAATTAAAATTGTATGGATAAAATGGACAAAAGTAGGATGATTTTATTGTGATAGGTTACAAAAATCTAATTTTGTGTGTATTATTAATAAAATATACACCAAATATAGGGATAAATGTGTTATAATTAATTTATTATTTGACAAGATGTATATTTTCTTTTATATAGTGAGTACAATGAATATTGAGTTTTTGGCAATTAGATGTTACAATTATTTTTATTGCTCCACCAATTATAACTTGCCAAAAGATGAAAGCAGAAAGGAAATTTATCAATGAAGAAAAGCACAGGATTGTTTTCTCATTTCAAGTTTTTCTGACACATAGAAGTTTTAGGTGCTGAGGATTTGATGGCAAGGTTTAGTCTGGGAAGCTATATTATGATGAGGTGAAATATATGATAGAAAGAGTGTTAATAGCCAAAACAGGAAATATTTCAACAGAATGGCTGCCCTTATGTATGCATCTGAAAGATACAGCAGAAATAACAAAAAAACTTATTGAGGAATTTTTGTCTGAGTCTTTTTGTAAATCATGTGATTTAAGCAGAGAAGAATTTAAAAAAGTTACAACATTTCTTGCGTATGTTCATGATATTGGCAAAGCTACAATTGGATTCCAATATAAAATAGGCAAGCATCTTCCTGATAGAATTGAAATTCTTGAACATAATGGAGTTCGTATACCGTCGTACATGAACGCTGAAAGCGTACAAAAAACGCCACATGCTCTTGCAGGAGAAGCAATTTTACTTTACTTTAATTGTCCTGAGGACATTGCAGCAGTAGTTGGAACACATCACGGAATACCGGCAGAAGGCGGAACGTTAAGAAATAATGATCTCAATGATAAACCGCAGGAGATAGTGGGATATGAAAACTATTTCGGAGACAATAATAGGGAGCTTCTTGAAAAAATATGGTGGTCATTCATTAAAGACGCACTTGATTATTCCAGATATGAAAGTTTAGAAGAACTTCCTGAGCTTAATTCAGCTGCACAGATGATTTTATGCGGACTTATTATTGCTGCTGACTGGATTGCAAGTAATATTGAATATTTCCCACTTATTGATATTGAAAATGAGGGAGAAAATATCCGTTATAATAAACGTATAGAAAGTGCTTGGGAAAAAATTGATTTACCTGAAATGTGGAAGTCTATACGTGAAGAATATTCAGACGAGGCTTTTAAGAGCGTATTCAGTTTTAATCCAAGTAATACGCAAAGAGAGCTTCTTGATATTGTTGAGAAATCTGAAAATGCAGGATTATATATACTTGAAGCACCAATGGGTTGCGGAAAAACAGAAGCGGCACTATCGTCAGCGGAGCTTATGGCAGCAAAATTTGGGAAAAATGGCTTGTTTTTTGGTATGCCTACACAAGCAACAGCAAATGGTATATTTCCGAGAATAAAGACTTGGGCCGAAAAACAATCTCAGGAATTTTACCATTCCATTCAATTAAAACACGGTAGTTCGGCACTTAATAAAGCTTTCATGGAGATACAGAAAGGTATTCCAAATGAAGAAAGCGACAGCGGCTTAATTATTCATAAGTGGTTTTGCGATAACAAAAAGGCCTGTCTTGCAGATTTTGTAGTTGCAACTGTTGATCAGATGCTTATGATGGCATTAAAACGTCGTCATGTTATGTTACTGCATCTTGGTCTATCTGAAAAAGTAGTTGTAATAGATGAGGTGCACGCTTATGATGCTTATATGAATCAGTATCTCGAAAGGGCATTACAATGGCTTGGTACATATCACACCCCTGTAATACTTCTTTCGGCAACACTACCTGCTAATCGTCGAATGTCGCTTATTCGTGCGTATCTTGGTATAAAAAAATCTGATATAAAATTTGAAGAAAACAAAGCATATCCGCTTCTGACATGGATAGATGGAGGAAACATTTATCAGAAATCCTTATCATATATTGGAACTCATAAAAGTGTAAAGATAAATCAGTGTCATAATGAAGACATAAGCGATATAATAAAAAACGTTGTTAATTCAGGCGGTTGCGTCGGAATAATTCTCAATACGGTAAACAGAGCTCAGACAACAGCTGAAATGGTAAGAAATGAAATAACAAACAATATTTTGCTTTATCATGCTCAATATATAATGACTGACAGAGCTGAAAAAGAGAGTGAACTCCTTGAAAGAATAGGAAAAAGCAGTACAGCGGAAACAAGAAAAGGATTTGTTGTTGTTGGCACGCAGGTGTTGGAGCAATCTCTTGATATTGATTTGGACTTGCTTATTACTGATATATGTCCAATGGATTTGCTGTTACAACGATTAGGCAGACTGCATCGTCACGAGCGTGAGTATCGTCCTATTGAAGCAAAAGTACCTGTTTGCTACGTTATTACTGATGAATATGAGGATGAAAAAAGCGGTTCAAGGTCGATATATGGCGGTTGGTTATTAAAAGAAACCCTTGAATTTCTTCCTGATAACATAACGCTTCCCGATGATATTTCGCCTCTTGTGCAGAAAGTGTATAATGCGGCTGATAATAGCGATGAGTACAGAAATTATATCAATGATATAAAAATACTACAAAGCAGGGCGAAATGTTATATTCTTAAAAATTCAAAAAGCAGGGATATTCATGATATGCTTAGCAGAACGGTTAATGACAGTAATGCAGAAGCTTCTGTTCGTGATGGTGTATCATCAATTGAAGTGCTTGCAATGCTGAAGAAAAATGACGATACTATCTGTTTTATGGACGGTACGCCCTTATCTGTACAGCTTACAGATGAAGAATGTCAACGTATAGCAGAACAGCGATTAAGGCTTCCAAGCAAATTTTCGTATCATTGGCGTATTGATAATATAATACAGGAAATAGAAGATAAATGCAGAAAGTATGTTGAAGTTTGGCAGAAATCATATTTGCTTTTAGATCAGCTTGTGCTTTTCTTCGATGAAAATTATGAAGCAGAACTTGGAGGATATAAATTAAAATACAGCTATGAAAATGGCTTGATATGTGAAAAGGAGTGATGAAATTGAATGAAAGAGAGTTTAATCTTATTGATGAGCCGTGGATAAGAGTAATGGACGAAAGCTGTAAAGTTGTTGAAGTTTCGCTTCTGGATGCTATCATCAATGCTCATAAGTATAAGCGGTTAAGCGGCGAATTGCCTACGCAGGATGTTGCTGTAATGCGCTTGATTCTTGCTGTTCTTCATACGGTTGTATCAAGGTATGATGAATACGGCGATGAAAACGTTTTAGAAGACAGCGAGAGCGATGCTCTTGACCGTTGGAAAGGCTTATGGGAGCAGGGATATTTCCCTGAAAATGCTGTAAGAGAGTATCTTGAACAATGGCACGAAAGATTCTGGCTGTTTCATCCTGATAGACCGTTTGGACAGGTTGCGGGATTAACTAAAGGTACAAAAATTAACGCAATGAAATTGAATGGAGAAATAGCTCAAAGTAATAATAAAACACGTTTTTTCTCCTCATATTTTGGTGATGACAAAAATACATTAACATACGCACAGGCAGCAAGATGGTTGCTATACATAAATTCCTATGACGATGTTGCATTAAAACCAGATAATGAAAATAAAGCAAAAGCTGGCGGAAAGTTACCCTCTGCAAAACGTGGTTGGCTTGGTCAGTTAGGTTTAGTGTATTTGAATGGAGATAATATATTTGAAACCCTTATGTTAAATCTTGTTATGGTATGTAATGATATTGTTCAATGCGAGCAGAATCCATTATGGGAAGCAGAAAGTGTTTCTGACAGAGAACGAACAGAGATATACGTACCTGAAAATTTAGCAGAATTATATACTGTTCAATTCAGAAGAATTATATTACAGCGAGTGGAAAATAAAGTTGTTAGTTGTCTTGACCTTGTAGGTGATTTTTTTGTTGAAGAAGCTATGGCGTTCAAAGAACCTATGACTTTGTGGAGAAAACGTGAAAAAAAATCTGATATTATGATACCCAAAAAGCATGATTCATCAAAACAAATGTGGCGGGAGTTTTCAGCTATATTTGGAAAAGAGAATGAGAATTACAGTGCAAATGTTATTAAATGGTATAAGAATTATGTATATAGTAAATTTCTTTCAAAAAATCATATTATGAAAACTACTATTTTATCATTAGTATATGATGAAAAGCAAGCTACCAGTTTGCCAGTAATAAACGTTTTCACTGATACACTTTCAATGCATTCAGCAATTTTATCAGAAGTTGGAAGCGGTTGGAGAAGTGTTATTGAAACCGAAATACAGCATTGTGAAGATTTAGCGAAAGCAATGGGAGTATATGCACAGAATTTATATATAGCTTCCGGTGGCAGTGATAACGATACAGAAAATATTAGAACTAATGCAAAATCACAGCTATACTACCGACTTGATATGCCGTTTCGTAAGTGGCTGATAAGCATTAATCCTGACACTATGGGTGAAAGCAAACAAGAGAAAATTAAAGAATGGCAGGATGAAGCAAGAAAAATTGCTGCTGATTATGCCGATGAGCTTATGGATAACACAGCTGAATGTGCGGTTATCGGGCATATTATAAAAGGAGAAAAAAAGAATGAAATATATTCAGCACCAAAGGCGAGAAATATATTTAACGGTAATGTAAAGAAAATATACGAAGGGAAGTGAAAAAATGAATGAATTACGTGAATATGTAGACAGACAAATCGGACATCTTGAAAAAATCATAAACACATCAGGCGGAAGGGCAAGGCTTGCAAATCTCAGACGGGGTGTAGGTAAAGTTCCGGGAGAATTACCCGAATTGTGGGGAGAGTTTCTCAACGGAATACCTGAATGTTTATTGAGCAAAAACGGCGAAGTAACATGGGGCGAATGGGCAATTTATCTTTCTCTTACGATGTATGCACTTCATCAGCAGGGAAACAGCGACAGCGTAAATAAAGCAGGAGAGAGCCTTGGTAAAGCTGCATCACAGTTGATGAAAGATAATAGTGATGATGAAAGAGAAAGAGTTTTAAGACGCTTTGGACCTATTATTACAGCCAAAGATATGCCCGAATTTGCACATCATCTCCGCTGTTTAATTCAGCTTCTGAGTGCTAACAAAATTAAGCTTGATTATGTAAGGCTTTCAGAGGATATATATTATTTTCAATCAGACGATTCACGAAAAAAAGTCCAGCTTAAATGGGGACAGGATTTCTATTATGAAAAAGGAGAAGAATAATTATGAGTTTATTTATTGATTTTCACGTATTACAGACAGTACCGCCCAGCTGTGTCAACAGAGATGACACAGGAAGCCCTAAGACTGCTATTTACGGTGGAGCAGTAAGAGCAAGAGTTTCTTCACAGGCTTGGAAGCATGCGATGAGAGAGGATTTTAAAAAGCTTTTTGCCGTTGAAGAACTTGGAAGTCGTACAAAATCTGTTGTTGAAATGATTGAAAAGGAAATGTATGCAATTGACAGCAACATTGATAAAGAAGATTGCCATAAGAAAGCGATAGCTGCTCTTGACTTGGCAGGATTAAAAGTTAAAGCAAATAAAAAGGAGGAAACTGAAAAAACAGACGCTCTATTCTTTATGAGCAATATGCAGGCTAAGAAATTAGCTGAATATGCTCTTTCACTTGATTTCAAAGCTAAAGAGTCGAAGGAACTTTTTAGAAATGCTCTCAAGGAAAATCCTTCTGTGGATATTGCATTATTCGGCAGAATGGCAGCAAGTGATCCCACACTGAATTATGACGCAGCTGCACAGGTAGCTCACGCTATTTCAACTCATTCCGTACAGAACGAATATGATTATTTTACTGCTGTTGATGATTTGCAGACTGAGGATAATGCGGGAGCAGGACATCTTGGAACAGTTGAGTTCAATTCTTCTACCCTTTACAGATATGCAACTGTAAATGCAACAGAGCTTTGTGATACACTTGGTAAAGAAAATGTTGCTGAAACTGTCAAAAAGTTCGGACAGGCGTTTATTCGTTCTATGCCTACAGGAAAGATTAATACCTTTGCTAACCGTACATTCCCCGATACAGTGTATATCACAATCCGCAGCGACCAGCCTGTAAATCTCTGCGGCGCATTTGAAAAGCCTGTTAAAAGAAGTGATAAGGGTTATGTTGACGCTTCAAAGGAGGCTCTTGCAAAGTATGCGGCGGATATTTATACCCGTTTTTCTGCAAATCCTGACGTTGAATTGAGTATTGATGATTGCTTCGGCGAAACTGTAGGAGTATATCCGCTGACAGAACTTTTTACAGAGCTGGAAAATGCAGTAGCTGCCAAGCTTGACGAGGTATAAAAATGGCTACGCTTTTACTGCGGCTTGCTGCTCCTTTGCAGGCGTGGGGCAGCAGTTCAAAATTCAATATACGTAATACTGAGCGTGAACCAACCAAAAGCGGCGTTATCGGAATGATAGCCGCGGCAATGGGAATAAAACGCTGTGATGATACAGGACTTGAAAGACTTTCAAAGCTTCGCTTTGGTGTAAGAGTTTGTCGAGAGGGAAAGCTTATAAAGGATTTTCACATGGTTCGTCAGATGAAGAACGGCAAGCTTGATGATAGTCATCTGACAGAGAGATACTATCTTTCTGACGCTGTATTTATAGCTGCATTGGAAACAGATGATACGGAATTACTTCAAGAAATTGAAAAAGCTGTAAAAAATCCGGTATATCCTATGTTTCTAGGCAAACGTTCATGTCCTCCCACATTGCCTGTATTTCTGAGAATTGAGGAATCTGAACTTGTTGATACGTTAAAAAATGCAAAAAATTATGTGGATATTAACGAAAATTATTGCCGCATAGTTTATGAATCGTATACTGACGGAAGTATAGTTCAGGATGTTCCTGTGTCTTTCTCTCAACTTCACAGAAAACATAGTTATCGCAAAAGGAAAGAAGAAATATTCTATATGAAATCGGATAATGAAACTGTAATAACAGAACATGACCCAATGGCAGAATTGTGAGGTGCAGAATGTATTTATCAAGAATAAAATTGAACACAACTTTACGTGAAACTATAAAAGCACTTGCTGCACCTAATCTTTTTCATGGAGCAATTGAAAGCTGTGAAAAATGTGGCAAAGATGAAAGAACACGAAAGTTATGGCGTATTGATACTCTTGGAGGAGAAAAGTATCTGCTGATTTTAAGTCATTCACAGCTTGACTTTTCCGATGTTGCAAATCAGTTTTCCGATTGTAATACGTACGAATTGAAATGCTATGATAATCTTCTTGAAAGAATAACAACAGGCAGCAAATGGCAGTTCAGACTCCGTGCAAATCCTACAGTACAGAAATGCACTAAATCTGAGGGCAGGGGAAAGGTACTTGCTCATATAACAACGACACATCAGGAAGAATGGCTTTTAAAACAATCTCAGAGATATGGATTTACACTTTCTGATGGTGAATGGCTTGTTACTGGTTCTCAATGGTATATTTTCAGAAAAAACAAGGCTGAGAAAACTAAGGTAAAGATGTTAGCCGTGACTTATGAGGGTAGCCTTACTGTAACAAATACTGACTTATTCAGAAAGGCACTTACCGAAGGCATTGGCAGAGAAAAAGCTTTTGGCATGGGACTGCTGACAATTGCAGGAGTAAGATGATGAGCATACAAAATGGAATGGAAAAGCCGGTTCTTAATGAATTGCCGACAATAAGTGATAGAATGACTTTCATATACCTTGAACATTGCAAAATAAGCCGTGAGGATGGTGCTGTAACAGTTAAGGATATGGAAGGTGTTATACATATTCCTGCTGCTGCCATAACTGTTCTGCTTCTTGGTCCAGGGACAGAAATTTCTCATCGTGCAATGGAACTAATAGGTGACACGGGTATAAGTGTAATCTGGGTAGGGGAGCATGGTGTTCGTTATTATGCCCACGGTCGGGCATTGAATTCCCATACATCATTGCTTGCTAAACAGGCAAAGCTTGTTTCAAATACCCGTTCACATCTTGATGTAGTTCGCAAAATGTATGAAATGCGTTTTGCTGATGAAGACGTATCAGGGTTGACTTTACAGCAGCTTCGTGGACGAGAAGGTGCAAGAATGCGTAAAATCTATCGTGAACAGGCAAAGCTGAATAATGTTGAATGGTATGGCAGAGAATACGATACTGAGGATTTTTCAAGCGGAAGTCCTGTCAATCAGGCACTTTCAGCTGGAAATGTCTGTCTTTATGGTCTTGCAACGGCAGTAATAACAGCTCTTGGATGTTCGGCAGGACTTGGATTTATACATGTAGGTCATGAATTTTCCTTTGCGTATGATATTGCTGACTTGTACAAGGCGGAAATAACAATTCCGCTTGCATTTCAGCTTGCAGGTGAAAATGTTCCTGACCTGCCGAATGTTGTTAGACGACAGGTCATGGATATGTTTGTGAAAACCCGTATACTTGAACGTATGGTAAAGGATATAAAATATCTGCTTGATGACAGCGGTAATTTCGAAACGAAGATTGCTTTGTGGGATAATCGTGAGGATATTGTAGAGTATGGTAAATCTTACGGCAAAGGCGGAGATTTCAAGTGATAGTTGTAAGTATGACCAAATGTCCGCCGAAGCTTAGAGGTGACCTGTCTAAATGGCTTCTTGAAATAAATACAGGGGTATATGTCGGGCAGGTAAGTGCAAGAGTCAGAGATGCCCTATGGAAACGCATATGCGATAATATCGGCGACGGACAGGCGACAATGGTTTTTTCGACTAATAACGAACAACATATGGATTTTTACATTCATAATACAACATGGAAACCAATTGATCTTGACGGAATAAAGTTGATGAAGCGTCCTCTTGCTGTCAGTTATAGCGATGAACCAAAGCTTCAAAATGGATTCAGTAATGCTGCCAAAAGAAGAATGGCACAGAAACGCCGTCGATTTGCTCCGTCCGATACCTACATGGTAATGGCATTTGACATAACAAAAGATAAAGAGGGAGAACCATATCTTTCTTCAATTGTTGTTCATAGCTACATATCAAATCATTTTACTGAGGAATTAAAAATCCTTATAAGTGAAAGCCAAAGTTGTAACAAGGATTTTATTAAATATCAGCTTGAAAAACTGATTGCTTTTGCAGGATTAAAAACAGTTTACATATGCAGTGATGATGAAAGTGTTGATATGTGTGAGGATTTTTTTGACAAAAACGGATATGATTTTTCTGAGTTTAAGTACAGGGATTTGTGTTTTATAGCAGAAAGAAAATTAAAAAATTTAGAGTGTATTACTTATAACACGCTTCTTGAATATTTTGGATTTGCATCTTTTGATGACGAAAACGTATGCGAAAAATGTAAAATTATAAACAAAATTTTAAGCAAACTAAATGAATTGTAGGATTTTGTTGATGCCGTTTGGCTGTTTTTCGAGGATCTTTTAGTCTTTTCCCTGCACACGCAGGGGTGATCCTAAATGACTTGTCGGGGCGTACAATGCGGAAATCTTTTCCCTGCACACGCAGGGGTGATCCTATATAAACGTTTGTCTTCTTGCGATTTTTATTCTTTTCCCTGCACACGCAGGGGTGATCCTAACATCTATTGAACCTAACGATATTCAATATGCTTTTCCCTGCACACGCAGGGGTGATCCTATGACGAGGTATTTGGTGAAAAACCAATATCTCTTTTCCCTGCACACGCAGGGGTGATCCTATGGCGGTTGAAGCCCTCGAAAATCAGATACCCTTTTCCCTGCACACGCAGGGGTGATCCTGAACGCAGGGACAGTAATAAAAAAGTTACGTCCTTTTCCCTGCACACGCAGGGGTGATCCTGGCATTGGGTTTAACAAGTGAAATTATTTTAACTTTTCCCTGCACACGCAGGGGTGATCCTGGAATTGCGTATTGTACATTGTGGGTATTGTTCTTTTCCCTGCACACGCAGGGGTGATCCTGATTTGCTTGGTCTGTAACCCTCGGGGAGCGTCTTTTCCCTGCACACGCAGGGGTGATCCTGAAATTTACCGTTGACAAAAAAGGAATGGATACTTTTCCCTGCACACGCAGGGGTGATCCTGACCTCAACACGCTGTCGAAACTGCCTGAATTCTTTTCCCTGCACACGCAGGGGTGATCCTATACTATCCGCAGATAAATCACCCAAAACTGTCTTTTCCCTGCACACGCAGGGGTGATCCTACGCACCGTGTATTCCTCTGTGTAGCCTGTTTCTTTTCCCTGCACACGCAGGGGTGATCCTGCTTATGATTCATAACGCTTGGACGTGGGCTTCTTTTCCCTGCACACGCAGGGGTGATCCTGTTGATAGAAGCAACGTCACCTTCTTTTGCAACTTTTCCCTGCACACGCAGGGGTGATCCTGCAATCTGTAACAGTCCTGTGAATCCGATTGACTTTTCCCTGCACACGCAGGGGTGATCCTATGCAGATAGCGCATTATGATGATGAACTTAACTTTTCCCTGCACACGCAGGGGTGATCCTGTCCTTGCCAATTCCGAACAGGTGGAAGGAGACTTTTCCCTGCACACGCAGGGGTGATCCTCGCTACTGCAGGGAAACCAAATCTTGCACCGTCTTTTCCCTGCACACGCAGGGGTGATCCTCATGTCGGGGCGGCAGTGTTTTTCTCTCATTACTTTTCCCTGCACACGCAGGGGTGATCCTATTTTTCATAGTTTCCCCGTAACTCTCTGTGTCTTTTCCCTGCACACGCAGGGGTGATCCTTAAACACCAATTATACGTTTGAATTTGAGGACCTTTTCCCTGCACACGCAGGGGTGATCCTCTACAACAACAAGGGCGGTGTAGCAAAGACTACTTTTCCCTGCACACGCAGGGGTGATCCTACGCATATTCGCTTTAAGCACCTGCGCTGAATCTTTTCCCTGCACACGCAGGGGTGATCCTAGATGTAAGACCAAGCATTATAATATTTTGGTCTTTTCCCTGCACACGCAGGGGTGTTCCTGCTCCGACGGTTTCGGCGGGTTCGTTTCCTATCTTTTCCCCGCACAGGCGGGGGTGATCCTAAAATTATCAGATGTGACCTCCCTGTATACAGCTTTTTCCCGCACATTCAATCGTATAGATAAATTATAATCTGTGCGACTGCATTTCTTGATTTGTTTATCTCCACGGACGTTTTCCATTTGTCCAGCCTTTAGCTTTCCAGTATTCAACATCCGCAGGATTAAACCCTTTTTTCTGCATAACAGACATTATGCTAAAGAATGCTTTTGTTTTTAAGCCAGGCTTAATTGTACCAACTTTTTTTGAAATAGTTTTTGCAAGAGATGTTGTCTTTTTATCAATTTTTGATTTTATAGAGGGCTTTACCATTTCCCAACGTGTTTCCATAACCGCAACCCCAAGCTTATATGTCTTTGCAATACCCCAGAAAAAAGTGCTGTCTGCCATATCCTTTATTGAGCTTTTCATTCCTGCTCCGGCAGCTGTTGAAATACACACAGCCTGTTTTTTGAACATCTTTTCTTCAGGACGGTGAACTAAAAATCTGTAACCATAGTGGTCAAGAAAAGCTTTCATAGATCCAGTTGCATGCATAACATAGACAGGACTTGTGAGAATAATTACATCAGCTTCGTCCATAGCTTTTGTTATTGGCAGAAGCTTTTCATAGTGAGGACATTTTGTTTCATCTGTAAAACAAACGGCACAGCCTTTGCAGAAACAATCGAAATCTGTAGGCAGAAAGAATTCCGTAACCTCTCCGCCAAGCTTATCACAAAGCTGCTTTGCAATATTGTATGTAGAGCCTTTGTGGCTCTGTCCGTGTATAATTGTAATTTTCATTATTTTTCCTCTTTTCTGTAAAGCCTTGTGAACTGTACTACATGTTGTTCAAGAAGTGCTGTAAATTCTCCTTCACGGTTTGGTTCTCTGTCGCATAGTGTAAGCAACATAAATATTGGTGCATAAAATTGCAGAGCCATTACATTGGGATTTTCTTCTTTTAGTACTCCTTTTAAGCATAGCATAGAGAATAATGCTGATTGATATGAAAGAGGGTCATCAGCATATTGATTTGTAAAAAGCTGTGCAAGTTCAGAGTTGTTAAATTGCTCAATGGTCAGCATTTTACGGAACTTCTGTGCATATTCGTCATGAAGAAAATATGAAAATAATCCTAAACCCATTTTCACAATTTCATCTTCAGAAACAGAAGCATATATTTCAGCATCAGCGGAAGCGTTGTTTCCATTCAGATTAAGCATTGAAGCCTGTTTATCGTAGCTGCTTTTCATTTCATCAAGAATGGCATTAAAAATATCCTGTTTGCTTTTATAATGCTTATAGAGCGACGGTGCTTTAATTCCGACAGCTTCTGCAATTTCTGCAACAAATACGTTGGCATAGCCTTTTTCTGAAAATAAAGTCAATGCCGCATCAAGTATTTTTTTCTTTGTACTCATACAAATCCTCCTTTAGCTAATTCAAATTAGCCTTATTTATATTATAAGCTAATTTCAATTAGCTGTCAAGTGCTTTTTGAAAAGTTTATAAAAAGCTATATATGATTTTACAGCCATATCATGCAACAATTTACAAAAAAATAACCCTGCCTCAGCCAAAAGCCGAGACAGGATATTTTTATGTAGGCGAATCTAAATATTGACCATAACAACAAACTCTCCGTTGTTAAGCACCAGTTCGTTGACAGGAGTAGGGGAGGGCGGATATGAACGAGCAGTTCTATGGATAATAGCTGATTGGATGCAGTCAATTCCGTATTGGATATTATCAGCCTCAACAGATAAATCCTCAAAGTCAATGGTAGTGAGAACAAATCCATTGGCAGAGGGGGAAACAATCACAGGATACGAATGATGTATCGGAGTAGTAGGAGCAGCAAATAATTCTTCCATAAGACTCATTTCCTCGTGCTTCTGACTATCGAGAACATGAGTGTAAGTATCAAGGGTGAATGCCACAGAATAATGACCAAGTAGCGTTGAAAGAGTTTTGGCATCCATACCTTGTTCCAATGCTCTTGTAGCAAAGGTATGCCGAAGTGCATGGAATGTATAATGTCCCAATCCTGATGCCAGAAGAATCTGGTCATAGAAGTCTTTGAAGTTACGGGGTTCAATATATCCTCCCAGCTGATGAGTTACGATAAATCCTGAATCGTTGTAAGCTTCACCAGCTGTTCTTGAATCACTTAGCTGAACATTTTTCCATTGAAGAAGCTCATTGAGAATAACAGGCATAAGAGGAATTGAACGTGCAGAGTTTTGGGTTTTAGGCTCCTGAATAACAATTTCTGTGGAATTGCCAATGCCGTTATAGTCAACTTTGGGAAGCCTGTTGAGTGTTCTGCGGATATTCATCATATTCTTCTTAGCGTCTATATCTTCCCAACGTAATCCGAGAAGTTCGCCTAAACGAATACCCGTAGCAAGAGTAAGTCTGATGAAAACACCGTATCTGAATTTATAGCTTGTATACATAAGCTGTTGCTGTTCTTCACGGGTAAGAATTTCAATCTGAGGCTTTTCATTTCTCGGAAGATTCACCGCATCACAAGGATTGAAATCAATGTGATGTTCAAGAACTGCCTGTTTAAGAGCCTTATGCAGACAACGATGAATATTTGCAATTGTTTTTGGAGAAAGCCCTTCAGTATTAAGCTTGTAGTTATAAAAGTCCTGAAGCAGCATAGGAGTAAGGTCTTTCAATTTAAAAGTCGGAAAAGCAGCTGAGAGATGCTTCTCGACATATCCCTTGTAGCTTGTATAGGTTGACTGCTTTAGACTGTTTCGCATATACTTATCAAGCCATACCCTGAGCCAGTCAATAAGCTTTGTAGAAGTAGGGGCAATCTGATGATTGAAATGAATGTCATATTCCTTTTCGTGTAATTTCTTTACAGCTTCCTGTTTAGTATGCGTATAATAGGAAATACGCTTAGCTTTACCGGTTTCAAAATCAATACCTGCAGTAACACGAACTTCGAATCTGCCGTCTTTGCGTTCTCTGATACTGCCTTCATTTTTACCACGTCTCATAAATTAAACCTCCCTGGTGTTTTTTTCAAGCCATTGAATAAAACGGTCACGTGAAACAAGAACACGTTTACCGATTTTAATGGTTGGGAAATCATCCCTTTTAAACATAGAATAACAGCTGCCTTTAGAAATACCAAGAAATTTGCTGAGGTCATCAGCAGTAAGGGTGAGCGGAAGCTCGTCATAGTTTTTGTAGTTGTTCATAAAGAACCCTCATTGAATATATTTTATTAAATAGTTGTAATAAATTTAATAAATAAAATATGAGTATTGCAGCTGAAAAAAATAACCGCCCTTTTTATTCAGGGCGGTATGTACATCAGACTTCACAATAATGGTGTATTTAAATAATGCAAAAAAGCCGCTTCCGAGGAAGTGGCTTTTTCAATGTGCTATTATCATAGCACAATAATTATATATAACTGAAAATTTGAACAAAAACAAACTGCCGTCTTTTAAACGGCAGTGAAGTGAATATATATTGGATTTTGTAAATTAAACCGGGTTTTCAGTATTGTATTTCAGAAGGGGAGATTCTTTCTTTCTTGAAGATACATAAATTATCTTGTCTGATTCTATATCTCCATTTTCGTTTTCAAAGCTTCCATACACGACTGATTCTCCTTTTTCCAGTCTTTTCATCAATTCGGCAACTCTGTCTATGGTCGAATCAGCATAGATAAGCTTAGAAATCATTTCTATTGCTACAATTTCAGGTTGAAAGAAAACATTAAGTCCTGATTGCAGGAACATACTTCTGTATTTTGTAGGGATAGTTTTGAATGATTGGGTTGACATAATAAGACCTATTCCCTTGTCTCGACCTTGTGATAGAATAGTAATTATAGAAAACGATTTGTTATTTATAAGATTCTGAATTTCGTCTACAAACAAAAACAATCTGCTTTTATCAAATTTTTGCTTATAGTCGTATAAATCCTGGAGTAGAAATTCTGTTATAACTTCGTAATCGGCCCATGTGTTATCTATACTTATTATAGACATATTCTTTTCTGTATTAAGTTCCGACCAAGTTATTGGTTCTGAATTCTCATAAACATTTACGATAAAATTAATAGCTTTTGTAAGTGATACCGGAACAATCAATTTCAGTTCGTTTAAATCAAGTTTTGAGTTTTCACTGATATATGCTTCTGATATTATTTTGTTCAGTCTGTTGCTGTCAATTTCAATCAGCTTGAAGGATTGGATGATACTGCGAACTATTCTGTTGATATGTGCTTCCTTAGTTTCGTTTTTGCGTATAACAAACGGATTAACAGGTAACTTTTCCTTATACACATTACTGATATCTTTCAATTCATCATTGTTTATATAGCTCTGAGAAAAATCCAAAATAAGAATTTTTTCATCAATCGTATTTAACTTTTTTATTACCTTTGATATAAATGTGGTTTTACCATAACCGGATTTTCCTGTAATCATAAGGTGACAGGTTGATAGTTTTGTATAGCTCCATATGACAGGTTCGCCTTTGTAATCATAGCCTATAGCAATACCGTTATCTTCAGATGTGGAATGTTTAAAGTCCGAAAGAACAAGCTGCGTTTCAGCGTTAATGAATTCAATCATAGATGGATCTAATATATTGTCGTTTATTATATAGGCATTGCCACGAATCGACGGTTGTCCTATAGGATACATTGTAAGCTTTGTTATGTATAATGAATCGCTTTGGAATAAGCTGCCATTGGCTTGAAGAGCTTTTTTCAGATTTATCAGTGAGATATTATAAGAAGAACATAATTTTTCAAAAACATTTGATGGTATTATAAGCTTTTGATTATTTTTGTAAATTTCCATTCCATTATGTTTGGTAATTCGGTTTTTATTATGCTTACTGTGTGCAAATACATTTACCTTTCTGTCTAAAATACAATTACTTAATATGTCACTGAATTTTTTAATAGTAGCTTCCGTGTTTGTCTGTGCAATCTGTGTTTCAAACAAACCTGATACATACTTAAATAATTCGGCTTCAACGGCATCATCCTGTATAGAAGAAACATATAATATGAGCATTCTCTGATTTATAAGTCTAAAAACTGTCATTATAGATGTAACGGCATCTTGAATATTGGGACTGTTAAAGTTGTTGCTGTAAAGCTCTTTTACCTGTGAATTGATTTCATTATATGCTTTAAGTTGTTCAAATTGAGTAGCTGGGCTTGATGATATTATCCATAGTAAAAAATGAGTATCAATGCTATTTATATCTGAATCATAAATGAATAAATTAGTATCTTCAAGTGGTACATCTATATATTTGTCTTCAGGAAGACAATACTGTATTGTATTAGAAGCAACACAGCATAGTGAATCAGATTGATAGTTCGTGAAATGGTCGCAAATAAGATTTATATTTTCCTTTCTGAGTTTTTCAGCGTCAAAAGATGCTTCTAAGAAAATACAGTTACTGTTTCGTTCATTGATAAGTGTGCGAAGAGTATCAAATGGAGCGTTTATGGAAGATATATTTGTGTATGTATATGAATAAGGATTTATAAAAAAAGACAGATTAGTTAAAAGAACCTGCATTAATTTTTCTGGGGAAGTATGAGACGAAAAAGTAACAATGTATGGGAATCTGAATCTAAATTCATTATTATACAAAGGAAGAAGCAATGACAAATAACGTAAAGTCAATAAAAAAAATTTCTATATTTGGCAAAGGAATATGTTTTGTAGGAGGCACGATTGCATAAGAAAGACTGGTTGTTAAATCTTGAATTTGGCATACTTCTGTTTTTGAATATGTATACGGGTAAAAAAATGGGAAATTATTATTAGAATATAGTAATATTCTGTGAGAATCTCTAAAGTTTATGATGGATAATCCGGGTTTGGTTGGAATAAAAAGTGTGTTTTTAGCAGCGTTAATCTCAATTAATTCGAAAAATTTTTTCTGGAATTTAGTATGCTTGGAATCAGAAATGGAGGATTTTAGTGTGATATTGTGATCTGTTAATTGTCTGAACAGATATTTGTAAGTTCTGTTTTTATCTGTATAGTCCAAACTAATTGTATATGGATGATACTCATCAGAGTAGAATGTTATAGTTCGATTAAAAAACTGGCTCCTTTTCTGAGAGAGCTTTGTGAGAATATCAGCCGTTATGTGACGAATTTCGTTTGTGATGCGGGATTTGTTGAATCTCTTATAAGGGAAATAAATCAGATTGCTCCCTACGTAGAAGTACCTTATGATATCGGAAGATATATCGTATTCAATAATTGCATATTAGATATTGCAACAATGCAGGCTATGCCGTTCACTTCAGGACTGTTTGCGACATCAATGGTAAATGTGAATTGGAATCCCTATGCATATGAGTCACCTGTATTTGACGGTATAATTGCAATGTATACGCAGGGTGATGAAGTTCTGGCTGCACGTTTGAGAGAAGTTCTTGGTGTATGTCTTACCAATGATACGATGAAGTCTATTTTCTGCTTTGAGGGAATAACCAATTCGGGTAAATCCTTTATTGTCAATTACATAACAAGCTTGCTTAATCAGGAAGCAGTAGTAAGTATGGCACCCGATGAATTCAAGGGCAATTTTGCCAATATAAAGGTATTTAACAAGAGCATATGTATGTGTCTTGACATGCCAAGTACAACCCTTGATGCCAAATCGACATCAATGCTGAAACAGATTTCAAGCGGAGATATGATAGGCGCAGAAGTGAAATTCCAGAACGGAAATATATGTTTCAGAAGCAGGGCACATCTTGTATTGGGTTCAAACTTTGATATAGTTCCGGCTTATGGTGATATCGCATTTCAGGCAAGAAAAGTCGTGATTCCCTTTACCCATAGAATCACAGACGAAAATATTCAGCCCGATGAGTTGAGAATGATGCTTGAACCCGAAAAGGAAGCTATAGTGAATAAGCTGATAAGGGCATATCTTTCATTGAGAGCCAATGGATACGTGTTCAGCGGAACAGGAATGTGGTATGATAATTACGTTCCTCCTGTAGCATCTCAAATGAGCCAGGAGGAAAGTATCATTGCATTTGTTAGAGCATGCTGTAATCTGACAGGCGATGTCAATGATTATGTCTTCACAGAGGAGCTTTATAACGCATATATCACATATTCCAATATGATTAATGTACATAAATATACCAACCTTGATAGTTTTGCCAAGGATTTTAAAATGAGTGGAGCATATATTGATAAAGTCAGAAAACGTAGTGAGCCGGGTGGAAATCCTCGCTATTGCTATACGGGAATACGTTTGAGATAACAAAAAATAACCGTCCCGAATAAATGGGACGGTTATAAACGTCAGACTTGGCAAAGACCGTAGTTTCTGACGCAATCAACAGTTTCACGTAGCAGAGCAGTATCAACAAGCATATCTTCTACCTCATCGGGCGTATAACCGTAGTCGAGAAGAAGTTCTACATCTGCACTATCCACACCATAGCATCCGCAGTATGCAAGTAATAATTCTTCGTGTATAGGATAATAGTCAGCTTATCTCCTATTTATTTGTAATATTTATCATTTTTAAGAAAATAACAAAAGGCTCTTTCCAATCGTCGTAGAATCTTAAAATTGTTGAATATGACGGCAAATTAAGTGTGGATAATTGTTTAGCTGAAAATGGAATGGGATTTCCATTTTTTAAATATGAAAGAATAAGGTCATCCACTTCCTGTTTAGTATATTTCGCTTTTTTTGTGTTTAATATTATGATGTTTGCCTCTTTTATAAAAGAATCGAAAGAACCATAGCGGTTTATTATTACTGATTGACTGTAAGGAAACATTTCTAAAAACAAAGCTCTTGATTCAAAAGTCGAACCATTTTTCTGAGTCATTTCTTGTGCTGCCCTCATTAATTCTTCTTTAGAAATAAATTCCTGAATTTTTGATACTTCGGAGCCTATATTTTTTTGGAAGTCTTGCATAGTGCCATAAAATCTATATATCACTTTAGATGTTGGTAATCCATTTTCTTTTCGTAAGTCTTTTAATGTGATTTTACTATGAGTTTTCAAGTACCTCCGACAAGCATCAACAATTTTTTCTTTCGTCCATAATTCGTAATTCAAATCTAATCCAAGGGCAATTTTGATGTCGCTGAAGTTTTTATATTCAGGAAAATAAGATAGAATACAAGGAAGGGAAGGAAGTTTGTTTTCTTTTGTCAGTTCAGCTTGTTTGAATTCCGGATTGGTTTCTGAATATTCTAATAATCTCTGCCAAATGTTGTCTCTGTTCCATACAGTATCAATTTCAAGTCCAAAAGCAAGCTTCAATTCATTCATTGTTCCATAATATTTAGTAACATATGATACGGATGGTAAGTTGTTTTTATCTCTTGTGAAATCCACTTTTTTAATATCGTTATGTTTTTTAATAAATGATCCAACTATTGAATCAAACTTCTCTTTTGTCATTTTACTATCATCAATTTGTGCTTTTGATTCAGTAAACGATATATTAGGAGTAATTGTTTCTCCTGCCATAAATCTCTTGGCTTTTTCTTCTAATATAAAGTCATTCATTTCTTTATCGCTTTTTGATAAATTGCAGCTTTCGCATAAAATTTGACAATTATCTAAAGTGGATTTTCCTCCCTTAGCATATGCAAAAATATGGTCAAAACGACATTCCGATTTTGATACAAGAACTTTTTTGCATATAGCACATTTTAATTGTCCGTTATTTTTCTCTAAATTTGATAAAACAGCTCGATATTGAACACTTTCAGAAAAAACTCTATCACTCATATTTGCATTCCCCTTGAATTGATAAAATAATATTTATAATAACTTTTAAAATGTATTATAACAAATTTTCGTGAAATTGTCAAGGATATTACGAATATAGTTGATGTTTGACAACGACAAAGGGAAATGGTTTTCCGTGTCCCTTGTCGTTCAGTATTCTTCTGTAAGTAGCATTGTTGAATGAGCACCGTCGTCGATTATGTAAATCTTTTCGGTTATCGGCTTTTCTGACGGAATAAGATATTCCATTTTGTGTTCGGGATTTTCTGACGTGTGAGTGATTCTCTGCATTTCGCCAAATGGTTTAAGCTTGAACACCTGCAAGTAATCTCGTTCCACAGGCAGTTCGTCAACGCAATTCCACAGGAATAACTGCAATTCAAGTGGTATTGCTGAATCTACGCCACAAGTCAGATAGCGGTTGTTGTTGAACATTTTTGTTCGCTCCTTTCTCAGTTTGTTATGTTCCTATCGTTGGACACGATAGTGCATATCATAGCACTATAATTATATATAACTGAAGAAGTGGACTTTAACAAAATAATTCCCCACAGGGCACTGCACCCTGTGGTATCTTAGAGAAAGAGAGGGCTGATACTAGGGAAGAACATTCGGAAAGTACACAGTGTATCCGAATGTCTGCTGAATACGATGCCCTTACCGATTAAAGTATTTCTCCTCGTATTCAGCGTATCTGCTAAAATCAAATCTCAAAAATAATTTTCTGTCGCTGTCTTGTAACCTCTAATCTATTGAAAATAGCGGTTGGATATGGTATAATATAGGAGGACGGACAGACCGATAAATAATAATCTAAGAGGGGTGTTATTATGAAAAAAATTGATTCTATTCAGGCTGAAATAGGTGCATTCTTAACTAAGATGATTCCTGTTCCGTGGAAAAAAATATGCCTATATGCCGAATGCCAAAATGGATGCACATCGATTTGGTTTGCTTTTAAAGAAGAAAAGACCAATGTTATTTGCACACAAGAATTCTTCTGGACAAGATACGATAAGTATCCAATAAAGGAACGTGATGTAAATATAAATCTTCCTGATTTGATTGAAGACTTGTATAATGCATATACCGAAAAATTTGGAGAATCCAAAAAATGGTATACAATGTATTATATTGTAGAGTCTGACTATTCTTTTAACATTAATTATGGCTATGAGATGCCTGTGGGAAATTTTATTCAGATTCACCATGATGTATTCGAACGATTCTTTGGTTTTCCATACAAGTATAATAAGAATAAATACCCTTATTAATTGAACTTTTCGATGCTTAGGAGGTACTTCTTTTTATGGATTATTTAAAAGTATATGATGACATGAGCGCATTTAGTGTTACTATAGAAAAATATTTTATCGATAGTACTATTGATAGCCTTTGCAATAATATGAATTTTCATATTTCAAAATTAGGGACTAATTATCGTATTTATAGTAATCTAAGTGATGATCGGTCATTTATGTTAGTAGTTTACTATGATACTCCATTTTGCGGATTATCAATAAAATGTGAAACCAAATTTAAAGAATTATTTTTTAGATCAATTGAATCACAATTATTAGAAACTCAATCTTTATGGGGTATACCGTACACAGAAGTTGACGATTATCCTGATTGGCTCAGGGAAAATAAATATTCTTCCATCTGTAAAAATCCAATTTGTGAGGGTTTAAAGATAGCAAATCTTATTAAATAATGATTCATTTTGTAGTATACAGATGACGGTGCTGAAATCTTTTTAAGACACGGCGATGATTCAAATCGTTTATATCGAACTGAATAATATTACATAGCCGTTTGTGACTAACAATCACAGACGGCTTTTCTTATACCCAAAAACAAGAAAGGAGATGGTCAGATGATTTGAGTATTCGACGCTTTTTCGGGCATCTGTTCAGTTTTCTTCCGAACACCTGTTTCTTTATCCATTTAAATTGTTTCTGTACAAGAGTAATCTGTTCAGTTCAAAGAAAAAAGAAAGAATGAATTCAATTCTTGCTAATGAAGGGTATCAGAGATATGACGCATCGGCAGGATTATCAATCAATATAGATGTAATCAAGTCACTTGGAAATATCAATACAAATATATTGGATTTACTGCAGGCAAAGTTTCTTATGAACGACGGAGAGATGACTACATATATCAAGCAAAGAAGATTTCCCAGTAATACAGCTATCATAATGTCAGCCACAGCAAATGCGGATGTATATAAATGGCTGTTTAATATGAATGTAGAGGAATATGTCTGTAAGTCAGCAAAATATATGGGAAGAATAGAACAATATACCAATAGTTCATACAGTAGATATGCATTAATAGCGGGAAAAGATTCCGAGAATCTTATGAAGGAAATACATAATATATCTGATAATAACCTTTAAATGTATAGAACAGGAATTTAATACGGAATATCACTTCGGAGGAATAGAAGGTCTTAACTGTCTTGAGGGAAAAGATATATCTGTTATAGGTCTGCCTAATGTAGATGAGAAAGTATACAGACTTTACGGTATGCTTATGGGAATAGATTACGATGAAAGCAATTTGAAAAATATAAAGGTGCAATATAACGGATTTGAGTTCTATATCAATACATTTATGAACTATCGTCTCAGAACAATTCAGATGTGGATATTGAGTTCATTATTAGAACAAGCTGTAGTAAGAGCAAGACTTCTCCGACATAATTGTACTGTAAAGGTATTTGCAAGATTTCCCATAGAACAGGCTATTGTAATATAAAAAATGATCACGAATTGCTGGAAACTATCCTGTGACGTTGAATGAGGAAAATGCCGTGGTGATTTTTGCGAAAAGCTTTATAATATATAAAGGTTTTTGCATTTTTCACCAAAACTCAAGAATCACACATAACCTTCCAGTAATTCGTGATCGGAAAATAAATTATTTTTATTTGATATTGCTGTAGCAATATATTCTGTTAAAACCATTCCTGCTCCGGGGTGTGCATTTTGCGAGACCGCAGGCAGAGCAAAATGCGAGGGGCATGCCCCTCAAGGAGGTGTGGAGGAACCGGTTCCTCCACATTACAGCTATGATATTAATAATCAATTTTAAATAATAAAATATATAACAATATATTAAATAAAAGATTGGAGGAATCAATCATGAAAAATGATAACAGCATTATGAAATTTGAAGAAGTAATGGCATATCTGGATATTGGTAAAAGTACCTTATATACCTTACTCAGAAACGGTGATATACAGTCATTTAAAATCGGTAAAACCTGGAAAATTCCAAGAAAAGCTGTTGAGGATTATGTTCAGAAATCTATCAGTGGTAAATGAAACTAATCGTAATATAACAAATCCTCTGTTGGAGAATGTATCCAACAGAGGATCTATTTCAGAAATGCTGATTAGGAGTTTGCCAAAACCTGCATTATGTTTTCCACAGGATTATCATTTTTTCTTTTATCTTCCCTCAACAGAACAGGAAAGCACAAGTTCATTTATATATTTTTCAGAAATTTTTTCTTCTTCGGCAGTATAATTCTTGCCTAATACAGCAAATACTTCGTCTCTGGTCATGCCGTTTTTGATACCGGTAATAATGCTTTTTGACATTTCCTGATTTTGAGAAATAAGTTCTTTTTTCATTAAACATAAATCAAATACATCAAGTCTGCCATCACGGTACAGATCAGCTCTGTTCCAGTCGGGGAGATTTGTATCAGAAAAAGCAAGCAGCCACTTCTGTAAAAGCACAGCATCGGCAATATTAAGTTCACCGTCAGAATTAACATCGCCCTTTATCACAGGTGCACCATAGCTGACAGCGAATGAAGCGGTATCACTTATTTCTTCATTTTTCTTAGTAACCATTATCAGACAATTACCACTTCCGGGAGTCTCATCTTTTATCTCTACAGTAATATCATATGTTTTTCTTGCTTCATCAATTGTGATGTTTTCAAGCTGTGAAATTGAGTTGCCGTTACTATCAGTTTCACCAATTGTAAGTCTTAATCCTGTAAGATCAAGTTCGTCAGAACCATGTATTACTGTATCATACGGATTGCTTGTAATTTCTACATACAACAATTTTGAAGCAGGCGAGTCAACAGGAACAGACTTCAATTCTATAGTTTTTGAATCGTGATCTATTGAACTTAATCTTATTTCTCCGTTACCTATGTATTCTTCATAGTATTTCGGAAGAAATACTGGGAATGTCATTCTATTGGAACTGTCAGCACTTTTAATATAGTAATCATAACAGAGAAGATGTGTATTTCTATCAATAACATCATCTACATTCAGCGTTCTGCCGTCAAGATATGTAATGCCTTCAATATCAGGAGCAAGATACATACACGAACCCCAGTCACCGACATATTCAGCGTCGAACGGCAGTACATAGTCTTTTTCATTGATAAAAACGAGATCATAGCTGCCCTTGGTATTGACAACATTTGCATTAGCGCCTTTGTTTTTGTTGTCATAATGCAAGATATCGTATTTACGAAGTTTATCGCCAAGATTTAATTCAGATGTATTGTAGACAATGCTTTTCTCAACATCACTTGATACGGAAATATCAAGTGTTTTAGTGTTTTTTCCATCTAAGCGTGAAACTGTAATAGTTGCAGTACCGTTAGCTATACCTGTTACAATACCATCTTGATCAACTGTTGCAACACTTTCATCGCTTGAAGAATATATTAGTTCAGGATGGGCACCGTTACTCCAGGTCAATTCTAATTGAGCCTTTTCGCCTATAGCAAGAGTATCCTTAAAAATAAATACTTCTTGAAGTGATGCAATGAGCTGAGTGTATGCATATGTAGTAGGCGCTGACATTAAGCCAGGTGTTGATGTAGTTAAAATACAAGCAGCCAGAAGCATAGATTTAAGTGATTTGGTCATAATCTTATCATCCTCTTATATATATTTTTTATTCTATTATACATCAATATTTACTAAAAATCAAGGTTTGATAAAAGAGTGAAGAATAGCCGTGTTAGAATTATATCAACAGTTAGCTATGATGTTTTTCATAAATGTAATAAACGATGCATACTTTTCTTCTGTTATATGAATCAGAAAAAACTTCTAATTATCAAAATGTTCTATATTGCTCGAGGAGCAATATAATATGCTTAGAAAGATAGCTTGTTATAATAAAGCAAGCTCTTTTCAGTAAAGCATACATAAATTAAAGAAAGTCTCACATACTATTCATGAGGTGATGAACATGGCAAAACAGGGAATGAGCCGTCCGGATTGGACGCATACTCAGCAGAAGAATACAGCAGCTGCAGTACCTGAAATTCATGGAAAAGCAAAGCACGGAAAGGCGCACGCAAACCACATCATTGCTGGTACAAGACCGCCTGCACAGAAGGTATACCACACAAAGTCATTCTCGCAGGAAAAGCCGATTTCTGATGCCTATGCGGTCATTGACAATGACCTTGCAAGGGATAATGTGGAGAATGACCTGACTGCTGCGGACTTACAGGATTTTTAAGAATACACGCCGTCTGAACTCAATCGGACGGCGTTTTAAACAGGAGGAATTATGGAGTCAATATGGCAGAAAGAAGTGCAGTTACCCTCATTTCCGAAGTTGAACGGAGATACTTCAACTGATGTTCTGATTATTGGCGGAGGCATTGCAGGCATTCTGACAGCTTATTTTCTGAAACAGAACGGTGTGGATTGTATTCTCGTGGAAAAGCATAGAATTTGTAGTGGCACAACTGGACATACAACTGCGAAAATCACTTATCAGCACGGGCTGATTTATCATAAACTCATCAAAAGCGGTGGAGTTGAAACTGCACGAAAATATTTTGAAGCAAATCGATTTGCCTTTGCAAAGTATACAGAACTTTGCGAAAAAGTCGACTGCGACTATGAAATCAAGGACAATTATGTTTACTCTGTCAGCAACAGAAAAAAGCTTGAAGATGAATTGACTACTCTTGAAAAAATCGGATACGAAGCTGAATATGAGGAAAATCTCTCACTTCCTTTTCCTACGGTAGGAGCAGTTAGGTTTGCGAATCAGGCACAGTTTCATCCGCTGAAATTCATATCGTTTATTGCACAGGGACTGCCTATTTATGAAAATACCTTTGTAAAGGAAATGCGTGGGAATACCGCAATAACGGAATGCGGAAAAATTACGGCAAAAACAGTAATTGTGGCAACACATTTTCCGTTCATCAATAAACACGGCAGCTATTTTCTGAAACTCTATCAGCACCGCTCGTATGTGCTTGCTCTTGAAAATGCTCAGGATGTGGACGGAATGTATGTGGACGAAAGCAAAGCGGGACTTTCTTTCCGCAATTATGGCAAATATCTTTTGCTCGGCGGCGGAGGTCATCGTACTGGTAAAAAAGGTGGTAACTGGACGGAGCTGCGGCATTTCGCAGAGCAGTACTATCCGACTGCAAAGGAGTATTGTTACTGGGCGGCACAGGATTGTATTAGCCTTGATGAAATGCTGTATATAGGCAGATATTCAAGCAATACAACAAGACTTTACACTACAACAGGCTTCAATAAGTGGGGTATGACAGGAGCAATGCTCTCGGCGATACTGCTTTCTGATATGGTGCTAGGAAAGCAGAACGAGTATACAGATATTTTCAGTCCATCGAGGAGCATTCTGAAACCGCAGTTATTTGTCAATTGTCTGGAATCTGCGGTGAATCTGCTCTCGTTTACAGGCAGACGCTGTCCGCATCTGGGCTGTGCGCTGCACTGGAATGCGGCGGAGCATTCGTGGGATTGCGCCTGTCATGGTTCACGGTTTGCTGAAAACGGTAGGGTTCTTGATAATCCTGCAAATGATGATATCAGATAGTTGTCTTGCGGATAAAATCAGCAAAGTAGGACATACTACTGTCATAATGAAAGTGGAGGAAGAAACAATGGAAAAAACAGAAATGCCTGTGGGGCTGGGAATGGCTCTTGCAATGAATCCAGAGGCAATGCAGAAGTTTTCATCACTGACGGAAGCGCAGAAACATGAAGTGATCAACGGCACGCACACAATTGCATCAAGGAAAGAAATGCAGCAGTATGTGCAGAATATAATTACTGCATATTAAACAAATACGCCGTTTGAGACCGCTCAAGCGGCTTTTTTGAAAGGAGTGCCTATGAGCAATCAACTGAAAAAATCAACAAGTCCATATTTATTACAGCACGCAGAAAATCCTGTAAACTGGTATATGTGGAGTGAGGAAGCTTTTGAAACGGCAAAAAAGGAAAATAAGCCGATTTTTCTGAGTATCGGCTACAGCACTTGTCATTGGTGTCATGTAATGGCACATGAGAGTTTTGAGGACGAGAAAACTGCGGAAATCCTCAACAAGCACTTTATCTCCATCAAAGTTGATCGTGAGGAACGTCCCGACATTGACAGCGTGTATATGACGGTGTGTCAGGTGTTTACAGGCAGCGGTGGTTGGCCTACGAGTATTTTTATGACATGGGATAAAAAGCCTTTTTTTGCAGGGACATATTTTCCTGTCCGTTCACGATATGGTATGCCCGGATTTGCGGATTTGCTTATGACAATTGCGGAGCGATGGAAGAAAAATCAAAATAAATTGCTTGAATCAGCAGATGAAATAATAGCTCATCTGAAAAATAGTAATTTGAATTGGAAGAATAACACTTCTGAAAATATAATAGAAGATGCAGTAAAGCATTTCAAATATATCTACGACAGCATATATGGCGGATTCGGACAAGCACCCAAATTTCCCACACCGCATAATCTGCTTTTTCTTATGATGTATTCTAAAATATGCAATGATACTCTTTCAATGAAAATGGTTGAAAAAACGCTGCTTCAAATGAGAAAAGGCGGTATATTTGACCACATCGGAGGCGGCTTTTCGAGATACTCTACAGACAAGTATTTCCTTGCACCCCATTTTGAGAAAATGCTCTATGACAATGCTTTGTTGATTATGGCGTACAGTGCGGCTTACAGTATGACGAAAACACCTATATATCTTGAAACTGCCGAAAAAACAGCGAATTATATAATTCGTGAGATGACTTCGCAGGAGGGCGGATTTTACAGCGCACAGGATGCAGATAGCGACGGTGTAGAGGGAAAATATTATACTTTCACTCTTGAAGAAATCATGAATATACTGGGTGAAAAAGGAAAGACGTTTGCAGAAGTTTTTGACATCACCGCAAAGGGCAATTTTGAGAGTGTGAACATCCCGAATCTGCTAAAAAGCGGCGACCTCAAATCGGACTTTTCCAATGAAAAACGAAAGCTCTACGACTACCGCAGACAGCGTACAAGTCTGCATCTGGATGATAAGATTTTACTGTCATGGAATGCCATGATGATTGCGGCAATGTCTATGCTGTACCGCGTTTCGCATGAGGAACAGTACTTGCAGACGGCGCAGAATGCACAGCAATTTCTGGAACAGAATCTGTGTGAAGGCTTGCAGCTCTACACAAGTTTCCGTGACGGAAAGCGTTCTGACAAGGCATTTCTTGATGATTACGCATATTATATTTCTGCATTGATAGAGCTTTATAATTCTACGTTAGACATCACTTATCTCAACAAGGCGAAGGCATTCTGTCATGAAGCCGTGGAACGATTTGCGGATAAGAACGGCGGCTTCTTCCTTTGTCAATTTGATAACTCAGAGCTGTTTATGAACGCGAAGGAAACTTATGACGGAGCAATTCCAAGTGGTAATTCCGTAATGGCATATAATTTCGTGAGACTGTATCAGCTGACGGATGATGAAAAGTACAGAGGGCTTGTAGAAAAACAGTTCGCCTTTTTATCCTCACAGGCACAGGATTATCCTGCAGCTCATAGTCTGTTTATGCTTGCAAAGCTCTTGTATGAAAATCCTCCTGAGCATATTACAATTGTTTCGAAAGATAAAACTGATTTATCTGAAATCTTTGATATACTGCCGTTTCTTGCAAATATTTCAGTAGTAAGTGAGAGCGAGAAATATCCATTGCTGAATAATAAGACAACATACTATGTTTGCAGAGGGCATATGTGCTTGCTGCCAGTGAATGAATATATTGGTGAATAATAGAGATTACTAAACTAATAGTAAGGTGTTGTTAATGTTTCGGGTATTGATAAAAATGCGATTGATGCTGTCTAAAAAACGGTATTCTGATTCTGACACTTGCGAAAATGGTTAAGCAATAGCCAGAATCAAAGTGGATTGAGATTAAGTGATTTTCATGATAAAAATAAACGCTTGCTCTGAGTGATTCAAAGCAAGCGTTACATAAATTGTTGATGAAAGATGAGCTGATATGCTATAATAATGACATAAATTAAGATGATCTAAATAGGTTTACCTTTACAGAAAATCCTGGAAATATAGCCATTTCGAGGGTTTATTATTTTCTATGAAATTTGTTTTGACCCCTTAACTTAAAATAGCATTGATGTGGAGCAGGCAATTTGAGCCTGCTCTTTTTTGTAGTATGACGGGCATATCAATGCTCTGTGGTGAAAGTCCACTGAGGCGTAGTTACCGTCAAATCTTAAAGCAATATTGTAAGTGTGAAATAATATCTCAACTACCATTATTGAATATAGCGTGCCAGTTGAACACATAGGTTCGGCAAAACATCGGCATATATATACCTATTATGAAGTGTCTTGCGCATCAGAAATTTTCAGGTATCTTGTCTTTTAAATTTGTATAAAATTCGGTAAAATTATCCTTGGCGTTTTCGCAACATTTATCTATGCAGATTTCGTTATTCAGCAGAAAATCATACATATCGAAGTGTTCAGTCAAAATTATAATGCTTCCATTGTCAGGATTGAAGTAATCATTTAAATCAGGTAGAGTAAATGTAGGATTGTTTGTGACAGTAGTTTCAGTTGTTGATTCAGGGAAATAACTTGAAGTTTTATTTGTAACAATAGTCTGTGATGTTGAGGCTAATGGTTTAGTTGAAGATGTCTGAATATTCTGCGTAGTATTTGTTGTAGTCTTCAAAGTTTCATGGTTGGGTATGGTTAATTTTGTAGTTGATGTTGTTATGGTAGTAGTTGTTGTTGGATTTGTTATTTCAGCTTTGTTTGTCGTTAAATTTGGAATTTCGTTATTTTCTTCTGGCAGATAAGCATTTGAAATAGAATCAGAGGAAGTAAATAACTGAGTCCAATAGTAAATTCCATTGCTGTATACTACACCAACACCTATGTATTCTGTGTTTTTGTTAAGAATATTTGCACGATGACCTGATGAATTCATCCACGCATTCATAACAATTTCAGGAGTTCTCTGACTATAGGCTATATTTTCCGCAGCAGAAAAATATGATATATTAAATTCTTTTAATACTGTGAAACAACTCGTTCCGTTGGGTCGTGTGTGCGAAAAACTCTTGCGAAGTTCTGATGAACGGACATTAGCGGCTTCACTAAGCAATGGTGAGTATTTTACAGGTTGTAAACCATAAGATGAACGCTCACGATTTACTAAAATCGCAACCTGCTTTGCATATTCTGCAAGTTCAGGGTTTTCGTAAGAAAGAGCGACTGAACTTATCAGCATATTGCTTTCCTCTTTTATTGCTGTGTTACTTAACCTAGCAGCGGTAAGAATTGCGGAAGCGGTAATGATAGAAATGATTTTTTTGGTATTCATAAATACACTCCTTTGCAAATGTTATAGGTACAAAAATTGTATCTATAATAAGCATATCATGATAATTAGAATTAGTTAATGATGAAATATTACTAATTGTATATTGTAGCGTATGTAGTTGGTATTTTTCGTACAGTATATTGAGAAAAAGAGTTGATTCATTTATGCCGCCCCTTTTCGGCATTATTGCGGAGAATTTGAGCATATCATTTTTGCCTGTATATTCGGCAATTTTTCTTGTTCCGATGTTTTGTATGCACGAGAAATTATGCCGTAAAGCATAAAAATAAATCTCTCCGAAATGATAAGTTTTCGGAGGGGGGGATATTCCTGAAAATTTGCTTTAAAATAAAAAATGTGGTAAAATAAAAAAGTGTGACTTTTTGAGATTTTCATTGTCTACTATTATGAAGCACCATGGGCTTTGGAGAGGAGGAGGTATATGACGGATAATGAACTGCGTGAACTGATGAGCATAGATGCAAAAAAAGGCTCGGAGGCTTTATATAAACAGTATTCGCAGTACATTTACGCCATTGTCTTCCGTATTCTTCGTGATTGTGGCAGCCGTGAAGATGTGGAGGATTGCTTTGCAGAGACGTTTGCAGAGATAATCCGCCGATTTGATAACATCCACGGCACAACATTGAAATCATATATTGGAAAAGCGGCACAAAATCGTGCGTTGAATTACAGAACATCCTTGCGGAAAAATCAGGTAAATACTGTTCCTTTTGACTTGACAGAGGAGCCTGTAACTGATAATTTACAGGAACAGCAGGAGAAAAAGGCGAAATTCAATTTTTTATTAGAGAAAATCAAAGAGCTTGGGGAGCCTGACGCAACAATTGTTGTACAGAAATATTATTTCGGCAGAAAAATGTCTGAAATAGCGGAAATGACAGGCTTAAAGCCCCATGCCGCACAGGTGCGCTGCGGCAGAGCTTTGAAAAAGCTTCGCAAGGATATGGAACAGTGGAGGTAAATCTATGAATAAAAAAGATATAATAAAACTGCTCCGTTCTGCCGACGAGGATTCAGCGGTGTGGCTTAGTGAGGAATATCACGGTATTTCGGGGAATAACGAAGGAAGATTATGGCGTAAGGTGCAGGGAAAATTAAACGGTGAAGAAAATCAGGAAACTGAGGAATTTCATAAAATCTGCGATGAGGTAACTGTAAAAAAATACCGATTCAGCTGGATTTCAAAGGCGGTAACAGCTGCGGCATATGTGTTTATATCGGGAGTGATAATTACGGGGATTTTTCATATCAACGACTTTGAAAATGAGGTTGATAAGACGGATTTACCCTTATCTGTAGCTGATGAAATTTCAATTCCCTGGAATATGCTTTCATCGGGAATTATGACCGTTGATGTGGAAAATGCAGAGTTCACAGCAGAGGGCATTTATGAAATCACAATTGAAATGAAAAGCAAAAATGCTCTTTCTTTAAACGGCACAACTACATTTATGGCGGATAATTTTATGGTGGCTTATCTCGGTGAAAATGGCATAGAAAAGACTGTTCTGCCATATGAAATTTCAGAGGCAGGAGAAGTTTACCCATACGCATTTACCCTTGCGGACGGGGAAAAACGGGAACTTACCCTTAGCTATAGCATTAATTCTGTCCCCGATGTGCTTATTAGCGGATATTCCGATAATAAGCTGTATTTAAAGCTTAGGGAGGATTAATTATGCAATTTAAAAGATTATTATTGTTAACTATGACGGCTTGTTTTACACTTGCAGGATGTGGTGAAACAAAAGAAAATAGCACAAATGACAGCAGTTCACAGACGGAAATTGCAGAACAGCTTGAAACGACACAGCCTGCAGATGACGATCCGCTTACGGCACAGGTTAAAGTTGAAAAGCTTGACCTTGGCGTAAAGGATGTGGGAATGTCTGAATTTTTCCATACGGAAAATGGTTACGGAATATTTGTATTTCCCCAAACCTCCTATGACGCTGTTTTTTCAGAGTATTCAAAGGATTTTAAGCTTATATCGGAAAATAAGCTGACTCTCCCTGCCCCACAGGACGATTATTACTATACAGGCGGACTTTATGCTTATGCTGAAAATAAGCTGTATTCCCTTGCTACAATGGAATGGCACAACGGAATGAAACCCTATGTATACAGCGATAATCAGGAGAATTTCGACTGGGAAACTTATAATTCCGAGATGAAACTGCGTTATATGTTCTGCACTTATTCAACGGACGGAACTCTTATTGACGCAGTTGTTCTGGAAGATTTATCGGATAATTTTGACACGTATCTGCTGCCTAAGCAATTTTACATTGACAATGGCGAAGCCTATATAACCCTTGACAGCGGAAGTATTCTCCGCCTTAACAAGAAAGACGGAAGTGCAGAGGAGATTTACAGCCTTGCGGATAAATACAAGGGAAGTTACGGCTGTGATTTGCAGCTGTTTAAAGACCGTGACGGAAAAACTCTGCTGTATACATCTTTTCACGACAGCAGTTCCGAGGATTTGAGTTATAAAGTTTCAGTAGATGAGTTTGATTTACAGACAGGCAAAGTCGGAGAAAATATCTACACTCCGCAGGCGGAATTAAATGCTGACAGCGAAGTTTATTTTGTCAGCGGCTATGGGGATTATCGTTTCTGTCTTGTTAATGATGAAAACATCACAGGCTATAAATATGACGGCAGCGAAGAAGTGCTGCTTGAATGGAAAAAATCGGATTTGCAGACTTCACCTGTTCAGCTTTTAGACGATAACTGTATGATTTACAGAAGCTATGGCGAAGCGGGAACTGTGATTAATAAGCTTACAAGAAAACGTAAATCTGAGCTTAATGAAAAGCAGGTTTTAGAGGTTATGGTTCTTTCATCGTCAAAGGATTTCACCGAAATTGCCAATGCCTTTAACCGCAGTCAATCGGATTTCCGTATTGAAACCGAAATTCTTACCGTTGATGCGGAAAATTCAGAAGAATACGAAAAGGCAATGGAGCAGGCTGAAAAGGAATTTCAGATGAAGCTTCTGACAGACGATGCACCTGATATTATAGTCACATTGGATAACAATGCTATTTTCAATTACGGAAACAAAGGTACATTAGCTGACCTGTACACCTTTATGGAAAATGATTCTGAAATGAATAAATCGGCATTTCTGCCAAATATTCTCCAAGCGGCTGAATCAGATAACGGCGAATTATACGGTATGCCGATACATTTTAAAGTTGAAACGGTTTTAGTAAAAACTAAAATCTGCGACAAGGAAAACTGGACAATGGAGGATATGATTTCCGTTTATGACAATGCGGAAAAGGACGTTTATAAATGGACTTACCGCCGTGAAATGCTTCGTACATTTCTTTGCGGAATGGATTTTGTAGATGAGAAAAAAGGCACTTGTTCATTTAATTCCGATGAATTTATTGAACTACTGAAATTCTGCAAGAGATTTCCGTCTGAGGAAGAAAGGGCGTATGATAAGGATAAGGTTTTGACTCCTGAGGAAGAGGCAAAGCTGAATGAATTTTATACTAACAGGTCACGCAGATATATCAATGATGGGGATATAGCAAAAACTATTACAATCAGTTCTCCTGATACGGGAATATTTTTTGCCAAAGGAGAGATGACCGAGGAAGCTGTTACTTTTGTTGGTTATCCCTCAAATGACAGAAATGGTACAAAATTGACTTTGCTTGATAACATTGCAATTACTTCAAAATGTGAAAATAAAGAAGTTGCGTGGGATTTTATAAAGCATTGCTTTGAATATTCCACTTCACTTCCTGTTACAGAAAAGGAATTCAAAGAGGCTGTTGACAGTTGGACTGAATTAAAGGGAGCATTTGGTGCGTCGGGACTTGGCTATTATGAGGAGCCACGGACAGGTATAAAGATGTATCCTTTGACGGAGGAAGAAAAAGAAAATATCGAAAGAATTATCCGTAGTGCAGCAACTCTTTCTTCCTCGACAAATTCATCACTCAACAATATAATTTTTGAGGAAGCAGAGGCATTTTTTGCAGATGCTAAAACCGCAGAAGAAACAGCGGAAATCATACAGAACCGTGCTGAAATTCTCGTAAGCGAACAAAGCTGGTAAATATTGTGGGAAACCCTTATGTCCGTTTGGCCAAAAGCTGAACGGACAATTTTTTTGTTTCACGCCCCCCCCCAGTTCGACTGGAGGTTCAAAAAAGCCTATGGATAGAAAAACAAAACCTCCCGTGTTATAATAATAGAGGTCTGCCAACCAAAATTAGAATAACAAAGGAGGTATCGTCATGACAAGAGACGATATAAATAGTTTATCACATTCTAAATGGAATTGAAAGTATCATGTGGTATTTGCAACAAAATATAGGCGAATGATTATATATAGCCAAATAAAAACAGACATAGGGAAAATATTAAGGAAACTATGTGAGCAAAAGGGAATAGAGATAATAGAAGCAGAAGCGTGTCCAGACCATATACACATGTTAATAGCAATTCCGCCGAAATATAGTGTAGCCCAAATAATGGGGTACTTGAAGGGGAAGAGGTCGTTAATGATATTTGATAGACACGCTAATTTGAAATACAAATATGGAAACAGGCATTTCTGGTGTAGAGGATATTATGTTGATACGGTAGGAAAGAATGCCAAGAGAATAGAAGAATATATCCGCAATCAGTTGCAGGAGGATATAGCATACGATCAAATGAGTTTCTTTGAACCGACAGATCCATTCACAGGAGAGAAAAACAAGAGAAAATAAAAAATACCCCTTGAGGGGTAGCTGGGAATGAAATGCGGTTGGCAGACTATTCCCAGCCCACTTAAGGGGCAGTGTCAGTAACAAGCCCTTATAGGGCTTTTGCAAACCACCCGTTCAACGTGTGTTTTTGATTACATGTCACAAATTGTCCCTTTACTATTTGAAATTTTCTTGATAAAATATAATAAAGCAGAGGGGATGATTAAATGACCGGTCATAAAATTGCCGTGCTGCGAATACAAGCTAATCTCACACAAGAGCAGCTGGCTGAAAAACTATATGTAACAAGAGAACTTGTGTCTAAATGGGAAACAGGCAAGCGAAATCCTGATTATAAAACAATTGTAAAATTAGCAGAAATATTTTCTGTGGATACAGATAAAATACTTAATCATAATGAATTTTTATTCTCTGAACTATCAGAATTTTTGCCTGATATTTCAAATTACAAATCTGAAAAAATAAAAGAGCTTTTAAATTCATTTCTTGAAACTTTAAATATAAGGGACAGAAGTGCTTTTATCAGAAGATATTATTTTTCAGAAGAAATATCGGATATTGCTAAAGAATACAACATCAAGGAGAGTAATGTGCGAACTATCTTAATGCGGACACGAAAGAAACTAAAAAAATACTTTCAGGAGGTTGAGATATGAAGAAGGATGACTTATACGATGCTATTTCAGGTATAGATGAAAAATTTCTATCTGATTCTGAAAACTTTTCAAATATATCAAATGAGTTCAGAAAAGCAAATTCAAGAAAAATCGGCATAATTTCATCATTAAGTGCTTTTTCTCTTATTTTTGCAATGACACTTTTTCTAAATTCAAAGGATTTTTTGAATAATGAAATCGAGAAAACTTCAACAATAATTGAAAATTCTGATTCAGTTAATACAGAAGTTATTTCTACTGTCGAACATAGCATTGATTCAGTTGAACTTGTTACAAATATTAAGCCGACAGATAACAAAACAGATGTATCAAAAGAAAATAATTACACAAAAACAACAGGAAACAGAACAGAAGAAGTTACAAATAAATCCACAGAAAGCCAAATTGATAATAGTACAGAAATAAATAAAGATGAGAATCAGGACAATAATGACACTATACTTGAAAATAATCCTCCCGATAATAATGAAACTATCCCTGATGCTGACAATGAACCTAATGATAGTGACTTTGATTCTCTAAAAGAAGATTTCTCCGGTATTGACCTTGAAAACTGGCTTAATAATCCTGATGTTATATGGAGCGAAACAGAGTTTAAAGGCATTGATAGTTCAGAAAAAATTGCATTAGGTAGCATATTGATTTCAGATGATTTAAATAAACTTATGAAATCGGGAAATTCAAATAATGTCTATGCTGTAATGGTTGATTTTTCTTCATGTATTGATGAGAATGAACTGCTTAATTGGGAATATAATGGCAATACAATTTCTGAATTGCAATCAGAATATTCAAAATTATCTTCCTTTACTGATGAAACATACACATATGTCGGAAGTGACGGTATAGAGCATACAGAATATTTATCATCCAATGACAAAAAAGAAGAAATCAAGAAAATCAAGCAGGCTATCAATGAAATCAAGGCTGTTTATTATGATATGAAAATACAGCAATTTAGTGACAGCTTTCATAAAAGCGGACTTGAAATATATAAAGGAGGTGAAGAAGTGAACACAATTTTTTATACCTTTACAAACAAAACCTTACTAAAAGAATTTGTCTGTAAGGAAAATGAGGCATTCATTTTTTATCCTGCCTCTTATTTTAAATGATAGGTAATTGATATGAAAAGCAAAATAATAATAAAATCATTCACAATAGTTTTATTAATATTCAGTATCGGAATAATTCCGAATATTGATACTTTTGCATATGGAAAAACTGTAAAAGGTGATGTCAATGCTGACGGGATTCTTTCTGTTGCTGATGCTGTTTTACT
>JAZSEJ010000015.1:0-31059 GCA_045531615.1 Ruminococcus sp.
GTGTGCAGGAGAGGTTCTTTGTTTCTTCTCAGCTCTGAGAGAAGTTCCACTACGTCATTGATATTATCCTGAGCCTTGACCGACTCCGAAACATCGTTTGTAGTGGTCATCATGTGGTTCTTTCTCATTGCCTGCTGCACAATCTTACGCTGTTCCATGCTGTTGACAAGGCGGTTGTAGATGCGGAGCATCACGCCGTTTCTGTCTGCGAGGTGTGCGAGGATTGCTGTTTCCTCCGTGGTGGGAGGATATTCCGTCACAGCCCAGCAGGACTTATAAAAGTTACCACAGATATAGTGATCGGTGTAGAATCGAACAACACCGGGAGCGATGCGGTCAAAATATTCCTTTGTGATGATACGTTCCTGCTGCTGTGGGGTTAATTCCTTTTTTCTTTTCTGCTTATTCTTCATTTTCAAAGTCCTCCTTGTCGAAGTAGTTTTCTCCCTCTACATCGGAAATTTCGTCACCGATAATGCTTGTGCCGAAGTACAGTGCCAGCATTCTCTTGATGTCGGGCTTGCTCATACGCTTTGCCGAGAATCCGTGGTCGCTGATTGTCTTGTCGATTCTGTTGATGAGATTAAAGACCTGTTCTTCTTTTTCTTTTCTGAATCTGACTGCAAACAGGAACTGTCTTGCCGAGGACATCTCCGTCTGGATTTCATCGAGGAAGTTGTAGTCAGCCTCCAACAGCTTTCTGACGGCTTCGTTCTTTTCTTCCTGCAAACGTCTGCGGACGTATTCCTTATTGCTGTCAAAACACTCACAGCTGTCAAGGGCGATGAGCTCCAAATCTGGAACCATGCTCAGAATCATCATAAGGTGATGCACCTTGGTATCGATGCTTGCGGCGGACATTACGGAAATATTGGTCGGTTCTACTGCAAAGAATGCAAACTCTGCCTTGTCGGTACGCACTCCGTATTTTGTAAAGTGTTCAAAGCCGATGAGCTTCTGAACGCTGTTTTTCTTCTTACTCATGTCAATCGTCCTTTCTCCAATGGTAGATTTGCTGTGATGTTACAAAGAATTTCACAGCATTAAACATATAGTCCATGATAGCGGTATCATCTGCTCTCAGACTCAGGAATGCAAAGCAAGCTGTGAGAGCCAGCGGTACAACGGTATACAGCTTTGCAAACAAAAGTGCCGACAAAATAATTCCGGCACAGATGATACAGAAATCACGGATGTTCCAGAACCACAGCTTGACTGTGGCTCGCAGGTTTTCGGGGTAGATATACGTTCTCATGACATTCCTCCTCACTTCTTTTTAAACGCCTTGACTGCTCTTGTACCAAGACTCACCGTACTGCTCACGCTCATCATATTGACTCTGACGCTTGTGTCAAGACCAAACATCTGGGCAATTCTCGGTACTTCGTTGGCGGATAAACAGATTCCCACCGCAAGCAATGCATGCTGTGTGTAGGTCAGAAGCCCTATATACAGAATCGTTGTCTGCAAAAATGCTGTCAGACAGGTTGCGATAACCTGTTTCATCCAGCTGTAGAAGCCGTCTGTCATACCTCTTGGCACAGAAAACAGGTAAAGACTGCCCACCGCAATCTGGCAGAGTAAGATTCCGCCTCGCTTGATATTCGCAAACACTACCTTTACAGTACAGTATCCGAAGAGGATAATAAAGAATAAGCTGAATAGTGATACGTCCGATGCAAGAGCTATAATAACAGAAAGTGCAGAGCCTGCAACTGTATCCGATGTTGAGCCTATGAAACTTCCCAGCAGGTCTGTTGCAAAGGTTCCCTGCAATGAGGTACAGAAGCTGTACAATCTTTGCGGAACTACTGTTACAAGATTTGCTGCCATAAAGCCCTTTAGGATATTCAGACAGGTATTCTTTATATTCGCTTCTCCCGATTCATAGGCAATTGCTGTATCGAATACTGCCACAATCAATCCACATACGAACAGCATCCATGCAAGATGATGAAACAGAGCAATAAACGCCTGCACCCATGAAAGTGTAAAGATATCCGAGGTACTGCTGTTGATGAATTCAAACAGATCCGCAATGCCTCCATAGATAAGGTTGAACAGCCATTCAAACATAGCTTCCCATATCCAGTCGCCGATAGCTTCGCTGGCACCTCCGATAGTATTGTCCCAAAGAGATGAGATGCCGTCACCGATCCAGTCAATGGCATCACCAATCCAATCAAACATGTGCGTCACCTCCTGTCTTTGTGATTTCACCCTTCAAGCGATACAGCGTACTTCGTCTTGCACCGCTTGGATGGTACCTCGGAAGTCTTTGCAGCAGTCCGTTCTTTTCCAGCTCATTGAATGCCCTGAACACCGAACTTTTTGAAAGACTTAAATCCTTGGATATGAGTCTGACTGACGGATAGCATTCGCCATTTCTATCTGCACGGTTGCACAGGTAGCAGTATACAGCCACCGCCTTATGAGTCAGTCCAAGGTCATAGATTCTTCTTGGTTGTATCAAGTCATATCATCTCCCTCCTGTTTTTACATCAACCTTTGGCTTATGAGGTTGTGGTTCATGTTCATCTACGATTTCTACCTCTGCTTCGGGTGGCGGAAGTGCTTTTTTCTTCTGCGGATATTTCACAGCAATTTCTCTCATCAGCTCGTCACGTTCCAGATACCGCACTGCTCTTGCACCCTTGTCGGGGAGAAGATACGGATTTCCGAATGTGATGCCCCACTTGAAATACAGTTTCAGTTTTGAAATCATAGGGTGTGTGCCTGTTTTCATGACAATAAACTGACCTTTCGGCATGGATTTTAATTCATCCACTGTCATCAGCGGTCTGCCGATCATCTGCAGGGATTTGCTTTGTTCTCGTCCGTGAGATACAGAGCCAGACAAGACTGTTTGCTCTCCCAGAGCCTTAGAAAGCACTTCTGCTGAATGTGAATTCGGAGCAAAGCCGCCGAACACTGTCAGCTGTGTGTTGTCTGTGATAATCTCCATACCCTGTTTCCCGTAGGTCTGTTCCAGCTGTGCGAATGATTGAATAATTGCTACAATGGATATTTTTCTGGAACGTCCCGCGGAGAACATCGCTTCCAATCCGTCAATCTTAGGAAAAGTTCCCAGCTCATCAGCATAGAACATAACCCTCTTATCCAGTGCACCTCCTTTCTCATCGGCGATGGATAGGATTTCTCGGTATAACTGCTGAATCAGCAGACTGACCATGAAGTATTTTGACTGATCTTCCTCCGGAAGTATTACAAACACAGCACACTTCTCACTGCAGAACTTTTCAGCATCTATGGCTGTACCGAAGCACAGAATCTGTTCCATCTCGGAATCCAGAAAGCTGTTAAGCCTTGATAGTGCCGTACTCATAACAGAAAGCATTGCCTGGTCAGATGAGTTCAGAGCCGCACCTGCAAGCCATTTGGCTTTATGCTCACTTGGCAGCATATCCATTAATTCCGCAAAATACATCTGTGTTTTATCCTTGCTTGTCTTGGCAGGCTTCTTTGCAATCAAGTCCTGAATAAGCTTGAACACAGTAACGATATGCCTTTCATTCTTGTCACCGAACTCTGCTACAAGCAGTATGGTGGAGGAGAGGAGTCCCTCTGCTGCATCGTAAAAGAAGCTGTTCTGACCGTAGTTTCCGTCACCACCGCCGATGTTGATGATAGTCTTTGCTGTGATTTTCGCATACTTTTCGGCCTTTGCCTTTGCGGAAAGGTTTGTCCTGTCCTCAAGATATTCATCCATATACTTGTTGACCATATGCAGGATATTGTTCTCATCCGATCTGGTCGGGTTACGCAGATCAAGCACAGAAACTTGATAACCATAGCAGTTTTTTGCAATAGTTCCGTAGTTTCGCGCCACGTCTCCCTTCGTGTCTGTTGATAAAAAACTCATCCCCGAAGCACAGGCAAATTCTATATTGGGATACAGGAAATATGCTGTCTTACCAACGCCCGTTGCACCGACCATCAATGTGTGGACATCTCCTGTGTCAATGAGTGCTGTCGTGTTCGTTGTTCCTCTGCAGGCTACCACAGTTCCCTCAATCTCTGGCAGATTCTTTCCCTGTCGCCACAGTTCAGGCTCGAATGGCAGAGAGGAAAAAGAGCGACGGATTTCCTGTTTCGTCGCCCACCTCGCTGTGCCGTGCTGACCGTCACCGACCTGTTTTGCCTTGATTCCGTTAATGCTTTTGTTATCAAGTACATTCACAAGAACAAGAAACAAGGCAAAGAACGCAATCATAATTCCGATTGTCACCATTTGTCTTTCATCCAAATTCTCACTTCCTCCCATAGAATATTCTTCTTTCTGAAGATAATAAATCTTCTTCATGTTAATCCTTCAAGGTATTGCGCTATGACACAGCCGCTATTCCAATTGCATTTCAAAATCCGGTTCGGGTTCGATTTCTTCCTCCTGCGTCTGTTCCTGATTTCTTAAGACTTCATCCACAGATACTCTCAACGCATAATCAGCAAGGTCATACAGCTTATCTGCTGTGATTCTTGTCTGTTCCTCCGTCCTTGCATAGTTTTTCAAATCCTGCATCACATCTGCAATTTTTGCCTCTAATTCTCTGCAAAGTGCAGTGCTTCGACAGCGGTCACGGTAGGGGCGGTATAACATCCCAAGCCTCTGCTTGGAGCGTGAGAAAGCCTGTTCACAGTCGGGGTTGGAACCTGTTTTTTGCAAAAAGAAAACCGAGCCTGCAAGAGCATACTCGGCGAGATATCTGTATTGTCCGTTCCGGAATGCAGCATTGAGCTGTGACCGCAGCTTTTCGATTCTGCAAGGGTAATACTGCAGGCTTTCTGCCTGTCTTTCATATTCTTCCAATCTTCTGTGTGGAACAGCGGGCAAAAACGGAACACCGTGCAGTTCCTTCAAGTCCTCGTTCCAGTCTTTGTTGTTGGGTGGATACCGTGACAGCGTATCATATCCACGTTCTGACAGGATATCTGCGAGCCTGTCGGCTGCGTCGATGCCTCCTTCGTCGTTGTCAGTACAAATAATGATTTCGGTGAGATTCGGATGTTCTTCCAGAGCAGTCAGCACAGCATTTTCATACACACCGTTCATGGCGATATATGAGTGCTGTTCCCAGTCCTTTGGATACAGTGTCAGGAATGACATCATATCTATGGGAGCTTCAAAGACGAACAGCATGTTGCTCTTACCGAAATGGGCAAAGCTGTACTTGGTGTCTGAGCCTTCGATGGTCTGACGGAAGCTGTTTCCGAATGTGGTTGTGGAGCGTTTGTGAGCCTGCCTTGGGATTCCGCTGCTGTCAACGCCCACAAACACGGCATTGTGGTGTTTTTTGTCCTCGTAGAGCAGTTTCTTCTTTGCAAAATGGGTGATGACCTCCAGTGCAATGAACCTCTGCTTGATAAGATAGGCATAGACACGATGCATATTGTCGTTGGCTTCGGGGAGTCTGAACTCCTTTTTCTCTTTTGCCATAACAGGCTGAACCTCATAGGTAAGGGACAGAGCTGAGTGACCGAGCAAAGCCTGCATTGCCTCCTGAAAGTTCATCCCGTAATGCTCACGCATGAATTTAATCGGGCCGCCGCCAATCTGGTTCTTATGGTCGTACCACTGCGAACCGCTGACGGTGATGCTGTCGTGCTTGCCGTATCCGTCGTGATAGACAAGTTTGAATTCTCTGCCCACGGGGATTAATTTCTCACCTCGCATTCGTAAGAATGTGGGCAGATCTACGCTGTTGGCGAGCTGTTTCTGCTCATCGGTGTATGGGATATATGGCATGGTTTCACCTCCTTCGGGGATAGAAAAAGAGCCACCTATGATTGCTCATAGATGGCTATGTAAGGTGAACTCTGCTATTATTCGGGTTAGAAATTGGGAGTTAACACTCTAGTTCTTTCTTGCAAAACTGAAACGCATCAATTCGGAAGAGTCCATGTCCCATGTGTTAACACAGCATGACAATCAGAGCATTCCCATCCTGCAACCCAGATCATGTCTGTCCAGTCATTAACCAAGGTAGAAAAACGTCTAGTATGTGAATGATTGCAAGTATTAAAGCTGAACATCTGAGCTGATGTGTAGTTCTTCTTGTACAAGTGGATATTGGTTCCATTCGTTTTGCCAGCCCCACTTACATCCATTACATAATTTGTGTTAAGCCGTGAAACAATATAGTAATAACCATTACCTGCATCCTTGATATACCATTGCTGTGCTCGTGTCCCATTGCGGCGATACAACTGGATGTTTTGTCCATTTCTCGCAACACCACCAGATACATCTAGTACCATATTGGAGGCCGTAGCTTTGCATATCTCAAAATATGCACCGTAAGCATCTGTACCAACTCGTATAAGCTTATACTGCTGAGCGTATGAATAGTTCAATCGATACAGCTGACAATTAGCACCACTCCAACTAGCATTATTCACTATATCTAAAACAGAACTGGTTGCGCATTTAGGAGAAATAAAGTAGTTCTTATTACCTGTATACGCATAGATATTATACTTGGTAACGGAAATCTGACTATGCAAATTGTTCTTGCTTACAGTTGCGCTTGCAGTCAACGTTGAAACGCTTGAAAACACCGCTGCGGTCATGAGTATTGCCATAATACGCTTGAGCTTGTTCATAGTTTTTATCCTTTCTACAGTAAAATTTCAATTGCAGTTTTCACTGCTAATTACAATTGGTATATCGGAAGGTTCACCATTCCACAAAGTATCACTCAATCATAACAATATCACGCTTTCTTACAATCGAAACAAATGAACATTTCCCAGTAAATGGATTGACTTTGTGCTAAATTAGTGGTACAATCATTGTAAGGGGAATCCTTGAAGAACATATCCACTATCAATGTTATATCACATTTTCCCTTAGCAAGTCTATGGATTCCGCTTTCCATTTTCTTGGAACGACTTGTATTTTTCTTTGCACACACTTTGAAAGGATGATGTTATGGAAACTTCTATCAATCAAATTACTCTCAATAAATTGCAAGAGGCGCTTAATATCCCTATGGATAAACCGAGTTTTTTGCGTTTGATTTTCCCAGAAACACTGAAAAGTAACGATAAAGACAAATTAGTCGAGTTTATTTTTGATAAACACTCCTCTTACCAAGGAAACAGGTCTCGGTTTTTAAATGGAAATATAAAAAGCGGTAATAGAGACCATAAGAAGGTGTTGACTTACATTGCATCACAGATTAAATCTGGAACGTTATTTCATGATATGAGCGAGTTGCTTAGTCGCAACTTTGCGGTATCTCAATTAAGTAGCTTGCCCTCCATTATCGATATGGATTCTGAATTATATCCCAACGACTTTTATATTGTTCTGAAAGAATGTGAGAAAAGCAACCTTTGCCTGCTCCTTTTATGGATGATACTATGGTCTGTCTTCGGAGAGCGCATTGTACTGCTTGCACCGTATCATTATGCGGAAGGTATTCTTACCCAAACGACTTCCATTATACATGAGAAACATATGTACAAAACTGCAAGTAATTTCAATGCATCCTACAATATTAATTGTGACTTTTCTTTGACATTGGACAAATCCACATCTGGAGATTATAATGCTATGTTTGAAATAGCATGTATGTACTTGTATGGATTTCATTCTTCTAAAGGAATTGATTATACAGAAGCTAGTAGATGGCTGAAAGCCTTTATTGAACATCCTGAATTGAACGCAGCCAAAACGGATGAATCGTGGAATCAATTGCAATGTGCCAAAGGAATGTTGGCAAACCTATATTTTTCTGGTTGCGTTTTATTTGAGGAACAATCGTTTCAAAAGGCAATGGAAATTTTACAAGAAATTTCAGCAGAATCAAACGACGATTCATTGTTTGCGTCGTCAATGGAAAAATTATTGTTCATGGTAAGTGATGGTATCGGCACTGAATTTGATTTTTATCAAATTATTGATTGCTTCGAAAAACACAAAAGAAAATGTTCAACCGGAGCTAAAAACAACATGGCTAAATTCTATATGCGGTATGGAATGTATGACGAAGCAATAAAAATTTTGCAAAGCATCGAAAAAAATCATCCAGATGCTGAATACAAGTTAGGAATTATTTATTTACACGGTCTTCACACTACACCACCGCAACCAGATGTATATCGTGCAGAGCACTATCTAATGCGTGCAGCGGATGTAGGACATCTTGATGCTTTACATACTTTGGGTTTGATGAACTTCCGAGGTCAATATGGATATCAAAAGAATATGAAAAAAGCAAGAGAGTATTATTTGTTAGCTGCAACACAAGAACATAGAGGGGCACAATATGATTATGCTTGGATGTGTAAGTATGGATTAGGCGGCAAATGTGACATACCTGAAGCAATTCGCTTTTTTGAGAAATCGGCAACTAAAGGTCATATGCTTAGTATGGCTGAACTTGCTGTACTATACCAAATCCCAGTTTGCATGAATTATCAAAAAGCATTTGAATGGGCGCTGAAAGCAGCTTCAGCGGGAGACCCACAAAGCGAATTCATACTCGGGAATCTATATTATTTTGGAAGAGGATGTGAATCTAATCCGAATGAAGCAGTGCTATGGTATAAGAAAGCATTAAAACATGGATTTTACCAAGCAAAATTTATGCTAGATAAGATAAATTTGCAATTCTCTTCCCCGCATCAAACTACTCACGGTGAGGATATCGATCAATAATAAAAGAGGGGATAATTGCTTCCATCTCCTCCCTATATGTATATTTGTAAACGTCAAACAAATCGCTCCTGCTATATAAACATAAGGATCACCTAGTATTCACGGTGAGCCTAAATTACGTATATTATGTATCAAATGGCATCAAAATCGTCCTCGACGGTTTCGAGAATAACTCTGTCAGATTTCGTTACGATTTAGCCCATTTGCCTAAGCAGTGACGACGTTAGAATACAGTTCATCCGAGCATCTCGTTCCCTTTTGCCGAATTTCTGAATAGCCGTTTTTTCATCACAAAGGATATACTTTGCGAAAGTTTGTCTGACAGCAGTGCATCCACAAAAAGCCTTGCATATCCCCCCTTATGCTGGTCGCCACATGATAGCTACTGTATTTGTCACAAATCAAATGACTAATCTTGAAAGTACAGGTATTTAAAACTTACTGCCGAAATAGTCGTTTGGGGTGATCTTAGTTTTGCTCCTTTCCCGCAGCTTGTTCGTGTCGATAGTAATATCGATCCGTAATCAAGATTAGTCTGTCATTCGCAATGAAAAACGTATAATAGAATGCATCTTGATCATTGATGTAAAAGTCGTACAATAAACGAGAAAATGTGTTTTCACCGAGCAGGTCAGAGAACCCCATATGTGTTCCACACTCCGTGACAATCCAAAACATTGATCTATTGTGTTGCGTTGGATCAGCTGAAAGTCGGCGAATTATACTAGTATCCACCTCAAAATCTGTTTTATAATGCTTAACATAGCTATCTACAATCGTCTTCATTTTTTTTAGCAATATCGTATCCGTACCCATTTCTCCTTTCACATTTATGAACAGAAAACAAAATCATGATATGTATTCCTAATTCCGCAAAGTTCACAACTCCAAAACCACAAAGAAGCAACGTAATTACAGAGTATTTACCACTTTTTATAGGCAATACCGCACAAAGGACAGTGTGTCAGATGTGCAGCAGATTTTTCGTCAGATTATCCAAAAATTCCGCAGGCATACTGCCGTATGTCAAGGAATTTTTGGGCGAGATGACGGAAAAGATGCAAACAGATGACGTGCTGAGCCGTCAGGCGGTCTTTGTGCGGTGTTGCCATAATGCTCCAAAGCTTCACGCACTGGGTGAAATAAATAAGACTGGTAAACATAGTTTTTATCGTGTATAATCTGTTTTTTTACTGTTTAGCGATTTGAGTTATGCAGAATCAAGTATATGCAAGAATGAAAAAACGTAGTTACACGGATTTATAACCTCCCCTTGCCGAATGGGAATCACACTGCATTTGGGATCAGAATATCCCACTCTCACTCCAGTAAAAGTGAGCTTTTATGCCACAAAAGCTGCTTGACAGCGAGCATGAGTGCGTCAGGATGGTGGCCAGGCAGCAGTCTTTATTGCTGGCTGCCTGTGCTACTGGACTACCACGCTCATAGAAGCGTACTACCAAGTGGAATATGGAATAAATGCGAACTGGTTGATCGCATCCACGAATGGTAAGAAAAAGCGTAGTGCTGTTCTTCTCTGACAACGTGAGGTCGCAACTCCGTGCAGGTACGGTTTTAGCGACGGCATATATATGTTAACCTAAAAATGGCTCTTTGTAATGCCACTAATATGTAGAAAATCAAGGCTATTGCTACATGAAACTGTTACCCCGAGCCAAAGGGATGCCCGGGGTATGAAACAGGGCATCCCTTTGTTCAATGGTAAAGGAAATTAGTTAATAGGCTACACTCCTGCAACCCAACCGTTGAAAGCACCCCAGCTCCCAGAAGTGGACTTGGTGACTTCAATAATATGATACCAGGTATAACCATTGGCCTTTTGTGTCCGGTCATAAATGACCACAGAGCCCTTGGCAAGACCTCCAATTTGACCAGAATTTGTGCCAGCCTCCTTTCGAACCTTAGCCCCTGAAGAAGACTTGATCGTGTAGGTTGTGCTAACAGTTGTAGATGATGGATTTTTCACCTTACATATATTACACGATTCCCAGGACCATCCTCCTTCTCCTGCCGCAAACAGTTTGTTATTGTCCCTAACCTGTACGAATTTTCCGTTAATGAGTGAAAGTAGGTACTCTGTATTACCGGTTCTGAAAATACGAAACGCTTCCCAAGTAGATACATTACCTGTGTTTTTCAGAGGGGCACCACTATCTGAGATGTACGCTGACAGGAAATTTCCTGTATATGTCTTCAAGGAAATCGCAGGCGTTGTACCGCCTTTTGACGTAATCGATTTGTTATCAACTACATTGAATTTTTCCCATCCGTTTACAGAGGAACGGTTTGCAGTAGCAACCGTATGTACTGCGTTCGGATTATCTGTATCAGACGACACATAAAAGTTGTTTTTCAACGACTTGATGCTGATTTGCTGATTACGATATTCATTTGTAACATCTTTGTGTCCTACAGCATTGGTCATATGAATCACATAAACGTTTCGCCTTGGTGTTTTCGTATTATCCCAAGCTCTTATGTTGTTGTTTGTGTGTTCGGCAATAATAGGTTTGCCGGCACTGTTGATGCCAATACAGTATGCGGCATGATCAATCTTACTATCCTTACTTGTACTCCAATCATAATAAACTACATCACCAATGTGAATAGTTGTGTCTGTAGCTTTTTCAGAAACGTATCCTTGCTTTTTGAGGTAACTATACTGATCATTCGCAACACTCCACATCGTATTAGAATAACCGATGGCTCTCTGTTTCGCCCTAGGAACGTAAATACCACCAGCGGTCAAACATTCCGAAACAAAGCTAGCACAGTTTGGATTCGCCCAGCTGTTAATTGATTTATACTCGGGATTTGAACCATTCCACCATCTTGTAGCATAGTTCACAGCATTAACAATATTATAGTCCTGAGAATAAGGATTTGTTGCAGCCTCAGCTACAATACTACCAGTTGAAAAAGATGAAGAATCAGCATCACCCAAATCAGTCATAGGGGAAACAGTAAGCACAAGTGCAGCGATAATAGTGCCGACATTCTTGATGATATTCTTTTTCATAATAATACTCCATTCTGCTGTTGAAAGTTGTGTTACACAAGCACCATCAACAGCTTATGATACCTGTGTTTTGAACATGTACTGTTACAATGTGTCTTGTTCCCCCACAAACCTCAAATAGTGTGTTTGTGGGGGAAGTTTCCATAACAAGACTAGCCAATGTGATTAAAGCGGAACAGCTGCGTAGAATCGTAATTGATTCCGTAACACCAAACGTTTGAACCATTCTTCAATGTGGTGGAAGAACCCTTGCAGTCTACAGCAACCCTGTTATTGGTTGTCTCAATGATAAATGTGCCAGAACCAGTAGGCTTCAAGGTGTAGTACTCTGTAGCACACTTATTATAGGTGTACACCTGCACATTGCTAGAGGATTTAACAGACGAGCCGTAGATATCCAGCACCTTGCCACTTGCAAGATTCTGGAAATACCACCCACTAGCAGTTTTGTAAGCTCTCCACTTTGAGTAATTGTTCACCTTATTGCTAAGCTGTACATTACTCAGGTTGCTAGTGCCAACAGCTGAAAGGTAAAGGTTCTTACCAGTCGGCTGAATCGTGTACACTCCGCCATTCACAAGAGTCGTAGTCGACCCCTTCTTAGCCCAAGCATAGCCCCCTCTCTGACTGATCGATGTTGTGCTTTTCAGCCAGAAGGCATCATTGGGATATACGTTGCCAGAGAAAAAGTAGCTGTTGACCTTGCCGCGCTTAACCGCAATATGCAGATGTGTGCCAGTTGTCTTGCCGGTAGGGTCCTTTGTCCCAGGCTGATAAAACACTGTTCCCTGTTTGATAATCATGCCTTCTTTGAGGTTGCTGATGTTGTTGTCGTGTACAAAGCTGACTGTCATGTAATCAAGAGTACCATCTGCATAGTATACCTTATTGGTGGACTGCAAAGTAACTACATTATAGGCACTCCAGATATCTACAATCTTGCCAGTGAACGGAGCAACATAGTTGCTGTTCCCGCCCAGATCAAACGCATTCTGAGAACCATGAGAATAGCCATTAAACTGGTTGTAGGCACCCTGTGTTACTTTCAGTGTGCTGCCCGGAAAGTATGCTGTCTCATAACTTGCAGCTGAAGCTTCGATCTGGTTGCTATACTCTCCATCAAGGGATGCGGAGAGTGTGAAAAGAGACATAGTCGCTGTTGCAATGGCAACAATCTTTGTGATAATTTTATTCATAATACTTATCCTTTCTATGGTTGAATTGTTTCATGCAGCTATTGCTGCGTATTTGTATCACGGTAAGTACGAGAAGGCTTGTACCAGTCATCTCGAAATATTACTCAATCATAATGACATCACCCTTTCTTACAATGGAAAAAAATAAATATTTCTCAGTAAATGGATTGACTTTGTGCCAAATTAGTGGTACAATCATTGTAAGGGGAATCCTTGAAGAACGTATCCACTATCAATGTTATATCACATTTTCCCTTAGCAAGTCTATGGATTCCGCTTTCCATTTTCTTGGAACGACTTGTATTTTTCTTTGCACACACTTTGAAAGGATGGTGTTATGGAAACTTCTATCAATCAAATTACTCTCAATAAATTGCAAGAGGCGCTTAATATCCCTATGGATAAACCGAGTTTTTTGCGTTTGATTTTCCCAGAAGCACTGAAAAGTAACGATAAAGGCGGATTGGTCAAGTTTATTTTTGATAAACACTCCGGTTACCAAGGAGACAGGTCTCGTTTTCTAAATGGAAATATAAAAAGCGGTAATAGAGACCATCAGAAGGTGCTGACTTACATTACATCACAGATTAAATCTGGAACGCTATTTCATGATATGAACGAGTTGCTTAGTCGCAACTTTGCCTTATCTCAATTAAGTAGCTTGCCCTCCATTATCGATATAGATTCTGAATTGTATCCCAACGACTTTTATATTTTCTTGAAAGAATGCGAGAAAAATAACCTTTACCTGCTCTTATTATGGCTAGTACTATGGTCTATCTTCGGAGAGCGCATTGTACTGCTTGCACCGTATCACTACGAAAAAAATACCTCCATTACAAGAAATGCCGCATCTCAAACAGCTTCACTACACGATTCTGTCGAACAGTTTATTAAAGAAAAGCTGAATACTCAAGGAACAATCACCGAAGTAAATCTCGCATTCAATCATGGAGTACGATGGTTAACGCATCGTAATCGTACGCAGCTTCTGTATCAGATTATAGAACGTGCAAATCGTGTTAATATTCTGATGTCTGAATATCATATTGCAGAAGAATTCACCAAGTATCAACGTAAGCCTAATTCATATTACATTTCGAGTCATATACCACCGCAAGAATTGTGGAATAAGTTTGCACAAGAAAACACCGAAAAAATCACCTTAAAAATCTCTCCAGTACCGGTACTAAGACAATTTGTTTCTTTTGTGTTTGAGGAAGAAGTCCACTCTGCGTTATATATTGGCTTTTATACTTATGGTGAAAGTTCGTTTGAAAAGAACCCATTCCAGTTGCTCTCCCTAGGCGAGCTGCATTATGATACATATTTAAACGAATTTGGAGCCCTTTGGGATATTTCCGCAGACATTAACACAATTCTCCCCAACAAAGCTGCCGAAAATTATGACCTTGTTGACTTTTTCAATTCAAACCTTTCTAACATTACAGAACTTGAAAGCATTGACATAGCATGCCATGCTGGATCTGAATGGCTAACCGATATGAAACGCATCGACCTACTCAATCGTCTAATAGAGAACAAAGTCCATATCAACGTTATCATCACAGAACCGCAGCAAGCAGAAATCATCGCAAGTCATATGCGACATAATGATTGCATTTATGTATCCTTTTCCGAAAACATGAAATATTGGATGCGCTTTCAACAAAAACATTCTGATTTCGTGCGTGTAAAAGTGTCACAACTTCCAATGATGCATAACTACTATGCCTTTAATAGAACCAATCCCTTGCAAGACTGTATGCGTATCAATTTCTATACATACAATAATCCATATATGGAAAAAAATATCATTCATATTCTCCGACCCCATTCTCCCCAATTTCAGCTCTTTAAGCAAGAGTTTTCTTACTTGTGGAGTATTTCTGAAGAACTCAAACTATGAACCCTTTTATGTCCGGACATATTTCTTAAACTTCCCTTAATGATAACTGATTAATTCAGCTTCCTCTCATGATCAAAATAATCCTATTTCTCAAGGGTAGTATATAATGTAAGTACAAATCATCCTACAACATTAGGAAAAACACAAGCCTCGTCATTTTGGCGAGGCTTGCATATATTTGGACGCATAAATTAGTCGACTCTGTTTTGTGTTTTTGAACATTTGGCACACTGCCTAATATAGCGCAATATGTAAAGCCCGAAAATCGGGCTTTGGGTCAGATGCCGACAACACTCCACGGTGTTGTATGATAAGGTCGGTCAAAAAATAAAGGCATCTACCGAGTGGTAAATGCCTGAAATATGCTATCTCATTACAGGGGGCCAAAACCAGAACACAAGTGAAATTTTGTACCTAGATACGCAAAAATGTCTGATTCTTCGGATGTTGTACTGTGTAATATTTTTTGATGCATAAAGATGGCTAAAGGCTTCAATTTAAATACAACACACTCTCTGAATTGGCGGAGATTTGTAAAACAGTTATTTTGAAAAACGCTTGAAAACCACCATTTTCTTTACGCAAAAATGCAACTTCTACACAGGTTGTGTAGAAGTTGCATTACCTAAAAAGCGAAACCTACTAATAGTTAAAGTTAGAGTCTTTTGTCTTTTTAAGAAAGCTCTATAATTTTTCTTATAATCGGGAAGATTTGATTGAAATGTGAAAAATCAAAATTCTCTGCAAAGTTCGAACCATCATAAATCATCTGCGCAAAATCGTTCTTTGACATAGCAATGCTTCTTTTTTGCTCTGGATCTTGCTCTGCATCATATACTTTATCGTCAATCACACCATTGATTTTTACCTTGTTCTGTATTCCACTGAACTTAGTTTGATACTTCTTATCTTTGCTATTTCCCGATTTGAAAAACTCAGAACCAAGAAATAGCCTTCGCCCATTTACATCCTCTTTCAGTAAATCTTCCTTTATGTAGTAATGTTCGATGGAAGTATAACTACCATATAGCTCTTCGTTTGCAACAGGAATCGCAAATGCATATACGTTAGCACCCAAAGAATGGAATTCGTTGTCCCTAATTTCAGGATTATCTTTCAAAAATAAATCATTGTCCCTGTCAAATATTCCGATGATTTTTCTTGGACTATTTAAGCATACGAAATCCTTGAGCATTTGCATTAGATTTTTATCGCCAATGGTGCCTTCGTATTCGTGGAAAGCAACATCAATATCTGTGATGTTCAGCGCCTTCATTGCTGCCTTAATGTGCTTCCAATCCGTTTTCCCCTCGGTAATAATAAGAGGCTTATTATCGGATTCAATCTGGCTGCGTAATTCTTTATATTTGTCTGCGAAACGATTATTTTCAGCAACCATCATTTGGTATACTTCTTGATAAAGATCATTGCTTTCAACTTCACATCGGAAACCATTCCGATCCATATCAAAAATTGTGCTTTTAATGGCCTGTTTGTTTTCAGCAAGACCGAGTGATAAGAATGGAGCATGAGAAGTCACAATAAACTGTACATTCGGAAACTTTGCAAACAATAACGGCAAAATTTCTTTTTGTAGGCGAATATGTAAATGCTTGTCCACCTCGTCAATTAGTACGATACCAGATATGTCCTTGATAGGCTTTCTTAATGCATCGGCTTGCTTTAATAATTCAACAAATTCAGCAACCAGAGCCATTTCTCCCGATGACATTAAGAAAATGCTTGGGTAGATTTCTGTATTATCATTAACAGACATTATTGCAATTCGCTGTGCTCCTGCATATCTTCGACCTATACCTAATCTGATAGGTTTTTTTACCTTTGAGTATAAAATCAAGGTGATAATGCCGTTTATGCTTTCGAGGATTTTTGCTGATTCGTCATTATACACTGCCTTATCCAATACAACATCCATCATCCAGTTGGTAATTTCCGGGAAATCCGCGGTCACTTCAATGGGATTGTCTAAGTATCCGCTAATTCCCGTATCTTTGCTAAATTTAAGTTCGGGTTTATAAGGGGTGTTCAAATAATAAGGTTGCTCATAGCGATAGGCAGGAAAATATGTCATTAGTTCAGAAGAAAAAATATCCCTGCTATCTTTTGGTGAATGGTTTTTCCAATATTTCAGATTATTGTTTTTCTCCAAATCATTAGAAATAACGGAAAAAGGGATAGGATTATCGATCCCCAATGTTGCACGATATTCTTCCTCTGTAATGCTTCCACGAATATCAATATAATCGTTCACTTTACCATCTTTTGCAACAAATCTTAGATAAACAATCGAAAAAGCCTGTATATTAAGTGAAAATAAGCTAGAGGATACTCTGTAATACTTATTAGAGTTATTTCCAAATTCGCTGCGATACCCCTTTTTCGCTAATTCATAAAAGGCATCCACAATATATGATAGTATCGTTGTTTTCCCTTTTCCGTTAATACCGGACAAAAGGAAAACATTGCTATCATCAAAATCCAGTTCTAATTTATCAAATGGAGCACAATTGATAAACAATGCTTTCGTCAATCTCATCTTTTTCACCTCATTTTAATCTTTCACATAAACTTGTTTCCTAGTTATTCGATTTCCTTTTTAGAAGATATACTTAAATACACTCAGAAATCACCGTAACCAACAAAAAACGATACGATAACTTCTTAATTTTAATTATACTATATTTCCTAAAAAAAATCAATATGTAAAGCCCGAAAATCGGGCTTTTGGCTTATAAGCCAACGACGTTCCACGGTGTTGTCCGATATGGTCGGACAATGATGAAAAAGAGCCTCTCAACGTAAGAAGCTCTTATATACGGTATTTAGTTATTCTTCAAAAGCTCACGCTTCATAAGACACAGGTCAAATACATCCAGCCTGTTGTCATTGCAGAGATTTCCTGCCTTCCAGTCAGCAAGCTTTGTATCAGGAATCGCAAGCAGCCATTTCTGGAGTGCTACCACATCGGCAACATTGAATTTGCCATCCGCATTGACATCGCCGCAAACGGAATTACTCTCACCTGCAGGAACAATCCAGCCACCGTCGTCAACGATAAGACAAAGTATAGTAATCGTGTCACCGAAATATGAGTCCTCTCCATAGTTCAGACACATATCTCTGACATCATCGTGCCATTCTGAGTTATCACCGCAGGCAGCCGCAAGCATAAAGGGGGAGTTGAAGCACAGGTCATTCCAGTCTGAAATCGCCTTTCCCTTCGGAGTGTAGCCAGCCATAATCTCCCAAGGATCGCCTTTTGTATCCTTGATAATAAAGTCAGTAATTGCGTCTGCAAATTTCTTTGCATCTGTATTGCCGTTTATGAGATAATCCATACTGATACGCCATGGAGTACGACAGGAGTTGTAATAATAATTGCCGTCATTTTCACTTTCAAGGAAGTTTGCAGGAGCAGGAATGAAATTTCCGCTGCTGTCCTTGATAATGAAATCGGGCAGAATACCCGTACCATACTCATCTACGATACCATTAATAATTTCATAAGTCGTGTCATATAACGACATCCAGCGGTCATCACCTGTGACTTCGGCAAATATAGGCATATACTGCACAAGGAAGTCAGAAGCACGGGTTGCGGAATAGTATTTGTCACCCTCCTCTGACCAGTATGCCCAGTCGCCAAGACGTAGAACCCAGTCATTCTGATTGACCTCATATTTCATAATATCGTTGATTACAGCAATTGCAGTTTCCTTGTAGTTAATTCCGCCGTCACTGCCCCAGACAGAATCCGCTATCAGCAGAGCATAGGCAATATCAAGGTCGCCATCCGTCGCAGAATCTGCACCGTTTGAGTTGACAAGTGCCTTTCCGTTATCCGATTGCTGCCATGCCATAAGATTAGGGCCGATTTCACTTAAATGTGCTTTGTAGTAATTATACATTCCGTCAAAGATTTCCTTTGCTTCACTGTCATATTCCGCCATAGATGCGGCAATCAGCATACCATAGCCGTGAGCCTCGGAAACAGTCACAGGCACTTCATAGCCTGCCTGTGCATATGTCTGGTCACCGTAAAATACATAATACTGCGTTTCAGAAGTATAAGGATTCTGAACAACATACTTGTCCTTCCAATAATCATAGAAGTCAAGAGTTTCATCTGTAATCGCAGCAACATCCGCAGCGCCTGCTTCTGATAAAGCCGTATTGGGTAAAGCACATCCAACAGCAACGGATGTCGTAACAATGACAGTCAGCATCTTTTTAATAAACATAATTTTTCCACTCCATTCGGTTCAAAATTTATGATGAGTTTGTTTTATTATACCATATTTCTGCTACGCTTGTCAAGTTTATTGAGCGAAATTGATAAATCAGCAAATTTGATTATCATTTGAGTTTATCCATAATATACTGAAAACTTTCAGCCTTATGCGGCAGAGTACAGTCGGTACAATTCTTTATACCATTTTCGGTTATTGAATAATTTCCGCCGCAGTCAGAATGATTATACAGCGGACAATAACAGAAAAGGCAGTTGAAGTTTTCAGCATTATTCACCTTATGACAAGGGAAATACTCGCAGTTATGATTTCTAAAGAAATTTGAGCTGTTATCCATCTATACCCTCCATTTTCTGACGGTATTCAATCAATCCGTATTTGATTTTGATTCTCTCCATTTTCTCAAGCATAGGTTCTGCGGCAAGCATTATAAAAATCACAGTACCGAAGGCGTGAATTAAATCCATTGGAAAACCTGAAATATAATATGCTGTAATCAGTTTTAAACTCAGGCTTTCAGTTGAAAACATAAATGCAGACGCAGGATTCATAATTCCACCGTAAATAATAACAGCTGAAAATGCTCCGAAAACCGCAAGAGATATACGATTTCTCCGAAGCCAGCCTTTTTTAAATAAAACTCCTGCAAAAAATCCGATGATTCCCATTGCAAACATCTGCCACGGAGTCCAAGGACCTTGCGAAAACATAATATTTGATACAAGCATTGTCACGGCTCCTACAAGAAATCCCGTTTCACCGCCAAATGCAACGCCTGCTATAATCGTAAGTGCAAGAACAGGCTTAAACTGGGGCAGCATAAAAAACAGACATCTGCCTGCAACACCGATAGAACAGATAACGGCTATTGTTACAAGCTCACGAGCCATAGGCTTTCGTCCCTCAAATACAATGAAAAAGGGCAGCATACATTCCGTCAATACAAGAAATGCAATCAGACTGTAACTACTGCTGTCAAGATAGAATACCCCTGCAAATATAGTCAGCGGTATCAGAATTAGTATCGAAACAGCTGCAGCAACCGTTCTCTTGCTAAGATTTCGTTTTTCTTTCGGTGTCTGTATTTCAATTGACGGCTCGCTTCTTCTGCCAATTGCAAGCAGAAATACAGCAAGGGACACAAAGAGAATGATATATAAATACAGCTGATTTTCTCCTGTAGTGCTTATTCCTGTTTCGTCAATCATCGCTGTTAAATCAGAAATTCCTGTTGCGTAAATAAATACTCCAAAGGCAGTTAAGGCTGAAATCACAGCAATAACTTTTCTCCATAATGGCAAAAAAATCGGCTTTGAATTTGTGTTTTTTACTGTTCTTTCAGGCAAAGGCTGTAATTTTTCTGAAACGCTGGTAGTTTCAATCGTTGTTCCGCAGCAGCAAAGGATAATATCGTTTACAGTAACAGCGTCAGGAATATGATTTCTCGCCATTCTGTTTGCAGTAGTTGTATAAAAGCTGTTCCCCGAAAAAAATCCCCTCGGCGTACCCTCAGCCACAATATTACCGTCAAAGAACATTCCGCAATATGTGGTATATTCAGCACAAAATGAAACATCATGGCTTACCATAAGCACAGATATACCGCTTGCAGTCAGCTTTTTTATAATTCCGGCAAAATGAACCTTAAATTCAGCGTCCAATCCTTTTGTTGGCTCGTCAAGCAGAAGAATATCGGGAGAAGTCAGCAAAACCTTTGCAAGTGCGGCTCTCTGCTGTTCCCCACCTGATAAATCATAGGGGTGGCGATCGAGTAAATCTGTAAGCTCACAAGTTGACACAGTCCACGACATAAGTCGCTCTTTCTTATCAGATGAGATTTTTGTTCTGCCGAAAGCGTCATATAACTCCTCTCTGACTGTCTTTTTCACAAAAAGCGTCTGCGGATTCTGCGGTAACATTCCGATTTTGCCGACTGCTCTTACCGTTCCTCTGTATGCTTTCTGAATTCCTGCAAGAACTTTCAATGCCGTTGATTTGCCTGCACCATTACCGCCAAGTATCGCATAGAATTCGCCTTTATGAAGCTTAATCGAAAAGCCTTTCAGAATATCAGGAAGTTCCTTGTCATATCTGAAAAACACTTCATCACATTCAAGGATAATTTCTTCATCAATTATATATTCATCAGCTTTGTAAAGCGGAAGAAGTTCCTGTTCTTTATTCCTCTCCGCAAGAAAATGACTTCCGTCACGGACTGTCACAGGACAGGGCAATTTTGTTTCAATACCTGCCCACACTCTCATTGCGGTTGGCATTGCAAGAAACATTCCGCTGTTTTTACCCTTTAAAGCCATCCCCACATTTTCGGGAGTATCATCGCATATAATTCGTCCTTTTTCCATTACTACAATTCTTGTGGCAAAGGGAAACGCTTCTTCAAGACGATGCTCCGTGAGGATTATCGTTATGCCGAGTTCACGGTTTATTCTGCCAAGCAGATTAAGAAAATCAACTGCGGCTATGGGGTCAAGCTGAGCTGTCGGCTCGTCAAGAACAAGGATTTCAGGCTCCATTGCTACCACTGTCGCAAGGCTTAAAAGCTGTTTCTGTCCGCCCGACAGTTCTGCCGTATTTTTGTAGAACAACGCTTCAATCCCGAAAAATGCGGCAGTTTCCGCAACACGCCGTCTGATAACAGGGATATCATATCCAAGGCTTTCCAATCCGAATGCAAGCTCGTGCCATACCTTATCCGTAACTATCTGATTTTCGGGAGATTGCAGCACGAATCCAATTTCCTGTGACTGTGTTCGTTCGTCAATATCTTTCAGCAGTTTATCGTTGAAAAATACTTCACCGCTGAATTTACCGTGAGGAGTCAGACAGGATTTCATATGCCGCAGAAGCGTGGATTTTCCACAACCTGATGAACCGCAGATTATGACAAATTCGCCCTGTGTGATTTCAATGGAAACATCATTCAGAGCATTGTTTTCTTCCTGTGGATATGCAAATCTCACATTTTTGAATACAAGGCTTTCCATTTCAGCTCCTCCTTTACATTTATTAAGAACGGTGTGATACACATTCCCAAATAGACAAAATAAAATGGTATTGTTGTCACATCAAAGGCGGCATAGCGGATATTCGGGAAATAACGGAAGCCGAATGCTGATAGGATATTTCCTGCAAGAAGAAATAATCCGCCAAATCCGAACCATATGACTGCATATACATCACGTTCTTCAAATCTGTATATAGAAAATGCTGTCCGTCCTTTTAATCCGTATCCACGGCTTTTCATACTGTCGGCTGTTTCAATTGCGTTTTCAAGCGCCCATGTAACAGATGCCGATAGAATTGTAATGGCAGTTTTCGTCCGTGAAGGAAAACTGCCGCTTAATACGTCTCTGCCGATGCTCCGCTGTGATTCAGCAACGGAGGACATATGTGCTTTGAATTTTGGTATAAAACGCAGGGACATACTCAGCACCAGTGAAAGCGACGGAATTATTTTTCCAAAAAGATAGATGAATTTGTCCGATGTCATTACACGATTGAACGATACAAACCACAGAAGTATCGTTATAAGCATTACTCCTGATGAAATTCCGTACAGAATACTTTCAAGGGTAAGAGGATTTCCGTTGCTGAAATATGTCAGAACAGTCTGTCCCTCGTGGTTGAACGCAGGATTGATAAATAATGTGACAAGTACTGACGGCAGACAAAATTTTAGTATGAACATAATACTTTTTCTGCCCTCCGTGCTGATGCAATATATAACCGCACATATAAGCGATATTACCTGTGCAAGGGGATGTATAAGGCAGAATGAAAACGATATTACAAGAAAAAAGTACAGAAAATTCACAAAAGGGTGAAAATCACGAAAAGTATCACGCATAGTTATCCCATCCAATCACAGCTGACATCTTTGCCCAGGTCACAGGTGTATCTGAATTCAACTGTTTCACCGTCTTTCAGCTGATATCTTGAACAGCCGTAGTTTGGGTACCAGCCGTCCACACAATACATCCACCCAGAAAGATTTCCGCAGTCAAATTCATAAAGATTGTTGATCCCCTCAACATAGGCACTATTATACACAGGTGTCCACGAAGCCTCCATATGAATATTATTTTCTTTGCACACTCGCTGAAGCACATCAAACACAGATTCTCCGTCATAGAATGTAACATCCGTTGGGGAAAGAATAATTCCATTTGAGGGGACAAGCTCTCTTTTGTCGGCTTCAAGGTCACTCAGATTGTTCAGTATTGTTGAACACTCAATGGAGAATGTGCAGGTGAACGCTTTGTCGCTGTTAATTTCCTGATTTTCGGGCTCAACGGGCATGGGCTTTCCTTCTGGAACAGGGTCTGTTTTGTATTTATCCTGTTCAGTTGCATTTCCGTCAGAATATATGCGGTTATCGTTGTTGCTGACTCCCGACAGATATTCATCACGGCTGACTGATGTTGTAGTTTCAGCTTGTATGATATCTTCTTCGGTATAAACTTTTTCTGTTTGAAGCTGTTCACCGCTGTATGAATCTGCAACAGGTTCAATTGTAAATTCACTTACGATTTTATCAATGGGAATATTCAGTATAGTTGTTTTGCTGCCTGTAACGGAAACTGAAAATACCGCTTTTCCGTCCTTGTTTGCGGCGGCATTTTGCTCTGACCACTTTTCATTTAAATTAATTGAAAGAAGCAACGGAAAGCCGAAATCTTCTGTTTCATTCATTACGGTTTTTATTCCGTTTTCGGTTTCTGAAAGTTCAACGGATAAATTTATATCTCTTGTATTCTTTATATCGCTGCCGAAAATTGTCCATTCGTAATGAATAGAGTTTGAATTTCCCTCAAAGACAGCAATGGCATTTTCTTTTTTTATCTCATCAAGAATTTTCTTTACTATGATTCCGCTTTCGGGGATTGTCATAGGCTCATTGAGATCTGTTTGTGCATAATTTCCCTTACAGGAAGTAAAACAGAACGCAAGAGCAATTGTTAAAATAAGGCTGAAAATTCGTTTCATATTCATCATCCCACAACTATTTTACTGTTTCTGACTTTCAATGTATCACGAGCCATTGCAAGACTTTCGTTTTCGTCCGATGCCGCAAAAACAGAGTCCTCAAATACAAGGTCGTACACATCTCCTGTTGACGCACTTCCACGCAGTCGGAATTTCAACCGCAGTACAACATTGTCGTTTTCTTTAAGTAATGACTTGGTGAAAGCGTTTTTGCCTGCCGTTGTATCAAGATACATAATATTGATTTTTCCCGATTTATTGCATTGGGACGGATTACAGCCCCACTCGGGAAGCTTTTTCGTTACGTTTTCATCTTCGTTGAGTACAAATACATTCCCTTCTCCAAGACCGATAAATTCAAGATACGCAGGGTCAAAGGCTATACTCATACTTGCCGCAGGATAAAGTGCGTCACCAAAATCTGAAATTGTTACATCAAGGGAGATTTCTTCCGTGTCTGTACTGATTTTCTGGGGAGTTTCTATTGTAAGCGTCGGGATTTTATTTATGGTTTGATTACAGCGTGTGAAAAGCAGTAAAATTATGATAAGCAATATAATTCCCAATATAATTATAATCCATTTCCTTGACTTTGATTTTTTCTTTTCTTCACTCATAAATGCTCCTTTATAAAGGGAATGGGAGCGATAAATCACCCCCACCCTTATATTGTAACCTCTATATTACTTGTTCGTGCTTAAAGCAGATGCCTTTGTGATAATCATATATTCGCTGTCATTTACATAAGCTTCAACAATACCAAGTGCATCAAATGTATTAATTCGGCTGTCGCTGTTTACGTTAAGTGCAAGGATTTCATCGTCCTCAGGTGCATCTGTCTTGCGGAGCCATGTATCAACAGCACCGAGAGCATCCTGTGCGTTGATAATACCGTCGTTGTTTACATCACCAAAAGTAATATCAGCAGGTGTTTCTGTTGTGTATGTAAAGTTTGCGCTGTCTGCAAATTCTGTCATATCAATTCCTGCGTCAACAAGGCATACATATGTCATAATTCCTGTTTTCTCAGAAATTTCGGAACTGTATCTGAACTCATACTTGTTAGTGCCGTCATTGTATGCAAGCTTTCCGATTTTGTCATAGCCTACTGCTGCAACGGCAACAGCTTTCTTTGTTGAGGGGATAAGGTCAATATCATCACCGATGTAAAGACAAACTGCACTATAGGATACGCCCTTGACAACATCAATTACGCCTGTAGTTTCTGTGGTATCTACAATAATCATTGACTTTTCATCAGCAGAATCAGAATTGAGCTTGATTGACATTCCACCCACAGATACATCAAGCTTGTCGCCTGCATTTACCTTATCAACGGTGAATTCGATTGTGAAAAGCTGTGCAGGAAACTCTGTTCCGCTTACAGTAATATCGCTGTTGTTGTTAGCGTCAAAATATACCACACGAAGCTTTCCTGTTTCTGCTTCAAGGTGATAGCTTACCTCACCGCCGTCAAGGCGATTTCCAGCTGTTACGGAAGATACGCTTAAACCTGCGGGAACATTCATAACAAAGTCAACAAGTTTATAGCCTGCTGTATTATCCCATTGGTCAATACTGATTGTAGCATTGAAGTTTTCACCTGACTTGTCAGAAATCTCTGACGGAACGCCAAGAATAGCGACAGGCTTTCCTGCAACTACTTCGCTTTCAGCAGCGTCAAATTCAACGTCAGACATATCATAAAGGGCTGTTTTGCCATTCATAAAGCGGTTATATGCTGCAAGAGCATAACAAGCCTGATCGGTTGCCATACCGTTTGCACTGCCTGCCGCAACGTGCTTGAATGCGGCTTCATCTTCGATATAATGAGTAAGCAAAGCATCTACAACAGATTTGTTGTTCTTCACAAATCTGCTGTCTGTATCGGGATTAATTCCCCATGTTGTTGCCGCAATAATAACCTGTGCAGAACTTTCGCAGTTTGCATCTCCGAAAGAAGAATATCCGCCGTCCTCATTCTGAACATCAGAAAGGCAAGTTAATGCCTTTTCAGCTGCCGCTGATACTTCAGCCTGATCTCTGTAAGGATAAAGAGCCTGAAGTGCCATTGATGTTACATCGGGATCGGAAACACTTCCGCTTAATGCCCAGCCTCCGTCAGAAAGCTGTCTGCTTAAAATATCATCAATACATTGCTGACGGATTGTTGTATCAACAGTCTGATAGTTGTTTGTATCGAGAGCAATGAGAGCGAAAACAGTTCCGTTAAGTCCCTGCTTTTTAATCCAGCTGAAATCTTCGTAAGGTGTAATGAGATTCCAGTCGCCTACCGATGTTGCGTCCTTACCGATAGAAGAAAGTGCGATGATAAGACGTGAATTATCTGTGGACTTTGATTTGTGAAGTGCACCGTTTGCAAGTGAAACTGATGCGGCTTTTTCGTTTACAGTCGTAACAATTCTGTCGTAATAGTCATTGAAATAAGCGTTATCCTTTTCAAAATAACCGCCTCTTGCAAGGCTGAGAATTGTCCATTCTCCTGCATTTGTACCGAAAGCAGGCTCTGTTACTGTATCAGCAAGCTTTGCCATTGTTGCATTCAGAACAGCACTTACATCCTGTGGCTGACGTTTTACAGCGGATTCTTTAACGTCTACAACTGCACTTGCAGGTGATGATACAATATCCTTACTGTTTTCTGCGCCGAAAGCACCGTCACACCAGAGATACCATGTGCCGCCGGAAAGAAATGTCACATTACCCACGCCATTGCTGTCAGTTGTAACACTTCCTGCGGCATTGCCTATGCTTGTTCCGTAGTAAACTGTATATCCCGATTCATCAAGCAAAGCCGCTTCTGAACCCATTGCAGAATAGGAACGGACAAGTCTGAAAGTGGTTTCCTTGCCGCTTTCTGCGGAATAGTTGTGAGTAATTTCTCCGTTTTCATCTGCAAAATAATGGAATCCTGTGGCTGAATCGCTGTAAAATGACCAGCTTGTGTAACCTGCAATATCGAAGAAATCTCCCTCTGACAGAACAATCTGGTCGGCAGTTACGCCCCAGCCGTCAACTTCGGGATAAATACCGTTGTAAAAATAATTGAGATTGCAGTCCTCAAATCCGAAAAGACCGCTTTCGAAGAAGATACTGCCTGCACTTCCCGTAACATTTACATCGGACCAGTCATTGCCGATGATATTTTCCTGTGTGTAGATATAGAGGTGAAGTGCTGTAGTATCGGGCGTGCCGTCGCCATCCTTGTCGTATTTATAATCGCCAAGACCATATGTGTCAAGGTCAATAGCGGCAAGGTCATCCAGCGATACAGCTGAATACGCAACAGCGTTTCCTTCTTTTCCGTTTATGAACTGTCCGTCATAGCTGATTGAAATGTACACGTTGTTGCTTTCAGCAGCTGTTGCTGTAAATGGAATCGCAGTCACCATTGTTGTGAGAGCAAGAAACGCACTTGTAATTCTTTTACCTATCATATCATTCTCCTTTTTCATTTTGTAGAATACATCCATTATCAGCAGATGTATTCGTATTTTCAGCATTCTGATGAGGTACAAGGCAATTTTTCTTACTGGAATTCTTCCGCTTTCGCTTATGGGATTTCTTCGGTTTAATTTTTACTTCTTTCAGACCTGCAGCCTCCAATGCTCTTGGCCACGGACCGAGAAAGGCTTTGATTCGTGACCTTGTTGAGTCATCGAAATCCTCTTTCTGTGGAAGTCTTCCCAATTCCTTGTACTTTTGACGCAAAAGTTCTTCCGCCAAGGACTTTTTCTCATCTGGTGTCACTTATCATCCCTCCTCTGCAACAATAAAAAATACCCTTTCAACCAACGGTCAAAAGAGTACAACTGATTTATGGACGCACACAAAAAAGACTCTGGCATAAAAAAGAATATAACCAAAGCCGCTGCACGGCGACAAATCGGTTGCACTCTTCTCACCAAAGTTGTGTTGAACCTAAAAAGATACGGCAGGTTTCCTGACTTATGATGCTGTGAAATAATCACAGTAAAAGCAATCCTTCTCAGGACAGTATATCCCAATGGCAATTTTGCTTTCTCTTGTCAAATACAGTAATGGCGGTTGTTCAGGATTCAAACCTGATTCCCTTTTTCATCTACTCAGCTAACAACTTTTCAAACCGTATCTTCTTATATCGATATTTTATTTCCCTTATTATATCATATCTTCCGTTAAATGTCAATATCGTGACGAAAGATTGCAGGTCGAGCGAATTACATTTCTTTTGTTATAATTTTACTATGTAAAGCCCGAAAATCGGGCTTTCAGCTTATAAGCCAACGACGTTCCAAATATAAAGAGGTGCCGTCAGCGTAAACAGCAGACATCCGAAGATGATTGCCACCGGTGTCCACTCAAACTGTCCGTGCTTGCGATACTCCATATACAGCGTACTTATCTTTACGAACAGCAAAATTACGAGTACGACATCCAGTACTGGGAATACAACGTTGTTTACAATGGACTTAATCTGCGACTTTGCATCGTTCCACGTGGACTGGATTGCACCCGAAACATCACCCTCTGCGTAGGCAGTCATTGCCATCATATTGGCAACAGCCATAGAGCTGATGACTGTCGCAATGACCTTGTTTTTGATCTTTGTGAGCTTATTCATTCACATCACCCTCCATTTCCACCAGTCTGCCTGTCAGCACAGTTCTGGCATTTTTAAATTCATAGGAACAGGTTGAAAGCAATACCAGCCTGTCCTGTTCGGTAAGTTCCACATCCTCATAGATTCGGGAAATCTCCTTCAGATGCGGCGTCCATTCGTCAAGGCTGCGAAAACCATTGTAGATTTCATCATGCCAATCCGTCACAGCCACAGAGAAAAAGTCCAGTCTGTACACAGCGTCAGAGGTATACACCCAACCGTAGGGATGGCTGTCATAGTATGCTTTTTCCTTGAATCTGCACACATTGGCAAACATACTGCCGTTCTTCATGTTGTGTCCATATAGGATGTTGAAGTTATTCTGAAATCTGCTTTCACAGCGGTAATCAAGCTCAATACATCCGCATTTCAGACTGCGTCCGTCTGTGCCGTGGGTAAGAAAGAAATCATTGTCCTCACCCTGCATAATCGGGTAGTTGATGTTTGTGTTGGGAATATAAATCCAGCCGATGGCATCGGGATAGGTTTCCTGCAGTTCCTGTGCCTGTTCTTTCAGTTCTTCACAGATTTCAGGTGACAGAACATTTTTCTGCACACTTGGAACAATTTCCAATGTTGCAGAAGTTGTCGTACCTTCCTCAGATGTTGTGTCAGAAGTGCTTGTGTCTGTGGTTGTTACAGACTCTGTCGGTGTATATGCCAGAGCATCCCTCGTAATCACAGACGGCATATATGGTGTCAGATCATTCTCTGCAATTTTCTGTGCAATGTCATTTCTTGTGAGCAGATATGCTCCTCCCAAAAGGAGAGCGGCTGCCGAAGCAACCGCCAGAATGCGAATGGTTTTCTTTTTCATACGTTATTCCTCCTCGCTTTCAATAAAATCGGGACAAAGTGCTGCATAATCGTCAGCAGTGTCCTCTTTCTTTCTGCTCATGCCTGCAATGAGAATCATTACAAGACCTGCCGCAATCATCAGAATTTCGGGCAGTCTGCTTGTGGTATCGCCTGTAGGAATGTCGGGGGTGTCGGGAACAGGTTCATCGTACATCACAACAGGTGTGATAGTACCGTCTGCATTAATCGTGAAATCAATGGAGTTTGCGATGGTATAGCCATCGGGAGCAATGGTTTCCTTGAGCGTATAGGTCTTGCCTGCGATAAGCTGTGCCTCAATAAAATGAGGATGCTCATAGGACACCCATTCTTCAATAACTGTGCCGTTCTCGTCGATAATCTGAAGTGTTGCACCAACAAGTTCCTCATCATTGGTGATGTCCAGCTTGCTAATTTCTACCTTGGTTGTATCATCCACCATTACGACGAGAGGATGTCCGTCCTCTGTAGTTGCTGTTGCTTCTACATTCTCAACCTTGACAGAACCATCCTCAAATACCTCAAAGGAGATATCTGTTGCAATAATATATCCGTCGGGAGCTGCGATTTCCTTAAGCACATACTTGTCAACAGGAAGCTCAGTTACGATATGGTTTGTACCGTCAGAAATCCATTCATCCACAACATTGCCCTCAGAGTCAATAAGCTGCATTTCTGCACCTGCAAGCTCCTCACCATAAATATCCTGCTTGCTGATTTCTACTGTGATTGCCTCGTTTTCAGCTGTGATTTCCACAGTATCGCCGTTCTCACTGATTACCACAGGGAACTGCTCATTGGAAAGAATATATCCGTCGGGAGCCTGAATTTCACAGATTACATACTCACCATAAGGGATTTCTGTGAACTCGAAATAGCCTGTTTCATCGGAGATGGCAGTCTTGATGGCAGTATTGGCTGTGAACACATTGGTATCTGTTGCAAAAAGTCCGAACACTGCATTTGCAAGGGGTTCATCGTCCTCGTTCACCTTATAGCCGTTGGCATTACCACGCTTGAGGTGGTTTTCAAAGGTGCCGCAGTCGATGCTGACCGTGGTCATCTCCTGTCCCATATACTCAAAATTCACGAGATACTTCTCGCCGTTAAGCATATAGTGTTCGTCAGTTGCGATTTCCTGCACATAGTAGCGACCGAATGGAAGCTGTGCATCGAATTTAGCAGTCATATTCTCGCCGAGAGATACCTCTGCAATCATACCATTTTCGGGGATAGATGTGCCGTCAGCTGCTGTGATGACTTCATCTGCAAACAGTCCGAAGCGTACAGAAAGGTACTCATCGTTATTACTGATTCCGAAAAGCTCATCGTACTCCATAAACTTGGAGAGGGTAATCTCTACCTCCTGATAGTCATTGATAAATTCCTGATTCACTGTATCTCTCACCTCGATTTCCTGTCCTGCGTAGGTCAGTTCCACTGTTTCAGCAAC
>JAZSEJ010000046.1:0-31731 GCA_045531615.1 Ruminococcus sp.
CAGTAAGAAAGGGAGGATTTAGCTAATGTCTACTGAGAGAAACCTTAGAAAAACAAGAGTAGGTAAGGTTGTAAGCGATAAGATGGATAAGACCGTCGTAGTTGCTATCGTTGATAACGTTAAACACCCGCTTTATAAGAAAATCATCAAGAACACTGTTAAGTTCAAGGCACACGACGAGAACAACGAGTGCAGAATTGGTGACAGAGTTGAGATTATGGAAACACGTCCGCTTTCCAAGGACAAGAGATGGCGTGTAACCAACATCATTGAGAAGGCTAAGTAATTTGTTATAAGCTTAAAGCTTGAAAGGAGGAACTCGCTGTGATTCAGATGCAGACTTATCTTAAAGTCGCTGATAACACTGGCGCTAAGGAGCTTATGTGTATCAGAGTTCTGGGTGGTACACGCCGCAGATATGCAAATATCGGTGACGTTGTAGTTGCTTCCGTAAAGAAAGCAACACCCGGAGGCGTTGTAAAGAAGGGCGACGTTGTTAAGGCAGTTATCGTTCGTTCAGCAAAGGGTCTCAGAAGAGAAGACGGAACATATATCCGTTTCGATGAGAACGCTGCTGTTATTATTAAGGAAGACAAGAACCCCAAGGGTACCCGTATTTTCGGACCTGTTGCTAAGGAGCTTCGTGAAAAGGAATACACAAAGATCCTCAGCCTTGCTCCCGAGGTTCTTTAATCGGAGGTGTCACAAGATATGAGTAAAGTTCACGTAAAAACCGGTGACACCGTTATCCTGCTTACAGGTAAGTACGAGGATAAGTACGATAAGAACGGCGACAGAAAGACCGGTAAAGTTGCAGAAGTAAGCCCCAAGGAGGGCAAGGTAATCGTTGAGGGTATCAACGTTATCACAAAGCACGTAAAACCCACAAGAATGGGTCAGCAGGGCGGCATTGTAAAGACTGAGGCTCCCGTGTACGCTTCAAAGGTACAGCTGGTATGCCCCAAGTGCGGCAAGCCCACAAGAATTGGTCACACATTTGAGGGAGATAAGAAGCTCCGCGTTTGCAAGAAGTGTGGCAAGTCTTTTGAATAATGTAAAGGAGAAACGACAATGGCAAGATTAAAAGATTTTTATGTTAGCGACGTTGCTCCCGCACTTATGAAGAAGTTCGGATACAAGAGCGTTATGCAGATTCCTAAGCTTGACAAGGTTGTTATCAACGTTGGTGCAGGCGAGGCTAAGGATAACGCAAAGGTTATCGACGCTATCATGACAGATATCGCTGCTATTACAGGTCAGAAGCCTGTAGTATGCAGAGCTAAGAAATCCGTAGCTAACTTCAAGCTCCGTGAGGGTATGCCTATCGGTGTAAAGGTAACTCTCAGAGGCGAGAAGATGTATGAGTTTGTTGATAAGCTCTTCAATGTTGCGTTCCCCCGTGTACGTGACTTCAGAGGTATCAGCGCAAACTCCTTCGACGGTAGAGGAAACTACTCTACAGGTATCAAGGAGCAGCTCATTTTCCCTGAGATCGAGTATGACAAGATCGACAAGGTAAGAGGTATGGATATCAACTTTATCACTACAGCTAATACCGACGAAGAGGGTAGAGAGCTTCTCTCACTCCTCGGAGCTCCGTTCATCAAGTAATCAGGGAGGAAGAAAAATGGCTAAAAAGGCAATGATCAATAAGCAGCAGAAGACTCCCAAGTATTCCACAAGAGCATACAACAGATGTAAGATCTGCGGAAGACCGCACGCTTATCTCAGAAAATTCGGCATTTGCCGTGTATGCTTCAGAGAGCTTGCTCACGACGGACAGATTCCCGGCGTAAAGAAGGCAAGCTGGTAAAATACGAAAAGGAGGTCATCTGAATGCAAATCACAGATACAATCGCTGATCTTTTAACAAGAATTCGTAATGCGAATACTGCAAAGCACGCCACAGTTGACGTTCCCGCTTCAAATGTTAAGAAGGCTATCACACAGATTCTCGTTGACGAGGGTTATGTAAAGGGCTTTCAGGTAATTGAGGACGGTAAGCAGGGTGTTATCAGAATCACGCTTAAATACGGTGACAACAGATCACCTGTTATCACAGGACTCAGAAGAGTTTCCAAGCCCGGTCTGCGTATTTACTCAAGCTGCGCAGATATGCCCAAGGTAAGAAAGGGACTTGGTATTGCAATCGTTTCAACATCTAAGGGTATCGTTACAGACAAGAAGGCTCGTGAGCTTAATGTCGGCGGCGAAGTACTCGCATACATCTGGTAAGGAGGAGCAAGGTTATGTCAAGAATCGGCAAAATGCCTATTGCAGTTCCCGCAGGTGTAGAGGTTAAGAACGACAATAACTGCATTACTGTTAAGGGACCTAAGGGCGAACTTACAAAACAGTTCAGCACAGCGCTTACAATCAATGTTGAGCCTGGCGTTATTACAGTAACAAGACCTAATGACGAAAAGACAAATCGTTCACTTCACGGTCTTACAAGAACTCTCATCGCTAATATGGTTGAGGGTGTAACAAACGGATATTCTAAGACACTCGAAATCGAAGGTGTCGGCTACCGTGCCGCTAAGACAGGCAAGCAGGTAAATCTCAACCTCGGATTCTCACATCCTGTAGTATTTGAGGAAACAGATACAATCAAGCTTGATGTTCCTGCACCTAACAAGATTGTTGTTAGCGGTATCGATAAGCAGGCTGTTGGTCAGGTAGCAGCTGAAATCCGTGAGAAGCGTCCACCTGAGCCTTACAAGGGCAAGGGAATCAGATATGCCGGCGAGCGTATCATCCGCAAGGAAGGTAAGGCCGGTAAGGGCAAGAAGTAATTAAAAGGAGCAAATTGCTATGATAAAGAAATTTGACAGCAATAAGGCAAGATTAAAGAGACACCGCAGAGTTCGTTATAAGATTTCCGGTACTCCTGAGTGTCCCCGTCTCAATGTATTCCGTTCTTCTAAGCACATTTATGCTCAGATCATTGACGACGTAAACGGAGTTACTCTTGCTTCTGCATCCAGTATGGATAAGGGCTTTGAGGGCAACGGCGGCAACATTGAAGGTGCTCGCAAGGTCGGCGAAATGATCGCAAAGAATGCCGCTGCAAAGGGTATCACTGAAGTTGTATTCGACAGAGGCGGCTACCTCTACCACGGAAGAGTTAAGGAACTCGCCGAGGGTGCCCGTGAAAACGGATTACAGTTCTAAGAGGGAGGTTAAACAATGGCTAATATTGAAACACAGGCTCCTGAGCTGCAGGAAAAAGTTGTTGCTATCAACAGAGTTTCCAAGACAGTTAAGGGCGGTCGTATCATGAAGTTCTCAGCTCTCGTAGTTGTTGGTGACGGAAACGGTACTGTAGGCTTTGGTCTCGGTAAGTCAGGCGAAGTTCCAGATGCTATCCGTAAGGGTATCGAGGACGCTAAGAAGAATCTCTGCAAGATTTCTCTTAAGGGTACAACAATTCCCCACGAGATCGTTGGTGCATTCGGTGCAGGCAGAGTTCTTATGAAGCCCGCTGCACCCGGTACTGGTGTTATCGCCGGCGGCCCTGTTCGTGCAGTAATCGAAGTTGCAGGTATCAAGGACATCAGAACAAAGTCTCTCCGTTCCAACAATCCCTGCAATGTAGTTAGAGCTACAATTAACGGTCTTAAGGCTTGTACATCTGCTAAGGAAGTAGCTGCTAAGAGAGGCAAGTCCGTTAAGGAAATTTTAGGTTAAGGAGGCATTGACAATGGCTAAGAATATCAAGCTCGTTAAGAGCCTCATCAGCTGCAAGAAGGATCAGATCGCTACTGCTAAGGCACTCGGTCTTAAGAAGATCGGCGATGTGACCGTTCAGCCCGACAATGCTCAGACACAGGGCAAAATCAAGAAGATTTCACACCTCATCGAGGTTACTGAAGCGTAAACAAGGAGGTGCAAACACAATGAGAATTCACGAATTAACTCCCGCACCCGATTCCAACAAGGCTGTAAAGCGTGTAGGTAGAGGTCACGGCTCAGGTAACGGCAAGACTGCTGGTAAGGGCCACAAGGGACAGAACGCTCGTTCAGGCGGCGGCGTAAGAATTGGCTTTGAAGGCGGACAGATGCCTCTCGCAAGACGTATTCCTAAGAGAGGTTTCAACAACATTTTCGCTACAAAGTACGCTATCATTAATGTATCCGATCTTAACAAGTTCGAGAACGGTACAGTTGTAGACGCAGAGCTTCTCAAGGCTGCAGGTCTTATTAAGAAGGAGCTTGATGGCGTTAAGGTTCTCGGAAACGGAGAGCTTACAGCTCAGCTTACTGTTAAAGCTGCAAAATTCTCTCAGAGCGCTGTAGAGAAAATTGAAAAGGCAGGCGGAAAGACTGAGGTGATGTAATGTGTTTCAGACTCTGAAACGTGCTTGGAGCGTACCGGAAATCCGTAAGAAGCTTCTTTATACATTACTCATGATTGTTATTTTCAGATTCGGAAGCGCTATTGCTGTTCCATACCTCAATACTGACGTTGTTGGTTTATGGATGGATAACAATGCTACTGGCGGTAACTTCCTCGAATATCTGAATATAATCACCGGTGGTGCTTTATCACAGGCAACACTGTTCTCACTTTCAATCACACCTTATATCAACGCGTCCATTATTATACAGCTGCTGACATATGCGCTGCCTCCCCTTGAAAGACTCAAGGACGAGGGTGAAGAAGGACGTAAGAAGATAAATAAGATTACAGCAGGTGTTGCACTTGCACTCTCAGTATTTATGGGTTATGCTTATTATCTCACACTCAAGAAAATGAATGTTGATGATGGTAACGGCGGAACTCTTCACGCTGTAAAGTATGACAGCGGCTGGGAGATGTGGTTTGCAGCAATCGTAATCATTGCTTGCTTTGTTGCTGGTTCATCATTCGTTGTATGGATGGGTAACAGAATAAGCGAAAAGGGTCTTGGAAACGGCGTATCTATGATACTCTTCGCAGGTATCGCTGCAAGATTCCCCACCGACGCAGGAACACTCATCCGTCTTGTTCAGGAAGAACCTGCTAAGTATCTCTTTGTAGCTCTTGGCTACTTAGTATTCATTATTCTTGAATTCGCATTCATCGTTCTGATGAATGAGGCTGAAAGACGTATTCCAATCCAGTACGCTAAGCGCGTAGTAGGCAGAAAGCAGTACGGCGGACAGAAGACACATATTCCGATAAAGGTTATGATGAGCGGTGTTATGCCTATCATCTTCGCTATGTCGTTTATGTCACTTCCTCAGACAATTCAGCTCTTCGCAGGTCAGCCTACAAAGGCTGAGGGCTTCTACTATCACTTCTGCAACTTCTTCTCAACAAGAAGCTGGACATATGCAGTACTCTATTTCATACTGATTATTGCATTCAACTATTTCTATGTTTCACTTCAGTACAATCCTACTGAAATTGCAAACAATCTTCGTCAGTCAAACGGTGGTATTCCCGGTATCAGACCTGGTAAACCCACTTCTGACTACATCCAGAGAATTCTTTCCAAGATTGCTCTGGTTGGAGCTATATTCCTCGGAATTATCGCTGTTATCCCGATTTTCTTCGCTATGGCAGACGAAAAGCTCCAGTCTCTCTCAATGGGAGGTACAACACTTCTTATCGCAGTAAGCGTTGCTCTTGAAACAACACGTACACTTGAATCACATCTTATGATGAGACACCATAAGGGATTCCTTTCATAAGAGTTAAGGAGGATATAAAATGAATCTTATCTTTTTAGGCGCACCAGGCGCAGGTAAGGGAACACAGGCTGAGGTAGTTTCCGAGGCTCTCAACATTCCCCAGATTTCTACAGGAAATATTCTTCGTGAGGCTGCTAAGAACGGCACAGAGTACGGACTCAAGGCAAAGGCTGCTATGGACGCAGGCGCGCTGGTATCCGATGATATCGTAATCGGTATCCTTAAAGAGCGTATTGCTGAGGACGACTGCAAGGAAGGCTTCATTCTTGACGGCTTCCCAAGAACAGTTCCTCAGGCTGAGGCTCTTGACGCTATGGGCGTAAAAATTGACAAGGTGGTTGAAATCAACGTAGCTGATGAAACAATCAAGCAGAGAGTTTCAGGCAGACGCGTTTGCCAGGGCTGCGGTGCTTCATACCACATAGAATATAAGCCTTCAAAGGTTGAGGGCGTTTGTGATAAGTGCGGCGATGCTACAGTTATCCGTAAGGATGACCAGCCCGAGGTTGTTCTCGATCGTCTTGCAACATATCACGAAAAGACAGCTCCTCTCAAGGACTACTACGCTAATCAGGGTAAACTTGTTACTGTAGAGGGTCAGGAGGAAGTTGCTGATACTTCTAAGCTCACTCTTGCTGCTGTAGGAGTTGAGTAATGAGCATTACCATTAAATCACAGTCCGAATTAGCCATAATGCGTGAAGCAGGTAGAATTACCTGCGGCGCAATATGGTATGCGGGCGAAAGATTGAAAGCAGGTATGTCAACCCTTGACATTGATAAGCTGGTGGGCGAGTATTACGCGAAACACGGCTGCAAATCCTGCTTTAAAGGTTTATACGGTTTTCCCGCAAATGCCTGCATCTCTGTAAATGATGAGGTAATACACGGAATTCCGAAAGCTAACCGCAGATTAAAGGAAGGGGATATCGTAAGCATCGATACTGGAGCATCGTACAAGGGCTTCAATGGAGACAGCTGCTGGACCTTCCCTGTGGGTAAAATTTCTGATGAAGCTAAAGCATTGCTTGAGGTTACTGAGGCTTCTCTCTATGAGGGAATTGCGCAGGCCAAGGCAGGGGCAAGAATCGGAGATATTTCTCATGCTGTTGAAGAGTATTGTGCTTCACGCGGCTACGGGATCGTAAGAAATTACTGCGGCCACGGCATCGGCAGAGAGGTACACGAATCACCCGAAGTACCGAACTGGGGTAAGCCCGGAAGGGGACCAAGACTGGTATCGGGAATGACAATATGTATCGAGCCTATGATTAACGTCAGAGGCGACGATGTTAAAACTCTCAATGACGGATGGACCGTGGTTACGAAAAATGGTTCGCTGTCGGCTCATTTTGAGCATACAATCGCAATAACTCCTGATGGTCCTGTAATATTGACCACACCCTGACGATAGGGGGAATTTATTGTGGAGCTTAAAATAGGCTCGGTTGTAAGGGCTAAGGCAGGTCGCGATAAGGACGGGTTCTTTGTTGTGACAGCTGTTGAAAAAGAATACTGCTTTATGGCAGACGGAAAGAGCAGAAAGCTCGATAAACCTAAGCGTAAGAATATAAAGCATATATCCCTTACAAACAGTATGATTGATATTAAAGATATAACTGATAAAAAACTCAGAACGCTGCTGAAAAGCTTCGGCGGTGAGGAGTAAAGGAGGTTATCCTATGTCCAAGGAAGATGTAATCGAGGTTGAAGGCGTTGTTACTGACGCTCTCCCTAATGCAATGTTCAAGGTACAGCTGGAAAACGGTCACGAGGTTCTCGCGCACGTTTCAGGCAAACTCAGAATGAATTATATCAGAATAGTGCCGGGTGACAAGGTAAAACTTGAAATGTCACCCTACGATCTGTCAAAGGGTCGTATAACATGGCGTGTCAAGTAAGAAAGAGGAGGTATTTTCAATGAAAGTCAGACCTTCAGTAAAACCTATTTGCGAAAAGTGCAAGGTTATCAAACGTAAAGGCAGAATCATGGTTATCTGCGAAAATCCGAAGCATAAGCAGCGTCAGGGTTAATCTCTGGGCTAAGTAATGGAGGTAATTATATGGCAAGAATAGCCGGTGTTGATCTTCCGAAGAATAAGAGAATCGAAATCGGTCTCACTTATATCTACGGAATCGGTCGTCAGACTGCTACAGATATCCTCAACAATACAGGCGTAAATCCTGACGTAAGAGTTAAGGATCTCGCTGAGGAGGACGTAGCTAAGCTTCGTGACTATATCGATGCAAATTACACTGTTGAGGGTGATCTTCGTCGTGAAGTTGCTCTTAACATCAAGAGACTTGTTGAGATTCAGTGCTACAGAGGCGTTCGTCACAGAAAGGGTCTCCCCGTAAGAGGACAGAGAACTAAGACAAACGCAAGAACTCGTAAGGGTCCTGTAAAGACAATCGCTAACAAGAAGAAGTAAGGAGGTTATGAGCTTTGGCACAGCAGAAGGGTAAAAAGGTTTCTACAATCAGAAGACGTAGAGAGCGTAAAAATATCGAAAGCGGCGCAGTTCATATTCAGTCCACTTTCAATAATACAATCGTTACTATCACTGATACACAGGGTAACGCTATTTCTTGGGCAAGCGCAGGAGAACTCGGTTTCAGAGGCTCCAAGAAGTCCACTCCTTTCGCAGCTCAGACAGCTGCAGAGACAGCTGCTAAGGCAGCTATGGAGCACGGTCTTAAGTACGTTGAAGTATACGTAAAGGGACCCGGCGCAGGTCGTGAGGCAGCAATCAGAGCACTTCAGACAGTTGGTCTTGAAGTAAGAATGATTAAGGACGTAACTCCTATTCCCCACAACGGATGCCGTCCTCCCAAAAGAAGACGTGTCTAATCAAATGGAGGTGTTTTAAATGGCAGTACAGAAGGAACCAATTCTTAAAAAGTGCAGATATCTGGGCATCAGCCCTGCTGTTCTCGGTGTTTCCAAGAAGGAGTCTATCCGTTTCAAGAACGCTAACAACAGAAAGAAGATATCCGAATATGGTCTTCAGCTTAAGGAAAAGCAGAAGCTGAAGTTTATCTACGGCGTACTCGAAAAGCAGTTCTATCACTATTTCGAGATCGCTTCAAAGATGGAGGGTAAGGCTGGTGATAACCTTATCACAGTTCTCGAATCCAGACTTGACAGTGTTGTGTTCAGAATGGGCCTCGCTCTCACAAGACGTGAAGCAAGACAGCTCGTTGTTCACAGCCACTACACAGTAAACGGCAAAAAGGTAAATATTCCTTCCTACAGAGTTAAGGTTGGCGATGTTATCGCTCTTAAGGAGAAGGATAGAACTTCTGAGAAGTTCAAGGCTACAGTTGAAGAAACTAAGGACAGAATCGTTCCCACATGGCTTGACGCTAAGAAGGATGATTTCAGTGCAACTGTAACTCGTCTTCCCTCAGCTGAGGACATTGACTACGAGGTTGCTACACACCTCATCGTCGAGCTTTATTCTAAGTAATCAGTTGATTGCTGAGATATACAGACTCGTAAATTTAATTGCGAAACAGGAGGGTTTTTATGCTGGAAAAAATCAACAAGCCGGATATCGACATTGTCGAGCTTAAAAGTGACGGCAAATACGGCAAATTCGTTTTAGCACCGCTTGAGCGTGGATATGGTATAACTCTTGGAAACAGCCTCAGACGTGTGCTGCTCTCCTCACTTCCCGGTGTTGCGGTTACATCTGTTAAGCTTTCGGGCAAAGATGGCACCATACACCATGAGTTGTCAACTATTCCGGGCGTTAAGGAAGACGTTACGGAAATTATCCTCAGTATAAAAGGTCTTACTGCTAAGCTTTACGGTGACGGTCCAAAGACTGTTTACGTTGAGGCTGAGGGCGAATGTGAGATTACTGCAGGGGATATAAAGGCTGACTCCGAGGTGAATATTCTTGATCCGGGTATGCATATTGCTACTCTTGGCAAGGACGCAAAGCTCTATATGGAGATCACTATTGACAGAGGCAGAGGCTACGTTTCCGCAGAGAGAAACAAGAAGCAGGTTAATCTTCCTGTTGACGTTATCGCTGTTGACAGTATCTACACCCCTGTATTAAAGGTGAACTACACAGTAGAGGACACACGTCTTGGACAGGTAACGGACTATGACAAGCTTACTATGGAGGTTTGGACTGATGGTACTATCTCCGCTAAGGAAGCTCTTTCACAGGCTGCAAATCTGCTCAATGAGCATCTTAAGCTCTTCATCGACCTTTCAGAGGAAGCAGGACTTGCTGAAATCCTCGTAGAAAAGGATGAAAAGGGCAAGGAGAAAATCCTTGAGATGACTATTGAGGATCTCGACCTTTCAGTTCGTTCATTCAACTGTCTCAAGCGTGCTGGAATTAATACAGTAGATGACCTCATCAACAAGTCTGAGGAAGAAATGATGAAGGTAAGAAACCTTGGAAAGAAGTCCTTCGACGAGGTCAAGGAGAAGCTCCAGTCACTGGGCTTTGACCTCTCCTCAGAGGAAGAATAATAAACGAACCTGTCCGCAGGGCAGGATTACTATCACTTATAATGAAAAGGAGTGAAATACATGCCGGGTACAAGAAAGCTGGGCAGAACATCTGACCACAGAAAGGCAATGCTCAGAGGCATGGTAACTTTCCTTCTCGAGAACGGTCAGATTGAAACTACCGTTACAAGAGCTAAGGAAGTACGTGCTGTTGCAGAGAAGATGATTACTATCGGTAAGAACAACGATCTGCACTCCAAGCGTCAGGTAATGGCTTACGTTACTAAGGAAGCTGTTGCTAAGAAGCTTTTCGATGAGATTGCTCCCAAGTATGCAGAGAAGAACGGTGGTTACACACAGATCATCAAGATCGGTCCCCGCCGCGGCGACGCTGCTGAGATGGCTATCATCAAGCTTGCTGACTAATTTATATATATAATCTAAGCCGTCCGTAAGGGCGGCTTTAGTTTATGCAGAAAAAGTTAATCAAAAAAGGAACCGCATTATTAACGGTTCCTTTTTGAATTTATTTACGTTTTTTTGCTGTTATAAAAGATGCAAGAGCGAGAATACCAAGGCTCAATGCGGTACGCACACCCTTATCTTCCGTTTTAGGAGAATCATTAGGGGAAGGCTTTGCAGTGGTTGTTGATTGCTGCTTTTTTGTAGTTTCAACCTTTGTTGTAGGTGCTTGCGTTTCTTCCTCTGCAGCAATAGCCATTGTTGATACGATTGTAGTAGTTGTGGTATCTGTAGTTAATTCTATGGCTGTGGAAGTTTCGGAAGAAAAAGTTGCTTCTGTTGTTACAGCAGGTTCTGTATATTCAGGATTAGCTCCTCCGCCTCCTGCAATAGCAGATGTCATGATAGTACGGGTGTTATCATCAGTTTTCAAAGCAGTATAGGCACGGGTAAATACATCATATTTATCATATCCGTTGTAATCCTGATATGAATATTTGATAATATAATCCGTATATACTGCACCCTCACTCTCAACTGTGCCAGAGTTTCTTGCATTTTCTATAAGCTGTGAGGGAACAGGCAAATCTGCAATCAATTTATCCATATCAGATACTGTATAATTATCCTCATAAAAGGTGATATGGAAAGGCATTGTTGTAAATGTGCCGAGTCGTGAGGTGTAATAACTATATGCATTTTCTGCGGAAGCAAATGAGTCAGCGTATTCATCTGAAATAGCACATATTTCCTCATCTGACATAGTAAGCAGTTCATCAAAAGTGTATTTCGGTGCTGTTTCTTCTGCTGACGCAGCAAAAGAAGGAATTAATAAGGAAATGCCAAAGAGAACCGCGGATACACCTGTAATAATTTTTTTATTCTTCATAAATATCACTCCTTAAATCGTCAGGGATTGCGTTTAGAGAATTTAATTCTGAGTAATTCTTTAAAATATATTGCTCAATGGGGGTATTATATTCTTTTTCTATTATGTCTGCAAGAGAACAACCCCATTCGTCAATATAATCTGTATGTTTATGCTTATATTATAACAAAAGCATTTGAAAAAATCAATATATAAATATGTATAAATTTCAATATATAACATTGTATAATGTGCAATATTTTTCTAAAAAACTATTGCAATTTTCCGCTATATATGGTATAATAATAAAAGTTAGTCTACACAGGCGAAAGGAGAAAAAATTATGAAAAGAAAATTAGCATATGCATTTGTGACAGCTGTTATAACAGTTATGTCCGCAAGCACAATGGCAATGACAGCCTTTGCGGAGGGTGAAGGCGCAGCTGCAAGCGATACAGCAGCTCAGGCACCTACAGGCGGAAGTATGATGATGCAGCTTGTTATTCCTCTTGTTATTATGTTCGTTCTTCTTTATTTTATGGCAATCAGACCACAGAAGAAGCGCGAGCAGGAAGCTAAGGATATGCAGAACAGCTTACAGGTAGGCGATGAGATAATCACCAGCGGCGGTATTGTTGGTATGATTTTCCGTGTTGGCGATGATACTGTTGTTATCGAAACAGGTGGAGAGCGTCATAAGCTTCGCATTAAGAAGTGGGCGATTGCTGAGAATGTGACTGCAACAGAGCGCGCAAGAGAAGCTCAGGCGAAGGCTAAAACAAAGCTTGCAGCAGCTGGTGTAAGCGACGATGATGACAAGAAAAAGTCCAAAAAGAACAAGAAGTCCGAGGATAACGAGGAATAAAAAACAAATACTCCGCATAGTATTAAAAAGATACTGTGCGGAGGTTTTTTGTTATGGGACGTTACAGAAAAAAGCTGTGGGACAGCACTATAGCAGGGTTTGCCGTATCTGTGGGATTTGGCTTGATATGCGGATTTATCTGCTGTGCTGTATGCTCAGCAATTTCCTGTTTTGTATTCAACGCGATGATGTTTACAGGAATATTTACAGTCATTTGCCTTATTGTCAGCGGATATTTCAGCGGTTATATCTGCGGGAAATACCGCCGCAGATATGGTATGACAGAGGGGGCAGTCTGCGGCGGTATAATATACCTCATTCTTCTTGCTATATCCCTCAGATTCGGAGAGTTTACTTCACCAATGAAGTTGATGCTCCTTGCGGCATCGGGGGCGATAGGCGGCATTGCAGGGGTTAATACGGCGCGCCCTGAGAAGCTTATGTAATATTAATCCCCTGAACTTATAGCTCAGGGGATTGATACTATGTGATTATAAATATCTCTTTGATTTTTTCTTTACAAGGAAGATAACAAGTGCTGCAATTCCAGCTGTGCCTATAGCTCCCAGGAGAATTCTGAACCACAGGCAGTAGAACAATCCTACCTGTACGGAGGAGACCTCCTGAACTGTAAAGATGTTGCCTGCCTCGTCAACGAGAACGAAGCTGAGGTCGTGCCAGCCCTTTTCAAGAGTATAGGACAAGCTGTGATTTTCATCGGAGTACTGAATTTTCTCAGCAGGAACGGCATTGCCATTGTCGTATACCATACACTTTGATTTATCCAGAGATTCGCTTATACCAGAAAGTGTAAAGGTCTTTGTGCTGCCTGCAAAGGATTTCCAGCTTTTCAGATTATCGGGAACATTACAGTCTGGTGCAAGAGCGTCAAGCCTTATCCAGCCGAGAGATGTATGGGATGTTTCACCGTCAGCAGTGTTTTCAGCCCAGAGATAAATATCCTCGTTTGTGCCGTCGGGATAATTATCAATAAAGTATTCCTTTGGAAGAATGTAGTTATAAACAGCCATTCCGTACATATCATCGGAGTTTTCAGCTGTAATTCCTGTATCCTTTGATTCGCCGTTGGCATTTCTGAGTATAATTCTCGTATCAGAATCCTCACGGGCAAAAACAGTAATTTTAAGGTCACTGAAAGAGTCGGGACGCTTGCTTATAGGTGTATTCTCGTCTTTTTGCAGTGAATACCAACCTGTTTGTGCTGATTTGCTGCTGTTGGAGATATATGCAAGAACATCGGTATTCATCATAAGAACAGATGTGTTTCTGCAGAGAGTGCTTTTATTTCCTGCCTTATCCACAGCTACAACATCAGCGGAGTATACGCCGTCCTTTGTGAATTCAGGAAGAGAATAAACTTTTTCCTCTGTCTTTCCTTCGTCAGTATCGGGGACGATTTCGCCTAATTCTCTTGCATTTGTGTATTCAGGTGTGTATACAGTAAGCTCGTATTCAAGGTGGTCGAAGTTTTTGTCATCAAATGCAACAGACGGGATAAAATCAGCTGTTAAACCTGTTTTTTCGTTGTAGATTTCAATGTTTTCGTACTTATCTTCTGCGTTATTGCCATTACGTGAGGTGATAACGGGATTTGTGAAGTCAATCTCAAAAACGGCAGTTTCCTGTGCTTCTGTGGGATTTGAAGCAAGGTCGCGTGGAGATACCTTGATATAGTATACACCGTCGTCATTCTCCTCAAACGGAATTTTCAGTGTATGTACATCGCCTTCGTGAGTCCAGTCAGAAGCAGATATTTTACTCATACCGTTTGTGTTGTGGTCACTTCCCGGGGCTTTTTTGTAAAGTGTAACATTTGCAGCCTCAGCCGAGAAGTTATGTTCTGTTATGGTTATTTCAGCTGTTTTTCCTATGCTGCTGCGTCCGAAGAAGTTTTCTTTATCTGTTTTGCCAAAGGTATTGAAGTTTGTTTTCATCACGGGAGGAGTTTTATCGATTACAAACATAGGCTGTGAGAAGATCTCTCCTCTGTTGCCTGCCATATCTGTATAGGCTACGGTATAGCTGTAATCGCCGTCTCCTGTTATTGTATATTCGGCAGTATGAACGGTATTGTCACCCTCGCCTTCGGATTTCCAGCCGCCAAGACTTTTGCTTTCGCCGTTAACGGTAAATACTACATCCTCGCCGTTAAAGTTTCGCTCTGTAATGGAAACCTTAATAGTCTGGTCATCCTTGTAGTATATGGAATTCTGCGGCTTATCATCCACGATAGAAGCCGTAATTGTGGGAGTAGTCTTGTCTATGCTGTATACTTTTTCCTCAGCGTTGTCATTTCCCGCACGGTCAACAAGTGATATTGATACTTTATTAGCATTTGTATTGCTTGAAACAGTGATATCAAAGCTGAGTTCAGTAATAAGGTTTTTGTCTGTAACTATTGAATCCGGATCAATTGTAATGAAGTGCTCACCGCCATTAATAATTGTTTTATTATTATCAATGAATATTTCTCCATCTTTTCCCTCATCATTTGCGATTGAGCAGTGAATTTTTCCTATACCCGAGAAAGTGTCCTTAACGTGTACAGTAAGGGAAATATCGTCATTGTGGAGAGGATTGTCGTCAGCGTCCTTGCCGTTGATTTTTGTATTTTCAGTTATTTCAACAGCTGAATGCTGAGCGTGCATTTCGGGCGTTTCAAGGATTGTACCGTCAAAATGTGAAAAACCTGATGTATGTTTGAACTGTGCAGAATAGTTTATGAGTTCGTTTTTGTTTTCAGCAATATCCATTTTAAGAACTTCTTCTATATTTATTTTATCAATATCACATAATGAAACATTATCTGTTGTGATTGCCCACAAATGGCCCTTGAAGTCTTCTTTAATGGTGAAAACTGCATATGCATCTTTTGTTTTTTCGTTTATTTCATATGAAGTAGCTTTCAAAAGTGAGTATTCACGCTGATTATCAGCTGATACTTTTCCGCATATCAGTGCTGTATAATTCAATCCTGAGGAATTGCCGAGATCTCGTACTTTAACTTTTACAATTGTTTCTGATTGGAAGTAATAGCCGTAAATATCAGACTTTATTGATATAGGCGTAATATCTTCGCGTTCATCACCGCTTAGAAGCAGAAATCCTAATATTTCAGGTTCGGTTTTATCAACAGAAAAACTTTCCGCCTCAGAAATGTGTGTATTACCTGCATTATCAACAGCTTCTGCAACAATTGTATAGTTGCCCTCCTGTGTGATAGCCTGTGTATATGTAGTTGAAGCAACATATTTCTGCTCAGCAGGGAGTGTGCTGTCTGATATACTCTTATAAATATCAGTAGTTACATACGGTGTACCTGGAGTGGGCTGATGATTTTCCGTTATGGTAGCATTGCTGAGACCTGAAATCATATCAGGATAGTCCTTGCTGTCAACATCAGCAGCGGTTACAGTGTAGTTTATATCGCCGTCATACCATTTAACTCCATTTATTTCAATATAATTTGGGGGAGGCACAACAGATATATCAGGCTTTATATTTTCCACCATAAGGCTTGCGCGGAGTTTTTCATCAGCTGTCAGAATTCCACGCTCAGTGGTGAAATAATAAACGGAGGTATTTCCAATTTTGTCAGTTAGTACAATGCGTGGGCTGCCCTTCTGATTAATTATTTTATCAGCCTTGACAGTAATTGTGTATTCATCGCCTTTTTTCGTAGCCGCAAATCCTGTTTTATCTTCATCGTTAAAATAGAAGATAACGTTATCCGCAGTTATGCCGCTGATTTCTTCCTTAACTTTGAAAGAAATTGTGAAATCCTTATTTGTGAATATACCGAAGGGTTTGAAGTTCAGAATTGGAGAATTCTCATCTTCTGAAATTGTATAGCTGTTATTCTCAATAATGGGAGCAGTTCTGTCAATGAAGAAGCTGTATTTTTTTGATTCGTCTGATTTATTGCCTGCAATATCATTAACATACGCCTTGACGGTATATTCGCCGTCAGCAGGGAATGAATCTGCATTTACGGGTATAGTTTCAGTTGCGTTTTCCTTAGGCATTTTATATGTAACAATATCTGTAACAACAGTTGTAACTGTATTCTTGTTTTCATCTGTTACAACTCCGTTTTCATCGGTAACTGTTACAACTTTTGTATAAGTTCCCTTTGTTTCAATACCTGAGGAAAAATCAGCTTTCAGCGTCTGAACTGTTTTATTATTTTTGTCAATAACCTCAATCAGATAGTCTCTTATGCCGATTGTGTCATTAATTGATACTGTTATATCGCCTGTCATAGCTTGTCCGTAGTATCTGAGGTTATCCAATGTTGCTATAGTATTTCCGTCGCTGTCAATACAGGTGGAATTGTATGTTACTGTGCTGTCATCGGCATCATATACCAATGAAATGCTCTTGGCATTACTTACCTTACCGTGTTCGCTTTTGGCCTGGATTGTTATGCTGTTAGATTTATTATTTGTTAAATTGAGATCATTCAGCGGAATGTAGTAATCACAGTCAGTAACATCTTTATTTCCAGAGCCGTTGGCAGAAGACATATTCTCAAATACATTGCTTTCCATGAATTCTTTGGTTATTTCGTATTCAAAGCTGTCTGAGTCCGTGCTAGATATAATAAAAGCAGCTACGTTTGCCTCCTTCATATTAACTTTCAGATAATCAGAGGAATTTGCATAAATAAGATTGGAATTGGTGTTGTTTTTCTCGCTGCCGTATTCCTGAGCTTCTATTTGTTTAAATGTTCCGTCAGAATCTTTTGAATAAACATCCATATTGTTAATTTCAGGAGCATAGAAATTCTCTACAACAGATGATGATTTTATTTCATTTCCGGCATTATCAACTGCATAGAATTCAATGTTTTTTCCTATAACTTCCTGAGCGTTGATGTTGAAGTAGAATTTATTTTCATTATTAATCCCGATATGTCTTGATTGTCCACCAATTTGTACTCTTATATTCCTGATACCTGATAAATCATCGGTAATAATACCCTCTGAACTGTAAATAAGTTCTTTGTAAAAGGGACCGTAATGCCTTTCCTCCAGTTTTACTTTAAACTCATTCGGAGCGGTATTATCATATTTATAACTTTTGGTTACTGCTCGAATAAGACTTGTTTCGTCTTTGCTTACTGTCCAGAAACGAATGTACATATCACCTTGGGGGATAAACTTCATAGCATCCGCAGCATTTGTCCAGCGATGTGCATCCTCGTCGGTATAGCTGCCCCAATCTGTGTTATTATCTGAAGAAGTTTTATAATATACATCAGCATCGTTGTTGCAGCTTATATTCCAGTTATTGAGATTATTAACCCAGGTATTGCCCTCAATTCCCGATATGTCGCTGCATTTGAAGTCATTTACATATATGTATGAATCAACAGCATTTCCTGCATTGTCGCAGATATTAACCTTAATATTCTGATTTGCTTTTCCGTCAGTTATAGGGATTTTAAAGTATATACCTGCATCGGTTTCTTCATAATTAATGCTTTCATAAGCGTCATCGCAGTTTACTTCTTTTATTCCCGAAAGACTGTCATCTATCGGCTCTTTGTTCTGAATATAATGTTGGTTGTTTTCCTTGATTATTTTCAAAACAGGCTTTTCGGGGTCTGTTTTGTCATATTTAAACGGAACGGGTTCTTCTGTATAATAGAGTTTCTTACCGTTGACATCTTTGACAGCAAAGAATTGTATATATCCCTCTCCCTCGGGAATATCCCTGTTGTGCCATTCAGTAGCTCCGAAATAATCATTCAGAAGTCCTTCATCCTCGTTTGTTTCAAGTATTTTATAAGAAACGGTTACGTCATTTTCAGCTGAAACCCAGTTATCTGTGGTATTTGTCCAATCTTCGGGAACGTTCACATCAATAAAATCGTATTCCGATTCAAGAAATTCATTTTCCATATCGGTAACAGTATCGTTTCCCTCTGCAATTGCCGATAATCCAGTTATATTTGAGCTGAGCAAAACTGCCAATGCTGATAAAACAGCAGAAGCTCTTTTTATAACCATCATTGTTTATCGTCCTCCTTTTCATCCTGATTTGTAAGAATATTGTGCAGCGCTTTATATGATGTTCCATTGACATATTCCCTTTTAAAAAGGCTGTTGCCCTTTCTCTTGTAGGGAAAAAATGCCATAGCGCCTATAACGAATACAATAACAGCCACAATAGCCGCAATTATTATATAAATCCTCCAGGTCTGATAATCTATATCAAGCCTGCCATACATACCTGTTATTGCGAGCACTGCAAGTATGAGCAGTACAAGGCAGAGCGATGCCGCAAAACCTGTAAGGATACCGTATACAATAAAACCTGCTATGGGGTGTTTCTGAAATCGTTTATCAAGATATGATTTAAGTCTTTTTATAATATCCATAATCCACCTCGTTACTTCTTTTCCAGGCTGTCAAGGAAATCCTTGATTTCTGAACGTGTCTTACCATTTGCCTCAGATATAGAATTTACAACCATATCGCCTTTATTGTTAAGAGCAATGGCAAGATGTCTTATAGCATTTGCATAGGTGGGATTATTTTCATTTTCCAGCAGCAGATTATAAGCCTCGCTGTAGTTGTAATTGCTGATATTTTCAACGCTGTGAATTGCGGCAGCAAGATTATACGCCGTGCTGCCCTCTGAAATTCCCATTTCGCTTATTGCTGAGGAAATAGTTGAAAGCTCTGCTGCATTTGCCTTTTCCATTATCTTGTCAACATAAGTCATTTTTTCGCTGTTGTTATCGTTGTATTCCAGCAGCGATACCATAAGAGAAGCTTCCATTGTGCTTATGCTGTCATCCTCCAGGAGATATCCATAACATTCATCGCAGACAGTTTTTTTCTGACCGTCATCTGCAAGTTCCATTCTCTCCAGAGCAATTTCAGAGATTTTTCCGAACTGAGTAGCCTGATAGGTTATGCTGTTCCCATCGTGGCTGTCGATTTCCTCCATAAGAGTTTCCCAGTTGTTGGTGGCAATCTGATATCCGATAGCCTTGTAAACAACAGAAAATAGGAGCAGGGTTATAATACAGCCGATACAAAATCCGAATATAGTAGCAGCATTTCTCACCTGCTTATTTTCGCCCTTTTTTACGGATGGAATGCTGTCACGGGCATCGTCAAGGTCATCTTTAAGCTCGCTGTAGTAGTGGTAGTAGTCGTTGCTTTCAAGATAGCCCGGTTTACGCCGTTTTGTGCATTTCTTTATGATTTTCTGTAGTGAGAGGTGATAACGTCCGCCTAAGGGGCCTGTACATTCAAGGGATAAATCTCTGTTGAAATAGGCTTTGTCGTCAAGAAGGTTTTTCTCGTAGAAATCGTGGGGAGATTCAGCAAAATCTCTGCTGTTTACCATAAACTCAACGATGTTCATACACTCCCAGAAAGTTGCACCAAATGAAAATATATCGCTTTCGATGGACATTTTACCCGTTTCATATCCGTTTTTTTCAAAGGGGAATTTCGAATTATATCCCTCTCCTACAAAGCATTCGGGGGCGGCATATCCTATTGTACCGTGAGAAAATGGCGTGTTTATGCTTTCACTGCTGTTGTAATCGACACAAGGGAGAAAATGGCGTACAAAGGTTTCGTCATCGGGAAGAAAAACGGAGCGTCCGAAGTCAATCAGCACCAGCTCCTCACTCTGACTTGTAACCATTATATTTTCAGGTTTTATATCAAGGTGAAGAACTTTTTTCTTTGAGGTTGTACTGATAAACATAAGAATACCGCAAAGGCTCTGCATAAAGCGGAGCAGCTTTTCCTGATAGCGGAAAAAGGTTTTCTCATCCTTGTATCTTTCAAGAACTTCTTCTTTTTCAGCGTCGGTGAAATCGTGGAAGTTAATCCAGCGGTTATCCTTTTTCTTTTCAAGTCCCCAGAATTCTCTGCGGCAGAACTGTTCCAGTGACCAGCCGTCAATGAACTCTTCTACTACGCAGAAGCAGGGGACGATATTCTTTGAGCCGCTTGGGTTACTGCTGCGAATATATTTTTTTGTATCGGGAATTTCAAGCTCAAAATCTTCTCCGATATCCTCGATAACATCGTAAATACGCGCAACACTTCGGCATTCCTGCAATTCCTCAAAGATTTTAAGCTCCTGATTTTTAAATCTTTCAAGGCGTTCTTTTGATTTAGGCTTGAATTTCAGAACGCAGGAGAAAGAAAGGTCAGTTTTTCTATCCTCGCCGATAGATATTTTTCTGCCCTTGAATACAAAGCTTTCCGTACCTGAGGCAATAAAGCCATCGGGGAAATCCTTGTTGTCAATTTCATAGATAAACTTTGTTCCCTGAATTTGTACGCTCATTTATCATTTTTTCCTTTTTCATCTGTTTCGGGAAGCTGGAGTATACTGAATATAGTACTCTTGCTGCCCTCGGAAAGCTTATCAAGTTTAATACAGCTTTCTTTTTCTTCCGATTTTTCATCCATATCAATATCGGCAAGATTCATTGATTTTTTCTTATCGCTCAAGCGGTTGCACCCTCCTCAGAAGTGGGATTCTCGTTGAATGTCTTAAGTTCCTCGTCAAGCTGGGTATAAGCGTTCTTGATATCCTTGAGTACGCCGTTATTTATAGCGTCAAGTACTTCAGCAATACTCTGTATTTCTTCAAGGATATGGTCTGTTTCCTTTTTGTACTGTTTGGCACCTTTGCCCTGCCAGCTTGAAAGGAGATTATCGTTAATAGTTTTGAACTGCTTCTTTATTCTTTCAAATTCAGTAATTGCGTCCTGACTGTCCTTTTCGAACTGTATAAGCTTTTCAATATCGGCACATCTGATACTTGCCATAGTGTTATCCTCCGTTACTCATCTTTTTTGATAAATTTCAGCTTGACAAGCCTGTCAGCTTCTATGTCGTAGAAATATCCGTCACCTGTTTCACAGCGGGCATATTCCTCTTTAAGCCCTTTAGCGTCCATATTTCCGAATACTGTTTTTTGTCCTCTTTCAGCGGCAAATTCAGCTATATTGTCAAGGAGAAAAACAGAACTTATCGTATTATTAAAGAAATTATTAGTTTCCTGGTCGGTGATTTTCTGAATATCGGTGAATATGAATATCAAATCCTCGTCCTCAGCGATTGCAGCAAGCTTTGGGAGAATATTGTTTATGAACTGTTTTTCTCCATTTGCGCTGAGATACAGCATTTTGCTCTGTAAAACAAAAACGGTAGGCTTTACAGGGTTTTTGTTTTCATTGTAGGAGGGCATAAGGTCAGCCTTTCCGTCGCCATAGATATACGTAGAAACAGGGGAGTGAAGCTGACTGTTTGAGTAGCCGTTCCAGGTAAGGTCCATATAGTAGTCGTTAATGAAGTGATAAAACTGCTGATATGGGGATAAAGTCTTTGTAAATCCCGCAGCCGCAGACTTTGGCTTATCAATAACATCAAGGAAACCCATTGACATATCAAAAGTATCGGAAATTTCCTTTTCCTGAGGGGGTAGGGGAGAATTCTTTTTCGTTTCAATAAACTTATGACATTCAAGTCCAAGTTTTTCGCACTTTTCATAGAATTCTTTAAGCTGCTTTCTGCCGTCATCGAAAAATACAAATCGTGAATTTGATTTTTTCTCAAACAGCTCATCAAGTATAACTCGAAGCAGATTTGTCTTTCCATAGCCCTTTTTGCCGTATATGCCGATAACTCTTGATTCGGAAAAATCAACCTCCACAGGGTAAAAGTCGATATAATCAAGGCCTACGGAAACAGGGCAGGGGATGCCTTCACGCTTTTTTTCAACTGCTTCGGGAGTGCGTCTCAGACGCTTATATTCGCTTACTGTAAGGTCTCCTGAAAATGTGGGATATTTCTTTACACAGCGGCTGTATACCCCCTTTTCGCTGTCATAGCCAAATTTATCCCTTAGATTGCGCATATACTCGCCATCAGTTTCAAGGGAATCAGCAATAAAGCACTGCAATTCATAGGGATAATTCATTCTGAATGTTCCCTCAATATCATCGGGCTTTATGGTAACATTGGCAAATCCGCGCCCTGGAATTGCGCCTATTTCAGTTACCTTTGAATTGAATATATCGAGATATTTGTCAGCAGGCATTTCAAGGGCGATTTTCTGTCCGAAGCTGTTGAGATAAGAATTCAGTCCCTTTGTATCGGAGGCAGTAAATATCACTGTAACGCCCTTTGATAAGCCATCGCGGCATATCTTGGCGAATTTCTCCTGATACGCTGCATATCGCGGCTCGTCCTGAAATGCGTTGAGATTATCTATGATAAAGGTAGTGTGAATTATATTTTTTTCGCCATTATATGAAGAAAAATTCTCGCCGTTAAGAGTTTTGGTGTTCTTCTTTAAAATATCTTCAAGAATTCTGAAAGCTCGTTTGACATATTCCTCGTTGGAGTTGTCAAAATAGGCTGAAACAAGGGGGAATTCCTTATATGAAGCCATAGCTCCGCCGAAATCAAGGATGAATATCTGCTCGTTTTCTTCGTAGTATTTCATATGGAGCAGCTGGATAATCAGTTTGAGAAAATTTGTTTTTCCGCTCATTGAAGCGCCGAAAAGGGCGATATTCTTATCAAGAAGATCAACCATAAATAATGGCTGTTTCTGTACAATTGGAATGTCATACTGTCCTGGAGTGCATATCATTTTTCTTGTTTTTTCCATATTACTTCATCCACTCCTTTTTGTATTCAATCCTTGTTTTCAAAGGCGGCATAAATATCTTTTCGGGCATAGGTCTGTCCTTATTTACGGCGATAATCGTATCAACTACAAATTTAAGCTGTGTAGCGTTGGGGTCAACGTTTTTCTGCTTGTTTATCTGTACCTCGTTATCCTTCTGTGAACGGTAGAATTTGCCGTTAAAATGTCCGCTGTTGGGTACATAGGTGATATCAACAGGCTTTTCAATGCTTAAATTCTGATTTGCACCTGTATAAGCAGACTGGAAGTATTCAAATCTTGAACCCGTACCCACAAGAAGATATGCCCTGCCGTTTAAGGGCATTGTGGGAGCAGCAGCAACAGGACTGTCAATCATTTCCTTTGAAGCCTGCTTTGTGGCTACTTTAAGGCATATTCTTGCCTTTGAGTTAACGCGTATATCGTCAGTAATAGCACCCTCGATATTCTGTGAAACGAGTATTATATGGAATCCGAGAGTACGTCCCACACGGGCGATTGTAGTAATTTCCGCAATAAAGTCAACATCGTCACTTTCGCTGGAAAAACGCTTCAATTCGGTGAATTCGTCGACAACGAGAACAAGGTGGGAAAGAGATTTTATTTTTTCTATGCCGTTTTCTTCCAGATATTCCAGCTGTTTATCATTGAGCTTTCCGATTTTTTCAAGGATTTTCTTTACACTGTCGGAATAACCTGATTCCTTTATGGATTTTTCCTGAGCTTTAAGCTCTTTGAGCATATCCCTTGCCTTTGAAATGGTAAGATTGCTTTCACACTTCATAAGGCTGTCAAGGTCTGTCATTGTTCTTCTTGCTCTTATATATGCGTCGGCAGTATCAACTCCCAGTTTTTGCAGCAGAAGCTTTCTTTTCTTGATTTCTGCATTGAGTGTTTCAAGGAATCGTTTCAGCATATATGCTGAGGAAATACCCTCGCTTTCACCTGCGGTATCGGTAACAACGCCGACACAATGGGGAAGGTCGCCAAGACGGTCAGAGAAGCCGCCGCCCTTCATATCCACAAGCATAAGATTGAGGTCCATAGGTGAGAATTTCATACAAAGTCCAATAAGATAGGTGATAATCGTTTCCGATTTACCTGAACCTGTTGTACCTGCAACAAGCATATGAGGGCCGTCTGCCTTTTCGTAAAGGTCGAGATGCATATTTCCGTGTTCGTTTGCACCTATGTCAACGCGGAGATTTCTCGTTACATCGTATTCCTCATCAGAGTTTGACCAGTTGCCGAGAATTTTAGTTGCCGCATTTGTTGTAGCAAGGGGATTTTCTGAATTGCTTACAGTTGGCTTTGTATCTTCATTTGAAATCTTGTAAAGCTCAAAGAGAGTTACCATACTGGGAACTTTACCGTTTTCGGCTATACGTGTATAATAAATGGCGCTGAGACGCTTATATGCAAGCTCATACTGTTCATTATAGATGTTGCCGTTGAAAATGAAATTGTTGGAAAAATTCGGGTATTTCTTCGGCTCTGTAACAGTTGCAAGGATATTTTCACGGGTCATTACGCTGTAACGTGGGATAACATAGCCGTAGCCCTCGTTATTAGTGCCGTTCTGAAGATATACCACATCGCCGCAGTAACGGGGAAGTTTATCCTTGTTATCGCGGCAGAACAGGAACGTAAGGCCGAGGGTGTTCTGATAGTCCTCGCCCTCCTTAGGTGCTTCGGGGAGATATTTTGAAAATCCCGTTGATTTTATATTGTAATCGTCGAATATAACGCATACAATCTGCGTTACCTTTTCGGGGGGAGCGTCATTTTCCTCGTCGGGGTGATTATCTTTTTCGCGCTGATTCATTATATTAAGCAGCTGACCGTAAACCTCGCCTGCGCTTTCCTGATTAAAAACAAACTGAGAGGTATTTTCCAGCAGCTCATTACAATGTGGCAGGAATTTGTATGAATTCACCTTTTCCTGCTGTTCCTCCGCGGTCAGACCGCTTTCAAAGAAGAATACAAACTGAATATCTTCGGGGGAGTGGTAGTATGTAAGCTCCAGCACCGTATGTCTTACGAAATCGTGGGCGTACATATTCTGGTCAGAAATTATACCTACAGCACCCGTATTTTTCACATCAAGCATATAGGGAGCCTTAATATCGGCACTTCCCCAGGTTTTGCCGTCAAGATAGCGGAAATATTCCGTTGAAAAACGATATGACAATTCAGAGAGGAGATATTTATCCTGTGAAAGACTACCGTTTTTTATAAGCTCCGCTTTTTCAAGCTTTTCCTTTCGGGTAAGCTTATCTTTGGGGATATCTATATATATTCCCGATATACGTTTTTCTTTTCCGTTCTGGAAATTCTCATAGCAGATACGGTAATAGATATCGGAGAATATTTCATCTTTTTTCTCGTATTTTATATTAAAGAGAGGTTTGACGTTTTCCGAAACACCGAGAGTTATACGCATAAAGTCGTTGTCATTCTGTGAACGGGCAAAAATAGCGGAATCAAGCCTTGCAAGGTCCTTGAAAAGTGCAGCTGTATCGGGATAAAGCTGCTGAAGGTATGTAACGTCCGCCTGCTGCCATTCGCCGATTCTGCCAATAACTCGCTTTATATAGTTTTCGTAGTTGTCTTTCCACTCATTTTTCTTCTTGCGGTTGGTTTTTCCCTGCTTGAAGTAATTATAAGTAGTTGTAACAAGGGTCATAACACCTGTAGCGGCGGTCATCATCCACATAGCACCGCCCATACCTCCCGAGGAGGAACTTGACATAAAGGCACGTACACCAATCATACCGCCTGTTGAAATAACGGTAGGAATAAGGATATCGGCAAGGGAACGCTCCTCGTTCTGGGGCATATCTCCAGGGGGAAGAATTTCAAATTCAGAAGCGTCAACAGTTTCAAGAGTACGGCTGCTTATGTTGTATTCAAGGGAGTTGTCCTCAGAGTTAAGAATATAACTTGAAGGAACTTCCTCAAAGAGTATCTTTTCTGTAAGAGTTGTTTTCATTGTTATCATCAGCACGCTTGAAGTAACAAAGCCAAGCTCTGTAAGGGTAACAGTGGGCTTTGCAAGCTCTTTTTCGCAGTCGATAACCTTGAATCTGCCCTTTCGGGTATAATTTACAGCTATCTGATTACGCTGTCTGATATAGTTTCTGTAGAGGTGAAAGTGGTTGGGAAAGTTGTTGCGAAGTCCGTAGTAAAGTCCCTCCAGAAACGCTTTCAATGTAATATCATCTTTAACGAGAAAAGCAAGTCGGTCGACCGTTCCTGATAAATTACCGTAGGTATCGCTTACGGGGAAATCAAACTGTACCGAAATCATTATTTCGTTATTCTTCATATGTTGTACTCCTTATATTCCCCTTACTGCCCTTTCAAGGATTTTTTTAAAATCATTTTCATTGATGCGGGGGATATTTACCTCAGGGATATCCGTTTTTTTAACAGTGGGGATATCTATGGGCTTTGCCTTGCTTACAGGTGCATCCTGTACAATGGGGCATTTAACGGAAATATCCGCTTTTGGAGGCTGATATTTGTTTATCGCTGCCGCTGTGATATTGTTCAGCTTTGGAACGTTTACTTTCACCTCGGGGAAGCTGCGTTTTTTCAGCTCCTCAGCCTTTTTAACAGCAACCGTGGGAACGGAAACCGCTGCCTTTTCGGGAGCTTTATATACAGGCTTTGCAGGTGCTGATTTAATTTCAGCAGATATCTTCTTTATATTTGAAATTTTCTGCGTGTCAAATTCGGGTTTTATGAATTCCTTTACAGCTGCCTTTTTGACAGTTACAGCAGGAATGTTATTTATCTTGACAGTATCGGGTACTGTAATTTTCTTTGTTAATGGTATCTTTATATCTGCGGCATTTTCTCTTACAGGCTTAATCTTATATCCGCCGCATTTATTCAGCCTGTCTGAGTTTATTTTCAATGTCGGCTGAGCGATTTTACCCTTATTTTCAGGCAGTCCGCTTACCTTGTATTTTTCTGCATTTTTAAAAGAAACCGTTGTGGGCTTCGTGGTATGTTTTAAATCGGGAATATTGCTTATCCCATATTTTCTGTTCAGTCTTTTTGTGATTGTTTGGCTGACTGAACTGCGTTTTTCATTTTCGGCAGCAATATTTCTGCCGTTGAATATATTATCGGGAATAACCGCATTACCCTTTGCAGGCATCTTATACTGCGGTATGTCATCCACGCGACGGACAGGCTTGATTTTTCTGAATTCAGGCTTTTTATATTTGAAATCCGCCTTGTCAATCTGTTCAAGCTTTTCAGCAAGCATTACTCTCTGACGATGAATATTCAATTGCTTGTAATATCGCTGCTTTTCTTCCTCGGTCATAAGAGAAATTATTTCTTCGGTTAATTCTTTAAAAGCCATTTCTGAACCTCCTGTCTTTGTTTTTATACCCATCTTTTAAGCAATACCGCACAAAGCCGCCAGGCGTGCTTTGTGCGGTGCTGCATCAGTGCGCGTCAAACTGCACTGATAAGAATATTATTAACCTTCTCCTCTGATGCTTGCAGCAATCTGAGCGTCGATATCATCGAAGTTCTGAGCGTTTGCTTCAAGAAGTGAAGCAAGACCGTTTACAGCCTCAGGAATATCTGTGGAAACGAATTTCTCAATATTTGTCTCAAAGAACTCAACAAGAGCGTCTCTTGCGTCGCCCTGCATAGCCTCGATAGCTGCATTGAAAGCAGTTACAAAAGTTGAACCTGCCTCTTTAAATTCCTCTGAATAGCCCTTAAGGTTTGCAACACTGCTGTCCATTGAAGCTTTTACAATTCTACAACCTGCCATAATTATTATACCTCCTGAAATTACTGATTGTTTGCTGTTCCAAGCTGTTCGTCAACGCCCTCTGTATCGGGAATTGCAGCCTTTATGCTCTTGCAGATGTCCTCAAGTGCCTGAAGAAGCTGATTAAGAGCCTCGCCTGTAACGGGGTGGATTTTTTCTTCATAGAAGCTTTTGAAACCGTTGGAAGCGGAGCCTGTGAAATCGCTTGCTGTAAGTGTTTCTACTTCTGTCTGAATGTTTGAGTGAAGTGATTCAGCTGATGTACGATATGTTGCAATAGCCTTGATTGCCTCGTCCATCATTTCGGGTGTGATGTTGATTGTTCCGTTTTGTCCCATACCTGCCATAATTAATTCCTCCTAAATTTTATTATCCGTTCAGTTCTTCATACTTCACGAATATATCCTTGTAATATTCGGTACCTATAATGGTATCCAGAGTTTCGGAAATATGCTTTATAACAGCGCTCAGGTCCTCTACAGGCTGCAGCAGTACGTCTCTTGCGGCGATTTTTACTTCATCGCCTGCCGCTGTATCCATAGCACCTGAAACGTCGTCATACATTTTTTCCAGTTTGGCTTTCAGAGTTTCCGCATCCGTTTTCAGCTGATTCATTTCCTGTGAAGCTGTAGTAAATGCGTTATCGTCAAGCACTATATCGTTAAACAGAATTGCCATAATCAAGCGCCTCCGTTCTTCGCCTTTTTAATTTCTTCAATGAGAGGCTCCTGCAGTTCCTGTCTAAGATAGCTGCATTTTTCCTCTGCCTCGTCATATTGCTCCGTATCAATAAGACATTTTACGCGGAGCATAAGTGCATTGAAGTTTGATGGGTCTTTAAGAGCAGCATTACGAAGCTTTTTCTGTACCTCGTCATACTTCTCACGCCAGCCCTCAAGATTGAGGGATTTCATAGCCTTTGCCTCGGTATACATACCAAGCTGTGCAAAGTATTCCTGTTGGCTCTTCTGCATTTCAAGAGCGTAGTACATAACCTTTCTGTAATCGTCAGCAAGGGTGTATGCACCGATGTACATACGGTTTATTCTGTCTGTATCCTCGGGTGATACATTATATCCGTCAGATTCATCAAGCTTGTATTCATCGTTTTCGCTGCTGTTTTCAGCAGGGGAAAGATATGTACCGCTGTTTTTCATTTCTTCAAGCTGTTCCACACTGAGCTGCTCATAACGGTAGAGATTTGCATTCATTTCGTTAAGAATTGCTATAGAATCAGCCTGAACAGGGTCATACTCGTAGAAGAATACGCCGTTATTGTATGAGAAAGCAGGCTTTTCAGCGGCTTTAAGGCACATAATAACGTTTTCTGCTTCTTCTGTATGAAGATACAAATCAGCCGCAATGAGATAGCATTCTGTTACTTCCTCCACTGAGGGCTTTTCTTTTTTCATATAATGCTTGATATATGTCAAAGCTCTCTGCAGACGGTCGGGATTGTTGTCATTGTCATATGCAGTCAGTTCAAAGTTTACCATATCGCTGCAAAGGGCGAAGGGGAAGTTCATAAGATTTTTTCTTGCGTAAATAAGCTCTTTGAAAGCGTCCTCCAGGCGATTTGCCTGCTTTAACATGATGTAAGCTACCTGATATCCCGAGTAATCTGACGGAGCAAGAAGCTTCATCTGATTAGCAACGCTGAGGCAGTTGGGGAGGTCATCCTGTATGCCGTATATAGCAGCCTTGCGTTTGAGAATGTCGATATCTCCGGGAACAAGCATTTCTGATTTTTTCAGATTGATAAGAGCATCATCAAGTCTGCCAAGCTGCTGATTGACAATGCCGAGGATGTGATACATCTGACCTGCGGCGTCTTCGCTGAGACCAAGTTCATCGGCTTTGGCAAAGCTCTGCATAGTTTCGGTAATTTTGTTGACAGATGCCTGTGCATAGCCGAGATTGAAATATCTGTTTCCGTTGTCAGGTTCGCATTTTACCGCCTGCTGATAATATTCAATAGCGTCATCATATCGGCTGAGCGACATACATACATTAGCAGCACACTGATAAGCGTCAGCACAATCGGGATCAAGAGATATAGCCTCTTTTGCCAGGCTGAAAGCTTCCTGCAATCTGCCGTTGAGGAAAGCAGTCTGCGAGTTGGATATAAGCTCTGCGAGTTGTTCTGTATTTATCATTAGTTCACCTCGTTTTAAAATTTGAATTTTTGCAGTTGAAAAATAGTGGGGATTATTGGTTATTTTACCCCATTAAATTATACACCTAAAAGAGGATTTTGTCAACAGTTTTACAGATGCAACACAATATTTTCATCAAATAAACAATGAAAATATATATTTGTGAAAGTGTTTCTGTAACAAAATGTGTTATGGGGATAAGTAGAAAGAGATCAATATCAGTTGAAAGTTTACAGGAATATGCCGTCTGCAACTTTCCGATTTCCCTCAAACAGCTCGAAATGGTTCCCTGCGTAAATATTATCTGTGGGAGCGTGGGGGAGCAGATAGTTCACATCTGCAATACTTTTCAGTCTTATAAGGTCGTTTTCTATTATGCGGATATCGGCACTTCACATATTATTTTTTTCACCCGAAAATCTGATAATTGGACAGTACTTCACTTTCGTTTCGGGAATTGATTTTCTCGCGTTGAGCCAGTTGATTTCAGCGAGCATAGGATTCTCCTTCATATATAATTATTGTACGATCTTACCAACAGTGAGATTTTCAGCGTTAATAAAGCCTCTGCCTTGAACGTAGAAGGGGGGCAACTGTTGATCTCTGATTGTTTATATATCATAAGGACCATAAATGATATCTTCGTAATAAACAATCATTACAGATGATGTAATAATTAAGTTTAAGTCAGAAGGGTAACAGAAATCAGACCAGCGAGCACAAAAAACATTCGATGATACATTCAGCGCGGTTTCACTATCGTAGTATATTGCTATTTCATCTGCATCTATTTCATTTAAAAATGCTAAAAGCTTCTCTTGGGTATAAGTTTCGTCATCGCCCCAAAAACAATCTTTAATTAAAACTGGAGCAGTATGGTTTGTAATATCTTTTATATATTTACTCATTTGAAATGTTTCAGTTTCACAAATATGCATCCATTCTTTTTTTGCAATCTCATATGGTATTATGCTCATTTCTGATAATTCTTTTTCAGATAGTACGGCATATTTTTCGTCTGTAAAACGAAATCCGCATTTGAATTCTTTAATATTCAAAAATTATCCCTCCCAGAATATATGTCCGTTGAAACCGTTATGTTTTCCACCAGACCAATCTTCAAATTTAATGTGTGGCATTCCATATTCGTTATCAACAGGATGAACTTGATAATTAGGCTTTTTGTTGTATCATACTGCGGTGCCCGAAGTAAATCAGGTCTTGCTTCATTGATAAGTCTTTCAGCATCGGCAGCATTTTTGGCTATGTAATTATTACCTTTTCCTTTGGCGTTTCTTAATTCCTTGACAGCTTTTTTCCATTCAGGGCTATTTGGTGAACCAACCTCAGGAATTTTTTCGTTTCCTCTTTCTGTTTTGACAATTTTACATTTGTCATTATGCACCCAAACATTGCACTCACCAACAAAATAAGTATGGTAATCCTCTACTTGGAAATTGTATACATCAACAGGCTCGATAGTTTCTTCAATGAAGAATTTCTCAATTACCAAGTATTCACTATTAACACTGATAAGCTTATCTTCAATAAGCAATTTGCCAGCTTCAATGAATCCCCTACCTTGAACATAGAATGGATGATTATCCGTTGTGACAATCTTTTCGCCGTTTATGGTGAGATGTACAAGCTTGTCTACTTGGCGTACATATGTTTCAAGAACGGTTTTCTCCGCTGTGTCATATGTATCGGGATTTGTTGATATTAC
>JAZSEJ010000078.1:0-12837 GCA_045531615.1 Ruminococcus sp.
CTGAACAGAATCATTTTATTGATAACGTAGAAATTATTGAGAAATCGTCTTAAACGCTGGACTTGCAGGTCGTTATGTGGTAGTGTCTGTTGTAACGCAGGCACACCATAACGTACCTGTCAACTTTAAGGAGGCTGATAATATGAGAGCTTGGTTATACTACCGTCTTTCCCGTGATGAAGATCAGGAAATGAATAGTCTGCATAATCAACGTCAGATACTTGTTGACTATGCAGAGCAGCATGGATATGAAATCGTTGGTGAGAGCTTCGATGATAACGTCACAGGAATGACATTCAATCGTGAAGGTATAGGTAAAATTGAAGATGCTGTTGAAAACGGTTTGGTTGATACTATACTTGTAAAAGACCTTTCAAGACTTGGTCGACACAGAACACAGACAGCATTGTTCATTGATTACCTCAGCGAAAATAATGTAAACGTAATATCTGTTACAGAGGGAATAAACTCAGCTGATGAAAATGATGATTTAATCATCGGCTTCAAACAGATTGTAAATGACCTTTATGCTAAAGACATCAGCAAGAAAGTCCGTGCAGGTGTTCGTCAGAAGCAAAAGGATAAAGGTCTTATAGAAACACTACCTCTCGGATATTACAAGGATAAGAATCTGAATAAGGTAATGATTGATGAAGAAGCTGCTGAGATTGTTCGTGAAGTCTTCAATCTGTATGTACAAGGATACGGACTTACTACCATAGCAAAGATGATGAATGCAAAGGGAATTAAATCTCCCGAATATTATCAGCGACGCAGGCTTGCAGATTGGAAACCTGAAATATCAAAGAAATATTTATGGGTACAGACATCTGTAAAAAGAATACTCACGAATGAACTGTATATCGGAGTTATGGTAAATCACAAGACAGTAACCAATAAAATCAGAAAGACAAAAACACAAGTTCCCAAAGATGAACAGTATCGACATGAAAATTTCTGTGAACCGATTATAGAAGAAAGCGTATGGAATCAGGCACAGTTCCTGTTAGCACAGAGAGCTGTAATAAAGCCACGCTCTAAGAACGGAAACAAGCTTCACAGGTACACAGGAATAATAAAATGTGCTGACTGTGGTTCGAGTATAATTGCGAGGAAACGGAAATGGAGAGGTAATGAATATACCGAATACACTTGTAATAGCTGTCACAGATATGGAAAGCAATACTGTACTCCGCACACAATAAGAGAAAGCCAACTTGATGAACTTGTGGTGGATGAGATACGACAGCTTCATGAATATATATTATCGGAGAGTGAAAAATACGATGAGATAGTCCGTGACTGGAATCAGAAGAAACCGCTTTATGATAAGCAAATTGAAAGCCATGAAAACACGATAAACGGATTAACCAAGCAAATTGAGGAGCTGATAATTGAGAGAATTTCAGACAGAGAACACGCTGAGATATACAACAGGATGATCGCTGAACGAGAATCCCAAATCGAAGAACACCGAAATAAAATCAATGAATGTCGAGAATATGATAAGGTCAGCAAACAAAAGCACAAGGACTACAAAGAAGCCTCACAGGTTATTCAAGGGATAATTGATGAGGGTATTATCAGCGACACACACCTTCGAATGCTTGTGAATCAAGTTCAGGTTCACCAAAACAAAGATAAATCCCTCGATATTAAATTCAGGATGAACGGAAACTGGAATGGTGGTGTAGCGGTTTATGTTGAGGCTGATTGTAATGAAGAAATAACTTGCTGATAGCTATATGTTAAAAGGCTTCCCGTTGAATTGGGAAGCCTTGATTATTAATCTGTCCATATACATTTTGCATCAGTATTATCATCAGTCATAATTCTAATCAATGCCTCCTCAAAGGTCGTACCCAAGCAGAGGCAACATCCTTCATATGCATAAACAAATTCTCCGTTTATACCCATAAAAAACTCTTCATATTCAGAAGAAGAACCTACAGGAATCAAATTTTCTATACCAAGAAAATCGCCGATATCTTTGGCGTATTGCTTTGATTCAATTATATCTTCACTGGAAAAATCGTCTGTGATAAAGAATGCTGGGTTAACAATAACTTCAAGTTCCCAATCAGAATTATTCTTTGGCGATGAAATTCGTTTCATATATCTGTAAGAAGGAATTCGTAAAGTTAATTCTCCAAAGCATGACAGGAAATCAATAACTTCATCAGATGGTTTAAAATTATATTTCTTGTACCAATCAAGGTAATGTGAAATATTAGCTGTTCTGTTTTCCTGCCACCCACATTTTATAAGAATATCCTTGACCTCTTTATTTTTGATTATCATCATAATCTCCATTCTACTATCAGCTACAGTAAAAATAAAACCTTTGATGCTTGAACATCAAAGGTTAAATGGTGCGGATAACAGGAGTTGAACCTGCACCGAGTTGCCCCGACTGGCACCTGAGGGTAGCGTCACGTTAGTGGAATTATATTCCAGTGATCGTAGCCTATATATGACAGGCTACGATTAAAATTAATTTTATTCAGCCATTCCTGTAAGCTTCTTCTGAATTCCCACAGCGTCGTTAACGGTTAAACCGTCGCCCTCGCTGTCGGCGAGCCGCTTTACAGTCATACTCATTTTAGTTCTCCTATATACTATTCCAAGCCATATTTTCTCTTTATATCTGGATTTTTATGTAAATATTTAGAAATTTCTTTAGATACAACATGATAAAAAGAAAGAACATAGTCGTTTATTATTTTGGGTTTATGGTTGAGAATATTATTATAAGCATCTACATAAGCTTCTGCAAATATACTTCCATCTTTATAATATGTTAATTTGTGATTATTAGCATATTTTTCTATCTGTTCTTCGTTTATCCAATTGCCATGATGAATACTAGTAAAACCATAATCAGCATTTTTTTCTTCGTTTTTAACTGGAATATTACAAATTGTTTTAAAATGACCACATCTCCATCCATATCGGTTATTAAACAATATTGTCATAATATCATTTTCATCCAAATCTTCTGGAACAATAATTTCTGTTGTAGGAGTTTTATATATGAAAATGAGAATTGGCTCAACAGATTGACAATATTGTGCGTTTATATCTATAACTTTTCCATAAAAGTATAAACTATGATTTTTTATCTTAACTACGAATACATCTCCATTACATATCTTTTTTCTGCTTTTTTCAATTTCTTCTGTCTCATAATATTTTATATTTTCCATTTTAATTTATCACTCCCTCTTTTTTATATCTATTATATACATCGTTTGTTTCTAAGTATTTTATGCCAAATAATGTGTATAAATATTTTATATTAGCGACACTTATGCTATTTAGTTTGTTCTGTAATTTTTTACCATCTTCATTATTACGATTTCTTTCTATTATTACCTGTTCAACACCACGTGCTTGATCTTTGGTTAATAAATTACCATCTTTTACTAAATCATTTAGTTGCAATAAGTTGTCAAATCTATCTTCTTTATATAATTTATTCCATATGTAATTGTGTTGATAATATCGTTTATCCAGATCGTTAGTTATACCAACATATATTGGAACTTTGTTTTTCATACCAAAATATACATAATAGTTTCCATCAATATCATTTGCTCGGGCAATAACAGCAGTAAGGCACGCTAAAAAAACAACGTTATTTATAGATTTTTTTGCACTTTCGGTCAACGGATTTATAGCTGCTCTAACATTATCTACTATATCCACACCTGGAATATCAATATTTAGATTACTATCTTCTAATATTTCTCTATATTTATAAGTTGACCATATACAAACTGCTGAAATAATGACAAATCCTATAAATTCAATAATGGGAATTACTATGCTAAGTTTTCCATTAGCTTCTTTAGGTGTCCCAATTTTTCTTGTTAAGTTATTTTCTCCTTCATAACCATATCCACCATACCATCTGTATTCACCTTTACCATCTTCAGGTCTAGTAGCTATGTATGCTATTCCTCCCCAATCTTCTACATTATTATCGTTTAAATCCGTAACATATACAAAATTCCTTGGAAGAGTTACATTATACCCTTCATCTATATATGCTGAAATTTTATTGATTTCACTTTGATGTATATTTAAGTCGAGATTTAAAAGTTCATCTTTATTATATGAATTTATAGTTATTAATTCAGTACCTTGCAATTGTGCTTCTTTTAAAATATCGATTGGTGATATGCAATATTGACCTAATACATTTTCAAAGACTTTTTCTTCAAGAATCGAACCATACATTCCATAAATCAAATTGTATGATTGTCTTGCTGCTTCATTACCGCTTCGACTTATAGCATTGTTACAAATTGCAGAACTGGTAGAAAAGTTTCCTTGTTTTTCTATTTTCCCTTGAGAAATAGTTGGTTGATACGAAATCAGGCTAAAAACAATTCCATTTTCATTTCGTATGTCTGCCATTTGAGATAAATAGTCGTTAAATATATGAGCTTCTGAATACATCTCAACGCCAATATAACGAAGTAGTTTTCCAAGATTCTCATAGTTATTAATTACATCAATAGCAGCTTCTTTAGTAGATTCATTAATGTTTTTAAGAAGATCCGCATTTTTTAGACTTTCTTCTGTCGTTTCAAGATAATCACTATACGCATATGAAATAATATTAGGAGAAATACGTTCAAAATCAAAAACTACACTAATCATTTCTCCAGCTGTAATTGTTTTGGTACTATTCAAAAAAATTGAAGTTACTGAAAAATCCAACGAATCACCTATTGGAAGTTCTGGACTTTCTAGTATAAGAGTATCATCTACACGCAATTCGTGTTTTAGTGACATCTCATTATATGATACTGTTACATTAGTTCCATACAAATCTACAGCTCTAACTAAAAGAGTACCTTCACCAAATGAAAATCCTATACTATCGTATTCTATTTGTTCTTGAGAGATGGTATCTACTATGTCTGTACTCTGTTTTAATATTGAATTGTCAAATTTAATATCATTACTAATATTATATTTTAAACCTTTAACTTTACTATCATCCAATGAAAAAGTAGCCGATGTTTCATTTATAGTATTAGAATTTAGCAAGAAGTAATCTAGTTTAGAAGGAAATACATCAAATGTTTTTTGTTCAATGACATTTGATTTCATATAATAATTTGATTGCGAGTCAAGATTATTAAACCATTCTTCATCTATCTCTGGTTCTTCAATCATAAGATTACAATTAATAAAATTCTCATATATGTTTTCGTCAATTTTCAAGTCTAGTTCGTCATATGCTGTCTGGACTTTTTTATATTTTTTAAAGCTAGTATCTAGAAAATGTACTTCTGAATCAATTTCTGCAATTACAAATATATGAGGAAAAATAAAATAATTTTCTTCAAGACCTTCTAGTACTTCTACACTTACAACTCTGTCGTCAGCTTCAAGTACTTCTTTAGCCGAATCTACAGATTGACAACCTGTCCATTCCAAAAGTTGTTGTTCAGTTATAGCTATGGGATGTTTTACCATACCAGCATTGTATCCTAAATGATTGAGCATTGCTATTAACAAACAAGCTTGGTCTATGTCATTTCCACATTTTTCTTCAAATGTGCCTATTGAACCTTTTCTTAAATTTCTATAAAAACTTATGTCAATATTATTATAAAGATATTCGTAAATTTTAAGTGGTGTACCCAAAGACTCAGTAAACTCTGCCATTTCTTTAGTTAAAGAAAACTCTTTTTCACATCTGTCATCAACGACAGAATAATCAACCTCTTTCATTTGCTCTCTTATAGAAACAGGAAATTCATTACATGAGCCGAGTAAGAAATCATTAAGTAAAGAAAGATCAACACCATTAATAACATCATTTCCGTCTAAATCAAGTGCTCCAGAATCTTCTGTTGCAAGCTTTTCTCTTGCTATTATTAAATCAAAAACATCTACCACTCCATCATTGGTTGCGTCACCATATGTAGCATTTGTTGCATACGCAGTTAATGTTTTTATTTCATCTGATACTGTTTTCAGATTATTACCATAAAAGCAAAATGTAAATGCTGCTGCTATGATAAAGGAAAAGAATTTTTTTATTTGTTTAGACACATTATCACCTTCATAAATATATTTTTTATAATTATATCACAGAAAACAAAAAAAATCAATACTAAATCAAAAATAACGTATTATCACTTAAAAAACTTAAAACTCTATATGTAAATATAACTTTCCTCGCAGGTTACTATGGTTACTCAAAAATGGTGCCGCACAATTATCAGATGATATATCCGGTGCTACGAAGAAGTCGTTTTGCTATAAAGAATGGTAGAGTAACTATAACCCCGATTAAGGACGATGCAGCGTAGGAAAATACCGCATGGGAGAATGGCTGATACTCTTAACGGAGATTAAGAAAACAACCGAATAGGATACTAAATCTCGTGTAGAACATTTAACTTCTACGCGAGATTTTATTTGCATTTTAGCATCATTTTAGAAACTTCATTGGCGGTTCTTTGTGATGAATTGCTAAAACCGCTTGCAATATTATGAATTATATGGTATAATTTAGTTAGGCTTTTTGGGGCTTAAATGATTTTTAAGATTACTTGTAGAGTTGAGGAGGAGAATGTCGAATGCTTAAAAAAATTCTTAAAATTGTACTGATTGTACTTATCATAATTATGGTTTTGATTACGGTATACTGGTTCGGACTTCGTGGATTATTTGCCAAGAGCAGTTTGAAAGGCACGCTCAACGCAATGACAACTGGAGATTATACAGGCGACTTTTACTATGCAAACAGTAACGGCGCTATTCAGAAGTATTTGGATACAAGCGAGCTCGGGTACTTAACTCTTACAAAATCTACATTTGAAGTTGAAGAATGTAATCTGTCTTGGAACAGCTTTGAGGCAACAGCTACAATTAATGTAAGCTATCCGAATGTTTATCAGTTATTCAATGAGCTGTATGCCACAGCTGATACTGTCAACACAAGCGAAGAAATCAACAAGACACTGATTGATGCTTTAAATAACGAGAGTGACATTGATTGCTGTGAAGAAACAATAGAAGTAACCATCGTTCAATACGGCACAAAATGGTATCTGATTGAGAATGAAGCATTGATGGATGTATATTCTGGTGGCTTGTATTCAGAATACAAAAATGCACTTTCTGAAATGCTTGCTGAATAAGGAGGGGTAATGTTATGAAAAGAATACTTGGTGTGTTGATTTCCAGTGTTATGCTGGCTGTGTCCTGTTTAACAGCAATGCCTGTTTCGGCAAAAGAGGAATACACGGAATACATTGTGCCTTTCTACAGCGATCAGACAAAGCAGAGGCAGGTACTCGGAATGTCTAATAAATCGCTACTGAAAGATGGCGTGGTTCTGATCCCTCTTGAAACTGCTTGTGAAATCGCTGGTGCATCTATTGCAGCTGAGAATGATGAAGCGGTGATTATTACTCGTAATTATGTTTCGTGGTGTTGCGAGTATGAGGTTGAGAAGAATCAACACTTACTTGTTGATAGTAATACAGGTAAAGGGAATTTTTATAAATCTGCTTTAAAGTGTTTAACAGAATCATCTTGGTTGGGAGTGTCTTTTAAATATTCTTTAGATAATGAGGGAATTATCAATTTACCTGTAGATTCTTCTTATCCAACAGATGTTCCTTGTGAATATTATAAAAACAAACTGTATGTTTCATTTTATGACTTTCTTGTTATGATGGGTGTTAATGTTAAAATCGCAAACAAAGCAACACAAGCAGAACTTGTAAAACCTTTCTTTAATGCTATGGGGATCTCGGCGAATGAAAATACTATAGATGAACTTATTAATTACATCTATTTGCAAGTTATGGGGGATTGTGATGCAGAGATTTTCTTTTCCTGCCGTCTTGGAACACCTATTGACAAATTATATATGGATTATTACGAAACGCAATCTGAAGTATATATGTGTGATTTGACTGATTATTATACTGATGGCGATGTGAAATGGGCAAATCTTGTTAATTCAGCAGCAAGTTTTAATGGACTGACAGAAACAGCACTTGCTGCAATGAATATGAATACTGATTATTCTGAAGCATTAGTCAATGTTGTTTCTAATGTCGGCGGAAATTGGAAGAATTCTGAAGATTCAAAATCCAGTTTACAGGATATAGCATTTTTATTGCAGTATGGATGGGACTCAGAAAGTCTTTCATTGGGTTTAATCGAAAATATGGAAGACATTGCGGGAATTGTTTCCAATACACAGGGCAGTAAGTTTACGGGAATAGATTTAGGGATTTCTGATGGTATCAGCATTGCATTTGGTGCATATACTACTGGATTGGAATACTATGACAAATACAATGCATTAGATACTCTATTTGAAAATGATAAAAAATTGCTAAAAAACTCCATTCTAAATTCCGAACATATGAAACAAGCAGCTTCTGATGAATATGGTGACGATTTCTTTTCTAAGTTAGGAAATTTTTTGGGGCGAGGAGCAGTTATTAATAAAGATCTGCTTAACACTTCAAATAGTTATATCAATTTGTATCGATCAGCAGTAGAAGTACAGTCGCTAATTGAAACGTCAGCCCCTGCAACTTGGGGAGCTATTCAAAAGGCTTATAAAGGTGCAGCATCAGCTACTTTGGACACTGTTATTTTAAAAACTATCGACGGGTTTGCATTTAGTGGTGTTCCAGTTACTGAATTAGCAGTTCAGTTTGTCCAATTGCTTTCAAAGAGGATCAGCAAGACTGCATATGTAGAACAGCAATCCAAAATAGCCGAGTTTGACGATTATATTTTTATTCAAGAGGTAGCCAAAGGTTGCTTTGATGATTACAGTCTGGGATCAGAAAATGCATTTAGCACATTTGTGCTTGGAATCAAGGCATCAATGACAGCATATGAAGCAGAAAATGAACAAAATAAGAGTAAAAAAATTCAAGGACGTTTAGAATGCTTGGAAAAAATGTTAAGCGATACTACATTTGCTAATCGGAATTACTATCGCATAGGTGCAAAAGGCTGTGCTGACCTGACCGGAATGCTCGGTGGCAACACAGACATCTCCAAGCTGGACACTACACCTCGTCAGGACATTACATTAGAATTTGGTGAGGAAACAAATGAACCTACTAAATCTGAAACAATTAACTACGAAGAAATATATTATGAATATTTGATTAATAATTTTGAAATTGCTGAATTGGTTGATGATGATGTGTATTCTCATTCTTCTTGGAATGAAAAAATGCATGGCTTAATTAGTGCAACAATTTATGATTTTAATAATGATGATATTCTTGAATTGTTGACAGTAAGTTCTGAAAAAAGCCCCGAACATTCTGAATTCACGGCGATATATTTAAACTTATATCAGTATAATTCCGAAAATGTAGTGTTTGTAGATAAAATAGGATTAAATGAGTATTCTGCTGATGGACAGAGCTCAGACAGTGTGAGGCTGTCAATATCAGGAAATGCAATCTATCAAGAAATGGATACTAATGGACGCTATGCTTCTATGGGAATAGGTTCATCAGCTCATGAGTATTCAGTTATAAGTGTAAGTGATTATTCTTTTAATAAGTATAGCTTGTTTACAGATACAGTTAATATTATAGATATATCCCAAAATTCCTCTTTATACCATAATGGAGTATATGATAATGATCTGTTGTATCATGACGAAGAAAAATGCAATCAGCTGAAAAGCGAGCAATGGTACTACTGTGATAATAAGCATTACAATTATAATCTTGACTACATTCTAAATACAGTTCAAAATAAATATAGTGATTTTGGATTGGCATTCTCTTCGTTAAATATCGATAAAAACAATCTCAATGATTGTATAACTGTAAGCACAAGTTTAGAAGGTGCCGTACCGCTATGCTCTTTGGAGAGGATGTATCCGAAATTAGAGATAATTGATTATACAAATCTTCGTGGTCATATCAGCGCACGGGTTATCGACTATGAAGAAATCTACTACAGCTACATTGAGAATGAGTTAATTCCTAAGTATGGGCTAGCAAGTTTGAATCAATTTGAAATTGATCAAAATGAAAACAATAGTATGCCTAATACAAGTTATGGCATTGTAAGTGCGGATATTGATGATTATGATAACGACAACTCTAAAGAATTGATAGTATTAACATTAGAACCAAGTGAACAAGAAAAATTCTACTGCGATATTAATTTGCATTTATATTCAATAGAAGATAATAAAGTTAAATATGCTGATTCAGAATATCTTTATGGTTATCAAATGTACGATATCCATTCTGATAATTTCTTTACTTTGGATAAATGTAATAACAAATTTTTATTCACGAACAATGTTTGTTATTTTTCAGGAGAAGCAGCATCTTCTAATGTTACTATAATTAAGATTGTCAACAGCAATTTTGTTAGCGAAAATATGACAACATCTGATTATGAAGGTGAAAAATTATATGTAAATGGAAATGAAGTATGCAATAGTAATGATGATGTCAATTTTTATGAAATGATACAAAGAATACTCTCTCAAAAACTGATAGAAAATGGTTTCTCGTTTGATAATGTTGAATACAAAGGGAGAAGTATAAACGTTTCAGTAACTAATAACACAAAAATTGCAAAGTATTCAGCGACATTTGATTCATCTTCTGCTAACTGGTTTTCTGTTATATCACCAAATGACTTCACCAACCTTCGTGATCAAATAAGTCAACTGGAAGAAACACCAGTCAACACCTTCGACATCAAAAATTACTGCGGAAAATACGTTTCAACAGACTTGCCTATATTGATTGAGATAACTAAAACTGAAGATTCAGATGTCGGTATATATGTAGAAATTTGGAATAATTCTGTTACAAGGCAAAGTAGTAGTAAAATTATTGCAAAGACGACCAGTAATCCTTTCATGTATGAAACATCAGATAGCCATGGAAATACTAACTCATATACGCTGGAGTTTGGGAAAGATAGAATCATTCTAAATGCTGAGTGTATTGACTACGGCGGTTCTTGGTCAATCCCTATCGTCACTAATGCTGTGTTGCAGAAAGAAACGCTATTTGGAAGTACTACGTCTTGGCAACAACTCTACGCAGACGAATTGAGAAAATACATTAATTCAGATAACTATTATACAGATACAATGTTTGAATTGATGGATATTGATAATAACAATGTTCCTGAATTGTTTATTTCTGAAATGTCTGCACATGTGGGACAAGTTCTAGTATACACAATTCATAATGGAAAACTAATTTTTCTTGGTGACTATGGAGAGTATGGTTATGTTTCATATAATTCTGAAAAGAGTTTGATGTGGTCAGGTTACTTCAACCATGGTCGAGGATTTGAAAGTCATTATAGATTGGAAAACGGGACGTTAGTTGAAATGTTTTCGTGTGAAACTAACTCAGCAGCAATAGTGGATGAAAATGAAGTATACTATATGATTAATGGCGAAAATGTCTCAAAATCTGAATTTGAGACAAAGCGAGAAGAAAATACATTTGATGGCTGGGTTAAAGTTGGTAGAAAACATTCCCTTGATGAATCTACGATCAACTCTGTTCTGCTTTCTTCCGGCACACGAATGGGAATAATCATCACAGAAAACGATGCTCTCAATGTCCGGCAGTCTCCCTCTACTGAATCAAACAAAATTGGTACTGTTGGCAAAGGCAGTACAGTAATTATTCGCTCTGAAGTTGATGGTTGGTATGAAATTGAATTTAATGGTAATAGTGGATATGTTTCAGGAGAGTATGTTCAGATTGTTGAATGAGTCATGACGCAAAATTTTAGGGACACGACAAATCCATGCCGTGTCCCTAATTTTATTTTGAAATGATTTTTTCAAACTCATTTCCCTCAATCTCCCCACAAAGATAAGCCCTTCGAGCCACCTGAGCCTGTGTCAGCCATGCGGTATACTGTTCAAACGTCATATCCTTTTCTGTTTCTTCCCCCGGAAGCTTCCATTCACCACGTTCAAACCGCTTGTAATTGCGGTTCTTTACACGGTCATATTCCGCAAGTAGGTTGTCCTGTTGTTTCTTTAATTTCTGCATAAGCTTCGGTGCGACCTGTTTGCAGGTCTTGCCGTTAGATGTAATCACTCTGTCACAGTACAGGGTGATTTTTTTCGTTTTCGGAACAAAGAATCTGCCGCAGCACTGGCAGCTGCGTATCGGCTTACCAAGCTGGGTGAAATGCAGGAGCATGAATGCGTAGTAATCATCAAACCGATTGAAGAAATAGGTTTCCGAAAGTCGCATTTCCGCTGAACCGATTGAATGATTAATATACTCCATTTGATAGCTCCTGCGGAATAGTTCTGTTTCCGTCAGCACACATTCGGTAAACCATTTCTGAACATCATCGTACTGCTCACACTTGTGCAGGATGCGGAACAACAGCTCACGGAAATACAGTGGAGCCTTCAGTGCATTGTTAACATTATTCATCAGCTGAAGAAAAAAGTTCGCTGTGCCGTCGTCAGGAATATTGGTCACATTCAGAATATCAGCATAAAGAAGTTCTCCCATGATATCGTCATTTCCCATAATGGCAGCCGCAACTTCAAGAGCCTTGTCAATGACTTCGCATACCTGTTCTTCTGAAATGATGCCGAAGTTTTCTCCGTCTTCCAGTTCAGAAAGTGTGCCGATATAGTCGCAGATGTATTCATAGTTGGAGCTGTTCGTTGCAAGCATGGAAATCAATTCCTCATCTACAGTTGTATCTGCAAGTGGTGACAACGCACCGTGATGACATAGATAGCGATGAACAGTGTTCCCATCCAGAACAACATAAATTCCGTTTTTGTAAGTGGTAGGC
>JAZSEJ010000052.1:0-9686 GCA_045531615.1 Ruminococcus sp.
CTGAACAGAATCATTTTATTGATAACGTAGAAATTATTGAGAAATCGTCTTAAACGCTGGACTTGCAGGTCGTTATGTGGTAGTGTCTGTTGTAACGCAGGCACACCATAACGTACCTGTCAACTTTAAGGAGGCTGATAAAAATATGAGAGCTTGGTTATACTACAGACTTTCCCGTGACGAAGATCAGGAAATGAATAGTCTGCATAATCAAAGACAGATACTTATTGATTATGCAGAGCAGCATGGATATGAAATCGTTGGAGAAAGCTTCGATGATAACGTCACTGGAATGACATTCAATCGTGAGGGTATAGGTGAAATTGAAGATGCTGTTGAAAGTGGATTAGTTGATACAATACTTGTAAAAGACCTTTCAAGACTTGGCAGACACAGAACACAGACAGCAATATTCATTGATTACCTCAGTGAAAACAATGTAAACGTAATATCTGTTACAGAGGGAATAAACTCTGCTGATGAAAATGATGATCTTATCATTGGATTCAAACAGATTGTAAACGACCTTTATGCTAAAGACATAAGCAAGAAAGTCCGTGCAGGTGTTCGGCAGAAGCAAAAGAGCAACGGACTTGTAGAAACGCTACCACTCGGATATTACAAGGATAAAAATCTCAATAAGGTTATGGTTGATGAAGAAGCTGCTGAAATTGTCAGAGAGGTGTTCAATCTGTATGTGCAAGGTTATGGTTTAACAACCATAGCAAAGATGATGAATGCAAAGGGAATTAAATCTCCCGAATACTATCAGCGACGCAGGCTTGCAGATTGGAAACCTGAAATATCAAAGAAGTATTTATGGGTACAGACATCTGTAAAGCGAATACTGACGAATGAATTGTATATCGGAGTTATGGTAAATCACAAGACAGTAACCAATAAAATCAGAAAAACCAAAACACAAGTTCCGAAAGATGAACAGTATCGACATGAGAATTTCTGCGAACCAATTATAGAAGAAAGCGTATGGAATCAGGCACAGTTCCTGTTATCACAAAGAGCTGTAATAAAGCCACGTTCCAAGAATGGAAACAAACTTCACAGGTACACTGGGATAATCAAATGTGCTGACTGTGGTTCAAGTATGATTGCGCGGAAAAGAAAATGGAGAGGTAATGAATATACCGAATACACTTGTAACAGCTGTCACAGATATGGGAAACAGTATTGTACTCCGCACACAGTCAGAGAGAGTCAGCTTGATGAGCTTGTAGTAGATGAGATACGACAGCTTCACGAGTATATATTATCGGAGAGTGAAAAGTACGATAAGATAGTCCGTGACTGGAATCAGAAGAAACCGCTATATGATAAGCAGATTGAAAACCATGAGAATTCAATAAATGGATTGAATAAGCAAATCGAGGAACTGATAATAGAGAGGATATCAGACCGTGAACACGCTGAAATTTACAACAGGATGATCGCTGAACGAGAATCCCAAATTGAAGAACACAGAAACAAAATCAATGAATGTCGAGAATACGACAAGGTCAGCAAGCAGAAGCACAAGGATTACAAAGAAGCCTCACAGGTTATTCAAGGGATAATTGATGAAGGAATCATAAGCGACACACACCTCCGAATGCTTGTAAATCAAGTTCAGATTCACCAGAATGAAGATAAATCCCTTGATATTAAATTCAGGATGAATGGAAACTGGAGTGGTGGTGTGGCGGTTTATGTTGAGCCTGAATGCAAAGAAGAAATAATGTGCTCGTGATGATAGATATGAAAAAGGCTTCCCGCAGGAAACCTTTTCGTAGTGTCAATCGAATAAAACAATTTCAGCGGAGAATAATTTCTCCGCTGATTCTTAACATCATTTTAGATGATAAACTTCGTATGCGGGACTTGAACCCGCGACCGCCCCTTAGTCAAAGAGGAACTCTATCCAACTGAGTTAATACGGCATAATGCTAACTTACACTAATAAGTATAAGTTTTGGTGCGGATAACAGGAGTTGAACCTGCACCGAGTTGCCCCGACTGGCACCTGAGGGCAGCGTCACGTTAGTGGAATTAAATTCCAGTAATAGCAGCCTATAATATGATATGCTACAATCAAAGCACTCCTGATTGTAAAACTTTCAACTTAAATTATGTAATACATTAATATATATTACTCTATTATATTTGAGAATTCGGAATAAGCACTTGCTGTTTCTATATTAAGATTTGGATTTAATGACAATGAAGAATAATCCTTGACAGCAGTATTCGATATATCTAAATATCGCAAGCTATCACAATCCTTAAGTGATGAAACATCCGTCACATTAGTACATCCATTTAATATTAAACTCTCAAGTTTTTCCAACGAGCTCATGTCGGAAATATCATTTATACTAGTCGAAAGAATTTTGACATGCTTTAAATTGGATGCACCACTTATTGGAGTAATGGTTTTCAAATCATTCCCCCATATTGATATGCTTTCTAATGATTGCATTTTATCTATTCCTGTTATATCACTGATATTATTTTCCTGCAATTCTAACCGTTTCAACTGAGTAAGATTTTCAAATGGTTTTAAATTAGTAAGACCAACATTCCACGCAAATACCGAAGTTAAATTTGAACAATTATTTATTGGAGTCCAATCTTCAATTTCACATGGCAAGCCACCAATAGTAAGTTCTTCCAAGTTATCCATAGAATTCAAAAAACTTATATCATTAATCTGCATAGGCCACAAATATAACTTTTCCACCCATTGAAATCTACACAATTTCTTTAAATCATCAGATGATAATTCACCACCTTGAATACTCAAATCCGTTGTATATGTATAATATGGTTTAAAATTTATGAAGGTAATTAGTGGTTGTCCTGTAACTGTATATGGCAATCCAAACACTAATAATATGAAAAGAAAAATAATTACAGCAACGTTTATCTTAGAAATACGAAAAAATTTTTTATTCATAACTCCATTCTCCGTTCTCATATTTTGCAACTGTAATATCATCAAATGGAATTAACTTATCCTTTTTTGTACGATCATGCATAAATTTGTAGATATACGAATCTTCTGTCCACCCATGATACATAGATGCAGAAAATTCAAAATCATCGGTATGTGGATGATATGTTGATGTTGCTGTATCAATCTTTATATTATATTTACCTTCAATCATTGCATCACGAATACGATCTTTCATAGTTGGCAAAGCCCCAGTTATACCACAATAAACAGCTGATGCTCCTCCAACCAATGTAACCGCTGTTGATGCTAATTGAAGTTCTGGACGAAGCAACAATAAAACTCCACTTATTGACGCAATATTTCCTAACTCACCAATTAAACCATTTATATCATCAGTTGAAGCAACTTGCATATCTATAAATAATGCGGCATCACGATTACACATATTGTAAAATACATCTTCAGGTATCTTATTTGATTCAGGCGATCTATGGTTTTCAAAATATTTTTCTAAATTTTCTTCAATAGTTTCGTTAAACATTACATTTCTAGCTTCTTTAATTATTTTATATACACTTTCATCGTCTATGTAAATTGCTTCATATGAAAAGTAACCATTTTTATGTTCTGTATGCTCGTATCCTCCATATTGAGCAAAAACCCAGTTATCTTGTTCAATAGAAAATTCATAATCGCCTTTATTATAACCATATACATCAATTCTATATTCCACACCCTTTTCAAGAAAATACACGCCCTCCGAATCAGGTGAATCATAAATAGTCTCTTTCCAAAGTGCAATTCCTTTTTCATGAGAGATGTCTACATATGCAAGCTTAGTAGCTCCATTATAAAATTTATAGAACGAATCCCTCTTAGGTGTGATAGTAAAAAAATGATTTACATTTGAAGATCTTGTGAAAACATACTTTGCTGTTTGAGCTGTATTATCAGCGACAAATATTCCGTCGGTAGTTTTCTTTGATGGTTTCTCTGTTATTATGTTTCCTCTATGAAAATCTTCATCATCAAGTGCAGCATCATTAATATACATATCATCCTTTTCAAGCGGCTTATCATCAACACTATCTAAATAGTAATCTCCATCTGTATCCTTAGAAAAAGGATTGGATAATGCTGGAATAACCTCAATGTCTTTCATTGCTTTATAAAGCTTATTTTTTTTGCCAGATTTATATGCACTTTTCTTACAAAGCTTTTCCCAAGTAGGGTAAGTGTAAGAGCCATCTTTATTTACTTTAATGTATTTCCAGTTGATCTCAGCACTGTCCGTCTTACCATCTTTGTCCGTATCACAATTTCCACCTTTAACAAGATCCTCTTCAAAACATCCTGTAACAAGATTATTAGCAACAATTACGCTTACCCTTGGTGTGCTTCTAGTTATAAAGTTATACATATCATCACAAAAATTTCCATTTTGTGAAATTTCTATTCCACCCGTTGTGTATGTTAAATCTTTATACGCGGAAAATTTATTACCACCTGTTATAATGCTTGCATATATTCCTTTTTCAAGAAGTGCATTGGCAACGTCCTTCATATCGGAATACCCATAATTGTTATTTCTTTTATATCCAACATCGGTAATAAGGAATAAATATTTTGAACGATTATTAGCATAACTTAACGAATTAGCCATTCCTAGACCGTCAATGGGAGTTTCTAACTCATCTCCACCTGAACACATCTTAATATTATTAATTATAGATTGAATTACACTAGGATTATTATTAAATTGAACTGCACTTTCTACATTATTATTTATAAGTGTTGTTTCGCCATTAGTTATATCCCCAAATGTAATCACGCTAGTATACTGTGTAATTCCAGCATCATACAATTTAGTTATAAGATTATTCAAATTGTTTTTTACTGTAGATATTTGACTGTTCATTGAACCAGTAGTATCTATTACAAGAACTAATTCTATCTGTCTAGGACCGGAAGACGCACCTCCAAGAGTATCTGATAAAATTGTAGGACTTTGTAATAACAATTCACTTGACAAAAGTTCTACTTCTGCATCATCTATAGCATCTTCTTCTGAGCTTTCTTCATCTTCTTCCATATTAAAATCATAAGAATCGATAGCTTCACGAACTTTATCAGGAGTAACCCCTAAGTCATACAAAAGGGCTTCATAATCGATAATCATAAGATCACCCATTATATTTGCATCAATTGTTAAACTATTATCATCAATGTTATATTCGCACGAAACTGGAATAATTGTACCTACTTCTTCATCATAAATAAATACACCATATCGTTCTATTCCAAGATTAAGATCAGAATAATATGCTGGGCTATCATTTATAAGCTTATTTTCAAGTTTAAATTTAATAGAACCACTATATATTGTTCCAGCGTTATATTCAATATTGATTGGACAACCTATAATTGCTCTATTATCTGAAATGATACCTGCATATCTACTAATTGATTGCTTAAGGTATCTCTTAACATTATTACTTGCTTCAACGTCCATACTGATATTAAAATCAGCATTATATTTATTAACTCGCAAATCCTCTTCATTTAGTACCTGCTGAATTGGCGTATCCACGTCTGAAGAATCATTTGGATTCAAGTTAAAATTGATTTCATCTACATCTAAAATACCATCATTATCCGTATCAGGATCTAAAGGATCTGTTCCATAATAATTTGCTTCTTCACAATCTTTCAACTCGTCATCATCAGTATCTGCTAAGAACGGGTCAGTTCCAAGAAGCATTTCATCATAGTTATTCAAATCATCTTCATCAAAATTTTCTAAATCATCAGTAACCCCATTATCATCTGTATCTGGAATAGTAGGATCAGTACGCAAATTTAATACTTCATATCCATCAGGAAGATTATCACTATCAGAATCTGGATTTTCTGGATCCGTACCATAAATCTTTTCACTTGAATCTTGTAATCCGTCATCATCGCTGTCTATGTATTTAATAATATAGCCATCCTTGCTTAAAATAACGCTAAACGGATCTGACTCGATAATTGAGCTATTCTCCTCTATCGCAACAACTTTAAAGTATTTCACATCAAAATCATCTTCTAGACTATATTGATATACAATAGTATCTGTAGAATCAATTAAACTATAATTCACACCATCATTTGAACAATACAACTCAAAAAGATTTGTAATAGAATTGGTATACCACATCATGTCAATAGTATCATCAGCCTCATTATATTCCCCTGATAATATAATGAATTTTTCAATATTATTGTCAACTTCAGATTTCACACCAACAAATCTAGCCATATTTGAGTTGTAGTTTGCATTAAGATTAGGGCAGGAAATAGATATACTATCTGCTATAATTACAACACTATTCATATTAAGATTTTGTGCATTGATATCTACGCAACCGTAAGGAGCGTATACTAATCCGTTAAGATTGACGTTTTGACTATCAATAACTATATTTCCATTCTGTGAAAAAATAACAGAGTCATTTGTGTTTTTAACATCGCCACTTAATGAAATATCATCAAAAGCTTTAAATGCAGTGTTAATGTTTATATTTCCTGTAAGTAGTGCCTCTCCCTGAACCTCCGTAGGTACATTAATATGAATGTTGGTTTCTTCAAGAGAATAATCCGATTCATACTCTTCAACAGAATTATTAACAAAATACTGATTTTCTATTTTTTCAAAAATAACAATCATGGATTCATCAACATTCTCTGTTTTAGTACCATTTACATTAAAGTTTCCGTTTGATACAATAGTTCCATTCGTTGCAATATTACCATTAATACAGGCATTGCTTGCATCAATGGTAATAGCCCCTTCATTTGATGAAGCAGCAAATAGTGTATATGGGTATGGTTCTGTGATTTCTTCAGCATTTACTGAGGAAATTGGAATTGCGTTGAGTAATACAGCAACACTCAACATAGCAGAAAGAAAACGATTAATAATTGGCTTCATTGTAGCCCTCCTTAAAAAAATTGCAATTGGCCAATCAGCATCCTCGACATAATTAAAAAGTTTAGAACTAACATTTTAATTACAGGCGAAACAAAATCAACCTATTACTTATATTATTTTAACATTTTTTCAACCTTTTGTCAAGCCAAATATTATTTAATATTTACTAAATTAAAATTTAGGTATAAATATATCAACCTATATCATATACAAAATACTGAGGCATTCTATAAAATCATAAAGCGATTTTATTTTATAGTTTACAAAAGTATAATTCCAATATTACACAGGCACACACAAAAAAACAGATACTAATTAATTTTGTTATTACTCTAATCACTTTACAACTCAAATCTATAATTACCTTTTTGTTATCATCAAATTATATTATTTCTAATCTTCCTAATTGCATCTTTAACAGCCTTTTCCACAGTCTTTGCACTAACGCAGAATTCTTCTCCGATTTCCTTGTAGGTCATTCTGGCACAACCAATACCAAAATACATTTTTATGTAATCCGCATGGCGTGGAGTGAGTTCTGTTTTAATTATTTTCATCAATTTTTCTGTATCTATCGGGATGTCATCATCAAGCATTATTTTGTCAGGTCTGTATTCGTCATCGAATAAAAGCTCAATCAGCGGTGTTTCATCATCATCGCACTTGTCAATTGATACTTTCTCTTTTGCAGATAATACAAGCAGTTCCTCCGCTTTTTCAGCGGAGATTTTCATTTCTTTGGCAATTACATCTATAAGATGAATATCTGTAAGCTCAGAATTTCTTGCCTTGATTCTGTTTATCGCTGTAAACTGTCTGTTAAGGTGTTCGGGTATGGTTACAGTATTAAAATAGAACTGTACCGCTGAGAGCATTTTGTTACGCACCCCTTTGTATGCGTAAGTCCAGAATGAAGCTTCGCTATTTTCGTTGTAGCTTTCAGACTGTTCAATTAATGATATATATCCCTCTTTCTGTAAGTCCTCAAATACATCAAACGGTAATCCGTATGTTTTTGAAATACGCTGTGCAAGCTTATAAATGTTCTGATAGTTATCGTTTATAAGTTTATTCTTATCCATTTTTCTCTCCTATGTCCAAAGCTTCAAAAAGAGTTTTTTTCTTAAATAACTGTTCGAGTGTTTCGGATGTTATGAGGTTTCCCTCCGAATCTGTCTTTCCTCTTATGGCAAGATCACGTTTTTCTTCAAGATAGCGTCTTATCTTTGTGTATTCATCTTCGGAAATATTCCCACGCATAAAATGCTGATAATATTTGCTTCGTGCCTTGTTGTAGGTGTGAAGTATAGGATTGTTCTCGGCTTTCTCCTTGTGTTTGTTCTTAGCGCCAATCTGTCTGCATGTTCTGTTTGGCTTCTGTGGTGATTTTTCATTGCAATAAATGGATATATACCTTTCAGATACATGAAAGAATCGTCCACAGTTCCTGCATCGTATCGATGCACAGCTATGCTGTACCGCTTTGAAAAAGTCATAACGGATTGCGTCATAGGGATTATGAAACTCACATGTATCAACTATTATACATTCGTTTTCATTTTCAGGATTACGCATTCCCGATGCGCCTATACTTACATCCATTGCTTCTGAAATATCAAGTCTGTTACAATAAGGAATTGAGTTCATAAGCTCTGCTGTAAGCGTTGAATATTCATTGAAAGCTCCCCATGCAAGAGTATATTCACTTTCACAACGCTTATCAAGTCTTGAAAAGTATTTATCCGATATTTCTTCAATACAGCAATAGATTACATAAAGACCAATTCCAATTGATGAAAAGAACATCTTGTATTTTAAATATTCAGCATATTCTTCGGATTGTGTATCATACAGCTTGCCGTAGAAGCTTTTACGCTTCATTCTTTCGGCACGCTGTTTTTCTATATCAGGATTAATATCTGTATAACAATATGGAGGTATATCAATCAAAAGTTTCTCAAGCTCAATAATCCTATTCACAAACTCGGTCATTATTTTTGCATTCTTTATTGCCATTGCATTATCACCAAACATATTGAACTGAATTGTAAGCTCCAGAAGCTGTGATAATTTATCTTTGGAAATATTCAGAAACGCTGTTGTAAGCTCACCGCATTTAAGATTTGCTTTCGCTGTATAGAGTCTGTCCTTATGTGAAAGAAAGCAGAACTTGAAAAATCTGTCCTGTGGCATATCATAATCGGGATTGTTCGGAATTGTATCAATCATACTATCACCTCGAAGAAACTTTGTTATATCTCTATTCTATCACATTTTTTATTAAATGTATATAGCTTTTTGAAATTTGTAGTGAATTGATTTTTACGTTGTAGTCCAAAAGTACAATTCTGAAAAAATTCTCCCAATAAATATATGAAAGCGAAAAACGCTTGGAAACTTGAAAATTGAATACCGATACACCAAGTACGTTATTTCTGATGGTGGGGTGGTGAGCCGTACCAGCCGCATGAGAAATCCGCCATGACCTTGAAAGAGCGAGCGAACAAGATACACTCTGACCTGTGCTCAGCAAGCACAGTTGGCAATGAAAGTCGGAAATGGATACTTACGTTCAGCCACAGTCCGAGCGTGATAAAATCGTCGCAGGCAATGGGAACGTGCAGGAAGTGTTCTGCATCAGACGCTTTATGAGTCCGATACGCTGTCGGACGCTTGGTGAATCGCCCGAATCAGAACAGCAGCAAGCGGAGGTGGATTCTGTGCTGTGATGCGATTAATGTTTAAAGTTCGGGGAGATGATCG
>JAZSEJ010000034.1:0-6030 GCA_045531615.1 Ruminococcus sp.
ATAGCCCTGCCGTTCCCATACATCATACGGCACATGGTCACGGCGAACTCGAAGCGGAAGTGTATCTTCGGGTAGCCAGAAAAACGGCAGAATATAATACTTGTCGTCCTCATCAATCGGAGGGAATACAAGAACAAAAGCTGTAATATCGGTCGTACTTGATAAGTCAAGTCCGCCGTAGCAAACACGCCCCTCCAGTTCCGATGCATCAAAGGGAAAGTTACAGGCATCCCACTTTTCCATCGGCATCCAGCGGACAGCCTGCTTTACCCATTGGTTCAGTCGAAGTTGTCGGAAAGCGTTTTCTTCGCCTGGGTTCTGCCGTGCAGATTCGCAAGCAGCGACAACTTTCTCCATACCGATGGTTTCACCGAGGGAAGGATTCGCTTGTTTCCACACTTTCGGAGAAGTCCAGTCTGCATCATCTTCCGCACCATAAATGACCGGATAAAACGTCCGGTCAATTTTTCTGCCCTCAAGGATATCTTTCGCTTTCTGATGTTGCTCGTAGCAGATGGAATTGGTATCCGTCCCTGCCGTGGTGATAAGAAAATACAGCGGCTGCATTCGTGCATCACCCGACCCCTTTGTCATAACGTCAAACAGCTTTCGGTTCGGCTGGGTATGCAGCTCATCGAACACAACACCATGGATATTGAAACCGTGCTTTGAGTACGCTTCTGCCGAAAGCACCTGATAGAAAGAATTGGTCGGCATATAGACGATTCTTTTCTGCGATGCAAGAATTTTCACACGCTTATTCAGTGCAGGACACATCCGCACCATATCGGCGGCAACCTCAAAAACAATAGACGCTTGCTGTCGATCAGCGGCACAGCCGTATACCTCGGCACGTTCCTCGCCGTCACCGCAGGTGAGCAGCAGCGCGATGGCGGCGGCAAGTTCAGATTTACCGTTTTTCTTCGGAATTTCGATATATGCTGTATTGAACTGGCGGTAGCCGTTGGGTTTCAGAATGCCGAACAGGTCACGGATAATACGCTCCTGCCAGTCCAGAAGTTCAAAGGGTTTTCCTGCCCATGTGCCTTTGGTGTGGGACAGGCATTCGATGAAATTGACTGCGTAGTCGGCGGCGGCTTTGTCGTAGTGGGAATCTTCTGCTATGAATTCTGTTGGTGTGTATTTTTTCAGCTTTTTCAAAGTACCGCCCCCTTTCATGAGAAAAGCCCTGCAAGTTTGCAGAGCCTTTCCCGATATATTTTGGATAAGAATATGGTTGGTGTAGTTTAATTGTAATCCCGAATCAGGATTGCAAGTGCCTTTTCGATGTCGCTGTCGATTGCCTTGGTGTCCTCGCCACGGTCGTAGTTGTATACGATTCTGCCATTGCGTTTCAGCATCAGCTTGCTGATTCTGCCGTTGCCGATTCCGAAATGGCTCGGCTCATCGTAGTGCTTCACCCAGTATTGGAAAATGCTCCTGCCGATTCTGATTGTCCCTTCGTGCCACATAGTAAAACCTCCGTATTTTCGTTGTTTTCGCCCTTCGGTATAATGTATATTACCGTCTTTCCGGCGATAAGTCAACGGTGTTTCGGATAATAAATGTGACAAATATCGTGGCAGTATATAGTGCATTGTGCGACGCTCCTGCTTGCCCACAAATGCGCCCTGTGCCACCGTTTTCGGCAGGGCATTGTTATCCAGCTGCTCACTAACAAGCCGCTGTGACGAGATGTGAAGCAAGTGTGAGGGGCAGGAGCCTTTCGGCTCCGCCTCCGAAGAACTGGGGAGGTTATCTCCCCATTCTGCACTCCCATTCAAGTTCTGCGTAGGAATCGTATTCGTTTTCAAAATCTGCATCGTCGTCAATGTAATCGTATTCGTACTTGATTCCGATGATTTCTTCAAAGGTTGTGTTTTCCTCTTCTGCGTTTTCTCTTGCAAGTTCCTCGGCGTGCTTTTCAACCCAAGCTTCGAAATTCTCGTCCATGTCCTCGTTGTCGATTTCAAGTTCGTATTCCCATTCGCTGTCCGCCCAAGTGATGATTGCCTTTGAGGTGTATTCTTCCTCGTTCCAGTTTCTTCTGTTTGCCTTTGCTCTTGCTAATGCAACTCCGTAGTTTACCATAATCTTATCCTCCAAATTTTTTGTTTTTTCCGTGGGGTTTTCCCCTTTCGGTAATTACATATTACCGCATAATGTGACTTTTATCAAGCGGCTAAAACTACAGAATATAGCGGAAATATACACTTCAACAGACGTGTATATGTGACAATACCCCCAGAACAGCACACGTTGCGTTCAGGGGGGCTTGTATTCGTTGGGGGATAAGTTTACGGCAATGGCACAACCTTGCCACACGGGGCAACGTGGCGGCTATTCCGTGGGCATGATGTCACGCACCGTAATCGGCAGCAGACCATTCGGCGTGGGGATGAAGTGTGTAATATCCCAGAAGTGCTTTTTGTACTTTTCCAGAAGATCATCGGGCAGGTCGGTGAAATCTTCCGTCCCAAGTCCGCAAAGGAAGAAAGTGCCTTTGATGACCAAGTGGGAATTAATAATACGATTCCACTGCAATTCAGGAAGAAAAAGTGCCTCTTCATTGCAGACAAGTGCAACCTCATCCTCAAAGGGATATACGGCTTCGATGTGTCCGCCGACAATGCTCTGCAGGTTTTCAAGGGTATGCTCGATGTCCTTTTCGTAAGGGTGTTTACCCGGTTCAACAATAAGTATTTTCATATTGGTTCTCCTTATTTTTTCTATCGGAGCCCCTTTCGAGGCTCCGTCATTGTTGCTTAGTTTAGGCTCATTCTAATTGCAGGTACAATTTTTTTCTTGCCTGTTGTGAAGTCGGTGTAGTTTGCGTTGACTTCTGTTAAACCGTTCATTCGGTAGCCGTGCTTTTCAAAGCCTGCAAGGGTCTGAATCAGACTGCTGAAGGTGCTTGATATTGTAAATTCTGTGATGCCCTCCGCCTTGAGGAACTCGCTGATTGGTTCAATATCTTCTTCCCAGATAACTTCTGAAAAATCAATCAGTTTGTTTTCTGTGTACTTCTGCTGTCTGTAGGCTGTGAAAAGCGTAAGGTTAATCCTATGAGTTCTGAAAAACTCGTTGTCCTCGTGCATTGCCTGTTCAAAAATCTTGATTTCTTTCATGGTTTTTTCCTCCGTTATTCGCTGTTTTCCGTGGACCTTTGTCCTTTCGGTATGTGTATATTACCGTCTTTTCGGCAATAAGTCAACGGATTTTGAAAAAATATATCTACCAAAGATATGTGCAATTCAGCCGCCTGCTTTGGTACATATATGGCTTCAAAAATCAGCCTCACAGCCCCCTGTGTGTCGCCGTTTTTCGAAAGGCGTCATTTCACAGAGAAAAGGAAAAACGGCGGACACAGGGCAACGTAGCGGCTCTGGCAGGCTTATGCTTTGGGATAGTGGCTATGAATTATGCCAATGATTTTATCCTGTTCTTCAGAGGAAACTCCGATAGAATCAAGTGCCTCACGAGTTCCGCAGTCAGGACAAATCATTGTTGAACCGTCTTCACGGGAAAGTGCAGGTCTGCCAGTGTATTCCTGCCCACACTTGGGGCAGATAGCAGTTGTTATTTCTTTCATACAATTTCACCTCTTTCACTAATATCCATTGCAAGCCGCAGATGCTTTAAATCAAAACCAAAGTGTCGGTATCCTGCAACGCAGGTTCTCACATAAGCTGAACTCGGAATACCCAGTTCACGCTCCTCGTGCATAATGTATACGAAAGCATCAACTTTTTTCTTGCGTCCGTTAAAAAAGCCTTTGACTGTCAGCTGCATAACAGTCTTGTAGTAGAAGTTTGGATACCCCTCATAGGCATCAAGCCTTTGCTCATCACGCTCGGAAACTTCCCAGACTGCAACCGGAACGCTTGCACCTTTTTTCTTTTCGATTGTGAGGTAGGAGCCTGTCTTGCTTCCCTTGAAAAGCAGTTGATAGTCGAAAATCACGCTTGTGCCGACAATTCGTGCATCGGGGCAGCGATAACGCATCTGCTCAACATTGAGATTTGAACCATAGGCAATGTAATATTTTTTCATTGAAATCAATCCTTTTTATGAATTCCTTGACGTTTCCGTTTCGGTAATCACATTTTAACTCTTTACAGCAATAATATCAAGCCGCTAATACTACAGAAAATATGTTGTTATTAATGTGCAGTATTTGTGTAGAATATTCCTTGCGAAATAAGGCGGTTTCTGTGCCCTGTGTGGCTTGTTTTATTAATGAGGATAACTTTGCGAAGGAATCCTTGTTCGCCCACACAGGGCAACGTAACGGCTGTGTTGCCGTCCGTCGCCAATGGGTGAGCCTTTTTCAGGCTCTGCCGTAGCGGAAAGCTGCATCTCCCTCAAGGTTTCTTGTAAGAAAATCCCTTGCTGTCGAGAATTCTTCACCCATAAAACCTAATCTCATAAGCCAAGTTCTCATTGCGAACTTTGGATTTTCGTGCTGCTGTGGCTTGGGACTTGCTGTTCTGAGGTTTTTTGCCATTTGGCTGAGTGCAAGGCAAAGCTGAATGTAGCTTTTAAGCTGTCCTGCGTGAAGTCCGTTTTTCTTGCCGTTGGCAGGCTTGTCAAATTGGAAAAGTCTGAATTCAACTGTTCCCTTTGTAAAGGTTGCGTGAAGGTTGAGCATATGGTATCTGCTGTCGTTGTAATGCTGACTTCTGCCGTAGTCTGCACCGTTTGATTTGTACCAAAGGTCTGCAAGCTGTGCCATTGTTGAAGGCTTTTTCTTGTTGACCTGTTCAATGAATTTTGGGTTTACTGTTCTGCAGTAGCGGTTCATTCTGCCCTGGTCGATTTTTAAAGCTTCTGCAATAAGATTTTCGTGGCTTGCCATAATGTTTGCAAGTGTTCTAAGGGTTTGAGGTGTGTGGCCGTTTGCACCGATGTGTATGTGAACTCCTGCACCGATTCCTGCGTGGCTTATTGCTCCTGCCTTTCTGAGGCGGCGAATAAGCTCCTGTAAGTTTTCAATGTCGCTGTAGTGAAGAATCGGTGTTACAAGTTCGCATTTTTCGCTGTCGGGTCCTGCAATTGAAACATCTCTCTGAAATTTCCATTCTCTGCCCTGTGCATCCCAGGCTGACCAGGTGTAATAACCGTTTCTGCCTGCTGTGTTTTCGTATCGGTGTGTTCCGAAGAATTCGGCGGCAATTCTTGCTGCTTTTTCTCTTGTGATGTTGTTCATTTCAACCTCAACTCCGATTGTCTGTTCTTTCATTCTTGCAATCTGCTGTACTGTTTTCTCGTTCATTTTCTTTTCCTCCGCAAAGTGTTTTTTGGCTTGCCGTAGGGATTTGTTTCCTTTCGGTATACACATATTACCGTCTTTTGGAGGATATATCAAGCCGCTAAATCTACAGAATACGGGGTGTATATCAACGAAATCCTTGTGTGATATACACCCTTGATTAATTTGCAATTGTATGGTAAAATACACTACAATGGGAGAGGGTTCTCATGTAATCAGACCCTCAAGGCTTTTTCAGAATTTCCCATGAATCAACATTAGGAATAAGTGCAAGTGTACTGCCATTCTGCCAATTCACATGAACAGAACCCATATCATCAATCATAGTTACTTCACCGATTGTACCGATAGGAGGAGATTGCACATCATTCATTGAGATAAGCTTTACAATAGTTCCTGTAGGATACTTTTCACGGAGTGCTGTTAATTCTTTTTCAGTCGGATGTTTCATTGTCAGCACCTCCATGTCTGAATGCAGAACTTCCGCTTAAATTACGGAGCAGAACTTTTCTTAAGCTTTTAAATTCTCCGCCGATAAAACCTAATCGAAGAAGAAAGCATCGAAAAGTATATTTTTCATTATCACTTGTGTCCGGCTTATTATTGATACGCTTCTGATTTCTTGCCATATCAATAAGTGCTGTAATAAAACGACTGTAAGCGTCAGCGTCCTCTGAATCATTAACAGTAAACCAAGGGAACTGCACTTCTGTTTCCGTCACCGTGTATTCCAGCGAATCCGTCTGCAAAGCGTGCTT
>JAZSEJ010000029.1:0-33952 GCA_045531615.1 Ruminococcus sp.
GTGTTTAACGGAACGTTCTTCTGCAAGAGCGTTCCTTTTTTTCTCCATAGTTTCAGGTGTAGGAACATTACCGCTTGGAAACATTTCTTTAAGATGCTTTACTGACTTTCGATAGTCTGAAATTTCTGCCTGATGCTCGGACTCAAAACGCTTTTTCTCACGTCCTGATAATGTATTCAGCTTATCTATAACAGGTTTTAACTTCTGAACCTTTCGTGCAACTTTGATTTTTACATCAAGGTCATCAATTTCCGTTTTCAGACTATTCAGCTTATCAACCCAGAAGCCGACTTGTGTATGAGCTGCAAACAGCTTTTTCTCAATACTTTCTCTGTCTTTTTCCGTGTATTCAGTAAGCTGATTGAGAGCCTTTGCAGTACGTTTCATATTCTCTATTTTTGCCCAATGCTGTAATGCAGAAGAATTCTGTATCTTTTTAGTCTGAGTATCAATCAGATTAGATTTTTCGTTAGTTCTGATTATGCCGTTATATAATTCTATACGCTTGATAATCTGCTTTGTTTCATAATACCAACCCAGAGTTCGTGAACGTGTGAATTTCTTTTGTCCTGTAAGCTTAAATATAAGGTCAATAACGTGTTCAGGATTATAAACAACTTCAATCCCCCTTTTCTTACAAATACGCAAAAAATCCTCAAAATCTTCACTCTCTTTTATAGCATTGTCTATGGCAAATTTCAATTTTGCTTTCCACGAAAGTCCTTGTCTGCTCATATCCCATTCATAATGTGTTTTTCCTCTGTTGTTTTCGGGATTTTGTATAACAGATAAACAATACTTTTTGCAAATTTCATCAGATAATTCACGTACTTTTGCCCACGCTCTCTCTGACTTTTTTCCTTGATTAAATTCCGTTTCAAAAGTATTATGAGTATTGCTATTGGTATTATTGACTATGATATGATTATGAATATGCTCGTGTCTACGTGTGTAGCAAGTATATATTGATAATTTTCGCCTAATAATTTCTGACAAAATTCAAGTCCTACAACCTGTGCTTCTTCAGGTGTGATTTCACCCGGTGCAAAGCTTTGAATTATGTGCTGTGCAAGGATTTTACTTCTTCCACTTCCTTGCTTTCTGACATTTTCAAATTCAGTTTGTGCAGTCTGTCCCGAAGTGCTGCAACCATTACTAATAACAAGCGAACCGTTTCGGGTTTTCCGAGGGTCAATGATGTATTCAATTGACTTATTGAGCGTACTTCTGATTCCGTGGAGTTTAGTCGTTGCCATATCAGTTCCATTCCTCTCTTTATCACCATAATATCTTCCTTGTAAAAATTACTTGTTAAATTAACTCTTACGGCTATCTGATTAATGTTATTTCCGATGCGTCTGAGTTCTTTTAAATACTCATCAAAATTGTGTAAATCAAAGTTAATAACAGCCGTATTCAAGGCACAATCTCTGAGGTAGGAACTGCGACTTTTATGTGATGACTTTTCAAGTCTGCGGTCTATGACTTCAAGCTCTTTTTTCGATACACGAAACTGCACAACTTCGGTGCGGTTATTATCGTCCTCAACGATTTCTGAAATATCCGATTGAGCATTATGCTCTTGTTGAGAGAACAGTTTATCGGACATCTTAATTTTATTGTAAACATCAAGCATTAAATCACTTGTTCTTTCATCAAGATTTCGGCTGAAATCATTTGCTGTTTTCATTTCATTTTTCATTAATTTCCCTCCTGATATTTGGTTCTTTTAGCTGTTTTCATAACAGCTTTTTTTCTTTTTCAAGGGTCTTAGGGAATGTTTCCCTAACAAGCATCGTATTCTGACGAAAAACTTTGTTTGTAGTACAGAGTACCGTGCTTGCTACTCTTCCATGGCATTTTTATCGAATGCCGTTATTTTCATTAAATCTTGTTTTTCATTCAGGTGTTTTTGAATTTGCTTTGAGCCTGTGGCTAATGATTTTTATCTGCCGTTCCCTTGCAGATATTATCTTAGCGCATTTGAAATTTAAATGCAAGTCTTTTCAATCAAATTCGTTTGGATAAATAAATCGAAGTTTTAAATATCATTTTCCTCGGTGTAAGTTGTGGAACTGAAAATTGAATTTATAACAAAAATTGTTGCGCTCTGCGAATAGATTTTTTCTTTCAGATGTTGTATAATAATATCATAAAGCTGTGAAAATACTCATTCAGTGTTTTGAGGAAAACATCTGAACTTTACAGCACATCGTGAGGGTAAGAGAAAAGAGAAAGCGATGCCCTCAATCCGATGCATAGATAGAGATAAGCAAAGGAAAAATTCGCTATGAATAAAAAAAGAACACTTGCGGAAATGAATGAGCAATATAAAGATAAGCCATTCAAAGAATCCGTGTATGAGATTGACGGCAAACTTTATGCTGTCACAAGTCACTTTGTCGGCGAAAAAAATGTTGACAAGGTGCTTTATGATATTGCTTTCAGAAAAGCGTTTGAAGAATCCGAAAATAGTAAGTTATTTTAAAAAACATCTTGCCATATTCGGACTTCTGCGCTATAATAAATATATACCGAATATGGCTGCTTTACTGAAAGGAGTTATTATGAAAAAGCAGTCAAGCTATAATGTAGGAATATATGTTCGTTTATCACAGGAAGATGAACGTAATGGAGAATCTCTTTCAATCGAAAATCAAAAAAGAATGCTTACTGAATATGTGAGCAAGCATTTTGATTGGAATCTTATTGGTATTTATGAAGATGATGGCTATTCGGGAACAACTTTTGACAGACCAGGAATCCAACATCTGCTTAACGATGCTAAAACAGGAAAAATCAATCTTATTCTTGTGAAAGACCTTTCACGTTTTGGGCGTAACTATATTGAGGTCGGACAATATGTTGACTACATATTTCCGTCTTACAATATTCGATTTATTGCATTGAGTGATAATATAGATACACTTAATAGAAATAGTGTAGCACTTGAAATGATGCCCATTGTGAATTTATTCAATGAATGGCACGCTGCAAGCACTTCAAAGAAAATTCGTGCTGTAAAGCTTTCAAATGCAAAACAAGGAAAATATACTGCCTCTGTTGCAGCTTACGGATATATTGCAGGAACAGATGAAAATCGCACTCCGATGATCGATGAAAACACCGCTCCGAATGTCCGTAGAATTTTTATAATGCGTTCTGAGGGTGCAAGTTCACCACAGATAGCAAAAGCACTTAATAATGATAGCATCATCACTCCCTCTGATTACACATATCAGCGATTGGGCAAACCTAATCCATATATTTCTACGCATTTATGGAGTGCAGGAATGGTTCGTGACATTTTAAAAAATCCGATTTACGTAGGTACTATTGTAGGTCAAAAATACACAACCGTTTCATACAAAAATCACAAGAAATATATCCGTGATGAATCAGAATGGATTACGCTTGAAAATGCTTTTGAGAGCATAATTTCAAAGGATTTATGGGATAAGGTACAAGAGGTGAATAACTCTGTGAGCCGTGGAAAAACAACAAGAAAAGGTGAGATATTGCCGCTTTGCGGTTTGATGTATTGTGCGGATTGTGGTTCTAAACTGAAAAAATGCACATCTACGCATACTACCAAAGCTAAAGGAAAACATCAGCTTGTATCATATTCCTGCAATAATTACGCAAATCACGGAAAGAATTTCTGCACATCGCACCATATTATGCAGAATCTCATTGAGGAACTTGTTTTAGCAGATATAAAAACAAACGCACAGTTAGTAATTGAAGATGAAAAATCCGCAAGAGAAATGTATCTCACACAAAAAAATGCACTATATTCCAAACAAAGTACAGAAGATACTAAATTATTAAGCCAATACGAATCTCGTATGAATGAACTTGAAAAAATCATCAGTAAAACTTATGAGGACAAAATCCTTGAAAGAATACCTGATGATTTGAGTACAAAAATGCTTAAAAAATACCTCGATGAGCAAAAAGTTCTTTCTGAAAAAATTGCAGAGATAAAGAAATCACAAGCTAATGTTGATAATGACGAAAAGAATATTGATGAATTTATCAACAGATTGAAAAAATATTACGATGCACCTATTCTCACACGTGAAATGTGCCTTGAACTTATTGAATATATCGTGGTTTATGAGCGTCCCGAAAAGCATGGTACACCTCGTAAAGTTGAAATCTACTACAAATTTATGAGTAATAAGCTTGCGGATAGCAGAAATCTCCTGTTACCGCAAAATAATGTAAGTGTAAACAATTGAATCTGTCTACCATTTTGTTGGCTAACTACTGTTACCCAGTTATCAAAATGCTGTAATCCTTTTGATTTAAGGTAATCATATTCAAGATAACGCATCATTGTGTGCAGTTCTGTTACGGAATTGGAAAGTGGCGTACCCGTTGCAAAAACCACACCTTTTCCATCTGTTTTTTCATCTAAATAACGGCATTTCAGATATAAATCAAGTGCTTTCTGTGATGCAGAATTTGAGATACCCGAAATATTGTTCAGCTTTGTCGGACAAAACAAATTCTTAAACTCGTGTGCCTCGTCTACGAACAGCTTGTCTACACCTAACTGTTCAAATGTGATAGTATCATCATGATTCTTTTGCAGTTTATCAAGCTGTTTATCGAGAGATTTTTTAGTTCTTTCCATAGCTTTAATCTGAAATTTACTGCCTTCACTCTTTTTAAGTTCTTCAATACCGAGAAGAATATCATCAATCTGCGACTGCAGCTCCATTTTCTGTCGTTCCTTCGAAATAGGAATCATACCAAGCTGAGAATGACCGATAATAACTGCATCAAAATTGCCTGTAGCAATCTTAGCAAATAACTGCTGTCTGTTTTCCTTCTGAAAATCCTTTTTTGTTGCTACAAGAATATTTGCAGAGGGATATAGTTTCTGAAAATCGTCACCAATTTGTTCTGTAAGATGATTAGGTACGGCAAAGAGTGACTTTGTACAAAGTCCGAGCCTTTTACTCTCCATTGCTGTCGCAATCATTTCAAAGGTTTTACCCGCACCAACGCAGTGTGCAAACAGCGTATTACCGCCAAACATAGCGTGTGCAATAGCATTTTTCTGATGTTCGTGAAGCTTAATATCGCTATTCATCATCGGAAATTTAAGTGCAGAACCGTCATACTCACGAGGACGTGTGGAATTAAAAAGGTTGTTATACTTGTCTACAATTTCTTCACGTCTTGTAGAATCCTTGAATATCCATTTCTTGAATTCATCTCGGATTTTATCAGCTTTTTTCTGTACTACTCTTGTTGCATCAATGTCAACCACTCGTTTTTCCTTGACATCACCCATACCGTCAGGTACTTCAATTGTCTTGTAAATCTTTGGCTCTTTGAGATTAAGAAGATGTTCCATAATCTCATATGCACCCATTTTTCTTGTACCATACTGCTGCATAGCAATAACAGACTTGTCGTAGCTTTTGTTGCCGATGTGCCAACTTCCTGAATGTTCTGAATATTCAGCTGTTATCAGCTTAGGTCTTTGCCATACCGGATGATGTACGTCATTACGATGCTCCCTCGGAGTCTGGAATGTTTCATACATAAACTGTTCGTAATACTTCGGGTCAATCCAAGTAGCACCAAGTTTTACATCAATATCCCCTGCTTTAAGCGGAGTAGGCATTGCAGCTTTCAGAGCGTTTACATTTACTATAAAATCTGCATCATATTCAGCTATTTCTTCTGCTATACGAAGTTTTTCACGAATATCCCCTGACAAATACTCACTTGCAGTCTGATATGCGTTTTCAGAATGTGGAATCTTATAGATTTCTCCCTGTAAGTCGTGTTTCAGTTCATCTTCTGTCATTCCTGTAAGATTTGACATATATTCAAAATCTACTCCTGCACGTTCCGCAATGGAGAGCGTGAGGGCTTCAATTCCTGTTTCAACGTGTTCAACTGCCTTTGGTGGCTGAATGGTACGCTTAAAGAAAATATCGGATTTCTCAATCAGTTTCGTTTTGTCATACTTCTTTTCAAGACCTGCCACAAGATTATACGACACATCATCAGAGAAGTATCTCTTATTAGTCTGGCTGTGGATAAGTCCATATTTCTTGTAGAAATCATCATAAACTGCGTTTAACTGAACTTGTAATCCCTTGATAGTATCATCTGATTTGTTGAGTTCCTGTGCATCGAGCAGTTCACGAGTAATATCACGAAGAGCAATAAATGCTTTTGCCCTCTTAAACTGCGAATTTTTCGCATCATAACGGCAATGACATACAGCATTATTAGTCTTGAAATAGATGTTATTATCCTTTTCAAAAAAACTGTAATTACGCAGTTTTGAGGGAATTTCAATTGTTTTACCCTCTGCTGTTTTTGCATATACATCTTTTGCTTTATCATCGGAAATGGTTGCAGTCAATTTTGATACTGCTGTATGAATCTGTTCTTTAAGGTCTGCACCTTCTTCAGCTATTACCATTGTACCTGAGCCGTAAAGCTTATTTCCCTCTACTACCTTACCAAGTACCATATCGGGATTATCTGCAAAATAGCTGTTAATTGGCAAACCTTCCTCTGTTTCTCCGATTGAAATCCAGTTCAGTTCATTTTCTTTTTCGGGTGTTTCAGCACCTTTTTTCTGTAAAAAGATAATATCCGTTGTAACTTCCGTACCTGCATTTTCCTTAAAAGCACCATCTTTACCACCCGGCAATCGAATTGCACCAATGAAATCAGCTTTTTCAGCCAATGCTTTTCTTGTACTCTCATCATGTTTATCGAGAGTTCCTGCCGACGTTACAAATGCAACAATTCCTCCGTCCTTAACTTTGTCGAGAGTTTCAGCAAAAAAATAATCGTGAAGCTTGGTAGTATTATGCTTATTATCCTTGAAACTTAGTTCGCCAAAAGGAACATTACCAATAGCCACATCAAAGCTGCCGTCCTGAAAATTATTATGCTCAAATCCTTTAATAGCAATATCAGCGTCAGGATACAACTGTTTTGCAATTCTTCCTGAAATACTGTCAATTTCCATTCCATACAGCTTACTGTCTGCCCTCATTTCTTCCGGCATACGTCCGAAAAAGTTTCCGATACCCATTGCCGGTTCAAGTACGTTACCGCCCTCAAAACCAAAATTGGCAAGTGCTTCATATATACCGTCAACAATAGTTGGAGAAGTAAAGAAAGCATCAAGTACAGACGCTCTTGCGGAACTGTATTCCGATTCTGTCAGCAATTCTTTAAGCTGTGCATATTCCTTTTCCCAAGATGAATTATTCTTATCAAAAGCCTGCGGAATACCGCCCCAGCCAACATACTGAGCAAGCACATTTTTTTCTTCAATGGTTGCAGAGCGTTCTTCATTTTCAAGTGCTTTTAAGGTTTCAATAGCAGATATATTATTCTTAAATTTTGTTTTAGCACCGCCATTTCCAAGATTATCATCTGTAATAGTAAAGTTCTCAGCCTTTTCAGGTGCTTTGCTTTCAACTTCTTCAATTGCAATTTCATTTTTCCCGATATAATCATAGAGGTTACTATCAAGAATCTTGCTGTACGGAATATTTTGTGTGATTACAAAGCCGTCACTTTCACGCTTAACCGTACAATCTTCTGTATACCACGGCAAAGCACCAGTCAGACCGACAATCTCGGAAATTTCACCTGTATCACGATTTCTGAATCTATCACCAATCTGAACAGTATCAATTGTTATTTCAGGTTCTGTGCTGATTATTGATTCTGAAACATCATTAATATTTTCAGTATAACCGTATTCGCTAAGGATTTTACGAGCGTTTTCTCTGCGTATTGCTGTTGTTTCATCGTAATAGTCAGCGTTTATGCCCTCATTAAGTTCAAATCTTGCATTCCGAATACGACTGTCAATATCATTCTGTGTGATATATTCACCCTTATCAATAATACCTGATGTCATTTCGGCAACATCAGACCAAGTGAATTGAAATTTTTCATCGCTTCTGAGAGTGAAATACATACCTTTTGAATCGTGGTCAACAAAGCTGATTACATCGTCACCGCTATGACCGCCTATGCCGTACTCATTTTTCAGAAAGTCTGCAAACTCTTTGTTTGTAGGCTTTTTTTCATCATAAAACTGCTTCACACGGAATTTACCGTCCTGAAAGCCTGTGCCACGCATAATCTCATCGTGAAGTGCTGTAAATCTGTTTACACCGCCTACAAAAAGTCCCTCTGCAAATTTTTCCTTATTCTGTTTAGTTTTATTCTTTTCTCCAATCGGAACGGAATCTCCGAAAAGTGAAAGCTGTTCCCCTTGAATATCAGGAATTTCGTGAAATGGTCTGTTGTCGCTTGCATTTTCGCTCTTTTCGATTTCTTCTATAACATCATTGTCAATGAAAAGCGGTTCATCATCTTCTTCAATTTCTGAATTTTCGGGAGTATTTTTATCAACCTCATAAATATCATTCATAAGATTTTCTTCACGTTTCGGAGGATTGATTTCAAAAGATTCTTCTATAAGGACAGAATAACCATTGTCACGCAGTTTGTCGGCATAATCGTCTTTGACAGAATCGGGAAAACCAACAATATCTTCACCGTTTTTCGCAGTAAGATGTAAACCAAGAATGTCAGCTGCTATCTGTGCATTTCTGCCGTACATTTCATAGAAATCACCGACTCTCCGCATTGTTATCGGACCTAAGTCTTTTTCCTGTTCAACAGTTTCAGCTTTCGATATGATTTCAAAGCCTTTGGCATTCATTTCGTCCTGCCAACCTTTATATGAAAAAATATCAGAAGTTCCAAGGAGTACTCCACCATAGTCCGGTGCATCAAGGTCTTTGAGCATAATGCTGTTTTCATCAATTTTTTCAACCTCTCTACGATTTCCGTCATAGAAAATAATATCTCCTACAGATAAATCTGCAACAGTAGGTTTATTCTGTTCTGATTCTGTTTGAACAGGATTTTCAGCTTTTAAATCTTCAAAAACTTCCTGTTCTTCAGCAATAATAGGACTTTCCTCTGTTTGGGGTTCAGATTTAAAGTTATATTTCATTTCAGCAATAGAAGCAAAAGCTTTTTCAGTATTTTCTTCATCACCGAGAATATTATAAAGTGCTGATTTTATTTTCTTCTGCTTAATGTCATTTGTTTTCCAATCTGCCATAACAGCACTATCAAAGGCATTTATAAGCTTATCAGCCGTTTCTTTTAAAATATCAGGAAAAGTATCTTTCAAATCCTCAACTGTTCTGTCGTGAACAATATCGTTATATTCGTCCCTGAATAGCTTTATAAAAGCATCACCCAACTCACTATAACTAAATGTACGTTCTGCATTTTCATATTTTGCAGTAATAAGTTCATCACCATATTCTACAGTGAATTCATTATCGTGAGTAGTTGTAAAATGATTCTGCGTACCGAGTAAACCCATTGAGAGTTCCTTGCGTATATCTTCATCATTATTCATACGACGAATTATATCGGAAAGCTCTGTTTCTTTTAACCCGTTGCCGTAAATTGATTTTTCGCTGGGAGCGTATTTATCGTTGTATCCTTCCTCAAACATACGATAGCCTATACTCTCAATCTCATCCCACGCAAGAACAGATTTTGCCATAAAAGGTGTAATAGCACCTTCAAGGAAAGCAATTTCCTTTTCAGTAAGCTCAGGCTTATTTCTGTTTGCAAGAAATTCTGTTACATCCCCTGCGTCAAGCTGATTATTCAGAATATCACAATACTCACGAATTTCATCAGGTGTAAAAGTTTCATCAATTACTTCAATATTTTCCTTTGACATACCCTGTGCAAACATTTCAGAAATTATAGATTTCTGCTCATCGCTGAAATTATGCTCCGATAAGTAATCATCAAGTTCAGCTATATTATCAATTTCAGCCTTGAAATCAAGAATGTCATTAAGTGCGGAATATTCACCGTAACGCTCAGGAACTGATTGTGCAAGATAGTCATTGACAAGTGAAAGCATCTTATCAAACTGCTGTTCTGTCAATTGTGAAGTGAAGAAATTATCAAGATGTTCGTGAATGTCCTCTACCGCAAATCTGTGAATAACAGCTGAAAGCTTTTCAAGTCGGTAATCATCAATGCCGCAGTCTTTAAGAGCGTGAATTATACCAATCTCACGCTGTGCATTTTCCATTGCTCTGTAAAATGCAGTATAATCTTCCTTTTCCACGGTAAAAATGACTTTGCTGTCACGGATAATACCGCTGTACTGTGCATTTGTATCAAGATAAGGCTGAATTTCCTTATACTGCTCAGGTGTCAGCTTTGAATAATAGTACTGTCGCTGTCTTATATCACGATATGACTTATTACCGATAATTTCATCAGCTTTGGTATTGCCTGCAAACTGCTTACGCATTTCTACAATACTTTGCTGAATCGTCTGAACGTGGGAAATATCCGCATTACTTACAGTAAGAGTGGCTTTGCCGTTGGGATATATTCTGCCTGAAAACTTGATATTTCTTGAAAGCATAATTTCAGCCATTTTAAGTGCAGTATCGCTGTCAGCAGAAACGTACTGCTTATCGGGAATATATCTGTATTCCGTATTTCCGATGATATTTTTCTGCGGTGGAATATATGCTACGTTCGATTTACGTGCAGAAAGATTTTTATTTCCTGTAATCTGTTTCAGCCAATTCAAATCCTTATCATTAACAGCCATTACAACTTTACTTTCCTTTGCGTATGCAAAGTAATTGATACTTGAATTATCAAGCTGAGATTTCAGCTTGACAAAAGTATCTTCATTCATAGAAATCAGCGATTTTTCTCTGTTGTCAGTTGCATCATTCCACATTTTGTTGCCATAAGTATTCATTTTACTTTCCCTCTCTTTCTCATTTTGAATACCACGAAGCATATCATTCCAATCCTTGTATTTATCTTCGGGAACAATACGTTTCATTTGTGGATATTCCGACATTAATCTTTCTGCAAATAGTTTTCCTGCATCATCATTATCTGAACACAAATAGACATTTTCGCAAGATATTCCGCAGCGGTTCATAGTATCGAGTACAATGGACGGTTTCACACCCATCATCGAAACAAGTCTGCAATCATCGGGATTTCTCATTTGCAGATATGAAAGCATATCAATTGCACTTTCAAAAAAGAATGCATTTTCGCCTTTTCCACGGATAATTTCAAATCCATATCCCCTTGCAGAGCCTGTGGCAATGCTTTTGAATTTATTTTCTGTTGATGTGCCAACTTTTTCAGCACCCACAAGTCTGTTATTTTCGTCAAAAATCTTGAAAACTGCATTTCCTGTTTTCTGTTCCTGTACAATTTTCCCCTCACGTACAAGACCTGCAATAAGACCGTATTCAAGACCTCTTGTTCCGCACAAATAGCCGAAAATACGTTTACGCTCTGTATCTTCAAGGATTTTTATATTTTGTTTTTCAACCGTTTTATTTTTAGAGTCAATGATGTGAGAGGGAACGTGTTCCCTCTCATAGCGTTCACCGTTAAGAGTTTCTACAGCTTCGACAAAGGTTTTGCCCATATACTGTTGCAGAAAGCTGATATTGTCACCGCCTTCGCCGGTACTAAAACGATACCATTTGCCACGCTCACCATTGATATTATCTTTGATGTGCAGGCTGTCGTGTTCCTGCCACACAAACTCTCTCCCTGCCTTTTTCAGCGAAAAACCGTTTGAAATGAGGAATGATGGAAGATTGACCATGTTCGCTCTGTTTATCTGTTCTTCCGTAATTTTCATTACTCTAACCCTTGATGCTTATCTTTGGTAGGTGTGTTCTGTCTGCCTTTATTTTTTATCCGCTGTGCTTCTTTTTTCAATTTGTCACGAGAAAAAAAAGCTCTTTGATTTTGCTTTTTGGGAACTGCTTTATCAGATTCAAAACATTTTTCTGCAAATTTGTCTTTAATAGAAGATGATGCCTCCATATATGACTTTTTATTACGATTTGAAACAGTAACGACTACAGTATCATTTTTAAGAACAGCAGCTGAATACGGGATTTCTTTCGTTTCTAATTCCTTGATTATCCCACGGGCAACTTCTGTAGATTCAATGTTTGTGAATTTCTCATCTGGTTTCAGACTTTTAAAGTATTGCGGATTGATTTTTCTTAATGGCTGAATTTCACTTTTAGGCGGACGCTGAAAATCACGAGTTGCAGTCTTTCCGATAGATACCTGCATAATATCATTAAGTGCAGGAACATCCTTTTCATCAACTGTGATATTCACCTTATCATTTCCACGAGATACAGCTGAAAACTGTACATCAGCCTTTGAAAGTTCTGTCATAACTGTAATTGACTGTTGCTTCGTCATTGATTCAAAGTGACATTCATCTTTTGAAAGGCTTCTGTAATATTCTGGATTCACTTTAAAGGAATCCTTTTCAATTAATGCCGAAAAATCAGTCAGTTTATAATCATCTTTTGTATTTTCAATGTTGTTTAAAGCTTTATTCACAGCATTAAGCTGTTCTTCAATTTTAGGGATTTCCTTTGCCGTTTCGTCCTTAATGCTTTGCATCATATATTTATTGCCCACAACATCCTTCATAGCGGAAAGGGTTTCTGATAATTCCTTTTTTGTAGCTTCAAGTTCGGCTTTAGAGCCGTTGTTTATAATACCGTCAATTGAATTGTAGTTATCTTCAAGCTGTACTTCTGCATTATCAAGATGATTTAATTTATCAGCAAGACGTGCAATTTCTGATTTATCAAGTCCCTCAACCTTATCAGCGGAGTTAAAGATATTTTCCGCAACATCTGTAAGTCTGATTTCTTCTTTATCAACTGCTTCTGCAACTGTTTCAGATGTGACAAGCATTGTCGCATCAACAACATCATTTGTCTGCTCGGCAAAGTGATTATCAGGACGTGAAAGCTTATGTACCTTATCTTCAAGTGTATCAATTCTTTCACTTATGTTTGTAATTTTCTCTTGCAGATTATACTTGTCAACAGCTGAAATATGGGGATTGTTGTATTCCTCGATAAGCTTCGATTTCTGCTTATTCAAAGCTGAAATCTTATCGTTAAGGCAACAAGTATTTGATTTATTCAACCTATCCATAGCATCGGTGAAAACCTCTCTGCGTTCCTTATTAAATTTGATAGAAAAACTCTTTAATACATCATTTAAAGCAAGAACACGATTCAGCTTATGTTCAATACCGTCACGCTTATTGGTAAGCTGTGTGATTTTACTCTTATGCTGTTCAATTTTCTTCTGTCTTGTAGGAATTTTGTTTTCTCTGATATCCGCAATTTTCTTTTCATTTGATTCAATCAGCTTTTTTACAACAGGAATACTGCCTAATGTATTTTTCAGTATTGTATTTCTGTCCTCAAGCCTGTCAGCCTTTGCAGTCAACTTCTCAATCTTCGATTCATTACGAGCGATTTTATCCTTACGAACAGCAATTTTCTCGGTCAGAGTGTTGATACGGTTTTGATGAATCTCTGCTTTTGTACTTATAATGGGAAGAAGTTTCTGTGACTTTTTGACGCTGTTTTCCTGCGAGGTCTGAACAGCTTGTCTGCGCTTATCCTCATCATTTTCAAAAAAGAAATCTTCTTTTTTATGCTTATTATCATCCTGTACGGGCATTATTTTAATCTCCTTTCACGTTCATAGTGTTCTCTGGTTTCTCTATGTATCTGATTTGTATTTTCAATACGTTTTCGAAACACATCAGCCGATACATAATATTCCTTTGTGTTGCTGAGATTAACGATTTCTTCAAGCTCACGCTTTATAGTTGCAGTATCACAATACCATAAGTCAACATATCTCTTACAGAGTATCTCCTGTACCTCATCGGGACGAGATTTCAGAAAGCTGACCGATGTACTGAGAATTTCTGCTATTTCAGGAAGCAACGATTTATATATGCTTGTATCTGTCACACGATTCAGTTCAACAACTATTTCATCAAAAACACCTGACATCACTTTTCTGATGATTTCATTTACATTTTCCTCAAAGTCAGCATTATAAATAACTGAAATTTCAGATTCGTTATATTTCGCAAAGAATGGAATATGACATTTTTCAAGGGTAAGAACGATTATTTCACCTTTATCTGTGATTATTTTTTTGCAAATTCTGTTCTGAATCCTCTGTATATCTGCTCCCGCTGTACGCACCTCACTCATAGTTAATTACCCCTTTAAGATGATTAATAAGTTCAAATTCGGAATAAATATCGTTTTCCATAGCATAAATGCCACACAGCTTCACTTGTGTATCATAAGGCAACTCCCTCAGCTTAACAGCAGATATGCCAATCAGATTTGCTATAGTATTGATTTCCATAACCGCAAGAGCCTTATTTATAATTTCAAAGAAAAGATTTGTATTACTGCTGTCTGCAAGATACTCATAAGCCAATTCTTTCTGAGTATCAAAATCAAGGCTTTTAAGGGTATTAACAGAAATCCCGGTATCCCTTGCTAAATCATTCAATGTATGCAATACAGTACCTTTGATACGGTAGTTTTCAAGTTCAGAGTAAAGCATCTTGGCGTCATCTTCATTATTAACCTCGATACATTCAAGTACGTTCTGCATAGAATCAAGAATATCTACAGGCATTGAATAGATATTTTCTACGGTAACACCAAGGATTTCAGCAATTTTCGCAGTCTGTTCGTTTGTCATTTTTAAAAACTCCTTTCAGTTTTCCATTGATAATTGACCTTGCCGTTATAAGTATTTATAACAACTTCGGGTAGAACTATAATTTTCTGTCCCTTAGCTGTATAGCTTATTGAATTACCCATAAGCAGACTTTTTATCTGTGATTCGGAAAGTTCTTTACCATACACTTTGCCAATATTCATACCGCATTTTCCTTTGCAGTAATAACCGTACTTACCCTTAATAACATCATTTTGACACTTCGGACATTTACCGATAGGTTCAGTTTTCGCCTCCACAAATGATACTGATGAATCAGCAGAGCCGTATTTCATACAGAGTGAACGGATAAAGCTCTCAATTTCAGCCATAAAAGTATCAGCAGAATACTGTCCGTTTTCAATCTGCTGTAACTTCATTTCCCAATCAGCAGTAAGTTTAGGCGATTTCACTTCATCAGGAACAACATTAATGAGGTTAATTCCCTTATCTGTTGCAATAATCTGTTTTCCCTTTCGCTCTGCATATCCTTTTGATACAAGTCCCTCAATAGTGGCAGCTCGTGTTGCAGGAGTTCCAAGACCTTTCTTTTCAGAGTTTTCGTCATAATCTGCTTGCCCTGCGTGTTCCATAGCCGAAAGTAAAGTATCCTCTGTATACGGCTTAGGCGGTGATGTGAAATGTTCGCCTTTGCTTGCTATGACACTAAATTGCTGTCCCTCTGAAATCATAGGCAAGGATTTAGTATCGTCCTTATCCTCATATGATTTCACTCCATACCTTTTCCAACCAATTTGTATAATCGTTTTTCCGTTTGCAGTAAATTCAGTATTATTGCATACCGCTGTAATTTTGACCGCTTCGTACTTATGGACAGGAGCAGATGCAGAAATCAAACGAATTACAATAAGTTTAAGGATATTTCTTTCAGCATCAGGCAGCTTGTTTATATCAATAGTTCCTATATTGACTGTTGGAATAATAGCGTGATGCCCCGTTACCTTACTGTTATTGATACAGCGTGAAATATTGGCATCATTCACATTACCGAACTGAAAAACTCTTTCAATTACACCGATAATATCAAATGTTGATTGAGCCATATCATCACTAAGGTATTGACTGTCAGTACGGGGATAAGTCACAATTTTCCCTTCGTACAGCGATTGCACACAATCAAGTGTCTGCTGTGCTGTATAGCCGTAAACCTTATTGGCATCACGCTGCAACATGGTTAAATCGTAGAGTTTTGGCGGATTGACCGTCTTGATTTCACGCTTAACAGAGGTTACAACAGCTATATTGTCATTACAATCATTTACGAGCATATCTGCGGTACTTTCATCATCAATTCTTGCAGAAGAAAGAGTAAAAGTACCACAATCAAGGTCAGCTGTAAAAAACTTCTGCTTGACGAAGTTTCGCACATCATTGTCACGCTGAACAATCATTGCAAGTGTAGGTGTTTGCACTCTGCCAAGGCTGAGTCTGTCATTATAGCGACAAGTGAAAAGACGAGAACCGTTCATTCCAACAAGCCAATCTGCTCTTGCACGGGAATATCCTGCATTATACAGATTATCATAGCAATTCATAGGCTTCATATTTGAAAGAGCCTTTTTTATAGCTGATTCTTCAAGGGAAGATACCCACAGACGTTTCACAGGCTTGCGACAGCCGATTTGGTTGTATACATAGCGGAAGATACATTCACCCTCACGGTCAGCATCAGTTGCACAGATTATTTCCGTGACATCATTCCTGAACATAAGGTTTTTAAGAATGTAAAACTGTTCCTTTGCATTTTCTGATACCGTGAACTGCCAGTTTTCAGGAATCATAGGGAGCTGCGAAAAACTCCATTTAGCGGCCCAGCTTTCACAATAATCGTTGGGATATTTAAGTTCTACAAGGTGTCCATAGCACCAAGATACGATGCAGCCGTTTCCCTCAATATATCCTTTGTTCTTGTTGTCAGCCTTGACAACAGGACTTATTCCACGGGCAACCGAGGGTTTTTCGGCTATAATTAAAATTGACATAGAAAACTTCCTTTCTTTTATGAGATTTCTATTTCCCAAAATTGAAAAAAACTTGATTTTGGGAAATAGATGTGATATAATAAGATTATCAAGTAGCAGAGGTGATTTGCAAATGAAACTTATTGAAAGAAAAAATTATCTTGATAAGATTATTAGTGTTATGGGAACACCCGATATTAAGGTGATAACAGGTGTCAGACGTTCAGGAAAGTCAAAATTGCTTGAAGCATTCAAAAAATACGTTATTAGTGAAAATCTTGATGCAAATATCATTCATATTAACTTCAATCTGCCTGAATTTGAGGAGCTAACAGAATATCATAGACTGTACGATTATATCAACGAACACTATGCAGACGAAAAAGAAAACATCGTTATGATTGATGAGATTCAGATGTGTACCGATTTTGAAAAAGCTGTAAACGGTTTACACGCATCGGAAAAATATGATATATATATCACAGGCTCTAATGCTTTTCTGCTTAGTTCAGACCTTGCCACACTCTTTACGGGAAGAACATTTGAAATTAAAGTATATCCATTTTCCTTTGTCGAGTATATCAAGTATTTTGGAACTGAAAATATCTATGATTCCTTTGATAAATACGTTCTTGAAGGTGGTATGTCAGGTTCCTATCCATACAAGGAATATGAAGCAAAATACGATTATATTGCCGAAATCTTCAATACGCTTATTGTCCGTGACATTCGCAAAAAGTATAAAATCCGTAATCCTGCATTGATGGACAGGCTTGCCGATTTTCTTATGGATAATATCTCAAATCTCACTTCATCGAGAAGTATTGCTGATACACTCAACAGCAATAAGGACAAGATAAACCATAAGACACTCGGAAACTATATCCAGTATCTCTGCAATGCTTTTGCATTTTATAAAGTTCCGAGATACGATATTAAGGGCAAGAAATACCTTACTTCAAATGAAAAGTATTATCTCAGCGACCATTCTTTCCGTTATGCAAAATTAGGTACAAAGAATATGGATTATGGTCGTACTCTTGAAAATATCGTTGCGATTGAACTTCTCCGCAGAGGATATGAGGTTTATGTCGGTATGTTATACAAAAAGGAAATAGATTTTGTAGCTATTAAGCGTAACGAAAAAATATATATTCAAGTTTCTGATAACATTACAGACGAAAAGACATTTGAGCGTGAGGTTTCTCCGCTTTTAAAGATATCCGATGCATACCCCAAGATACTCATTGCACGAACAAGACACGATGAATATGATTATGAGGGTATCCGCATCATTGATATTGCAAATTGGCTTTCCGATTAAATCTACTTCCCAAAATTGAAAAAAACTTGATTTTGGGAAGTAGAATAGTTCGCACGAAAAGTGATACTGTAAATGACACTGTAAGTGATACTGTAAATGGCACTGTAAATAATACTACAAATGTCGGGGTAAATGTCGGTGTAAATGTCGGAGTAAAACTTAATAAAACTCAAACATCCATTTTAAAGGAAATTGATAAAAAACCTGAAATAACGATTGATGAATTATCAAAATTAATTTCTGTTGAAACAAGAACAATTGAGCGTAATATACGTCAACTTAAAGAGAAAAATCTCTTGGAACGAAAAGGCTCTGATAAAAACGGAGAATGGGTTATTAAGAAATAATTTTCAAGCACAGCTTTTTACGGCTGTGCTTATTTTATTAAAAGACAGCAGCCTTTTTCTGTTCTTTTTCTTTAGCTTTCATAATCTTTACAAATTCACGATATTTCCGTGTATATTCATAGGATTTACCAAAGACATTAATTGCAGCCTTGTAGAGCTTAGGCTCATTTTCTTTGATTACTTCAAGTTCCTCATTAATATGAGGGTTAAACGGACATCCCACACAGCCTGTGCGTTTCAGACCGTATTCCGTATAACATCGTGAATGTGTAACTCCATAGAAGTCCTCATAACACTTTTTATCGCTATCCATGTACCAGAATACAGGACGATATGTATCGCACCCTTTAGATTTGCTTTCAGAAAAACAAGTCTTATAACTTGCTGACCTGATACCTCCCTCAGATTTACGTATGCCTGTAATTTCCATATCAGCGTTCATTTCTTTTATGTACTTCTTTGCCGGTTTCTTTTTTGCATATTCACAGCATTTATTTGATATGGGAAAATCAGGCGGATTCTGCATAATAAATTCTTTCAAAAATCTGTTGCGGTTAATAGAAAATCTGCTTATCTGCTGAACACCTCCGTCTGTTGTGTAAATAGCATTACACCACCATTGAAGTGCAGTTTTGCAATTGGGATATTTCTTTAAAAGCACCTCTAACGGCTCATCTTCCCATTGAAAACCGTGAGCCTGTAAACGCATCATCTGTTCCGAAACATACTTTGACAGAAAAGGCACTCCATACTCTTTTACACAGGACGGAATTGACTTTACAGCCTTGATATGCTGAATCTTGATATTATACTTATCTTCAAGGAACTTCAAATGCTCCTTTGTAGCTTCATATTCAAGTCCTGTATCAATCCAGTAATAATTTACTTTTCTGTTCTCATCGACATTATGAATAATATCAAGAACAATATCGCTGTCACTTCCACCACTAATACTGCACAGAACTACATTTCCCTCATTAATTCTGCGAATTGCCTTGGCATAACTGTCAACGATTGTATAATTCTCAGTATCAAAGGATTTATTGTACACTTCATTAATCATCGTGCAACCCTCCTAAGATATGAGCAATTACATCTACTGTCCAGCCATTACCGATACATTTGTATCTTTGGGTATTGCTGATACCCATTGTGTAGTTATCGGGTAAAGTCTGTAATCGTTCAGCTTCAACAGGTGTAAGCTTGCGGATTATGTAGTCACCGTCGGGTAAATCAATCTTATACAGACCTGTTTTTGCACCCTGACCACCACCGTTTGCGGTTAGTGAAACTGACTTACCGTAAACTGAATAAATACGTTGTCCTTGTCCTCCTTTACCGTATTCCCCAACACGAATTGGTTTAATGACAGGCTCAGCAACCATAGTTCGCTGTTTGCGTTCAAGTGTATTTCTGAATACTGCACCGTTATAGCTTGCAGTCATACAATAGCTTTTATCCTGCCAACCAATACCGCTTTCGAGAATATCCTTGAGTAAAATTCCTTTATCCTGCGGTTGAATAACACTTGGAATGTTTGTCCAATAACAGCGTTTACGATTTTGTGCTGATACCAAAGCTGAATTAATCATAATCGGCTGTACACCGAGTTTTTCTGAAATCTCAGCTTTGATATTCTGATGAATGGAGTAATTGTTCTCATAAATGAAGTATCGACATTGGGATTCTTTCAATGCTCTTACGAATTCCATAAACAAGCGGAATCCCTCACCGTCAGCAGTTGTTTCTCTGCCTTTTTTGGCAACACTCCAGTATGTACAAGGTGAACCGCCTATAAGGAGGTCATATCCCTTGAATTTCTTGAAATCACCTTTGAATACATCGCCGTGATGAACAATATCGGGAAAATTGTTCTTTGATACGGCAATAGCATATTTGTCAATTTCAAATGCATCATATCTCTCTACAGGAAGATTAGCACGTTCAAGTGCCAATCTTCCGCAAGAGATACCGTCAAACAGACTGAGTACTTTCATTGGTTCTCATTCTGTCAGCATCATTGTATCCTTTCTTAAATCCCTTATTCTCACCAAAAATAAAGCAAATAAAACAAATTATACTCCCGATAAGTGCGACAGAAACATACTGCTTCTTATCTTTTAATGTGCGGAAACAAGTTTCAGTTTCAATGTTACCTGAACCTAAAACTGCCTGCACAGGCTTTGTGCCAAATTCTCTCTTTCTCATTGGCTTGTACCTCGTTCAGTTATTATTCAGTTATTTCTTCAGCAGAATCTTCACATTCTACTTTGTCGAGCAACTCAAAGTATTGTTACGATACCGATTTTTGTGTACTTGTTCATAATTAATTCCTCCTATTATTCGTTATCCTCATTGAATTCTTCATCATTATCATAGAAGTTGATATCCTCATCATCTTCCATTACAACATTATTTTTCTTAGCAGGCTTTTTCTTCATAATGAAGAATCCTGCACCGCCGATACACAGAATAACAGCTATACCAATAATTAGATACATATTGTTGGAACTCATAGGCTTCTGCTCAGGCTTTTCCTGTTCAACTGTGTCGGTATCAGAAATATCTGTTTCAATTGAATCTTCCCAATTTTCAGCAGAGGATTTCTCTTTGCTGAAAGCTTCAAATGCTGTTTCCTCAGCTTTCTTCACATTATTAATATCAATACCGCTTTCTTTTTCCTCATCTTTCATATAGATGAGAGCGTAAAGGTCAATTGCATCAACTTTATTGAGAAAATATACGTTATCTTCACCGTTTTCAGCTGAGTAATTGATAAGTACATAGAAAACGTGACCGTCCTTTGTGGTAACAGCAATAAACTGCATTTCTTCCGTGTTGTAGATGATATGTTCCGACTTAATAAGCGTAGCATTGCCCTTGGTGTCATAATAATCATCACCGTAATAATCCGGACGGGCATTATCTCCATTTTCCACAGAAGTTGCATTTTCAGCATCTGCGACTTGGTTTATGTACTTCATAACTTCATCGGAATCAATCTTCGCAGAAGTATTATCTGCCTTACTTTCAGAAACCAATGTGCTTTCGGTTGCCTTTTCTTCCACCGTACTTTTAGATGTTGTCTGTTCTGTTGCAGTTTCTTCGGCAAATGCTGTAACACCTACGCTTGCAGCTGCAAGTACAAGTGCGGAAAGTATCGCACTAAAGAATTGTCTTTTCATCTTCATTTTCCTCCGTATTTTTATAAATTTTCTCAAACATTCTTTCAAAATCCTCAACAGACATATTTCTGTCGGACATTTTCTTTTTCATTCTGACAAAAAAAGCGTAATCATCCGTAGTCATATCATTTTTTGCAATTTCAGTTTTGAAATTAGCATAAGTTAAACGGTCGATTTCAGCTAAAATCTCCTTACGCTTTGCTGTGTCGCTTTTAATACGCTGTTCAAGCTGTTCTGCACGTTCTGTGAGCTTTTCAATTTTTTTATCATTACCTGACATTTAATCACCTACTTTTTAGTAAAATACAAGTCGAGGGTCAATAAAATCCCAGCCAATACCGTCTGTGTCAATTTCGACCTTAACGTGTATATAGTTATCAATAGCGTTCTGTACACTATCATCGCAATATTGATGTGATGTACTTTTTGCAAAGGATTCACATTCTTCAATTGTATCGCCTACGTTGAAATCATCTTTCAATATTACATTTGTTATGGTTACTTCCGTATCACGCTTTTTACCACCTGTACCGTCATACCAATACTTAACATCATCCTTTCGCAGAATAACCGTTTTTTTATCGTTATCATAGGATTCTATCTTACATTTGAATGGAGCATAAATGTCTATATTTTCACCGACAGCAATATCAATACCGTTATGCAAGTCTGAGAGTTTACAATGCCTGTAATTCCAACCTTGCATATCATAGCCATAACCGTTAAGTATCGTGCTTTCGTGAATTCCTGTACCTGTAAGACTTCTTAATGTCTGGTGATTTCCGTGAAGCGAAGAACTATCAGCACCGATAAGCAGATTATAATACTGTAATCTTTCTTCTGAATGTGACATAGAACTGAGTTTTTCTGTTATAACATCATTAAAAGTTTTCTTCTGTTTAATGTTGTAGTAAAGCCGGCAATCAGTTGTCCAATCATACTTTTTGAGAAAACTACACCAGTTCATTTCAGTAATCACATAAGGATTTGGAATAACAAGTACATCATTTTCCCAGATACCATAATTGCAATCCTCACCATTTATATACCATTCACCATATTTTGTACCGCTTCCATCATAATCATCAATATATTGATTTTTCAGATACCAACCTGTTGCTGTGCAGTTATTACTATAATCAAGCACTTCTCCATTGTTTAAATCATAATAAAGTGTGTTGCCGTCTGTGTAATTATCAAATGGCAAAGCATCGGGATAGGAAATATCGATGTAACCATATTCACCTGACACTCCTGAACCGTCAACGGAGTAGTAACCACAGAATTCAAAATTGTATCTGTATTCCCAATGAGATGTATTATCATAGAAATGCTGAAACTCATATTCTGCATTAAAAATCTCATCAAGTAAATCCTTAGTGCTTTCTTTGAATTTCCAATACTTAATATCACCGTTGTCGGCATCAAAATCATAATAATACGCACATAAGAATCCCCATAATTTGTTTGCATCAAAGTCATAGACTGCATCATAATTGAAATGCGAAGAACGTCCCCATACAAAATCAACAGGTTTATCCTTATAATCAAATGTATCAGCACCTAAGTCTTTGAGTGCTTTTTTCCAATCGTCCGTACCTACTTTAATAACATTTTCATTCAAATCCCACGCAAGCTTTGTATAGTATTTTTCAGCTTCGGACAAGTCATAGTCCTGTGCAGTATAAGTTCCAAGTGTAAAACCGCCGCCGCCTGAAATCGAACTGAAAATCATAACAATAAAAGCAAACACAAGAAGAAGGATGATAATAATTACAGCAATAGCACCAAAGAACCTTTTGACTTCCTTTTCATACACATTTTTGATGAATTTGAAAATTTCACTACCGAAATCTTTTAGTTTATCGGAAAATGATTTCTTAGGTTTAGGTTTTTTCTTCTTTTTTGTAATATTCTTTTCTTTGTCTTTAAGCCTGTTTTCCTCTTTATTCAAGCGTTTATTATTACTTTTTTCTTTCTCGTAAATCTTATCACGCTTTTTTTGCTGTCGCTGTAATCGCTGCTGTTTTGATGTTTTCTGTATTACAGGTTCAGCAATTCTTCGTTTTGCTGAATCGACAGCGTGTAACATATCATTATCAGTATCCTCATTTACAGCTTTCTGCCAAGCAGATGCTTTCATTTGAGAAACAGCATAATGCACAGGCTTGACTGCAAGTAATTCGGTCTTTTCATTTTGGGCAATTTTATGCTGAATTTTTAATTCCTTGCTTTTGAATTTCTTTTCGGAATTCAGCTTATCAATTGCAAATGAGCTATTATTCTTTATCTGCTTAAACTGTTCTTTTCGCCTTATGAATAATGCTCTTTGAATATTTGACCTACTGCTTGCTTTGAAATTATCCTTATATTGTTTGAATTCAGACTTTGCAGATTTAAGGTCAGATTTGGTGTTTTTGATTTTCGGTTTATACTTATCGTGCTTGAAAACAGCATTTTCAGCTTTTATAAGCCGATATTTCGCATTTTCAAATCTATGTTGTTTTTTCTGACGAAAGTGATTATGTGTACCCTTAACAGCATCAACGGCAGTTTTTCCAATAAAGAATGTACCTCTGTGATAATCGTCAACAGCTTCACGGGTGTATTTCTGCCTTGCAGTATTAACTATTTCACGGCTTACAGCATCGGTTAATTTAATTCTTGCAGTTTCAGCTGCAAGTCCTGCATCTACTGCTGTTTTCACAGCATCATGAGCCACAAAATTCACAGCCTGTGCAGTTTTTTTCAAAACCTTGCCCTTGAATGTAATCGGCTGTGTGTTGTTAATCAGCTTTGTTAAGGATGGAACATCCCCTGTGATACGATACTTCAATCCGACAGCTTTATGTAACAATCTACGATTATTGCCGTGATGCGTTCTTTCGCCACGTTTGATTTTGATGTGAGTTTTGAATTTACCATTCTTTTGCTGACTTCTTTCAAAGTTCAGCTGAATCTGCTTGTTTCTTTTACCCACTTTATCAAATCGTATCTGTGCCTTTTTCAGATTATTCTGTCTGCGTATGAGTTTGCTCAATTGATGCCCTCCTTTCATATAAGTTTAATATGGTGCTTGAAAAAATTGTTATTTTGTGATATACTGTCATTAATTAATTCGAGATTACTTTTGAAAAAAGTTGTTTCCACGAAAGGAGAATTTGTATGGATTTGATTCGCACACTTAATAGTGTAGGTAAATCAACTTTTGTAAAATACTATTACAACTTTAAAAATCAAAGTCGTGATGAATGTATTTTTAGATTCGACGAAAACTTTACTGACAAAGCTAAAAGCACTCGGACAGGACACGCACAACGTATTTTCCGTGAAAACAAACAATTAGAAGCATTAAACATCATTATCCAATCTCCTCGTGTTGATTCTTCTACTCATGAAAGAGCAAAGGAAATTTTAAAACAGGAAAAATTATGTGAGTAGTACTCCGTAAAGTCTAAATCTTGAAAGAAAAATCATGGTATTGCGTGAGTGCTTGAATATGAGCTGAAAGACGGCATTCAAGTTTTAGCATTAACGAAGTAGTAGTTTCTATTAAGCCGTAAAGAAAAGCACTCTACGGCTTTTCTTATACACTTTCCGTTGGCTTAGTCGTCATAAGCTTATACATCTCCGTATTAGTCGGGAAATGGTCCGTAAAGGGTAATAGCAGTTTATCATAGCGGATAAGTCCTTCGCCCTGACCGCTGTTCGTGACGTATTCCATTTGCTCCTTTGAGATATGCAGTTTTTCTGCAAGAATATCCCTGTCACCCGATGCCTGATTGAGCATATAAATGAAATCCGAATTATCAAAGATGTTCTCGACTTCCTGCGATTGCAGGAGGTCTTTTACATTTTGTGTGATACCCGTCGGAACACCGCCCCATTTTCTGAATCGTTTCCATATTTCAGCTGAATACATCGCTGTCTGTTCCTCTTTCAGAAGTAAATGAAATTCGTCAATGTAATAACGGGTAATCTTTTTAAGCTCACGATTTTGTGAAACCCTGTTCCATACTGTATCCTGAACAATAAGCATACCAACTTTTTTCAGCTGATTGCCAAGTTCCTTGATGTCAAAGCAGATAAGACGGTTATCAATGTCGATATTTGTGAAGTGATTAAAAAGATTCTGTGAGCCGTTGACGAACATTTCAAGAGAATTTGATACTCTCAGAGCAATTTCGCCCTCATCTTTCAATGCGTTCTGCAAATCAGAAAGCAACGGCATAGTATAAATTGTCGGCTCATTCTCGATGAAGTTCTTATAGATATTCTGTACGCACTTATCAATAACTGAGCGTTCTTCCGATGAAAGACCATATCGACCGCCGACAATGATTTCACACAGAGAAATGAGAAAATTCGACTTATTTGCAATAACCTCCATAGGATTTTCAAAGAGGTAATCATCAATCGTTATATCCATAGGATTGATATGCTGTTCTGAATTGCTTGCAATTCGTATCAACTGACCATTAAGGGCCTGTACAAGAGGAAAATATTCTCCCTCCGGATCACAGATTATAATGTCATCCGTTGTAGTAAGAAAACAGTCGAGGATTTCACGTTTTACACAGAAGCTTTTTCCTGCACCCGGAGTGCCAAGAACAATTCCATTTGGATTTTTCAGTCTTGACCTGTCAGCACGTATCATATTGCCTGAAAGCGTATTTACACCGTAGTATGTAGCCTGTCCGTCCTGAAACAGTTCATTTGTGGTAAATGGTACAAAGATTGCAATACCGCTTGTGTGCATTTCTCGCTTTACCGGGATTTCGTTATAACAAAGAGGAAGTGTTGAAACTAATGTCTGCTCCTGTCTGTAATCATAGGGAAACATTATGCAGTTATTTTTCTGACAGATACGTTTTAAGGCTTCCGCCTGTAATTTCAAATCCTTTTTAGATTTTGCATAACTTCTGATGCTGATTGAAATATGAAATAATCGCTCATTCTTGCTGTTCAAGTCACCGAGCAGTTTCTCAATATCGTCAATGTACATCTTGATTTGCGGAGGAAGAATATCCGAATCATATCCTGCCTGTGACGCTTTCTTCTGTTCATCGACTTTCATCTGATTAACATTGGTCAGTTTCTTTTTGACAAATTTCAGAGCATCAATCTGGTCAAGGGGTGCAACGTGAATATTAACGCAGAAAAGATTCTGCATTTCAAGAAAGTCTTTGAGAATTTCATCTGAAAGTTCACCTGCAAGAATATTCATTCCGCATACTGAGCCGTAAGCACCGCCGATTTCAAAATTCTGCTTATTGAATTTAAATGAATTAGGACAAATGAAATCCTTAGTATCCATTCCTGCCCTGAGCATACTATCCCAATCAAAGACAAAATTCTGATTACCATAAGGATTGAGTGAATAATAAAGAGTTTCAAGTCTTGCAGGACCGTCAAGAACTTCTGCATCTACGCCAAAAGCCTTGAATCCTTTAATAATGTCGTTTTTAATGCTCATCAGCTTTGCTCTTGCTGTTTTGTATGAAGCAGCTTCAATGCCGAATGTGAGGAATTTACGTGTAGACTGACCGTTAGAGCCTTTCAGCAGTTTATCGGTAAGCATTTGTGAATACTCACGGCGAATATCATTGAATTCATCTGCCTGTTCGGGAATCTGCACCGTTTTAATCAGTTTATCCTTAGAGCGATTCTGATTTTCAAAGGTCAGCTGAAATTTGATTGTATTATCGAAAAGGTTGATAATATCACAGTATTTAGAGAAAATATTGTTCTGTTCATCAAACTCTGCAATAGAATAGTTTGCATCGTAGAACTGAACCGTCAGAGAAAAGAAATTATCCGAAACCTGACAAACTCCGTCACGATACATAACCTGATAGGGAATTGTATTCTGTACCGTAGATTTGTTGCTGTTTTCCCTCTTAATCTCTGTCATTCGAGCTGAAAGTAATTTCTTTTCTTCTTTTGTAAGCTGTTTTGCAGGCTTGCCCATAATAACCTTAGCAGTAGCCTTGTTATTACTTCTTTTGGCATTTTTCTTTCTAAAGCCCACTTTAATACCTCCAATCTTTGAGTTGGAGAGCCGAGAGCCATTAGTCCTCGGCATCTCTCAGCTTTTTATTGATTTCGTCATATTCGATATTCCGTTCAATGCACTCGAATATATTTGTTGTTTTGTAATAACGCTTTCGTGGTCTTGTGAAGTACTCATAAATGAATTTCACCTGTTTTTCAAGAAATACTCCGTTTTTCCTGTAAAGTCCACAGAGTATTGCAGGAGCTGCACAAGCACCCATAGCAAATATCGCTCCACTCATTCCCAATGCAGTTCTTGTAAGAAAAAATACAGGCAAACCTATAACAAGACCGATACCAAAGCATATAACCTGTCTTTTTGTAAATCCCATAATGAATTTTTCTTTGATATCATTGAGGTCTTTTGGAATTTTTACATAATGTGCCATAATACCTCCTACTCAATGGGCATTGAAAACCGATTTACTGATAGCACTTGTTCTCAGAATTGTAAAAATAAGTGCAGCTGTATATCCCAACAGCATAGCCATTGACATAATAATTCCGTCACTTCCCGAATTAATACGAACAATCATATTTGAAAGAAGGGTTTTGAAGATGCCTAATGCAACCACAATAAAGAAACCTTGGAATGAAAGTGCAAGAAGCTGTTTAATCCAGTTTTTGCCTATACTGCTCCATTCTCCGCTGTCCATCATTGTTGCCATTGGAATCGGAGCAACACTCAGATACATAAATACTTCAATAATACGGCTTGCAAGGGTTATTATAATTGCTACAATAAGTATCATTACACCTAAGTGAACTATCAGAGAAATAAACCAGATGGTCATAAGTTCACCGATTCCAAGTCCGCTGAGTGCTGATTTATTCAGGGTGAGAGATGATGACAGATAATCATTTGTACCAAACAGCGTGTTTAAGCTGTTAGCACAAACATTTGTACCGAAAGAAAATAGTCCTGAAGCTATGTAATACACATTTGAAACAAGTATCACACCGCATAACGCTTTAATAATCCATTTTATAAATATTGAATCATCAAAGTCCTTAAAGTTGTTCCCTCGTATGACTGTTTGAATCAAGTCATTCAGGAGAATAATTGTCAATACAAATCCACCGATTGGTACAACTACGTTATTACAAAGTGTTTCAATTGTATTCCACACCATTGTTCCGTCTGCTGCACCATCTGCTGCACCTGTGAACTGTGCAGGATGTTTTGTAATAAAACTTTGCACAAGTCCTGTACTTCCTGTTGTCTGTGAAAACGTATCACTCAGAAGTGTGGATATTCCGTCAAATTGAGATTTGATACCGTCCTTGAATAAGTCACAGCACCAATCTTCAAGGGCATCTATCGCATCACTTATTACGCCCATTTTTCATCACTTCCTTACTATGAGATTACAGATTACTTCCCACAAACCACCCACCATTGTAATCTGTCTTTTATGTCAGCTTATATTTAAACCGCACCAGTCATCATCTTTTCAAGTACGGGAACGAGGATAATTGCAAGAAGAATAAGTCCAAGACCTGCCATAAGCTGTTTCATACCCTGTGACTTCGCACCGGGGTTATCGTTACCGTAACCTTCAAGAAGGTTTACAACACCCCAAAGAGAAACACCGCCGCCGATAAGACAAATAACGGATTTAAGCACGGTACACGCTGTGGTGATGAATGTTGAAGTATCAACAACACCTGTAGCTTCATCTTCCGCAAAAGCTGTTGTACCACACATCATAGCCATACAGCAGAAAACTGTGAGTGACATTATTGCTTTCTTTGCAAGCTTACTTCCCTTAGTAAGCCAATTACGCTTGTTTGTTTTCTGTGCTGTTGCTACAGCAGAAATATTTGTGTTATTCATAATAAAAACTCCTTAAAATCAAATCAGTATTTCAGCTTCATCCGATTATATCTTTTTTTCGGATTCTTCGCTGTCAGCATAGCATTTATTCTTTATACTGCCTTAGCTGAGGTTTCTGTCACGTTGCTTTCATATTCTGTAAAAGCATCGCTTTTTTTCATTCGTAAACGTCTTTCTTTTCTATCGTTTACATATTTTTCGATATCAAACTCTTGTTTCGGGTTATAATCAAGCAGAAGATGATAGTTTTCGTGACGTGTTATATCATATTTATCCGAGAAGAAGGGTCTAACTCCACGGAGCTGTAAGATACATTTGCCACCGTCCATTACTGCAAGTTCGTCCTGCGATTTAAGTTCTTTACCAAGTTTCTGGTAGTTCATACCATAGCTTTCACTCTGTCCACGATTGGTAGATGTATTAAAGGTATCGATAGTTTCCTTACCAAGACTTTCTGAAATCTCTTTCAGCGTAGTCTTTTCCTTACCGCCAAGGAACAGCATTGTATCGCAGTTACCCTCGATAGTATCGGCATTGTCCTTGTATATCGCTTTCAGCTGAGATTTAGTCTGCAAGATGATACTTGCAGATATTTCACGGGAACGAATTGTAGCAATTAATTTGTCAAAGTTCGGTATTTCACCGATATTGGCAAACTCATCAAGCAGACAGCGGACGTGGTATTTCAATCTGCCGCCCTTGTTGTTGTCAGCTTTTGTACAGAGCAGGTTGAATAACTGTGAATACATGATAGCAACAAGGAAGTTAAATGTCGCATCTGTATCAGAGATAATAACAAATAGTGCTGACAACTCATCACCAAGCCTATCAAGGTGAAGTTCATCATAAGAGGTTATCTCCAGCACCTCGTCAATAGCAAATGGTGCAAGTCGTGTCGAACAGGATATTAGGATTGACTTTGCAGTTTTACCCGCAGCCAATTTATATGCCTTGTACTGCTTTATTGCAAAAGCACCAATACGCTTTTGTTCCTCTGAGGGAGGAAACTCATTCATAAACTGATAATCTTCATAGTCCTCATCATCTGTAGGTATCTTTACATTATTTAGCCAGTTATCAAGGCACTCAAACTGAATATCAACAGCATTTTTAAAATCTTCATCATCCTCACGGCATTCAGACGCATTTATCATTTCAATAAGAGTTTCAAAATTACGTTCCTCCACAGGTGATAATGTGAAAATATTTGCAATATACGCTGTATACAAAAGCTTTTCAGCCTTAACCCAGAAATCATCGCCACTTGGCTGTTGTGATGATGAAGTGTTTTTGATAAGCACCTCTACAAATTTCAGAATATCTTTTTCCCTGTTCTTTTCAGATATATACGCAAACGGGTTATAATGCATAGACTTTGCAAAGTCTATGGTGTTAAATACTTTGATATTATACGGCTCATATACGGTATTTCCATTCTTGTCTTTAATAATGTTTCCTGTTCTGTCCCTTAACGGTCTGCCACGTTGAAGCATTTTCCCGCACTCCACAAGTACTGTACCCTTTGGGTCAGTAACAACATAGGAACTGTGCATCTGCATAAGGTTTGGCTTTACGAAAAATCTTGTTTTACCAGACCCTGAACCACCAACAATCAGAATATTTTTATTTCTTGCATATTTCGGATGTGACGGTTTACCCATTGTAAGCGATTCCGTTTGTGTTAGAATTACATTATTTGAAAAATTATTGGAATCCATATACGGCTGAACATCTTTATGAGTACCCCATACAGCAGAGCCGTATTCTTCTCCCTGTCTGAACTTCTTCCGATTTTTTGAATTGATATACAGAATTATTTTCATAATTACTGCAATAACAATACCTACAAGAATATCTACAGGGTTAAAACTTGGGAAAACTTTTGCAAAGGAATCACCCATACCATTGAGAAACGGAAGCATCTTTTCAGAGATGTCCTTGCCCTCTGCAATTCTGTATGCGTAACAGATTTTGTTGCCAACATATGAAAAAATCATATACGGAATACAGAGTAGAAAAAGTTCCTTAGTTTTCTTGCTGTCAATCTTCATAATTTACAACTTACCTCCTTGATGAAATCGGAACGTGCCTTGGGAATTACTTTCTTAAAAAATTTCATTTGAACCCCTCCGGTATTTATTGCAGCTATCGTGTGTTGTATCTTGATTTCTCACGCTCTTTCTGCTTTTTGCGTGGCTTATTCTGAATTTTCCGAGCGTGATTTGCCAGCGTTTCACGGTTGACTTCACAACGATTGGCATTCTTGTTCCGAACCTTGTCAGCATATTCCGAAAAAGCTTTCTGAAAGCTATCGCTTTTGCTTGCTGAAAAGAAAACGTGATATACAGGCGGACTTGTAGATTTGTCCTTTTTAAGAGCAAAATCTACATCATATTTCCGTGCTGTATTGAGGAAATCTGCAATATTGCTGTTATTCACTTCAATGTTTTCAATTTTACCATTTGTCTTGTTCACAAGCTGTGAATAGGACATTCTTCCTTTTTTAGCTGTTTTGCCATTCAGAAACTCCTGCATCGCTGATTTAAGAATATCGGATGTAAGCTTTTCAGCTTTAATGGAGAGGTCAATCGTCTTTTTTGTACCACGCTCAAAATCAGATGTCATATTTAATCACCTCCGGCATCGGCATTAAAATTATAAACACCGAAAATTTCATTCTGAAGCCAAGCAACAAAACGATGAACCACTTCCTTTGCTTCTTCTTCAGTTTCATATATGCCAAGCGTATATGTACAATTTGCAGAATCAGCTTTAACATAGTACTCTACTGTGATTGAATCATCGTTCTGTAATCTTTTCTCTGCGTCAGTATAAATTGCGATAATATTATCATAGTTCACAATATCTCCTGACTGAGCAATGATTGTCTTTGCCATAAAAACACCTCCTCTCAATGTTTTGCATGACGGAATACTGAATTATCATAGTATTTATCCTTAAATTCTTCGTTGTGAAACTGCTGTGGAATGAAAAGTGCAGGGTCGCTGTTTTTCAGTTCATTGTTTTCAGCAAAATCACAGGTAAAGCTTGCGTTGTATAAAACTGTTGTAAGATATGCAACAGGATTACGTATTTCCTTTGTGTTAAGCATAAGGCATTTAAGAGCATATTCAATATGCTTCATTTCAAGCTTCTTGAATCTGCTTTCAACTACGGAACGGGGCATATCTTCCTTGCCGATGCGTATATACTGCTTTTCGGAGCATATCGAATCAACAATAATGCCTACAAGCATATCAATTTCAGCAATACTTCCTGCAAATGTTACATTACCTTTGTTCATACTATTATCAGGTGTTTCATCAAAGAAATCCTGATACCAGTCATATTCAATGTTTGATTTGATTAAAAGCTCAATATCATCTCTTTGTTCACTGAGTTTATTTTTCAATCTATCATTCTTATCGTTAAATGACTTCGGTGAACGGAAATTTTTTGTTACCCCGTCAGATGAAAGATTGATTGATATTTTATCAATTGATTCTTTATTTTTTGATGTTTTATTGTTTGTTATTATATTATCGTGTTGGTTTTCTACATCTTGATTATCTACATCGTGATTTTCCACATCAAGAGAATCAATATCAAGATTAGGTAAAAAAACAGGCGAGTTTTCAGCTGACTCATTTTTCTTTGACTTGGATGCCTTGTCTGCTTTCCGTTTTTCTTCCTCGGCATATAATTCATCCATTGGTTCATCGCTGATTATGTAATCCCAACCGACAATAACGCCATTTTTATAATTACGCTTGCGGAAAAGGTAATGGGCATTCTCGATTCTTTTCAGAGAATGAGCAATAGCCGATTCACCATCAGGCAGTATTTTTGCTAATCCCTTTATTGAAAAATCCCATCCATCAGCAAGTGACAGCATCGTACCGAGGAGACCTCTGTCAATTGCCTTTAAATTTTTGTCACGATACATCTTGTTGCTCATAACCGTAAAATCGTAAGTAGGATGCTTTCTGAGTTTTGGCATACCATTTCCTCCTTTTTATTTTTTCATCATATTACTTTGAAAGCAAAAGTTATAATCAAAAAATGATTTAACTTTAATGCTTGACAAAACATATGAAAACTGATATAATATAGAAAAAGTTAGAAATTAAAAAAGCACCTCTCAATTAAGAGAAGTGCTTGATAAAAAATTTAATTTTAAAATAGAAAAGCTTCCCGAAGGAAGCAATAAACTTTCTATGATTATGTTGTCATATATGATTTCATCACTTCTCATATACAACTTCATAAACGCTTAAAAATTTGTCAACAGGGTAATCTAACAACTTACAAAATTTTCTTGTCAGCTGTTGTATCTAACTTAAATCTAAAAAAAATGAACGTTTTTTTGATATTTTGGCATTCCCGATGCTTCGGGAAACGCAGAAAATTGTGCTTGAAAAACCGCTATTTATAGGGAATTAAATGGCTCAAAATGCCGTCTGATTCCACGTACTGCCACGAGGTTATAAAAACTTAAAATCCCTCGGAGTAACATCCGTACCGGTTCGAGTCCG
>JAZSEJ010000117.1:0-20985 GCA_045531615.1 Ruminococcus sp.
ATCTGCTTGCATATTTTCCGTCAGCTTGCCCAGAACTTCCTTGCCATACATCAAGTATGCCTGCGGAATTTCTGAACAACCTGACGAAAAATCTGACTTCGCATCTTCCGCACACGCTCTGTGTGTTGCTGTCCTGAAAAAAAATTTTATTTTCTACTTTTTCAATAATTATCAACAGGTGAATTTGTAGATGTGATACAGAATTTACTGTTATATATTTTTCTTGATTGTGTTATATTATATTGCGATTATGTAGGGGCGGATATTATCCGCCCGATAAAATAATGTGTAACTACCACATAAGACAATCAAAGGGGAAACCATAGGAAGGGGGAGAGAAAAAACTGGCACAAAAGTCGGGTATCTCCCCCTTCCTAAGTTTTCCCCTCTGAACTCCCCTTCCTTCACTTTCCCCCTCTCCCGACTTTTTTCTTTTTTATGACCTGTTTTATATGTTTGTTTATTTTACATAACTCGAAAAAATTATACTTTGATTATCTTTTGAATTGCGTTCTGAAATTGCGGGCGACCATTGGTCGCCCCTACACAAAACAACGTGAAATAGCCTATTGTAAGGGGCGAGCATTGCTCGCCTTTAATAAAATATGCCGTTTCGACAGACTGAAATTCTGAATTCTTAATTCATAATTCTTAATTTACTATCATTCCTGTTAAAATCTTGACAATTCATCTTTATTGTGCTACAATGATAATATGATAAAGGGGGTATTATTATCATGGAAAATTTTAACAATCAACAAAATCAACCAATTGGCACGAATACGGTAAATCAGCCGTATCCGCCGCCGCTTCCGCCTGAAAAAGCTGAGGAAAATCGCTTCAAAAGGTGGATGTACAAGATTTTCGGCGGTGCTTTGCTGTACGACGGCATTATGATAGCTGTAATAATGGCTATAATTGTGGTTGTAACAGTAGGTGTAATGGTTGTGCAAATGGTAATGGGTAAGCCTGAAAGCTTTTACGACGATTTTATGGCCTGGTTTGAAAATACCGATATGGGCAGCTCAATTGCCGTATTTATCGCCGTTTTCTTCCTTGCATTGTTTATGCGGAAAACCATAAAATTCAAGGAAATCTTCGCCAAGCAGAAAAGTATGAATTTTAAATCGTTTTTCATTATTTTCTGCGTTTTCTACGGCGGACAGCTTGTCTTTGGATTGGCTGATATGGGCGTTGAGGCACTCCTCAACCTTATCGGGCTGACGGCACAGGAGGCAGTGGAATCGGCATCCGGCGGCAGTAGTACGATTTCAATGATGTTTTACGCAGGTTTTGTTGCGCCTATATTCGAAGAAATCGTCTACCGCGGATATATGATGAAATCCTTTGAAAAAACAGGTCTGGGCAAGGGTTATGCCGTACTGATTTCATCAGTTTTATTCGGCGTAATGCACGCAAACATCGTACAATCTCCCTATGCTTTTGTTGTGGGAATGGTTTTAGGCTATACAGCTATTGAATATGGTATTATATGGTCTATTCTGCTTCATTTCCTCAATAATTTCGTTTTCGGCGAGGGTCTTACATTAATTGAAGAGCATACTCCCGAAAATGTCGGTGAAATTATTAGTGTCGGTATTTCCGTTATCTTCTTCGTGCTTGGGGTTATCTTCCTCATTGTGAAGCGCAAGGCTGTTGCCGAATATGTAAGAGAGAATTATAAGGTTCAGAAGAAATACTATAAATGGACGTTTACAAATCCTCTGTTTATAATTTTCTGTGTGATATGTATTGTTATGTCATTTGGTACTATTACAAAGCTTGAATAATAATCACGGGCGGTCATCTGATCGCCCGTTTTTGCCTATATTTCAAGTCCGAAGCTGATAGAAAGAGCTGTGTTGACCTTGTTCATAGAATTGAGGTCAAGCTCCCCCATTTTGTCGCCAAGACGTTTTTTATCAATGGTACGTATCTGCTCCAGTAATACTATGCTGTCACGGGCGAGGCCGCATTTATCTGCCTGTACTTCGATATGTGTAGGCAGACGATTTTTGTCCTGTCTGCTTGTAATGGCAGCGGCGATTACAGTTGGGCTGTGCCTGTTGCCAACGTCATTCTGAACGATAAGTACAGGCCTTACTCCGCCCTGTTCCGAGCCGACTACGGGACTTAAATCGGCATAATAAATTTCTCCTCTTTTTACAGACATATATATTCAGCTCCTGTTTGCAGGCGGTTTGCCTGTGATTTTTTGGGAGTTTCTCTCCCTGTTGCTATTATTGTTCAAAAGCTGTAAATTATTCAGCGGAATGTTCCGATATATTATATGTTTTCAGAGGCGGAAATGTCAGTCGGCATAAAACATTGATATTCTTTTGTCAATGTTTGTGTATCTATACAATATTAGGAAAAAAACGTCACATTATCTTGAAATGTTCATAAATATATGGTATAATATAATTGATAAAGTATAGGAGAAACTATAAATTATCGCAGTAGATTATACAACTTAAATTTGTAAAGGTGGGGTTTTTATGGCTAACATCAAAGGCGGAAAGAAAATTGCTGTTCTTGGCGCAGGAAATGTAGGTGCAACCTGTGCTTATACATTCGCAGTTGCAGGTACTTGCTCCGATATCGTCCTTATTGATATAAATAAGGAAAAAGCAAAGGGCGAGGCTATGGATATTCGTCAGGGCGTTTCATTCAGCCATAATGTAGAGGTTTTGGATGGTACTTACGATGACGCGGCAGGTGCGGATATTGTCGTTGTAACTCTCGGTCTTGCACGTAAGCCCGGACAGACACGTATTGACCTTGCACAGGCCAACGTGAATATCATCAAGGACGTTATGCCTAAAGTAGCCAAGGCTGCCCCTGACGCTATATATATCGTTGTCAGCAATCCTGTTGACATTATTACTTATGCTATACTCAAATGCACCGATTTGAAGCCTGAGCAGGTTATCGGCTCCGGTACGGCTCTCGACACTTCAAGACTTCGTTCAAGCATTGCTGACCACCTGGATATCAGCCCTAACAGCGTTCACGCCTATGTTTTCGGTGAACACGGTGATACTTCAATGATTCCTTGGTCTCTTACAACAATAGCGGGAAGCTCTATGGAGCAGTACTGCGCAGAGCAGGAGCATCGTGAAATAGATGAGGATGAGATTATCGAGGAAGTACGCCGTGCAGGGGGAGAGGTTATAAAGCGCAAGGGAGCTACATTCTACGCTATTGCACTGACTATAAACAAGCTTTGTGATGATGTTCTCCGCGATTCTAACAATATCCGTACGGTATCATTCTTTATGGATGGTAAATACGGCATAAATGATGTTTGTCTGAGCCTGCCTGCCGTAGTTGGCGGACGCGGTATAATCAAGAAGATTTATCCGAATATGACTGAGCCTGAAATCGGCAAGCTCCGCGCAAGTGCGGACGCTCTTAAAAAGGTCATCGCAAGCCTTGATATGGATTAAGAGCCGTTAGGTTTAGGTACGATAATTTTATCGAAAACCGTAATATTGTGTAGGGGCGGATTTATCCGCCCGCAATTTCGGAAAGAAATTCAAGTTTTTTGATAATCTCGGGGCGAGCATTGCTCGCCCTTTAATTAAATCAGAGGAAAAATAATATGAGCTTAAATAATACCCCCTCAGGGGAAAGAATACACATCGGATTTTTCGGCAGGAGAAATGCAGGAAAATCCTCCCTTGTAAATGCTGTGACAGGACAGGAATTGTCCGTTGTTTCCGATGTGAAGGGAACTACTACAGATCCCGTTTATAAGGCTATGGAGCTGCTGCCCCTTGGTGCGGTGGAGATAATCGACACCCCCGGCTATGACGACGAGGGAATGCTTGGTGAACTCCGCGTGAAGAAAACACGTCAGATACTGGCGAAAACAGATATAGCCGTTCTTGTGGTGGACATATTCGCAGGTATGGGCGATTGCGAAAAGGAGCTTGTGCAGCTTTTTAAAGAGCGTGAAATTCCTTGTATTATTGCTTATAATAAGGCAGATTTAAGCGATAGGGAGATAAATTCCGACAATGAAATAACTGTTTCTGCAAGAGATAAAAAGAATATACATGAGCTTAAAGAAAAGATAGCGGCATTTGCTGAAAAAACAGGCAACGAAAGACGTATTATCGGGGATTTGCTCAATGCAGGGGATATGGTGGTGCTTGTAACTCCCATAGATGAATCAGCGCCAAAGGGACGTATGATTCTGCCGCAGGTGCAGACGCTGCGAGATATTCTTGACGCTGACGCAATTGCAGTATTTTCAAAGCCTGAACAGCTTGCTGAAACGCTGGAAAAGCTCTCTGCACCGCCGAAAATGGTTGTTACGGACTCTCAGGTGTTCGGCAGGGTGAATGAGATAGTCCCCGAAGATGTTCCCCTTACGTCTTTTTCAATTCTTATGGCGAGATATAAGGGGTTTCTTGATACGGCGGTAAATGGTGCGGCGGCGATTGACAGCCTTAAAGAGGGAGACAAAATTCTCATATCCGAGGGTTGTACCCACCACCGTCAATGCGGCGATATAGGCAGCGTTAAACTGCCTAATATGCTGAAAAAGTACACGGGGAAGGATTTTGAGATAATACTCACATCGGGACGGGATTTCCCTGAGGATTTGACGGAATACAGCCTTGTAATCCATTGCGGCGGCTGTATGCTCAACGAAAAAGAGGTTGCATACCGTAGAAAGCTTGCGGAAATGCAGGATGTGCCATTCACCAACTACGGCACGGCATTGGCTAAATTCAGCGGTATTCTGGAAAGAAGTATTGCTCCAATTCGTAATGCGTAATTGAGCAACGCTTTGCGTTGCAGCGATTAGCCGTTAGATTTTTATCGGTTTTGGAAATAATTTCCATTGTAAAAAAGCTAATGGCTAACGGCTCAAAAGGAGAAATTATGAAAAAACGTATACCATATATTATATTACTCTTTCTGCTGATTGTTGTGGAAGTCATAATTGCCATTACACAGCATAATAACTGGCTCAGGTCATACGGCGGCGATGTCATTGTTGTATGGGCAGTATATTGTCTTATACAGGCAATAATTGGCGGTAAAAAAACCTATATAACCCATTTTGGCGTACTGCTTTTTGCATTTTTGGTGGAGTTTTTGCAGTATATCCACATCGTTGACATTATCGGTCTGGGGGATATCGAGTTTTTCCGCATACTTATCGGTACAAGCTTTGCTGTTGAGGATTTGTACAGTTACGCGCTGGGTACTGTCATAGGCATAGCTGGCTCATTCGTCTATAATAAAATGAAAAAAACTCGAATAAATACAAAAGAAAATGAATAAATATTTATAGAAATGGGAATATTTTTCGGAAAAATGAATACTTATTCCAAACCTATTGACATTCTTTTAGAATGGTGTATAATATAATTGTTGAAAAAAATAAGGCATTGCCTTTTAAATGGAGGTCTATAAAATGGATAAGAAAGATATTAAAAAAGTTGTACTTGCATACTCAGGCGGTCTTGATACTTCTATCATTATTCCGTGGCTGAAGGAAAACTACAATAACTGCGAAGTTATCGCTGTTTCTGGTGACGTTGGACAGGGTACAGAGCTTGACGGTCTTGAGGAAAAGGCTATAAAGACAGGCGCTTCCAAGCTCTATATCGAGGACTTAAAGGAAGAATTTATTCAGGATTACGTATATCCCACAGTTCAGGCTGGTGCTATATACGAGAACAGATATATGCTCGGTACTTCCTTTGCTCGTCCTATCATTGCAAAGAGAATTGCTGAAATCGCTATCAAAGAGGGCGCTGACGCTATCTGCCACGGCTGTACAGGTAAGGGTAACGACCAGGTAAGATTTGAGCTTGCTATCAAGGCTTTCGCTCCTGAAATGGCTATCATTGCTCCCTGGAGAGAATGGGACATCAAGAGCCGTGACGAGGAAATCGACTACGCAGAGGCTCACAACATTCCCCTCAAGATTAACAGAGAGACAAACTACTCCAAGGATAAGAACCTCTGGCACCTTTCACACGAAGGACTTGACCTTGAAGATCCTGCAAATGAGCCACAGTATGAGAAGCCCGGCTTCCTTGAAATGGGCGTATCTCCTCTTGAAGCTCCCGACAAGCCTACATATATTACAATTCACTTTGAAAAGGGTATCCCCACAATGCTGGACGGCAAGGAGCTTAACGGCGTAGAAATGGTATCTGCTCTCAATAAGCTTGGCGGCGAGAACGGTATCGGTCTTGCTGACCTGGTTGAAAACCGTCTTGTTGGTATGAAGTCCAGAGGCGTTTATGAAACTCCCGGCGGTGCTATCCTCTACCACGCTCACGAAGTTCTCGAGACAATTTGTCTTGATAAGGAAACTGCAAGAATCAAGCAGTATCTCTCAATCAAGTTTGCTGATATCGTTTATAACGGTCAGTGGTATACTCCTCTCCGTGAGGCTATGACAGCTTTCGTTGACAAGACACAGGAAACTGTTACAGGTGACGTTAAGCTCAAGCTTTACAAGGGCAATATCATCAACGCAGGTGTAACTTCTTCTTATACTCTCTACGATGAGGAAGTTGCTACATTTGACGAGGATGAGGTTTACAATCAGGCTGATTCCGCTGGATTTATCAACCTCTTTGGTCTGCCGATCAAGGTTAAGGCTCAGCTTGACAAGAAGAGAGAGCAGAACAAATAAGCCCGTCCGCACGGACGCCCGTGCAGGCGGTTCACGCTGTCACTCGTAAACTCGTTTACTCTGTGCGGAAATGCAAGTCTGCTTTCGCACACGGCAGGTATTTTAAAGAAAAGACAGGCAGGGGAGAATTTCTCCTGCCTGTTGTGATTAACAGCTATTAGCTGTTAGCCGTTAGCCTTTAGCTTATAGTTGATTATAAAGCGGACGGCTAAAGGCTAAAAGCTAACGGCTCAGAAAGGATGCATTATGAAAATTGCAGTATTTTCAGATGTTCACGGAAACCTTAAAGCATTAAAAGCAGTACTTGAACAGATTAAAGTAAAAAACGCAGACCTGACGGTGTATTTAGGCGATATTTTTCAACGCGGAAATGAAGAAATAGAATGTCTGGAATTACTAAAAGATAGTGGAATAATCTGTTTAAAAGGAAATTGTGAGCTTTATATTGAGCACGGAGTTGATATTGACCCTGATGTTGAATATTTGAGAGAATATTACGATGAAATGAGAAAAAAGCTTACAGATGAGCATATGCAGTTCATCAAGCAGATGCCGTTGTTCTATGAAAATGAATTCAACGGACATAAAATGCATTTTTCGCATTTCTTGTTTCTGGATATTAATTCGGCATATCCGTTTTTACCGCTGTCGTCCTTAAAAAATGGCGAGTTTGATAATGCTTGTAAAAGCGAAGATGTAACGAAATATGAACTTGCTGTAATCGGTCATTCGCATAGAAATTTCGTGAAAGGAAATGTAGTTTCTGTTTCAGCTTCGGGATTAGAAGGTGCTTCGTATCTTTTGATTGAAGTTAATGAGGATGATATAAGTTTTGAGCATAGAGATTTGGTGTGAAACTTGCGAGCGAGCAGAAAAGCCGTTCTGTAGGGGCTGCCTCTGGCAGTCCGTACATACGCAACAGGAAAAATCAATAAAAGGGGGTATATATGGATTTATCATCGATTTTGCTTTTCTTGCTTATATTGTGGAATTGTTATTCAACTATTAAAACTACCATAAAAGTAATAAGCAGTGGGATAACGCTTTTCAATGCCAAAAGAAATGGCAGCGAAATTATCAGATGTAAAAGCGTTGTATATAAGGTGAGATATTATATTTTTACAATTGCTTTTGAATTATTTATAGCAGGATACTTTTTCAAATGGTTTTTAATGCTTAAAAACTTAGAAATTGAAAAATTAGCTATATGTTTATTAATAACAATTATCATGATGTTAATTAATGTTATTATACACATTATCGCTATTTTCAGAGAAAAATACGCATATTTGACTGAAGAAGGGATTATATCCTTCGTTACAAAATTCACGTTTTCTAAATGCAGATTTTCGTGGGAATCTGATGATAATGCTGATATTGTTTCAGATACACTCCATGTATATCCTAAAAAGGATAATATCCCCTATACTGTTGTATTTGAGAGTCAGGCAGAACAGGCTCATAGGATTGTAAGCGAAAATTGTATGAAAACGTATTAATAAATTTCGTTTCGAAATTGCAGGCGGATAATATTCGCACCTACGATGCAGAATCGTAATTTAACGGCGGCAGCAAGCCACCGCCCTACAAAATAATTACGCATTACGAATTACGCATTAATTTAAGGGAGGGCGAAAACAATGGTGAAAATCAGGGTAATGAATATATTTGATTACGAACAGGTTTATCAATTGTGGTTGTCTTGTGCAGGAATGGGATTAAACAATTTAGATGATTCAAAAGAAGGGATAGAGAGATTCTTAAATAGAAACCCTGATACTTGTTTTGTAGCGGAGATAGAACAAAGAATAATTGGAGTAATTATTGCTGGTAATGATGGAAGAAGAGGCTATATCTACCATACAGCGGTAAATTCCGATTATAGAAATCAAGGAATTGCCACAAAACTTGTGAATGAAGCTTTGGGAGCATTGAAATCAATAGGTATCAACAAGACGGCTTTAGTTGTGTTTTCTAAAAATTTAGATGGTAACGCCTTCTGGGAAAAAATAGGTTTTACTTCAAGAGAAGATTTGGTGTATAGAAATAAGGCTATCACTGAAATGATTAGAATAGATACATAAATTCTAATTTGTTTCAACAACTTTCTTGCTTGTTGTGATTTGGTTTAATTAAGAATTGTAATTTAACGGCGGCAGCAAGCCACCGCCCTACAAAATAATTACGCATTACGAATTACGCATTAAATAAAAGGAGAAATATTATGGCAGATATGATGTGGGCAGGAAGATTTTCAAAGCAGGTAGATGATACCGTAAACGCTTTCAATTCTTCAATTGCCTTTGACGGACGTATGTACCGTCACGATATACAGGGCAGTATCGCCCACGCAACAATGCTGGGTGACTGCGGAATTATCACAAAGGAGGACAGCCTTGAAATTATCGGCGGTCTTAAAGAAATCCTTGACGATATAGACAACGGCAGACTGGAGCTTGACCCTGCCGCTGAGGATATCCATATGTTCATCGAGGCGGAGCTTACAAAGCGTCTTGGCGCGGTTGGAAAAAGACTTCACACCTCACGTTCAAGAAATGACCAGGTAGCGGTTGACCTGAGACTTTATCTCCGTGACGAAATTGCTGAGATTTCCGATATGATTAAAAAGCTCGTTTCCGCTATTATCGTTATGGCTAAAGAGCATACAGAAACAGTTATGCCGGGATATACCCACCTCCAGAGAGCCCAGCCCATAACATTTGCGCATCACCTTATGGCTTATGTGTGGATGCTTCTCCGTGACCTTGAAAGATTACAGGATGCCGCAAAGAGAATGAATTTCTGCCCACTTGGCTGTGGTGCCCTTGCAGGTACTACCTACAAGACAAACCGCCAGCAGACTTCCGAGCTTCTTGGCTTTACTGCTCCTATGGAAAACAGCCTTGACGGTGTTTCTGACCGTGACTACTGCGTGGAGCTTAACTGTGCCCTGTCACTTCTTATGACGCACCTTTCACGCTTTTCCGAGGAAATAATTCTCTGGTGTTCATGGGAGTTCAAGTTTGTTGAGCTTGACGACGCTTTCGCTACAGGCTCATCAATTATGCCACAGAAGAAAAACCCCGATGTTACAGAGCTTATTCGCGGAAAGACAGGCCGTGTAAACGGAAATCTTGTAACGCTTCTCACAATGATGAAGGGACTCCCCCTTGCATATAACAAAGATATGCAGGAGGACAAGGAAGCTATTTTCGATACAATCGACAATGTAAAGCTTTGCGTAAAGACATTCACTCCTATGCTTGCTACTATGCGTGTACTCAAAGATAATATGCGCAATGCTGCTGCAAAGGGATTCATCAACGCTACGGACTGTGCTGACTACCTGGTTAAAAAGGGTATGCCTTTCCGTGACGCATATAAAATCACAGGTACTCTCGTTGCTGAGTGTATCGCAAAGGGACTTACTCTTGAAACTCTGCCCCTTGAAGAATATGCAAAGATGACAGAGCTTTTCACTGAGGACGTTTATGAGGCTATAAGCCTTGACACCTGCGTTAAGGAGCGTAAGTCCTATGGCGGTCCCTCTCCTGATGCTGTAAAGGTACAGATTGAGGCGGCTGAAAAGGAGCTTGAAAGACTTTCATGAAGAAAAAGGATATTGTATTCACTATAGGTCTTTGCCTGCTTATGGCTATAATATGGGTTGTGGGTGAGCTTGTAATGGGCTTGTGGATAGCCGTTAAGCCCTCCGCCCATATCTTCTGGATGGTTGGTATTGTGGTTGTGACTCTTGCTGTAAATATATGGCACTCTTTCAAAGAGGACGAATCCGATTTAACCGACCCGAAACGTGCTAAATACGAGAGAAAAGTACAGAAAAGAAAAAAGAATAAGGAGTAATGGTTTATGTCAGTTAAGGTATATATTGACGGTCAGGAAGGAACAACGGGACTTAAAATATTGGAGCGCTTCGAGGGCAGAAATGACATCGAGATTATCCGTATTTCCGAGGAAAAGCGTAAGGATTCCGCAGAGAGAGCAAGACTTATCAACAGTGCGGACTATGTTTTCCTCTGTCTCCCTGATGAGGCTTCAAGAGAGGCTGTATCCTTTGTGGATAACGACCACGTTCGTATAATTGACGCTTCAACGGCTCACAGAACTAATCCCGACTGGGCGTACGGTTTCCCTGAGCTTTCTGCGGAGCATAGAGAAAAAATCACAAAGTCAAACAGAGTTGCTGTTCCAGGCTGTTATGCAAGCGGATTTGCTTCAATTGTATATCCCCTTGTGAATAATGGCATAATTCCTGCTGATTTCCCTGTTTTTGCCTACGCTACATCAGGCTACAGCGGAGCAGGCAAAAAGGCTATTGCTGTATACGAGGGAGAGGATAAGCCTTTTGAGTTCAACAGTCCCCGTCAGTATGCACTTTCACAGCAGCATAAGCACCTCCCCGAAATGAAGGCAGTATCGGGACTTGAATTTACTCCAATGTTTAACCCCATTATATGCGATTATTTCAGCGGTATGGTTGTTTCTGTGCCATTGCAGACACGTATGCTTGCAAATGCCGTAACAGCGGAGCAGGTTCACGCTATGTATGAAAAGCACTATGCAGGCTCAAAAATGGTTGAAGTTATGCCTCTTATGGATATTGAGGAGCAGAAGTCATTCTTCCTCGCTTCAAATACCCTCAGCGGCGTAAATAAGCTTCAGGTGTTCGTTTTCGGAAACGATGAGCAGATTCTTCTCTGCGCAAGACTTGACAATCTTGGCAAAGGTGCAAGCGGTGCGGCTGTTCAGTGCCTTAATATAATGATGGGTATTGACGAAACTACAGGTCTTGTCTGAGGTACAAAAAGTGGCAGATGAGAAGAAAAAAGGTTTAAAAGCAATAGAAGTCTCTTACTACATTTTTATTACTCTTGCAGTTCTTGCTTTCTGTATATTCGGTTATATGAAGCTTGCGGATATGGAATTGTTAATTCTTGATCGTCTTATTGGCTGTTATACCATATGTTTCACAGCTGCAACTGTATTTATGCTTATGCGTATATTGTTAATGTACAACAAGGCGAAAAAATTTGGTTATCAGATGTGGCTTATGATCATTGCCTGCGTTGTATCAGGTGTGTGTCTTATAAACAGCGTTGCTGAGGATTCCAGTAAGACAAAAGTAAAGGGTATAATTAAAGTAAATGATGCGACAAAAGTTTTGCTATGTGAAATTACACAGAAAAACGGGCATACTAAAATAGACGTATACCGTGTTCGTGACAGAATGGCGAAAAAGCTGGGAGAAATTGATGAAAAACCATTTTCGGTCAGATGTGTGGCTGAGAAAAAGTATAATCATTACCTGAGCGATAATCAGGATATAATTACTATTGTATGTAATTATGAAAATTATTACGATGAAAAGGTAGAATTAAGACCAGAATATGACAAAGGGTATTTAGAATATTCCTTTGCACTTGATTAATCTGAGGTGAATAAGATGAATTTAAAGAAAATCGGTAATGTAAAATTTGTTGAAGGCGGCGTATGTGCTGCAAAGGGATTCAAGGCAAATGGTATTCAGTGCGGACTTGCACACAAGCCTCTTACTTCCACAGAGGAGAATGCAGCGGCATCAAATAATGCGCTTCCTGCTGCAAAGAAGAAAAATGACCTCGCTCTTATTGTGGCTGATAAAGAATGTACAGCGGCTGCTGTATATACCACAAATAAGGTAAAGGGTGCGCCTATACTCGTTACAAAGGAGCATATTGCAGACGGCACAGCAAAGGCTGTTATTGTAAACTCAGTTAATGCCAACACCTGCAATCCTGACGGTGTTGAAAAGGCTAATAAGATGTGTGAGCTGGCAGCTGCTGAATTGGGCCTCTCCCCTGCTGATATTATTGTAGCATCCACAGGTGTTATCGGACAGGTACTCCCCATTGAGCCTATTGCAAACGGTATGAAGGAGCTTGCAGAGGGGCTTACATACGACGGCAACAGCCGCGCATTAGAGGCTATTATGACAACTGACACACAGCCTAAGGAGATTGCTGTTGAATTTGAAATGGGTGGAAAGATATGCACTATGGGAGGTATGCTCAAGGGCAGCGGTATGATTCACCCAAATATGGCAACTACTCTTACATTTATCACAACTGACGTTGCAATTTCCGCTGAGATGCTCCAGAGAGCTTTAAGCGACTGCGTTAAGGTAACTCTTAATATGGCGAGCGTTGACGGTGATACATCCACAAACGATATGGTATGTGTTATGGCATCGGGAACAGCTGGCAACAAGGAAGTTACTACAGAGGATACTGATTATGAGGCATTTGCAAATGCTCTCTACAATATTATGCTCAATCTTGCACGTATGATGGCTCGCGACGGTGAGGGTGCTACAAAGCTTATTGAATGCGTTGTAAACGGTGCGGCATCTGCAAGAACAGCGCAGGTTGTGGCTAAGTCCGTTATCTGTTCCAGCCTGCTGAAATCTATGATTTTCGGCGAGGATGCAAATGCAGGACGTATCTACTGCGCTTTAGGTTATGCAGACGCTGATTTTGATATAAGCAAGGTTGATGTTGATATGGCTTCCGCAGGCGGCTCTATTGCTCTCGGCAGAAAGGGCTGTGTTGTGGATTTCTCCGAGGAAACTGCCAAGGATGTTCTTGCAGAAGAGGAAATCCAGATTATTATTAATCTTGGCGAAGGAAATGAGGCAGCTGTTGCCTGGGGTTGTGACCTTACATACGACTATGTTAAGATAAACGGCGATTACAGAAGCTGATACAAGATAAATTAACAGGGGGTGCTGAAAATGAATAAATACGAAAATGCTGAAAGTGAAAGAATAAGAGAAATATTTACCCCTAAGCTTCAGGAGGGGGAGAAAATTGAATGGTGTGGCGCGGCGGCGGAAAAGCTCACAATGAAAGAGCGCGGAATGTCTGCTAAAGACCTTGTTTTTCCCGTATTCTGCATATCCTTGTGTATAATACTTTCGGTTATTGTGCTTGTTAATATCGGTGCTATCGGTATTGTTCTTGCACTGGTGATAATGGGTGTTATTGCACTGCTTTTTGCAGGTGCGGTATTTGCGATGTACCGCGTTATTTTCGGCACGCAGAATCTGTATGTAATAACAAATCAGAAGCTTTATATACTGACGCAAAAGGGGAAAATCAGCGTTGCCCTTGACCTTACGGGGCTGAGCAACATATATGCTACACCTGGCAGGGATAATATGGGTACGCTGAGTATGAGAAATACCTGCGAGGGAAAACACTCCAATATGGTTTATATTAACCTTATGGGAATCGAGTACCCTACGAAGATATGCGACATACTTACAGAAGCTGTTGATAATGCGATTATTCTTGAAAAGAGAAAGTCGCAGAGCAATAGATTCTGATGATATAGGTGGGATTATTGTGGATAATTATGAAGTTGAAGCAATTATGAGAACGTATCTTGAACCGCAGTTTCTTAAAGATGAAAAGATGACGTGGTGCGGCAGGACGGAAAATGATGCAAAACCCCGGGAATACAGTGAAATCAAACCATTTCTTATCTGGATTGGAATTTTAACACTTTTGGGAGTGTTGTTTACAGGAACAACAATCAAGGATATTATTTCAGGTTCGTTCAATAATGCTCTGGGTGGATTGAGTATAGGTCTGTTATTATTAGCTGTGGCAGGACTATTGTTTTATTTACAGAAAAACAAGATATTATGCTGTTACCAACTACAGAGTTTATACCCTTGATGAAAACGGAAATATCGTTCAATCGCAGAAAATGAAGTCATATTATCTGATACGATATTATGAAAGTTCCCGTTCAGTTGGCTGGGTAGAGGTTTTCAAAAAAGAAAGGAAAATCGGTAAGCGGAACAAATATTATAATCAAGCGGTAGTAACTTTCAGAGGTATTAAGGATTTTGAAGAAGCTTATCGTTGTATAAACAGGCTTATAATGGAATCAGGTAATATAACAGACGGCAGAGAGGAATTTAATAATTGCATATTTGGGGTTTGAATAGCTGATCATTCTGATAATTTTTAAAGGGAGTTAATTAAAATGGATAAAATTACAAATACAGAGAAATCACAGATTCTCATTGACGCTTTGCCGTATATTCAGAAATATTCGGATAAAATCGTTGTTATCAAATACGGCGGAAACGCTATGACAAACAAGGAGCTTAAAGATGCTGTAATGACAGACATCGTTCTTCTCACACTTGTGGGAATTAAAGTTGTTCTTGTACACGGTGGCGGCCCTGAGATTAACGATATGCTCAATAAGCTTAACATCGAAAGCAAGTTCATAAACGGTCTGCGTTATACAGATGAAGCGGCTATTGATGTTGTAAAAATGGTGCTTTCAGGTAAGGTAAACAAGGAACTTGTGCAGCTTTTAGCGCACCACAAGGGTTCTGCTGTGGGACTTTGCGGAATTGACGGCGAAATGCTCATAGCTGAAAAGAAAAAGACTGACGATGGTCAGGATTTAGGCTTTGTAGGCGAGATTACAAAGGTAAATACCAAGCCTATCCTTGATGCTCTTAATAATGGCTATATTCCCGTTATTGCTACAGTTGCCACAGACGAGGAGGGCAATACATACAATATCAACGCTGATACAGCTGCTGCACGTATTGCTGCAGAGCTTGGCGCTGAAAACCTTATCCTTATGACTGATATTGCAGGACTTCTCCGCGACAGAGATGACCCCACAACTCTCATTCCAAAGGTTAACGTAAGCGAAGTGCCTTACCTTAAAATGCAGGGTATCGTATCAGGCGGTATGATTCCTAAGATTGACTGCTGTGTTGAGGCTGTAAGACGCGGTGTAGGCGGTGCTGTTATCATTGACGGCAGAGTACCTCACTCAATCCTTATTGAGATATTCTCCAACGAGGGCGTTGGTACGCAGTTTGTTTAATACTTTGCAATGCTCTGCATTGCTGAAGCTAAAGGTTTTAACTGTAAAAACATCTAATCTATATACTAAAAGTTTACAAAAAACAATGACTTAAATATTGATTTTAGTGGTCGAATAGAGTTATAATTATAGTATGATTAAAAATAAAGTAGAATGAATAAGTGTTTCTATTTCTTTAGGAGGATGATTTCGTAAATGGATACTATAAATAAATTTGATTCAAATGTTGTGAAATCATACGGACGATATCCGCTTGTTATGGAGGCAGGCTCAAAGAGAATCTGCACAGATGAAAATAATAATGAATACATTGATTTCGGCAGCGGTATCGGTACAAATTCCCTGGGCTTCTGCGATGAGGACTGGGCAGAGGCTGTATGCCGTCAGGTCAGAACTCTCCAGCACAGCTCAAACTATTACTATACATCTGTTCAGGGCGAATTTGCAGAGCTTCTCTGCCAGTCTACAGGTTATGAAAGAGTATTTTTCTGCAACAGCGGCGCTGAGGCTAACGAATGTGCTATAAAAACCGCAAGAAAATACAGCTTCGACAAATACGGCAAGGGCAGACATACTATAATCACTCTCGTAAACTCTTTCCACGGTCGTACAATGGCTACTCTTTCTGCTACAGGACAGGATGTATTCCACAACTACTTCTTCCCATTTTTAGAGGGATTTGTCCACGCTGAGGCAAATAATATCGATGACCTCAAAGCTAAGATTGATGACACGGTATGCGCTGTTATGCTCGAATACGTTCAGGGCGAGGGCGGCGTTGTTGCCCTTGATAAGGAGTATGTAGACGCTGTTTATGAGATATGCGGACAGCGTGATATCCTTGTTATCGCCGATGAAGTTCAGACAGGCGTAGGACGTACAGGAAAGCTCCTTGCAGGTGAATATTACGGTAAAAAAGCCGATATAACCACACTTGCAAAGGGTATTGCAGGTGGTATTCCAATGGGTGCGTGTCTTTTCAGTGAAAAGACAATGAATGTACTTGTTCCGGGCACACACGGCTCCACTTTCGGTGGAAACCCCATTGCCTGTGCAGGCGGAAATGTGGTATTTTCCAAGGTTACAGGCGAAGGCTTCCTTGATGGTGTAAATGAAAAGGCTGAATACATAAGAAAAAGACTTGAAGCTTGCACTGAGGTTGATTCAGTAAGTGGTCTCGGACTTATGATAGGTATAACTCTTAAAAATAAAAATGCCGCAGATGTTGTAAAAACTGCTCTTGAAAAGGGATTGCTCATACTGACGGCTAAAACAAAAGTAAGACTTCTCCCTCCCCTTAATATTGACAGTGATGAGCTTGAAAGAGGAATGGATATACTTATTGCTATTTTGGAGGATTGATTTATGGAGCTTATGATTTCTTTCAAGAACAATAAATATATTGTTCAGGATAAAAAACATCAGAGACAGATATACACAATAAAGAAAAAAGGATTTGGCGCGCCGCGTTATGTGCTGATTGACCCAAGCAATTATCAGCTTTATTCTTTTACACAGCTCACAATGGAGCGTAAGCCCATATTCACTATCAGTCATAATGATGTATCAATAATGCAGCTTAACTGTAAATCTCTTTTCCTCGACCCGACAATCAATGTAGAGGGAAAGGATATACAGGGAACTGTTATAAAATACGATATCGCAAGCAAGGACCACCGCAACTTTGATATTATAAAGGACGATGTGAAGGTTGGTTCTATAAAAACAAGTATTACCGCAGCTCAGGAACTCCAGTATGACCTTGAAATAGAGGATAAAATGTTTGATGATTACATTCCCCTCTTTGCCCTTGCAATAGATATCACCTTCGGCGAAATGAATAGAGAATTAAGATAACCCACAAACAGACGGCATCGCTGTATGCCGTCGTACATATTTATTTGAAAGGATAGATACATATGAAACATCTGCTTAAAATGCTTGACCTTACAACAGAGGAAATTACAGAAATCCTCGACCTTGCCGACCAGCTTAAGTATGAGCTGAATCACGGCATCCCCCACCCACACCTCAAGGGTAAGACACTGGGTATGATTTTCCAGAAGGCTTCTACACGTACAAGAGTTTCATTTGAAACGGGTATGTACCAGCTTGGCGGCTATCCCCTGTTTCTCTCCTCCAACGATTTACAGATTGGCAGAGGCGAGCCTGTACAGGACACAGCACGCGTTCTTTCACGTTATCTCAGCGGTATTATGATTCGTACCTTTGAGCAGAGCGAGGTTGAGGCCCTTGCTGAATACGGCAGTATTCCGATTATCAACGGCCTTACAGATTTCAGCCACCCCTGTCAGGTGCTTGCTGACCTTATGACTATCCGTGAATTCAAGGGTAAGCTTGAGGGACTTAAAATGTGCTTTATCGGCGACGGTAACAACATGGCAAACTCTCTCATCGTTGGTTGTCTTAAAATGGGTATGGCTGTATCTATCGCCTGTCCTGATGACTATCAGCCGCCCAAGGAAATTCTTGATTTTGCAACACAGTATGATTGCTTTGAAATGACAAACTCCCCTGCTCAGGCTGCAAAGGATGCAGATGTGCTCATTACTGACGTATGGGCGTCTATGGGACAGGAGGATGAGGCCGCAAAGCGTCGTGAGGCATTTGCAGGCTACCAGATAAACGATGACCTTATGGCTTGTGCAAAGGCTGACGCAATGGTTCTCCACTGCCTCCCTGCACACCGTGAGGAGGAAATCACAGAAAAGGTATTCGAGGCTCACGCTAAGGAAATCTTTGAAGAAGCTGAAAACAGACTCCACGCACAGAAGGCTGTTATGGTTAAGCTTATGGCGTGAGGGGAAGTTTAAGGAGTTTGAAATGAGTGAATATTATTTAGATAACGGTATGGGAAGTAATATTACTGTATCAGAAGAAAGTGTAAAATTAGTTCATAATAGAGTTGGGTTACGTGGAGAGTATACGTTATTATATAGCGATTTTACATCTATCGAATTTGTAAATCCAGGTATATTTACATGTGGTTATATGCAGTTTAATGTTCCTGGACATAAATCGCCAACCCTTGCTGGAGCTGCTAATCAATTAGAAGATGTCTATACTTTTGCGGTTTATAAAAAAATACTAAATGAAGCAAAAAACATACATAATGTAATTTTAGAAAATAAAAAGAAATTTGTTGACAATAATTTGGGTTCTTTAAAAAGCAACTCAATGGCAGATGAATTGCGTGAATTAAAAAAATTAGTAGATGAAGGTATTTTAAGTTCAGATGAATTCGATGCGAAAAAGAAGCAACTTTTAGGGTTGTAAAACTTAATATTATTTGTTATATGGTGTTAATTTAGCGATAGCATTGAATAATCAAAAGGCGGTGGAATTTATTTCTGCCGTCTTTTTCATTGACAAAACTCATAAAAAATGTTATCATATACATAGACTTTATGCCAAAAATCAATGGAGGATGATTAGAATGAAGAAGTTAATAACATTTGTAATGACAGCTATATGTATGACTTTTATGGGTGCTATGACATCAAATGCCGCGGATAAAACGGTTATAGGCGACACAAATGGCGACAGCTCGGTAAATTCCTCAGACGCTTCTGATATCCTTGAATATTATGCCAATATATCAGTCGGTATGGGAGCGGCTACAGATAAAAATTTCACAGCTGCGGCTGATATTAACAACGATGGCAGAGTTGACTCCTCTGATGCTTCATATGTTTTGGAATATTATGGCTATACTTCTACAATTCCTGAGGATGAGGAGCCTGTGGGAATACGTGATTTTTTGAAAATTCCCGAAAAAAATCCCGATTCGGCACCGACTACTACAACGGCATTGGCAGGAAAGCCTGGAATTAACGGCAGTACAACCCAGACCACGTCAAATGGTGCCGAAACTCCCGTAACAACCACAGAAATGGTCAATTATGTCCTCGCTCCAGAGGGGCTTGACCCGGGAAAAAAGGGCAGTATAGAGTATATCGTCAACACAGCGGAGCTTGTTCCTCACGATAACATTCCTCTTTATAACATAAAGGGAGATAACAAAAATGGTGGAAAGCCATATCTTTCCCGCACATATTATCTGACGGACGACACGAAAAAAATTCTCAACGATTTCGCCAAGGAGCATTTTACTGATGATATGACAAACTATGATCGTTTGAAATATACCTGGAACTGGCTTCATTTCAATGTCGATTATGCATCATCCTGGGAAGCTTATTCCAAAATCAGCGAATTGAGTTTTTCTGAGGCGAGCTTTGTCCATAAATCAGGACAGTGTATTCAGTACAATGGCGCATTTGCTGAAATGATGGCATATATGGGTTATGATGTATATATGCTGGAAAAGTGGCAGAGGTCTGATTTTACGGTACAGCACTTTATGTCAGAGGTTAATATCGGTGGTATAGGATATAATACCGAGGTTGGAGAGCGTTCTTATGACAGTCCGCCCAGGTATTACTGGATGTGGCTTTTTGACAGCAGCAAACAAGAGTTTTTCGGAGTAGAGGAGCAGGAATCTGTTCCTGTCAATATAAAGGGAGACGAATAATGTTAAGGATGGTTGTAATAGCTGCGGGGGCGATAATTGCCCTCGCAGGGCTTGTTTATCTGATAAAGCTGATGATTCTGCGTTTTGGCGGAGTTCGAACACTGGCTGAGGTTGTATCCTCCCGCGAGCCTAAGCAGGGATATTATGTTCACAAGCTTCGTTTCGAGCATAATGGCAAAATAGTGGAGAAAGACGATACCACAGGGTATTCACAGCCTTTTACAATAGGTGAACAGCTGGAGATTATATGCAGTAAAAGTAATCCAGATAAGTTTGAATATGTAGGCGCATTGAAAAAGAATATGATTATTGCGACGATTATGATTGCTATGTCGATTTTAATCGTGCTGAGATTTATGTTCTTTGTTACAAATGATGATATGATGTGATAATTGCACAAAAAAAATCTAAAGTAACAGCTTATCTTTTGCTTGACAATTGCAGAAATTCGTGTTATAATAATAAAGCTGTCGGACGAGAGCAGAAACAAATCTGAAAAATCACATCAAAAAATTTTTTGAAAGAAATTTCGAAAAAGGGGTTGACAAACACTGATAGATGTGATATAATAGATGAGCTGTCTGAGAGGCGGCATAACGGAAAGCGGAGTACGAAAAAGTTTTTTAAAAAAACTTGAAAAAAGTACTTGACAAACGCAAGAAGTCGGATCGTAGCCATGTCGTTCTGTGAGCCAAGGAGTTGGGATAGGTGGTTGTCTTCCTAAGACCGCTTGGCCTCCGACTTATATAATAGATGAGCTGTCTGAGAGGCGGCATAACGGAAAGCGGAGTACGAAAAAGTTTTTTAAAAAAACTTGAAAAAAGTACTTGACAAACGCAAG
>JAZSEJ010000022.1:0-3518 GCA_045531615.1 Ruminococcus sp.
GGCAGCCCTTGGCGCCCTTATCGGCGCAGGCTCAGGCGGTCTGATTGGCGGTATTTCCAGCGTTATGGCAGGCGGCTCATTCCTTGAGGGATTTGAGGAAGGCGCATTCTCAGGAGCCATTACAGGCGCAATAATGGGCGGTATCGGTGGTGCAGGTGCATTATTCGGCAAAACCCTTACCTGCGGCACAAAACTGGCGAATTTCATAAGCACAACTGCAAAGATAAGTATAGGGATGTCAACTGTAATGGGCGGATTTGATACCCTTGCAATGGGATTGGGAATGATAGACCCTGATAATCCAATTACAGCACTGAATTCAAAGCTTCATCAAAGCAAGCTTTATAATGCATTCCAAGTCGGCGTAACAGCTGTTGCTACTTTTACAGGAGCAGCCTCTGCGACAATGGCATGCTTTATCGCAGGCACAATGGTGCTTACAGCGGCAGGACTTGTAGCAATTGAGAACATCAAGGCTGGAGATGCTGTAATATCAACAAATCCCGATACATATGACACAGCGGAGAAAACCGTCCTCGAAACATATGTACGACAGGTAGACAAACTTGTACATCTAACCATAAACGGCGACAAGATTGTTACAACAATTGACCACCCCTTTTACGTTCAAGGCAGAGGCTTTATCAACGCAGGAAATCTTCTCACTGGTGATACCCTAATAAGCGTAAACGGCGAAGATTTGCTCGTTTCTTCCTGTTATATCGAAGAATGTGAACACACCACCGTCTACAACTTCCAGGTTGAGGATTATCATACTTATTTTGTTGGTGAATGCAATGTTTGGGTGCATAATACAAAATATGAAACAGATATAGGTGATTATAAAGGAAACCGCACCCAAGAACAATTTGACGATTTAGCTAAAGATCCTGCACATAAAAATTCACTAAGGCCAGATGATATCAAACAAGGAGAAATGGAACGAAATATAGGATTAAGTTTAGAAAAAGCAGGCAGACTGGATAATATCTTACGAGATCCTACTGGTAAGGCTGAATTTATTGATTCATCTGGACAAAAATGGGATATTAAATCGTTTAATTCTAATTACCCAGCGCGAAAAGGTGGATTTTCACTTAAGAAAGCAATGGAAAGTATATTTGGCGAAATTAATTTAGGTGAAAATGTAATTATTGATACCTCAAATATTTCAAGTGAACATCTAATAGAATTAAAAAATGCCATTAATTTAAATGGATTAGAAGACAGCATAATTTTCTGGCCATAAAATGGAGGTGTACTATGGATTTTAAAGAAAAATTACAGGCATATTCAGAATATTCAAAAGGAAAAAGCAATCAAGAATGTCAATTAATTTATGAAGATATAACAATTGAAAATTTTGATTTTACGGGTTATGAATTAAACGATAGCAAATTTTTATGTGTAACATTTATCAAATGCACTTTTGATTCAGTGTATTGCTCACGTTCCAATTTCAGCGGAAGCGAACTTGTTAATTGCATATTTATTAATAATGAACTTCAAAAAGCAACCTGGGACTTTATTGACGTATCTGACACTTTATTTCATAATCTAAATGCATTCAGAACGGACTTCTTTGATATTAATCTTAATAATTGCAAATTTGAAAAATGTATTTTTACTAAATGTAATTTTACCAGATTAGAAAACGCAGAAATAAAGAATGTTGTATTTAACTTATGTGATTTTGATACTGTTAATTTTAAAGATTGTGTATTTCACAATGTGATTTTTGAAAAATGTAAATTTCAGAATACAATATTAGAAGAAAAGATTACAGGTGTTAAATTTATAAAATGCAACTATAGCTAAAAGTTCCAACTTAACATAACATCATAATTAATAAGCCCTGTATCAATTGAGAACATCAAGGCTGGAGATGCTGTAATATCAACAAATCCCGACACATATGACACAGCGGAGAAAACCGTTCTTGAAACATATGTACGACAGGTAGACAAGCTTGTACATCTCACCATAAACGGCGAGAAGATTGTTACAACAGTTGACCACCCCTTCTACGTTCAAGGCAGAGGCTTTATCAACGCAGGAAATCTTCTTGTGGGCGATACTCTGATAAATGTTAACGGCGAGGATTTGCTCGTTTCTTCCTGCTATATCGAAGAATGCGAATTCGCCACAACAGTATATAACTTTCAGGTTGGGGATTATCATACTTATTTTGTTGGTGAGTGCAATGTTTGGGTGCATAATGCCCAATGTGGTGGTTCTTACGAAGACGTTAGAAAGCTTAATAAAGAAGATAATTTAGGGAAACCAAGAAAAGAACAAATGGACGCCCACCATATGCCAGCACATGATGCCTATCCCGATAGTATCAAAAACAAATTGGGAACATATGATAATAGAGTAAACGGCCCAAGTATTTCAATGGATAGTACTGACCACACAAAAACATATAGTTATGGAAGAGGTAAAGCTGCTAAGGAATATCGAGCAAAACAAAAAGAACTAATCGAAAAGGGAAATATTCAAGAAGCATTCAATATGGATGTTGCTGATATTAAAGCAAAATTTCCTAATAAATACGATTCAAGCATTGACGAAGCCAAAAAGTATCTGAATAAATTGTTAAAGGAAGGAAAAGTAAAATGAGTATAGAATTTAAAATCAAACCTTATATTTCAGTTGGAAAATGCGTCTTTGGAATGACAAGAGATGAGATAAAAACTGTTTTAGGCGAGCCAATTTCAACTACCGAATATGGTTTCCCAGTTTCTGACGGTTTTTTGGATGATTATGATTTTTTTTATATACATAGCAATAATAAAGGTATGTTTGAAGCTATTGAGATATTTCCAATATATATCGATGACGCTATAACACTAATATATGATGAAATTGAAATTACGTTAAATAAAAATATTGAAAAAACCGTAGCTGAATTTAAAAAAGTTACCGATGATATAATAAAAGATGAAGATGGATATTCAAGCGAAAAGCTTGGCATTGGATTATTTTGCCCTGAAGATGAACTTGAAAATGTTATTTTATATGCTCAACATTACTATGATTAATACTATCAATAGTTTTATAAGCAAATTTCCCAAACATCTGATGCCGTTGCAGTATTCAGCGGTGGAATGACTCACGGAATGTCACAGGTAACACCTGCATGCTTTATCGCAGGCACAATGGTGCTTACAGCGGCAGGACTTGTAGCAATTGAGAACATCAAGGCTGGAGATGCTGTAATATCAACAAATCCCGATACATATGACACAGCGGAGAAAACCGTTCTTGAAACATATGTACGCCAAGTAGACAAGCTTGTACATCTCACCATAAACGGCGAAAAGATTGTCACAACAATTGACCACCCCTTCTACGTTCAAGGCAGAGGATTTATCAACGCAGGAAATCTTCTCACTGGTGATACCCTAATAAGCGTAAACGGCGAAGATTTGCTCGTTTCTTCCTGCTATATCGAAGAACGCGAACACACCACCGTCTACAACTTCCAGGTTGAGGATTATCATACTTATTTTGTT
>JAZSEJ010000019.1:0-3669 GCA_045531615.1 Ruminococcus sp.
GGCAGCCCTTGGCGCCCTTATCGGCGCAGGCTCAGGCGGTCTGATTGGCGGTATTTCCAGCGTTATGGCAGGCGGCTCATTCCTTGAGGGATTTGAGGAAGGCGCATTCTCAGGAGCCATTACAGGCGCAATAATGGGCGGATTAGCCGCAGGAGGCAGTCTGCTTGGAAGCACATTAGGAAAATCCTGTGAATTCGTCTCAAAATTCGGCTCGGCAGTTAAATGGACAAGCCGAATATCCGCAGGAGCGTCAGCTGTTATGGATGGTTTTGATGCTCTTGCCTTTGGAATAGGGTTGATTGATTCCGATAATCCGCTGGTGCAGCTGAATCAGAAGCTTCATCAGAGCAAGCTCTACAACGCTTTCCAGGTGGGCGTAAATGCCGTTGCAGTATTCAGCGGTGGAATGACTCACGGAATGTCACAGGTAACACCTGCATGCTTTATCGCAGGCACAATGGTGCTTACAGCGGCAGGACTTGTAGCAATTGAGAACATCAAGGTTGGAGATGCTGTAATATCAACAAATCCCGACACATATGACACAGCGGAGAAAACCGTTCTTGAAACATATGTACGACAGGTAGACAAACTTGTACATCTCACCATAAACGGCGAGAAGATTGTTACAACAGTTGACCACCCGTTCTACGTTCAAGGCAGAGGATTTATCAACGCAGGAAATCTTCTCACTGGTGATACCCTAATAAGCGTAAACGGCGAAGATTTGCTCGTTTCTTCCTGTTATATCGAAGAATGCAACTCCCCCACCACCGTCTACAACTTCCAGGTTGAGGATTATCATACTTATTTTGTTGGTGAGAATAGAGTTTGGGTGCATAACAGAACGTGTACACCTCAAGAAATAAAAGATATTAAAGACCATCTTGAAGGAAATAAACCTACAGATGGTGCCAAGCCTGATGGTAGAATAAATGGATGTCATGAAGAAAGTCGCTTTTTAAGTGAACTTGATGTTGCAGGTGGCGATCTAACAAATAACATCCAAAATGTAAATGGTGTAGATGGTGTAACTTATGTTGAATACACAGCAAACACAAGAACTGGAAAAGCAGCTAAGACAATATACGATTCAAATATAATCAGTACTGATGATTATATTAATCGCGGTTTGGAAGCATACGCTAATGTTCCTGAATCTGTAAATGGAATAAATCCAACAACTGGACAAAGCAGCGGTGTATCTGTTACTGCATTAGATAATTCTGGTAAAGAATGGAATTTTTATATCAGAGATAATAAACTTGTTACTATGTATCCATCAATTTAAATATAAGGAGTTTTTATGAATTTACTTACAAATAATGAGGCAAACGAATGCGTTGCATTACTTATTAACACATTACCAGCATGTCACTTTGAAAGTTTTATTAACTGTATTAATAATAAGGAAAACTGGACAGCAGAGCTTTGCTGGTGTTTCTTTGAAATGTCAGATGATGATAAAGAATACTATCAATTTGAAACTTTTGAGGATAATGCTTATAAAATGTTATACGATGATTTTTTGGATATTGTAAAACTTGCAATTATTCGATTTTATCTTGGCACTGACAATGTTAAAATCAAGGAATCATTAAAGGGGTATATCAAAAATACAGTATTCGATTCTATTCTTGATAATATTGATCCATCATTAGCATTAGACATTCCTCTTATTTATGGACAGTGATGCGGCGAAGAAATTGTTACAACAATTGACCACCCCTTCTACGTTCAAGGCAGAGGCTTTATCAACGCAGGAAATCTTCTCACTGGTGATACCCTAATAAGCGTTAACGGCGAAGATTTACTCGTTTCTTCCTGCTATATCGAAGAATGCGAATTCGCCACAACAGTATATAACTTTCAGGTTGGGGATTTTCATACTTATTTTGTTGGTGAGCGCGGAGTTTGGGTGCATAATGCCCAAAGATGTTTTTCATCAAGTGAGGATATGTATGAAGCGACTAAAAATATGCCTACTGAAGAAAGAATTGCGGTATACAAACAGGAAGGTAGAGCAGCTGCTGATGGACATGGGTTTAAAAAAGATAACAAATTGACAAAAAACAATTCGCGCGATGTTTATATTGACCCTAAAACTAAAGATTTATATGCTTTAGATACCCAGCACGGGACTTTTGAACATTGTAATAAAAGAGGTAAGCATCTTGGGGAAGTTGATTTTGAACTTAAACATACAAAAGATGCTGATAAATCAGGAAATCATGATTTGATTGTAAAGTGAGGAGTGTTAATATGAATCAAATTATTAAAAACATCGTTGAGAAAGTTTATATACAACACAATTTCGAGTTTTTTGTTTCTTCGTGCAATAAAAAAGTTGAATTTATAGACGAATTATTAAAGGAAATGAGAATTGTATGCGAAGAAGTTGAAGCGTATCCTTCAATTTCAGAACCAGCTTTCGAGATTAGACTTACTGTAAATACAACAAAGCCAAAAGGAATAAAAATTGTATACACTTCTATCTTAACTATTAGTAAACTTGCTAATTGTTTCTATTTACAACATGAATTTGAAATAGAGAACCCTGACCCAGATAGAATGGATTATCATTTGGATGCTTTCAGAGATGAACCCTATAATAAACAACAATACAGAATAGAACAAACGATAATCGATTTTCTGAAAAAAGAAGGCTACTTTAGATTAAGCTATTCTGAAACAGAAGAAATTTGCCCGAATATAAGAAAATTCAGAGAAGAACCTGATAGTCAAATGACAGTCGGAAATGCCATTTTTATGGATTTTTGGGAACTGTGTGATGAATAATATGATTTAATCAAAGCCAAATAAGTCATTATTTATATCAATCCTGATACACTCGAAACATATGTACGACAGGTAGACAAACTTGTACATCTCACCATAAACGGCGAAAATTTATTCGTTTCCGATTGTATCATCGAAAACTGTGAATCCCCCACCACCGTCTACAACTTCCAGGTTGAGGATTATCATACTTATTTTGTTGGTGAGTGTGAGATTTGGGTGCATAATGCGGAGTATCCAAGTCATATGAATCAAGATGGTACCTTAAAGCCAAATCAAGAATATACTACTGGAGAAAATAAATATAAATACCAAACTGACAATAATGGAAATATTATAAGCGCACATGCTGATGAATTAAAAATTAAAACACACGATGGAAGATTAAAACACAAAACTCAAACCCCTGGAAAACTTCCGAATGATGATGCGGGTCATTTATTCGCTGACCAATTTGGAGGTTCACCTGACTTAGATAATCTCGTATCACAAAGTAGTGAATTAAATAGAGCTGTAAAAGGCAAATCGAACTATAACAGTATGGAAAGAAGTTAGGCAAAAGCGTTGAACAATGGTCAAAAAGTAACCAATGTCGATATAAAACTATCATATAAAGGTAATTCTTCTCGCCCATCGTCTTTCAAAGTATCATACAGAATCGATGGTACCCCATACAAACAATTTTTCAAACAGTAAAGGAGTTAAAAATGTTAATAGGATTTGAAGATGAGTTTATGGACGCACAGGCACGTGTTATATCCCTTTGTATCGAATTGCTTGAAAACTCAAATATTTCAGCTGATAAAATTTATGTTTACATCTTTCAAAATGATGCACAGGATTTTATAAATGCTTTTTTTGAAAAAGATA
>JAZSEJ010000037.1:0-12100 GCA_045531615.1 Ruminococcus sp.
ACCGCTTGGCCTCCGACTTCGCCACCAAGGAAGTTGCTATTAAACATGGATTGAGCCGAATCCCAAGCGGCTTTCGCTTTATATGTTGCTTCGGAAAGTTTATCTGCGCTTATTTCGGAGTAGCTTTCAGAAAGTTCGTCAACTGCTCCCTTTTCGTCTTTTAGTGCGTTCTTTAATTCTTCTGATGCTTTCTTAAATTCTTCGCTACCAGCCGCCGCAGAATTATACTTAAGAGTAAGAATAGAAATGGACTCTGCATCTTCAATAGCAGTTCCAGCTTGCTTCTTAAACTCTGATAATCTTTCGGATTCAGCTTGCTTTGCCTTATTCGTTGCAATAATAAAAGCAGTTATAGCAAGAACAACAAGTCCCAAAGCGGCTTGCGCGGCAGACGCGGATGCGCTTGTGCTTTCGAGTGCAGTATTAAACGCTTCTGTACCGACAGCACCATCTTTTGAAGCAGTATTATAATTTGTGAAAACGGTAATAAGACCTTTCAGACCGCCGCCAGCAAATGTGATGCTCTCTCCAAGCCCCTTAAACCATCCGATAATACGAGTAAGGTTAAGAGCAACAATCGCGCCGCCAAGAATGGTTATGGCGTTTCCGAGATTTCCTACTCCGCTTATAATCCAGTTAAGACCGTCGATTAAGCCTTTGATAAGGTCTGTAGAAACGGTATCAGAAACAAACGCAGTAAATGTATTCTTTAACTGGTTAAGTTTAACTTCCCAAGACTGAAGTGCCTTGTCAACATCCTTATCTACAGCACCAATCGCATCCCCCATCATATTCATCATATCGGTATACATACCAGAATAGTTCTGAATGAGGGATAACAACTGCGAAGCGCGGAGTTTGCCGCCAAGTTTGCTCGTTAAATCGGCAAGTTTCGCTTCCGTTAAAAGACCATCTTCATACGACTTTGCGAGAGCCGCAATAGCTTCCATCGGGTCGATAAGAGAGCCAGTAGCTTCTGCCGCCTTAACGACTTCTGGGGCATACACTTTCAAAGCGTCTTGCAGAGAGTTGATTTCTTCAACAGTCCAAGTAACGCCCTCGTCAATTTCTGTGGTTGTATCTTTGATAATAGAAAGGATTAACGCACGAAGCGCACGAGCCGCTTCTGCGCCACCCCTCTGGCTGACAGCAGTAATAGTACCGAGCGAAGCAATCAATTCTTCGATACTCATGTGTGCCTGTGCCGCAATAGGAGCGACAAGACCCATACCTTCTGCAATCTTTTCAACAGAAGTGGCGTAGTTATGGTCGATAACAGTCATCTTGTCCATCGTATTGGACAGTTCTTCGTAATTACCGTTTAACTTGTACGCTTTATCCGTTGCGATTAACAGTTGGTTCGCTGTGTCTGCAGATACTTGACCAGCTATCTGCATCTTCGAGGACAGTTCTGCTAATTGTTCTGCCTGTTCACGATAACCAGCACGGGTAAATGCCGCCGCCGCCGAAAGGTAGTCAGAAGCGAGTACGCCGTATGCTTGACCTACTTCGTATGCTTTGTTTTTTAGTGCATCTAAATCCTCGATATTTGTTTGCGTGATGCGGCTGATTGTAACCAACTGCGCATCAACATTTTTCATCTCTGAAAGCGCGTCTTTGAAAGACTTTGTTACCGCAGATATTGCAGTATGAGCAAAACGAAGGAAAACAGTATGAAGTAGAGTGAACGCCTTGCTTGTTTTGTCGGCTTGCTTTCCTGCTTTATCCGTTGCTTCTGTGACTTGCTTTGTAACCGTTACTATTTTTTGTCCAGCTTTATTATATCTTTCTGCAGTAGTAACAATGCCGCCAAGACCGTCAGAAAACTTCGTTACTTTCGAGATTTCTTTTCCATCAATGTCGGTTTTTATTGTAATTTTCTTTTGCTGTAACTTATCTACTTTGATGCCAATATCGTTTAGCTTTGCTTTTGCGACTGCATCTTGTACATCAACAGTAAGTTCTATACGTTGCATCTAATTAACCCCTCAAAAACCGTTTCTTTCTAATCCAACTTTTAATGCCTTTTCTATATCTGGCATTTTTTCCTGTATTCCTTCGTCCATCCAAGGTCTTGCAAAAGGCATATTAAAGTTCTCCCATCCTTCCGCAACAATGTCACCTAAATCTTCTGCGTGGTCTCCACCGTATAAGTTTTGCAGTTTAGATGTGGCTGTTATTGTTAGAGTATTCCCATCCGCGCTCCACTCATATCCATCATCCGATGTAAAGCTAAATCTCCTACTTAAAAAAACTGGACTATAGGCGTTATAGATACGTTGCTGTGCGCTATCTTCTATTGCCGAAAGCGCAACTTTTGAAACCTCGTTTTTTAGAGCATCTTCTATTGCCCTATTCAAACTCGGCTTAATGACTGTTTCGTATTCTATGGTAAAAACGCCCATACTCCAGATTCTTTAATTTGTTTATTGTATTATGCCCCCCCTGTGTTTTGCAGAGGGGGCATTTTGTGGCATTGCTGTTATTACTCAGTAACAGTAACGGGAACGGTAAGTTCCAGTTCTGGTTCGTCGAGCGTAACTGTAACATCCGTGCTACCAGCGGCAACACCAGTAACGATACCAGTATTCTCTCCAACTGTAGCAACAGCCACAGAAGCACTCTCGAACGTAAGGTCTGCATAGTTCGGCTGTACAAGTTGACCGTTGATAACGTACTTGACGGGAATCTGTGCAGTATCGCCAGCCGCTACGGTGATTCCACCGCCAACAACGGCAAGACCTTCTACTGCGGACAATGCACCAGCCAGCGGCATATATACCATATACGCCAGCGCACCGTAACGCTCACTTGCTTCGCAAGTCCCAGCATTAACAGCTTCGTCGTAAGACAGAGCAGTACCAGAAATATCGGTCGTAGAAGCCGCAGTCTGGCTTGCATCTGTTGCCGCATTGCCGTTAAACTGCATACGCGGAATCCAGATATAGAAATCTCCGCAATGAGACCCCTGATTCGCCGCGCCGCCCTGTGCAGAGTAGGCTGGGATGCGAATCATAACAACCTCAACCGCAGGAGCGAACACCGAGTTGATACGGAGTTCTTGTGCGGATGCCGCCCGAATAAAATAGCGGACGCAGTAAGACTGTCCTTCTGTTGCAATGAAGTTCTGGACAGTATAGGTGTCCGTGTCTACCGTATAAGCAGTACCATCGTTGTCAATGAACGCATAAGCATCTGCCATACCATAAGCCGCAACTGGCGGCTGAGATACTTGCAGAGAAGTACCAGTAGCGGTAACGCTCTCCACAACAGGGATAATACCGTTGTAGGAGATAGTGCCGCCAACTGCCAGTCTACGAGCCGCAAGCGATACATCAGCCGCCGTAATCGTCAGCGTAACTTCCGATGTATCGGGCAAGTTGATGACAACAGGGTTGCCAACACCCGCGTTTACTGGCGAAAGGTTTACGTTCGTTTGGAACTGGTTTGTTTGGATTTTGTTGCTATAATAATCCAAGTCACCCGTGGACGGATTAAAGCACCAAACATCCATTGTACCTTTCGCATAAACAGGGTCGATTGCACGATTGAAAGGCATATTATTTCTCCTTATTTGTGTATGTTTGTTTTGTGTTTTGACAGGTCGTTTATCGTGTTATGATTGGAAGATTGTCTGGAAGTTTATCTGCTGTTTCGACTGCTCCGCTTAATCTGCTCGTAAACTCGCTTGCGCTTATAACCGCGCTTGAGTCTGCTGGTTTATCGAAAAAGATGGAAGGGAAAGGATTCCCCTTCGGGAACTTAACCATTCCGCTGTTCTCTCCTATGCCGAATACCGTGAATCTTCTTTCTCTTTCTATCGCGGCTCGTATAAGTTCAAACTCATAAATAGTCCAGTCGTATAAGTCTCTGATGCGAACACGTTGGTCTCTCGCAACAGATGCAAGCAGAGAGTCGAGATTGAAGTCCAACTTTAATCCAGAAGTGGATTTTATATCTATGTCTGCTTGCGCAAGTTCTACGTTTTCAGATTCGTCTGGAAGTTTTCTTCCGTTGAGCGTCGTTATAATCTCTCGCAAATTATTTAGGTCTGCGACAGACAGCACTTCAAAGTTTTCTTCCGTATCCGTTCTTTGCATGACGGTAACAGAAATAAGTTTCGACTTGTCGTTCTTGTCAACATTGAACCCGATGCTCTTTTTAATTTGTGATTGCGGTATTCTTGCTGTAGCACCAAGCAAAAACATAAATCGCAACCAGTCATCTGGTCTTGCGACAACATCACCGTTTGAGAGTACATTTTCTCCATTTACAGCTATTGCGAACAATGCTTCTGGATAACTCTTTATGGCGTAAGTCACAGGGAGCGCAGACAGGCGAATTGTCAACGCTGACTCACAACCCCAAAGAAGTTCGTAGTCTGCTACGGTTAGCGGATATAAATTAAGAGTTCTGAATTTTATAGGTGTTCCAGACTTCGCCGCCTTTAGAATATCCGCTTTTGTGTATTTATAATCCTGCGCCATTTTTACCTCTTTCTACTTTCTTAAATGTCACAGAAATTGTTTTTAGAATGTCAATGCAGTAGATGTATCGTTATCGTCGTTCATAACACGGCTCTCAAACGACATCGTAAGCAGTCTGCCGACTAACTCTTGGTCATCCGTTATCGGTTTGCCGCCGTTATTTATCGTATTTCTGCTTCCATACGAATATTGGCTCTTTGTAAGCATCCAGCTTCCGACACCGAACATATTGACACCGTGAAGTGCTTGGATAATACATTGCTCCATATTGAATGTTCGGAGTTCCGCTGTGCTTTGCGTGTTCGCTTCGAGCGTGTAGTTTGAAAGGAGTTGGAAATTGACGGAATAAGTGACGATATACGGGGTCTGCGCTATCATTTGTCCCATAACAATACGCATGATTGTCTGACCCATGATGTTCGCCTGTGCCGTATTGCTTTGGCAGAACACTCTATACCCTATATTTGGGTCGCTTGGCTTGTCTGGATGGAACGGGTCAAATATCATCTTCAATCGTTCCTGCACGGACGGAAGCGGTCTGTTCAACGGGTTCGGCTCGTCATAGTACAGATACTTTACAAGACGCGCACGAGGATTATCGTTTGTAATAATAGGTTCTGGACAGTCCTTTGTAGGCAAAAGGAGCAGATAGTCCCTTATCTTTGCGGGTGCTTCTACAATATCCTTTTCAGCCCAATAGTTATAAACCTTTTCGTATGGGGAATAGATTGTAATATCTCCCATTATTCTCCCTCTGTCACGCTTTCAGAAGCCCATTCTTTCGGTTTTTCGCTGTAGTCCTTAATCTCCTTCAATGACCCAGAAAGTTGGCTTAAAGCGTCTTTCAAAAGGTCTGGCGTAATGCCTTGCTTGAAGTATTGAAGGAATCTTGTAATCGGGTCGTTCTTATTTGCGACCAATGCCGCGATTTCAACGCCCAACATACGATAAAACTCTCTATAATCGTCAAGTAAATCGTAAACTTTGTTTCTGATTTCTGGATTCTTGCAGGACTTCATACGGTCAAGCTGATTCATAACGCTTGCTCGTCCCCACTTGTCGAAGTCCTCGGAAGTAAAGGTAATGTCCCCGTTTTCGTCGCGCTCCGCAATGTGCAAGTAACAATCAAGGAGCGTCATAAGTCCGTACAGGGACTTTTTCTTCGGGTTTTCTTGGTATCTCGTCGGTAAAGCATCTCCATCGAGCGAGATTTCTACCTCTGTAACGCAGTCTTTTGCGAACTCTTGAGCCATTACGCTCTTTTTCTCGATAGGGATATAGGTGTCCGCATTAAGAATAATTTCTTCTGTAATTTGTTTGTCAGTCATTTTCTTATGTTCCTCTCGGCTAAAATGAAATAGACTATAGATTAACTTTTGTTTTGAAAAAATGTCAAAATATAAGCAAAACTGCTTGAAAATGTGCAGAATGAATAGTATGTTGGCAGTTATGCGAGGAAATTCCCATCTGCAAGACACTTCGCGTATGTGTCTTTTATGTTCTTGATAGCGGCAACAGCTTTGAAGTTCGGGAAGTCTGGGTGAGAATCGCAGTAATCTTCGTAGGCATCTATATCGGAAATCACATCGTCGAAAGATTCCCGTGTGAACAGTACGTTCTTGTTTCTATACAGTTCATCGTTGAACTGCAAGATGCGCTGTCTGCACAACTTCGCTCTGTATTCGTATTTTTCCTCGCGTTCTTTTTCCAGTTCTCCCATAATGGAGTCTTTTACGCTGTCTATCTTGTCGTTTGTCTTTGAGACTTCTGCGCTTACGGCGGCAATAGCAAGAGATATTTTGTCTTGCTTTTCTTGTTTCTCCCATTTGTGTTTTAACAGCATACCCACGAATGTAAGCCCCCCGCCAAACACGAATCCACCGACAACTTCAAGCACATCGAGCCATAGTTTTTCCATACTATTATATTCCCGCAGTTCTAATTTTTTACTTACTTACTTGTTGTAAGGGCAATCTTTCGCGCCCTTTGTGTTTTCCCAGCGATTAACTCGGTTGCAGAAATACTGATGACCGCAGATAATCTTCTCGCAGTCCTTAACCGTTTTGTATTCTTCCAGCGGTTTCTTTAACTGCTTCTTGCAAACAAGGAACGGTATATCGCTCCTTGAAATCCTGTTCGGACAGACATAGTTCGGTTGAATCATACTCTAATACCCAATAATCATTATTTTTTTCGTTTGGGAAATATCTCCGAAACTTGCCGTAAGCACAAGCGGCTCGTTGGAAGCAGAGTATGTTTTCAAGGTGAGTTCGTTTCCGTTCACCGTGTATGAATACGAATTGCTGTCTGCTCTGCTTAACTCGTAAGTTACCGTATTCCCTGTTGCCGCACCGTTTTCGAAGTATTCCGCGTTAATAACAAGAGTTTCAAACGCTTTCATCTCGTCTGGAATCGGCGTAGTGAAGTCAATGTATCCTTCCACGCTTGCTTCAAGCACTCTGATTCCCGTTACACCCGTAACAGAATTGTTCTGGTCGAGCGTACAAGTAATCTGCGCGTATCCGTCTCCGACAGCCGTAACAACGCCGTCCTCGTCAACCGTTGCAACGCTTTCGTCCGAAGAAATCCAAGAATAGGTAATCGGATATTCGTCTGTTGACTCCGTTTTAACACCCTTTATATAGGAATCTACGGTAAGCTGTTGTGTATTTCCAACACGCATCGTGTCGTTTGCTCCGATGTTTGCCGTGAATGTGAAATACTTTCCGTCAGCGACATGGTTCACAAGGTCATCGGATTCAACGGTTTCCTGCAAGCGCAAGTCTGCCCTCAAAATGTGGCAACTGTTAAGGTCATCGGTAAACTCTTGCGGGAAATCAGATACGCCGTACATACCGAACGCGGACTTCCCAAGAATGATTCTCGTATTGTTCGTTATATTCTCTGTGACATCATTCAACTGCATAATAATATGTTGGTATCCGTCTATCGTTGCGGAGTATTCCATATAGTACGGAGACGATGCCAGAATCGTTCCCTTTGCAATGAACATTGGAGTTCTTACAACATTACCGTAGTAGTCCAGAGTATTATATGTTTCGTTGCAACGTATAACGATTGCGTTAGCAGTAGGAGATGCTATATTGTCTGGATTATATACAATCCATGTTGCGTTGTTAAACTTTACATACGCGCCAATCGGAATAAAGTCAACCTTTCTGTCAAGAATCAATATGCTCTGCCACGCGATAGAAAGGTTTTCTCCTGTTGATGGGTTGATTACGTTACTCGAACGGATTTTAACTTTCGTCCATTTGTAAAAGTCATTATAATCTAAACCCTGTATCTCCGCGTCAAAAACATTAGAAGCATACTGCGCATATTTGTGATAATAAGCAGATGCTTCGTCATTGTATTTAGACCAATTTGGCGAAGTATTTGCTGGAGAGTTTGTTTTAACGGGGTTTATCCTGTCAGAAGCAAGCAGACCGTTTATTATGTTTTTTGTTATGTTGTTTAACATTTCACAAAATACAGGAGTATTAGATTAAATATCTGTGTTTGAAATAATTAAACCGTCAAAACCAGTTTTCGGTATATATTTCATAGCATACAGTCGTTGTTCGTAAGCGATTAGTTCGCTTGAAAGCTGTCTGCTAATCTCTGTGTATCGAGCCGTGTTCGCTCTCTTATCTTCTGCTGTAGCAGAGCGCGGAGAGAATGTTTTGTCCGTAATAGGGTTGAGAACATTAAGGAAAGCATTCTCAAACCGATAGTACCAATCGTATGCTACACACAGACCGAGCAACCGCTTTTGCGTATCATCAAGGTCATTCTCAAAGTATCCGTCCGTATAGAAATCAAAGTCGATTACAGTTCCTTCTTGCAGTTGCTCATTTACAACAACATTTCCCGTCTCGGAATCGTATGTGAAGTCCGTAATAGAAGTATATGTAGCACCACCAACGGAGTCCGTAAGGACATATCCAACACTACACAGTTCGTATCCACTATTCCCAGTTTCAACGGTAAGCGGAAACACATCTGTATTGATGACAGTATGTGTTGTGTCTGAATAGCTTGGTTCTATATACTTAAGATACTGCTGAATGTTCGGAGGTCTGTTAAACCTCGGAATAGCAGAAATCAACGCTTGCGACTTTGCACGGAAAAACTGCGCAGGATTAAGCGTTAATTGCTCTGTCCATCGAACATCGTCTATGAATTGCATCGCGTACTGCGTCAGAACATCCGAAAAAAGTGTAGCCATTGATTTCTCTATATCCTCTATCTATATGATTTAGTATTCGTTGCCCTCTACGGCTCTGTTCATAGCTTCGACAATCTGCACGAACTCTCCACGCGGATTCTGAGGTGTCTTGCTCATATTGTTCAGCTTCTCAACAATCGCACGGTCGAGAGTCTTTCCGTTCGCAAATGCGTCCGCATATCTCTGCGCGACCATCCTCTTGTTCCCTTCGCAAAGTTTCGGATAAATGTCCAAGATTTCTGCGCCAATCTCAATCAGTTTCGAGAACGCTTTCTTGTCCAGATACTCTCCGTCTTTGTAGTCAACGCCGTATGCTTCTCGTTCTTCGTCTGTAAGACCGTCAAGAACAATCAGCCAACGGTTGTCAAGGAAATACCTAATTTCACCCATTATCGTCGAAAAGTCTGTCTTTGGAATATAAAACTCTCCGCGCTTTCCCTTGACTTTTGCATATCTGCCGCCGTCACCGAACGCAACAACATTATCGTCAGAAACTTCCGCTTGCCAGAGAAGATGAACCTTCGGAACATCAGCCGCGACTTGAATAATCTGCGGCTTCTGAATGCTCTGCATCTGTTCCATCAATTCCTTGAGTTGCTTCTGCAACATTTCGTTCTGCGCTTTCAGCTTGTCAAACTCGCTATTTTCCTCTTTTTCAGTTTGCTCCCTTGCTTCCGCTTCTTTGGCTTCTTTCGCCGCTTTACGGGCTTCTGCACGGGCTTTCTTTTCTTCTTCTGTCAATGTACGAGCCATTCTTTACTTTCTCCTTTTCTTAATGGTTCTCGATATTTGTATGTGCCGAAGTCCAGAGTTGAACTGGACAAGTGCTACCCGCTTCGACAAGTGTGAGAGGGGAAGTTAATCCCCCTCTCTATTTTGATTTCTATTAGGAAATCGTAATGAGAGCCATCTTGCTCTGGAACAGCGCGAGTGCGTCGAGCGCAATCGTGATGTTGATAGCGAGTTCCATATCGCCAGATTTCGACGGGTCAACCTCAAGCTGAATCGGGGTATCCTCGTTGTAAGCAATCGTGAGGGGCTTGTAGCCGTTGCCAGCCATGAGCCAAACATTCGCGGGGTCAAGAACAGTCTGCACGGTGCTGAACTGCGTGTTCGGGATGATAGCGTCATCGACGGGCATAAGGCGAACAGCCATAAACTCGCCAAGGTAGCCAGTACGGGTGTAGTCCGCACCAAGCAGAGTTGCGATAGCCGCATCCATATTGACATTGGTAGAACCAGTCACTTGCGTCGGCAGAACCTTCGACAGAGCAACCGCACCGCCGATACCAATAACATTGGAAATCTTGGTGTTGTTCAGAGCCGCGACCTTGTTAGCCGCCGCAACCCAGTTCTGGCTGGAGAAGGTGTACTGCAAGCCAGACGGAACCATCGCCGTATTGCTTGCCGCCGCCGCCATCGCAGAGTTCCACAGAACGAGCGTCTTGCTGTAGATGCCAGCCGTGATGTTCGCAAAGTATTTGCCGAAATCAACATTGTTTCCGACCAACTGCGCCCACTTCCAGTTGCACTGCGCCGTGCGCGGTTGCGGGACAAGTGTGTAATCCCTGTCGTAGAAGCGGTTGCGCGGCACAGAACGGGACGCGCCCCAAGCCGAGTCTTGGAAAATTGGAATATCACCGCTACCAACGGTTACTTGGTAAGACTCGCCAATGCCGACAGTAACCATATCCGCGAACATACCAACGGCTTCGCTGTAGACCGCAGGAATAATCGGGGTAAGGATTTCGGTGTAGATACCCATAAGGGTTGCCAAGAAGGACTGATTGTTCTTATAGAGCATCAGATTCTTTTTGAAATCCTCGAAGGTTTCGGGGGCTTTCGTTCCGTTGTTTGCGCAAGCAATCTTCGCCGCAAACAGGAAATGCTCTTGCTGGAACTTCTTGTTCAGCGCGGAATACTGTGCGCTGGTGATAAGTCTGTCAGTCCGTTCAGCGACCTTAAGTGCGCTGTGCAGTTCGTTGGTTGCGCGAACAGCATAGTCATACGCAATAGCGCGACCCATACCGACAATGTTCTCGCGCTCCGAAGCCGCATTGTTGACCGCAAAAATGTCTTGCGAAATAGAGTTAAGAGTAATCTTTGCCATAATGTTTCTCCTTTATTTACGCCGCGACGCTGACCTTTTTAGCAACGACATCGACATAACCGAACGACGCGGAGTTGCCCTCTACAAAGTTGCCCGTACCACGGAGTTCAAAGTAGATAGAACCCGCATCGGTAGGAGCAGAAGCCGAAGGAACGAGCAGACCGTTCGCAATGGTGAAGTAGGTGTTCGTGGACAAAGCCGCAGAGAGGTTGCCAACGCCAAAGCGATAGACGCTCTGACCGTCAAAGTCAATACGGGTGAAGGTGCAAGGTCTACCAGTCAGAGACGGGAGACCCAGCGTTCTCGGACTCACGGGATACAGATTGCCGTCAGATTCAACGAACCCAACATCGTAGGTGTTGCAAGCATAGATAACTTCATCTTCGTTATCTGTTGACGCCGCCGCAACCATAATCCAAGTGTTCTCGTTGTAAACGCGAGTGCCAGCGGGATTGTCATAGCCCTCGTTGCCGAGCAGACCGCTACGCTTACAGAGCAGACCCGCAGAAGCAACATCGTCCGCCAGAGGGCTACCAGACTGATACACGCCAGCAATATTGATTTCGTCATCGAACCGACCGTTCGTGATTCTCGGTTCAAATGCAGTATTAGCAATTTTTGCCATGTTGTGTGTTCTCCTTAAAATTAGTCGTTTTGGATACCGTTACGCGCCAAGAGTGCTTCGATGCCAGAAGTCGGCTCGTCCTTCTCGGAAGAAGTGTTCTTCCACACCATCGTGGTGCGTTCCTTCGCGGCTTTCGCTTCGTTGGCTTTCTGGGTTTCCTTCGCGCACTCCGCGAGAACCTCTTTCGCAACAGCTTCCTCGCCGCACCATTCGCCATCTTTATCCTCGCACTCGGAGTAGTCACCATCTTCGATTGCTTCGTTAATCTTCGTCAGCACGGACTCGCTAACCTTGACATCACTCGTGACATTGTACTTCTTGAGCGTGTCCTCTGCAGCTTTCTTTGCCGCCTTGATACGACGCTTCGCTTCGGACTTCTTGAGCGCATCGAGTTCATCGTTCGCCTTTTTCGCTTCCGCTTCAAGTTTTCCGTACTTGTCGCTCAACATCGCATAGTCAGTCATAACGGAGTTAATCATCCTGTCTGTGTCAACAGGAATGTTTCTCTCTCCGTCAAATGCAATGTGTGCATCGACATGGACGGAAGCGATACGTTCGGGCTGAACGGTTGTCTCTGCATCACCGAGGACATACTGGTAAGTCGCGTCGTTCTTCATCAAGAAGATAAGGGTCTCGCCCTTTTCTTT
>JAZSEJ010000080.1:0-27190 GCA_045531615.1 Ruminococcus sp.
CCTCTCTCGAAAATTCATCCCTTTTCCTCACTCATTTCAACTCTTATCTGCGATTTTTTAGTTTCTGCTGTCGTTCCCTGACGACAGTTATTATTATATCACGGTTTTCTCCAATTGTCAAGAAGAAGATTGTCCAAAATTAAATATTGTTTTTGTGCATTTTCACCTTCGAATCAGGAATAATCGACATTTTCCTCTTATTATTCTTTTATTCTTAACTTTGTACTATTGATTTCAGCCTAATAATATGATATAATTATAAAAAAGGATAATTATCACAATTCGAAAGGAGTCAGCTATGAACTTAAATTTAATGGCACGCAAGATGAACTCCCTTGCAAAAGAAATTCTGAAGGAAAATAATTCGGAACCCTCATGTGTACATAAAAATCTCACCTTACGCACACTTGTAATGCTCAAATACATTCGTCCTGACAGTGAGGAAATATTTGCTCCCCTTGCTAAAACTCTTATAACATTCTCAAAGCGTCCCGATAAGCAGGGAGACTATGAAAAAGGGCCCGGAAGGCACTACTACTGTGCTGTTACCCCCGGAATGAAGAAACTGAACACTGTTAACGGCTATTTCCGTAACGGGAAAGGTAAATGTTATAAAAGCGCAAGGGCTATGTTTGAGGAGGACTACACCATGGCGCTTACGATGTATATCGCAGGATATCAGCAGAAATCTGCAGAATTTCTCGGCAGAGCAATCCATATGATTTCTGATATGTGCTGCATCCCCCACGTCGCTTCTATGACGTATTTCTCACCCGCAAGTACATTCCATAAGGCATACGAAATACTTGCAGAGGCAATATATCCTGACCATGTCCCACGTCAGACAAAACCAGAACTTCCCGATTATTTCTCAAACGGCGCAAGCTTCACTGACGCCATAAACACCCTTGCTTTTGACACCGCACGGGGCATTAAGGATATAAACGATGACCCAGTAAAGGCCATTTCTGCTCATTTACAGCGTACAGAACGCGTTATTGCGGCTTTACTTATAAGATTTATGAACGACCTGACCGCCCACGAAAAAGAAGCTCATTATATAACAAACAACTCGGGATGTCGCATTATGAGAGGAACTACGCCTCTTACTATAAAAATAACAGAAAGGGGAATTACCCTTCACGGCGTAAATCCCTCACCTGAATCGAAAATAAATGTAAATGAGCGTACTTTCTATGCTGCACATCGCCACGATGGTTTATATACGCTCTCCCCTGTAAAAGATAAAGAGGGACGCGTGCTTGAAGTTTCAGGCGGAAAACTTGTATGGCATAAATTCGACCCTGTTCACGGAGAACAACTTTTTAAGCTATAGTATAACGAAAAATCCCGAAGCCGCAAAGCTTCGGGATTTTATTTATCTCATACAAATATATACAGAATAAACGATATAAATAGCAAGCATTATTCCACCGTGTAAACGGCTGAGCTTCTTTGTTTTTGCACAGAGAAGCATTGTAAGAACACTCATAATAATAAGCGCTACACAGTCAATGAGATTTGCCATTGAGAATACAACAGGACAAATTGCAGCAGCTGAACCAAGAATAAACAGAATATTGAAAATATTGGAACCTACTACGTTACCTACTGCCATATCAACTTCGTTTTTGCGGGCAGCTACCACAGATGTAACAAGTTCAGGTAAGCTTGTACCGATTGCAACAATTGTCATACCAATAAGATTCGGAGTCATCCCGAATTTAAGGGCAATATCAGAGGCACCGCTTACAACCATTTTTCCACCGATAATAATTGCAGCAACACCCACAACAATAAAAATCAAAAGCTTCCATACAGGCATTGTCTTATATTCGTCCTCAGCCTCCTGACGTGCCTTCTTTGCAGAAATAACCATAAGAGTAAGAAACCCGATGAAAAGTAAAAGAAGAATAATACCGTCAATACGTCCTACGGTCATTCCTAACGCACCAAGACCGATAAGTAATGCAGCAGCACCGATTGAAATGGGAAAATCACGCTTAAAGGTTTCCTTGTTAATTACAAGCGGGCTGATAAGGGAACATAATCCGCATACAGCCATAAGATTAAAAATATTAGAACCAAGTACGTTACTTACAGCCAGCTCATTTTCACCTGCAAGAGCAGCACTTATACTTACTGAAGCTTCAGGAAGGCTTGTACCCATTGAAACAACCGTAAGACCGATTATAAGCGGAGGTACTTTAAGCAGCTTTGCAGCGGCTGAGCTACCCTCAACAAACCAGTCGGCACCCTTGATAAGCAGGACAAATCCCACTATCAGAAATACATACATCATAAATATAACCCCTTTTCTTTACATTCTCCAACGGAGAAATACGTTTCTGTCACGGTACCGCAACACACTGTCATGTGACCTTTTTGCTGTTCCGCCATTTCGAATTATATCATAAAGCTGCAATAATTTCAAGATGAAAAATACATTTTTTCTTACGTCCCATTCACCACAAAGTGACAGTTGTGTGAAAAATAAGTGATGATACCATTAGAAACAGGAGATAATTATGTTTTTTCTTACACATAATAAACATATTTTATTGTCTTATCTCATTAAATAGATGCATTTCGCAGAAAATGCGAAAAAACATTTTTTTCCTTGCATTTCCCCGAAAATTGTGCTATAATCTCATTTGGTATTGCTTCACCAAGTAATTCCTGATGAATATTATGTATCAGGTGTTAATTGGAGGTGCAGTATTATAATTCATAAATAAATGGAGGTCTTTTTTATGTTAGCAGCACAGATATTCGCCGTTATTATCTTTCTGGCGATGTTCGTACTTATCGTGCTTGACAAAATCGAACGACACTATGTAACCCTTGGCAGCGGTATCCTTACCCTTATTGTGGTATTCGGTATCTGCCTGAGAGACGGCAAGGCAATATGGGATATTATTGCCATCAAGGATTTCATAAAATCCGATTTCTGGTATCAGGTTGGCGAAAGCGAAAGCAAAGGCATCAACTGGGCTACAATCGTATTCATCGCAGGTATGATGGTTATGGTTGAGGGTATGGCTAAAGCAGGCTTCTTCCGTTGGCTCTGTATGAAAATTGCTTTCCTTGTAAAGTGCAAAACTATACCTGTATTCATTACTTTTATGATAATGTCAGCTATTCTGGCTATGTTCATTGACAGTATTACTGTTATTATGTTCCTTGCAGCAGTTACGATTGAGCTTGCTCAGCTTCTTAAATTTAATCCTATACCAATGATACTTGCAGAGGTATTCTGCGCTAATCTTGGCGGTTCCGCAACAATGTGCGGTGACCCCCCGAATATTATCATCGGTACATCTCTTGGCTTCTCATTCTTCGACTTTCTTTTGAATACAGGTGTATGTGCTGGAATAAGCCTTATTTTCACAATTGTATTTCTTTATTTTGCATTCAGAAAAGAACTTACAGTCAATAAGGGTGAAGCTGTTGATATTTCAAAGCTCCCTGCACCTTCGACTGCTATTACAAACAAGAAGGATTTCATAATCAGCACACTTATATTTGCTCTTGCTGTTATTCTCCTTGTAACTCACTCAATCACACACCTTACAGTAGCAACAATCGGTCTTGGAATTGCAGTTATAACATTGCTTACCGCAGGAAAAAGCGCTCTTGAACTTATTAAAAAGACTGACTATAAGACACTGGTATTCTTCATCGGTCTCTTTATTGTTGTAGGCGGTCTTGAAGAAACAGGAATTCTTGAATATATTGCTGAATTTATCCGCACAATAAGCGGTGGAAATCCCTATATTACAGTAGTAATTATCCTCTGGGTATCTGCAATTGCAAGTGCATTCGTAGATAATATCCCATTTGCTGCTACTATGGTACCTGTTATTCAGAGCCTCGCAGCATCTACAGGTATTCCGATTAACACACTCGCCTGGACCCTTGCTATCGGTACAGACGTAGGCGGAAGTGCAACACCAATCGGCGCGTCTGCAAACGTTGTAGGTACATCCGTTGCGGCAAAGAACGGCTACCCCATAAGCTGGGGACGCTACTGCGCAAAGCTTGCTCCCGCAACTGTAATTGTACTTGCTATTTCAACAGCTTATATATTCTTCAGATATCTTTAAAAATCAAGGAGGTTCATTATGTCACAGATTATTATTTCAGTAGGACGTGAATTCGGAAGCGGCGGACGTGTTATCGCCGAAGAACTGTCAAAGCGTTTCAACCTGCCTATTTATGACCGTCACCTTATTACAGAAATCGCTAATAGAACAGGTATGACCGCAGAGCAGATCGAAAAACACGATGAAGCTCCTAAGACACGTATTCTCTCCCGCCGTGTAAGAGGCTACAGCAACTCCATTGAGGATAACATTGCTGAAATGCAGTTTGATTTCATCCGCAAAAAGGCTGAAAACGGCGAATCCTTCGTAGTTGTGGGACGCTGTTCAGAATCAAAGCTCCGCGACCTGGATTGTCTCTGCTCACTGTTCATTATCGGTGATATGCCTTGTAAAATCAAGCGTATTATGGAGCTTTATAATATGAATGAGTCTGAGGCAGAGGATTTCATCGAGAAAAAGGATAAAAAGCGTAAGCGTTATCACAACTATCACGTAAAACTCCACTGGGGCGATTCAAGACTTTACGACCTTACAGTAAACAGCAGCCGCCTCGGAATTGAAAAGACTATTGACTTCCTTGAATGCTATATCAAGGCAAGAATGGGCGAATAATCACTATTCAGAGGGTACCGTAAATCGGTACCCTTTCTTTATACGGGCACGCTTTTAGTAAATCTGATACCGCCGTTTTCCGATTCTATGCGCAAATTATCGCCTTTCTGCACCGCAGAGTCTATTATCATCTTTGCAAGCTCATTTTCAATCAAATCCGTAACCCGTCGCTTAATTGGTCTTGCTCCGTATTTGTCGGTTTCTCTTGCAGCTGCAACAGTTTCAATAACATCGCTGTCGTAGCTTATGCCGATACCTAAAGCCTCGGCACGTAAGCGGAGATTATCCAGTGCCTTTTCGCTGATTTTCATTAAATCCTCACGTTCAAGACTTCGGAATACGATGATTTCATCAATACGCCCCGTAAATTCGGGAGTAAACCGCGATTTAACTGCTTCAAGAACGCGGTTTTCCCTTTCAGCGGTATCTGTACCAAATCCCAGTCCGCTTTTTCCCGAAAGCTCCGCCCCCACATTGGAAGTCATAATAATCATACAATTTCTAAAGCTTACCTTTCGCATTGTGGAATCAGTTAATGTGCCATAATCCAGTATCTGAAGCATTATATTCAGCACCTCAGCATCGGCTTTTTCAATTTCATCAAATAGCACAAGAGAATAGGGATTGCGCCTTATTCTGTCGCAAAGACTGCCGCTGTTATCATCATAGCCCGCATATCCGGGAGGCGCGCCGATAAGCTTGGAAACAGCATGTTTTTCCATATATTCCGACATATCTATGCGTATGAGATTTTTCTCCGAGCCGAAAAGACAATCAGCTAAAGCTCTTGCAAGCTCTGTTTTTCCCACTCCCGAGGGGCCTGCAAACAGGAAGGATGCAGCTGGCTTGCCTCCCTCTCCAAGTCCCGAACGTGAACGGCATACCGCATTTGTAACCTTTTTTACCGCATAACTATGGCCTATAACGCGCTCCGACAGAGTTTTTTCAAGGAAACAAAGCTGTATTCCCTCCTCCGCTGTGATTTTGTTAAGGGGAATTCCCGTTTTCATTGATACCACATTCATAATATCTTCCCCACGGAGGACAGGCTCGCCGTCACCGCCCATAATACGGCTTATTCCGTCTATGGTGTAATCTCTGTCCCTGAGCTCCATATACTCTGAATCTGTACGTCTTTTACCAGTATGACTGCGGATTTTCGCACAAGCACAGGCTTCGTCCATTACATCAATTGCTTTATCGGGGAGAAATCTGTCGGATATATAACGTACTGCCATATTAACCGACAGTTCAATCATATCGTCGGGTATTTCTACTCCGTGATACTTTTCATAACTGTCTTTTAGTCCACGCATCATCTCGATACATTCATCCGTAGCTGGCTCATTTACCTGTATAGGCTGAAAACGTCGTTCAAGGGCAGAGTCTTTTTCAATTGATTTGCCGTATTCCTCAAAGGTGGTTGCCCCGATAATCTGCAATTCTCCGCGGGCAAGCTGGGGTTTCATTATATTTGCCGCGTCAATTGCACCCTCCGCCGCACCTGCACCGACTATAGTATGAAGCTCGTCGATGAAAAGTATGATGTTTCCTGCATTTACAGCCTCGTCAATACACGCCTTGACGCGTTCCTCGAAATCGCCGCGGTATTTCGCCCCCGAAAGCAGCGAAGTGAAATCCAATGAGAAAATAAACTTATTTTTAAGGGAATCAGGCACGAGATTTCGCACAAAAAGCTCGGCAACACCCTCTACAATGGCTGTTTTTCCCACTCCTGCTTCGCCGATAAGACAGGGATTATTCTTTACTCTGCGTGAAAGCACCTGCAATACACGTTCTACCTCTCTAATTCTGCCAATTAAGGGGTCGTGCTTCTTCACAAGGGCGATATCCGTCAGATTTCTGCCATAGCGGAATAAATTGGGTAGATGTGACATTTTCGGCTTTATAGCTTCATATAGTCCGCTTCTTATTTCTGCTGAGGATATGGCTTCAAGTCCGCCGCATATATCCGTCATATTCCCTCCTGCCTTTTTTATTACGTTACAGGCACTACATGAAGACTCGCTGACTATTGCGGCAAGTATATGCTCTGGGGACGCATATTTTTTTCCGTCAGCTGATGCAATTGTACAGGCATTATCGAGAATCCGCCTTGCTGCAGTTGTAAAATAACGCTGATTCAGCACTGAGGGGGTACCCTGACCCACAAGCTTTATAATCTCACATCGCAGGTCATCGTAGCATACTCCGCCATCCATAAGAATTTGTGCCGCCGATGATGTTCCGTCCCCTGTTATGGAAAGGATAATATGCTCGCTTCCCACGTAGGTATGGCCAAGCTCCGAGGCGATATCAACAGCTCCCCCGATTATCTCAGCAGCTTTTGGTGTGAATTTGTCTGTATTTATCATATGTTCTCCTCCGTTTCTTTTTCTACTACTATATTATGCCACGTATATGGCGCGATAACAGTCGAATTGAAAAATTACCGAAAAAGTTTCCGCGAAAATTGCTCTGTTATTGCTTCTATATATACATTCAAACGAGAAACAAAAAACGGACATCAAAATGCAATATTTTTTTATTTTAACTTTTTCTTATCTCAAAATACTGTAACACTTTTTTTGCTGCGGCATATTATGTACTATGAAACGCAAACAAAGCGATTCAAATTCATTCTCAAAGGAGATATTTATTATGTGTAATTCTTGTTTTGGCGGTAACAACTGTATGTGGATCCTCATTCTCATCCTCATCTTCTTCGTATTCTGCGGCGGTGGCTGCGGCAACAACGGCTGCGGTTGCGGTAACAACAACGGCAGCGACTGCGGCTGCGGATGCTGATTATAATCCAGTAAAACAAAAACGTCGGGTTTTTACGCCCGACGTTTTTATTTATTCTGCTGTTTCTGCCTTCTTGGCTGTCTTTTTATAGACATACTCAGGCTGTGCGTCCTCTGTTACGCACTCTTTCTTTACAATTACCTTTGTAATTGTGCTGTCAGAGGGTACATTGTACATCGACTGCATTAGAACATTCTCCAGTATGGAGCGAAGTCCTCTTGCGCCTGTTTTCTGTGCAAGTGATTTCTTTGCAATCTCAATAAGAGCATCGTCCTCAATCTCCAGCTTTACCTTGTCATAGCTGAAAAGCTTCTGATACTGCTTTACTATGGCATTTTTAGGTTCTGTGAGAATTCTTACCAGTGTATTTTCATCAAGCTCCTCAAGTACGGATATAACGGGAAGTCTTCCCACAAATTCGGGAACCATACCGAATTTTATCAGATCCTTCGGTACAACCTTCTTGAATATATTCTCACTGTCTGCCTTGACGCTCTTTATCTCGCCGCCAAAGCCAATGGGTGCCTTGCCGATACGCTTCTGTATCTGCTTTTCAAGTCCGTCAAACGCTCCGCCGCAGATGAACAGGATATTCTTTGTGTCAATTTTAAGAGTTTCCTGATTGGGATGCTTTCTGCCGCCCTGGGGTGGAACATTTGAAACAGTTCCCTCAATGATTTTCAGGAGTGCCTGCTGTACGCCCTCGCCGCTTACATCTCTTGTAATCGATGTATTTTCCGACTTTCTTGCAATTTTGTCGATTTCGTCAATATAAATAATACCCTTTTCAGCAGCTTCAATATCATAATCTGCTGCCTGGATAAGACGAAGAAGAACGTTCTCAACATCATCGCCTACATAACCTGCCTCAGTTACTGTGGTAGCGTCAGCAATGGCAAAAGGCACATTGAGAAGCTTTGCAAGGGTCTGTGCAAGGAAAGTCTTTCCTACACCTGTAGGGCCAAGGAGAAGAACGTTGCTCTTCTGAAGCTCTACGCCGTCATCCTTTGCCTTGGAGGATTTCTTTTCCTGGCTCAATATACGCTTGTAGTGGTTATATACGGCAACCGCAAGAGAAATTTTTGCATCGTCCTGACCGATAACGTAATCGTCAAGATATGCCTTGATTTCAGCCGGCTTCATAAGCTCTATGCCCGAAGAAACAGGCATTTTGCCGTTCTGAGCTTCCTTACGCTTTGCCTTGATGAAATCTGGCCCCATAAGCTGCTCATAGCAATAAATAATGCACTCATCGCAGATATTTGTTGTACCTGCGGAGAACATTGCACCTGTGCTGTTTTCTCCTCGTCCGCAAAAATTACATACCTTGAATTCTGCCATAGGAGTCCCTACCTTTTCTCAATAACCTTATCGATAATACCGTATGCAAGAGCTTCCTGAGCTGTCATATAGTTATCACGCTCAGTGTCAATCTCAACCTGCTCAATGGACTTGCCTGTGTTCTGAGCAAGCAGCTCGTTCATCTTCTGACGTGTTCTCAGCAAATGGTCGGAGTGTATCTTGATATCTGTACACTGACCGCCAAGTCCGCCCGAAATAAGAGGCTGATGTATCATGATTTCGCTGTTTGGAAGTGCAAAACGCTTGCCCTTTGCACCTGCTGCAAGGAGAAATGCTCCCATTGAAGCAGCCATACCGATACATATAGTTGAAACATCGCACTTGATGTACTGCATTGTATCATATATCGCCATTCCTGCGGTGATAGAGCCACCGGGAGAGTTGATATAAAGCGAGATATCCTTTTCAGAATCCTGGCTTTCAAGGAAGAGAAGCTGTGCAACAACAAGGCTTGCAGTAGCGTCATTTACCTGGTCTGAAAGCATAATAATTCTGTCATTCAGAAGTCGGGAGAAAATATCGTAGGAACGCTCTCCGCGGCTTGTCTGCTCAACAACATAAGGAATAAAACTCATAATTCATCGCCCTTTCTCATTTTTTGTCGAAATATCTTAATAAAACCATTGTCCCGTATACTACGGGACAACGATATGTATCTTTAATTATTCAGCAGCTTCCTCTGCATTGTCAACTACTGCGTTTTCTCTTACGAACTCAACAGCCTTCTGTACTCTGAGGTCTGCTGCGTACTCAGCAACGTTGATAAATCTTCTTACAGTTGCAATGTCCATATTGTTTGCAGCTGCAATTTCACCGAGACCATTGTTGATTTCGTCCTCAGTTACTTCGAAATTCTCAAGCTCTGCAATCTTTTCAAGAGCAAGACGGAGCTTAACTTCGCCCTCTGCACGCTCTCTGTATGTGTCTCTGATAGACTGCTCATCCATACCTGTGTACTGGCAGTAGAGCTTAAGGCTCATACCCTGCTGCTGGAGCTGACGGTCGAAGGATGCAACGATTTCGTCAATTCTCTGCTCGAACATACAGTTAGGAATGGGAGCGTCAACCTTGTTGATAAGAGCTTCAAGAACTGCACTCTCAAATGCAGCGTCAGCCTGCTTTGCAGCAGCCTCTTCAAGCTGTGTGCGGATGTTAGCCTTATACTCATCAACTGTATCGAACTCTGTAGCGTCCTTAACAAGCTCGTCATCAATCTCGGGAAGCTCCTCGAAAGTGATAGCGTTGATCTTTGTCTTGAATACAGCTTCCTTGCCAGCGTAATCTGTCATCTGGTAATCCTCGGGGAAAGTTACAACAACGTCAAACTCATCGCCTACGTTGTGGCCTGCAACCTGATCCTCAAAGCCAGGAATAAACTGACCGCTGCCGAGAACGAGGGGATGATTCTCACCCTTGCCGCCTTCAAATGCTTCGTCGCCGAAAAAGCCTTCGAAATCAATTGTAACTTCATCGCCCATCTGAGCAGGTCTGTCCTCAACTGATACGATACGAGCATTCTTCTTTCTGATGATGTCAATCTGCTTGTCAACATCAGCGTCTGTAATATCATTGACCTTCTTAGCAGCCTTTATACCCTTATAGTCAGAAAGCTCGATTTCAGGCTTTGTAACGCATACAGCCTTGATCTCAACGCCTGTTTCCTTGTCGATAGAAAGAACTTCAACGTTGGGTCTGTCAACCAGGATAAGGTTCTCCTGAGCGATAGCAGCTTCAATCTCGGGTCCGAGAAGGCTGTTGATAGCGCCCTCGTAGAATGCGCCCTCACCGAAAGTCTTCTCAGCAAGCTTTCTTGAAACCTTGCCCTTTCTGAAGCCCTTTATCTGGATATTTTTCTTTTCACGCTGATACTCAGCCTCAACAGCAGCCTCAAAAGTTTCTGCATCAATGCTGATAATCAGCTCTGTTGTGTTCACATCGGTTTTGTTAGATGACTTTAACATAATGATCCTCCATTAAATATATATAAGCTCTTTTATAAAGATGCACTTTCTACATCTAAAAGAATACCTAAACATTATACCATATTTCAAAAAAGATTTCTACAATAATTGAATACTTCTACCTATTACACAGTTTTACAACACTTTTTCAGGAATAAACTGTAAATAATCACCCGATATCAGATGGAAATTTACGTCATCATAGGTGTTTGTGACGCATAATCCATGGGCTGAATGGCCGTGGATATGCCCGTAATAGCAGTCTTTTATATTGTAACGGTAAAGTACTTCAAGTATATCATAATTGAAGTTTGAGGCAAAAATCGGCGGATAGTGCATAAATACCATAGGTTCAAGCCCTGCATTTATTGCGGACTTTATTGAAGCTTCAAGACGCATAACCTCACGATGAAGCACCTTTTCGTCCTGCACCTCGCCAGGCATATTAACCCAGCCTCTTGTGCCGCATATGCCATATTCCTCGTACTGATAATGATTATTATGAAGTATATTTATAGAGTCAAATCCGTTTGACGACAGAAAATCCTCCATTTTCTTCATAGTTGTCCACCAGTAGTCGTGATTACCTTTCAGCAGAATCTTTTTGCCCGGGAGCTTATGGATAAACTCAAAATCGGGAGTTGCCTGCTGCAAAGACATACCCCAGGAGGTATCTCCTGCGAGGACAACTGTATCCTCAGCTTTGACGTTATTAAGCCAGTTTTCCTCGATTTTTTCCTGATAATCGTTCCAGCCTGCAAATATACTCATTGTCTTTGAGGGATCGCAGAAACATAGGTGCAAATCCCCGATAACATACAAACTCATCAGAATCCAAGAGTATTGAGGACATAAGCCTTCTGCTCAGACTTTTCAATTACGTCTGTGAAACGCTCAGGCTTATTCTTAAGGTCAGCCAGTGCAGCAGGTACAGGAATGTCTGAAAGCTCTGCAATACGGTCAACCTTTGCATATTCGTCAATATCAGAAGTTCCCTTTTCAAGAGCTTCAAGTACAGCTGCTGAGAACTTGTATGGGCTTGCTGTGGAAGCGATAACAGTCTTTGTAGTATCCCCTGTAGCAGCCTTATAATCGTTGTATACCTTAACAGCAACAGCTGTGTGAGTATCGCAGGTATAGGAATATTTCTCGTAGATTTCGCTGATTGTAGCCTTTGTCTGCTCGTCATCGCAGAATCCGCCAAAGAATTCTTCATTGAGCTTAGCCTTGACATCAGCTGTAACCTCATATTTACCCTCAGAAGCAAGCTTGCCGAACCACTCGTTTATAACAGCGTCATTTCTGTCTGTCATAAGGTAAAGAAGTCTTTCAAGGTTGCTTGAAATAAGAATATCCATAGAAGGAGAAACAGTAGCGTAGAACTGACGGTTTCTGTCATATACGCCTGTATTTATGAAATCTGTGAGTACGTTGTTGATATTTGAAGCACAGATAAGCTTGTTTACAGGAACTCCCATATGCTTTGCATAGTAAGCAGCAAGAATATTACCGAAATTACCTGTGGGAACTACGATGTTAATCTTCTCGCCAAGCTCGATTTCCTCGCTCTTTACAAGCTCTGCATATGCAGAAACATAGTATACAACCTGCGGAACAAGTCTGCCCCAGTTGATAGAGTTAGCAGATGAGAAAATCATACCCTTTGAATCAAGAGCAGCCTTGACATCGTTATCTGTGAATATAGCCTTAACGCCGTTCTGGCAGTCGTCAAAATTGCCCTTGATAGCGCATACGCCGACGTTCTCGCCTTCCTGAGTCTTCATCTGACGCTTCTGCATGGGGCTTACGCCGTCCTCTGGATAGAATACAAGGATTGATGTACCCTCAACGTCCTTGAAGCCTTCAAGAGCAGCCTTTCCTGTATCTCCAGATGTAGCAACGAGGATAACAATCTTCTTATCAAGATTGATTTTCTTTGCAGATGTTGTAAGGAAATAGGGAAGAATCTGGAGAGCCATATCCTTGAATGCACAAGTAGGGCCGTGCCACAGCTCAAGCATGTATGTACCGTCAAAGAGGTGCGCTATTTCAGCAATACTCTCTGTTTCAAAATTCTTTGTGGAATAGGCATTATCAGTACAGTAGTGGATTTCAGCCTCTGTGAAGTCTGTCAGGAACTTTGAGAAAACATAAGCTGCTCTGTCAGCATATTTCATATCGCCGATAGCTTTAAGCTCATCGAAAGTAAGCTGTGGAATAGACTCAGGAACGAAAAGTCCGCCTTCAACGGAAATTCCCTGTGTAATAGCCTCTGCGCTGCTTACCTTTACTCCGCTGTTTCTTGTACTGTTGTAAAACATATAATCACCCTTTTAAAAAATGAAATTCATGCCCGTTGTATCAAAGGCATTTTCTATATAATCAATGCTAAGCACCCTGCCGCCCGATATTATAACCTCTGCGATATCAAACCGTGGCTGCAGCTTATTCGGGTACTTATAGCAAAAATTACTCGCTGTTTTAACTATAAGCGTCTGTTTGCGTTTATTTATCGCATCATAGCCGCTTACCATACTATTCGGTTTACGTGACTTCACCTCCACAAAGGCAATATAGTCCGTATTTACCGCAATAATATCAATTTCACCGCCCCGTATACGATAATTTCTTTCAACTATCTCATATCCCTGTTTTATCAGGTAGGAGCAGACATAATCCTCGCCGATATTACCGATTTCAACGCTGTTCATCGCTTTCACCCAGAATTTTTTTCAGAAAGGTCTTTCTGTGAACATCGCTGGCGCCGTATTTTTTCAGCATATCGCAGTGAAGCTTTGTGCCATAGCCCTTGTGCTGCTCAAAGCAGTACTGAGGGTACTTTTCGGCTATATCTCGCATATATCTGTCACGGGCAACCTTAGCAAGAACAGACGCCGCCGATATAGAAGCCGATTTTGCATCGCCTTTTATGACATTTTCAGCAGGACAATCCAGCTGTGGCATACGATTGCCGTCAACAAGTGCCATATCTGGCTTTATTCCAAGCCCCTCAACAGCTCTTTTCATAGCAAGCATTGTCGCCTGCAATATATTAAGCTCGTCTATTTCCTCAACAGAAGCGGTTGCAATACAGTAAGCCTCCGCTTTTTCGATTATTTCGTCATAAAGCAGTTCGCGTCGTTTTTCCGATATTTTCTTACTGTCGTTGAGATAATCAATAAGAGTATCATCATTCAGCACAACTGCCGCAGCGTAAACATCCCCTGCAAGAGGGCCTCTGCCTGCTTCGTCAACTCCGCATAAAACGGGATATGTCTTGCGCTGTTCGCTGTCAAAATCAAATAATTCCTTATGAAGTACAACCCTTGCCATATCACTTCACCTCAGGCATTTCAAGGGTAATACGTCCCAGCTTGCCGCTTCTGAACTCGTCAAGAACGGTAATTGCAGCTCTTTCGGTGTTAATTTCGCCGCCTGAGACAACCATACCGCGCTTTCTTCCCACTTTTTCAAGGAGAGCAAGTCCGTCGTCGTTTTCTTCGGGTTCTACCTTGTATCGCTCAATAAGAGCCTGTGGATAATTCTCCGCAAGATAGCTGAGAAGCTTCATTGCAAGGGTTTCAATATCAAGAATATCATCGCTTATAGCACCTGTAAATGCAAGGCGTATAGCCGCCGACTGATCCTCGAATTTAGGCCACAAAACACCAGGCATATCAAGCAACTCTGTATTGTCTTTCAGCTTTACCCACTGCTTTACACGAGTAACACCAGGTCTGTCCTCAACCTTTGCGCGCTTACTTCCTGCAAGGCGGTTGATGAGGGAACTTTTGCCCACGTTTGGTATACCAAGTATCATAAGTCGGACAGGTGCACCTGTCATACCGTTTCTTTCACGTTTATCCATAAGCTCTTTCAGAACAGTTGCTTTAAGAGTTGGCATAAGTTTGTTTATGCCCTTTCCCGATTTACAGTCAACTGCGAGAGCTGTTACATTTTCTTTTTTAAGATAATTAACCCAAGCCGCTGTTGCATTGCTGTCCGCAAGGTCACACTTGTTCAGCAGTACAATTCTTGGCTTTGAACCTGTCATTGAGTCAATTTCGGGATTTCGGCTGCTCATAGGCGTACGAGCGTCTATAATTTCCACAACAGCGTCCACAAGCTTCATATTGGCAACAATAGCGCGGCGCGTCTTTGCCATATGCCCAGGGAACCATTGTATTGTTTTTATATCAGTATTTTCCATTTATCCTCCTTAAGAATATATCTCAAACTTCGGATATATCCTCACAAACGCCGTACCGATTATATCTTCCTCAGCCACAAATCCGATTTTATCGGAACGGCTGTCAAGGGATACGGAACGGTTATCACCCATTACAAAAACATATCCATCTGGAACTGTTATGGGATACTGCCCCGTAAAGGCTCCCCCGTCATTATGGGTAAGTCCAAGGTCGATATAGTCCTCGTAAAGCCTTTCACCGTCAATGCTGACGATACCTGCGGCAAAATCAATATCTACTGTCTGCCCCTCTGTTGCAATAATACGCTTTACCAAAACCTTATCTACGCCCTTATTTAAGGATATTTCTCCGTTTTCAGCGAGAGTAACGGCATTTTTAGGATACATTACAGCAATATCCCCCGCTTTGTAGCTGCGGTCGGAAAGATTAATAATAATTCTGTCCTTATTGGCAAGGGTGTTGCACATTGAATCTCCGTCAATACTTACAACTCTGAACAGATACGTAAAAACAAGAGACAAGACAAACAGGGTTATTATAAGCTGTTCAAGATAAGATACAGCAGAATTAAAAAACTTTTTCAAAACAAATTATCCTTTATGTGAGCCAATAAGAATATCAAACTCTTCAATGGGTGAATACTTTATAATAGCTTTACCATAAATCTGATCTCTCTTGACAAAACCTACGCTTCTTGCACGGCTGTCTGTGGAGTGATTACGGTTATCGCCCATAACGAAGTAGTAGCCCTCAGGAACAGTTATAGGATATTGTCCCTCAAAAGCACCTAAGTCCTCTGTATAGGAATTTGCAGCGATATATGGCTCATCAAGAAGCTTACCATCAACATATACTTCACCATCGCGAATTTCAACAGTCTGACCGCCAACAGCAATAACTCTCTTAATAATACATTCACCTATAGGTGCATCGTATTCAGGCTCACAGACATTTCCGTTAGAATCGAAGAGATAGTTCTTATCTTTGTCAATAACGAGAATATCACCGTATTTTACGCCCAAGAACAAGGTATTCATAAACACCTTATCTGTTTCTTTTCTTGCCTCACGCTCGCCACTGTAATTCTGGTTAAGAGTTGGAACCATTGAGCGTCCTACAATATTTACAGGGTGAAGGATGTAAGTAAACACCAAAACAATAATAAAAATAGTTATAATCGTAGATTCGGCAATTTCAATCAAATCCTTGATAAAATCGCCCTTTTTCTTATCCTCTGCTTTTGTCTCCGCAGATGTTTCCTTCGCTAATGTTTCCTCAGCTGATGTTTCTTCTGCTACTTCCTCTGTTATCTCCTCAGCAGCAGTTTCCTCTGCAGCTGTCATTTCCATATTCTCGTCCATATCTGTACCTCTCATTCATGTATCTTAACATTCTATATAATAATTATAGAACAGGAATTTCATTATAGCAAAAAAGGGACATAATGTCCCCGCGGATAGGAGCCGAACCGTCGGAAAAGCTCCGACGGCAACGGACTCAAATACAGTCTTATCGAATCTGCTCCTTAACCTTTGCAGCCTTACCAACTCTGTCTCTGAGGTAGTAGAGCTTAGCGCGGCGAACTTTACCGTGTCTAATAACTTCTACCTTGTCAACAGCAGGTGCGTGAAGGGGGAAAACTCTCTCAATACCGCAGCCGTGAGCAACACGTCTTACAGTGAAAGTCTCGCTGATACCGCCGTGTTTCTTAGCAATAACTGTACCCTCGAAGATCTGAATACGGCTCTTTTCACCTTCCTGAATACGTACGTGTACCTTAACAGTATCACCTACGTTGAACTGAGGTGCGTTTTCCTTCATGCTTGATCCGCTGATTAATTTGAGTGCATCCATTTTAAAATCCTCCTAAAATTTCCGAACATTCTTACCTCTCCCGAAAAATCCGTTTCAGCATAACGGAAGCACGGGAATAAATACCATTGCCCTAAGGCACGTTTGTTCTGTCACCGACAGAACTGAAAAGGCAGCGGACTGCTCGATTTAATGTCTTTCGGCATTAACCCTCATCTGTAAAAATACAGACGGATTACAAATGCTTTATAATTATATCACACTTTTTTGGAAATTGCAAGTGTTTTCAAGAAAATTTTTCATTATTTTCACATAAAATTCCAGTACGACGGATATTTATCATTTCAAAGGGAATTTCGCAGGACTTTTTCAACGCTTCAGTAAAAAGCGTCGGATTATAATTAGTCTTTGTTCCTGCAGGCAGACGCATCGCTATTTTAACCGACGCAGCACCCTTTTCAAGAGCCACAATTTCCGTATCAGGCTTTAAATCAACAGTCTTTATGCCCTTTTTAGTCTTTTTCTCAATGAGTATTTCGGGAGCTGCAAGAAGATTTTCCACAGACTCAAAAACCCCGTCCACATCATCGGATTTCAGCTCGAATTCATATTCAGCCTTGGCAATTACGGTTATTTTATTAACCTGCGGAGCAATATCAACAATCCCCATACCCTCGGGCATAACCTCGTTGAGCCTGTCCTTAATAACGCTGAGGGGCATATTGTCGTCGGTTATATTGAAGTCCATAATCTCACATTCGCTTTCAAATCCAAGCGAAAGAGCAAGGGCAAAGCTGTAATATGGGTGGGGATTAAATCCCTCGGTATACCACACAGGCAGCTTTGAATGGCGGAAAATTCGCAGCATACAGCGGTTAAGGTCAAGGTGAGAGATATATTTCGCCCTGCCTGTCTTTTTAAAAGTAGCACGAAGTCTTAACAAAAACATTCCCTCCCAACAGCTTTATTTACGCCGCAGCCTGAGCATTTTTTGCGGCAATGAGGCGTAGTAACGGCATTATGAGCCGTTTTATTCTCGCGAACGAAAAACTCCTTTGATACCATATAATCAAGGTGATCCCAAGGCAGTATTTCGTCATATTCAGCACATCTATTTGCATAGTATGCAGGGTCAACACCGCATTTTTCAAAGGCTTCAAGCCACACATCAAACTTGAAATGCTCGCTCCAGCTGTCGAATTTACAACCCATTTTCCACGCTGTATAGACAACATTGCAGAGCCGTCTGTCGCCCTTTGCAAGAACAGCTTCAAGCTGACTTACATCGGGGTCGTGGTAGCTTACCTTTATTTTCTTGGATTTTACAGAATCAAGGAGCAATTTCTGCTTTCTCTCGATTTCCGCACGGGTGTCCTGAGGCTCAAACTGGAAAGGCGTAAAGGGCTTTGGAACAAATGTAGCGCAGCTTACGGAAATCTGCGGACTTCTGCCCTTAGGACGATTTTCAATGCTGTAAAAAAGGTCAAGAATACGCTGTGCAAGCTCAGCAATTCCAATTATATCCTCGTCAGTCTCCGTGGGAAGTCCCATCATAAAATAGAGCTTTACGCTGCTGTAACCGCCCTCAAAGGCGATTTTGCAGGTACTCATAATTTCTTCCTCCGTGACATTCTTATTGATAACGTCACGAAGGCGCTGAGTTCCGCCCTCAGCCGCAAATGTAAGACCACTCTTGCGGACTTTCTTGATTTTCTCTAAAAGTTCTTCTGTGAAATTATCCACACGGAGTGAGGGCAGTGAAAGATTTATACGCTCCCCTGCTGTGTAGTCGATAAGCTTTGACAGCATTTCGTCAATCTGTGAATGGTCGCTTGTACTGAGGGAAGCAAGCGAAACCTCGTCATATCCTGTATTTTCACAAAGACACTTTGTTTCCTCGTAAATGGTATCGGGAGATTTTTCTCTGAACGGGCGGTAAATAAAGCCTGCCTGACAGAAACGGCAGCCGCGTATACAGCCGCGGAGAACCTCAACAGATACACGGTCGTGAACTATTTCAGTAAAAGGCACAACAAAATTCTCAGGGTAGAATACATTGTCGAAATCCTTGATAATGCGCTTTGTTATCTTTTCAGGAGCATTTTCGGAAACGGTCATTTTCTCAATCGTACCGTCAGCCTTATACTCGAAATTATAGAACCGAGGAACATAAATTCCCTCAATCTGTGCAGCTTTTTTGAGGAATTCAAGACGATTTGCCCCTTGCTTTTTCATTTCATTAAACAAATCCATAAGTTCAAGGTTGACTTCCTCACCCTCGCCAAGAATGAAGATATCAAAGAAATCAGCCAGCGGTTCAGGATTGCAGACACAGGGGCCGCCTGCAACCACAATCTGTGTCAGTTCCTCTGTTCTGTCCTTGGCAAATATGGGTATCCCTGCAAGGTCAAGCATATTCAGCACATTTGTATATGACAACTCATACTGCATTGTAAAGCCAATGAAATCGAAATCCTTTATAGGTTCAAGGGATTCAAGGGAATAAAGCGGAATATCGTTCTCTCGCATAATCTTCTCAAAATCCACATCTGGCGCAAAACAGCGCTCACAGCGAAAATTCTCCCTTGCATTTTTAAGGGAGTAAAGTATTTTCATACCGATATGTGACATACCTATATCGTATGTATCAGGAAAGCAGAATGCAAAACTTACGTCAACTGAATCCTTGTCCTTGACGATACTGCCCACCTCTCCGCCGATATAGCGTGAGGGTTTCTGAACATCCATAAGATGTTTTTCTATTTTTTCCTTCAAGTTCATTTCAAATTCTCCTTGTTAAAGCTGACGGGAAGAAAATCGGAGAGATGATATTCGCCCTCAGCAAGAATTATTTTAAAATCACTGCCGCAGAATTCGCTCATAACCTGTAAGCAAGCACCGCAGGGAGTGCAGTTTCTGCTGAAATCACCGTCAGCACTGCCTGCAACGGCAATGGCGGTAAAATCAGTCTTACCCTGTGAAACAGCCTTGAATATGGCAATACGCTCAGCACAGACTGTCATTGAATAGGACGCATTTTCCACATTGCATCCTGTGAAAATTTCACCGTCAGCGGTCAGAAGTGCCGCACCAACGTGAAATCCCGAATAGGGGCAGTGGGCGTTTTCAGATGCCTTGATAGCAGCGTCAAATAGGCGGTCATTCATTTACTTTCCCCCGTTCTGCTTTACCTTATGCTTTTTCCCGTCGGGTGTCATAATATATGTATTGCTGAGACTTGAATTGAGACTTCCCACAACAGCTCTGCGGTATTCATCGCGGAGTGCTGTCTGTTCAGCCTTTTCCTCCTCAGTAAGTCCCATTTCTCTTGACTTACGTGCAAGTTCATTTATACGGTCAATTTTTTTCTGTTCCATTACAGTTCCTCCTATTGATATCACGTTTATTATAACACATTATTCAGCATTTGTAAAGCGATATTATGCAAAAGCCGCACAGTTTCCTATGCGGCTTCTAATCTTTAGGGATTCCCTTTAATTATAATTTGGACTTACATAAATATTGAATTTACCCTCAATTTCAGCCCAGAGAGTATATCCGTTGCGTGTAAGCGTTTCATCGTATGTTGCAAACATATCATTGCGTACAGGAATTGCCATAAAGTCGTACCATTCCATATTCTTGATAGTTCCATCTTCATTAATGTCGTTGGAATCGAAGATATACAGCTTATCGTGCTGACCAAGGTGAGGAATTATAAATGTATCAGTTCCCACAGAAGCATCATCAGGGATAGAATCGAGCATTTCCTCAAGAGAATCGAAATAATCCCTGCCGTTGATATAGCCTGTATAGTTGTTCCACTTGTGAGAGCTGTTGCTGAATGTCATAATAAGAGCAACAGAGCCGAGAACAACAGGTATAGTCTGCTTTCCGTTCTGTCCCATATCATCAACGTTGATAATACACATATAAAGGAGCAGACAAACAGGTCCGAAAATATACTGGAAACCTACATTTCCTGCATACTGATATCCTGCACCGATAACGAGATTCATTACGATAAAGGGTACCATAAGCATAAATCTTCTTATTTTCTTTGTAAAGAAAGGTATAAACAGCATAGAAGCCATAACCTGTAGGAAGAATTTCATAGTAGTCTCCCTGAGAAGCAGGCTGAACAGATAAGCAGGATTGAGGAAAGCATTTTTCATAACATCTGTAAGACCGCTGTCATCGCCTGTCATAAGGATACCGAAACGGCTGCCCATCATCATCTGACCGTCACCGTTCTGAGTGAGCCAGTTTGTAATGAAAAGCATATATGCACCTGCAAAAAGTGCCATAATAAGACCATTCATACGACGGAGACTGCCCTTATCATCGAAGAAAAGGAATATACCGATGCATACAACATAAAGGGGCGCGTCCTCCTTAACAATACAGGTAAGAACAGACATAATGTAGAACATAATGTAATTCTTCCTGTCAACTGCCCAGAGAAGCCACATAAGAATGGTGGGAAGGAACGCATTTTCGTGGAATTCGTAGTAACATGGAGCAACAATACCAATGCAGAATACATAGGCAAGACCCATAAAGCACAGTGAAAGTCCCTTGAAATTGTGTCTTTTCGCAATAAGGAACATAGGAATAACACCGCCCATAGCAAGCACAGCCTGAGCAATAAGGAGTGTTTCAGCCTTGGGGAACATCTTGAACACCGGCACAAGAGCATAGAAAATATATGAAGCGTGAATTTTGAAATGAGAAATTGTATACTCACGCTCACAGGTTGTAATTGCTGTACCGTTATCAATCAGTGAGTGATACATCTGAACAAAAAGTCCGAAATCGTGGCAAGCTGTACCAAAGCATCTATGTGTACAGATAGTTGTTACGCTGATAAATGCTGCAACACCCGTTGCCGCCGCCAGAACAAGCAAACCATATATCCACCAGGGGATGCTGTTAAGCGTACTGTGATGCTTAATTTTGTTTATGCAGTAGTAGATAAGCACCGCCGAAACAATAGTTATACCAAGTGTCAGATAGAAGCTGTCTGATGTTCCGATATTTATTCCGAAGCCTGTAGCTGAAGCTTTCCACAGAAGCTTTAGGTCAAAATAGAGTATAGAGGCTATAGCACCCAGCTGGTCGAGAATTTGCAGTCTTTTCGGCATAATACAGTGTATAAGCGTCATAAACACAAAAATCGAAGCCATTAGTATCAAGGTAAGAGGCATACTTACCTTTGAAACGTAATTACCCCATTCCGCAACAGGATTAATTGCACCTGTTTCAGCATACATTATTTCGGAAAGATTCATTCCCGAAATAAGGAAGAATACCGCAATAAGACGTGAAAGCAGCATATCAGGAATACCCATTTTCTGAAGTATTTTCTTTCCTGCATCTATAATACTTTCTTTTTCTTCAGCTGTTTCTATTTCAGCTTCACCGCTATCAATTATATAGTCGTCATTTTCAACAGCTGTCTCCGATTTTTCAACATTCTCGGAATTACCGTCGTTTTCGGCTGAATTTTTCTCATCTGCCGCTGTATTCTCATTTTCAGCCGCATCTTCGGAAATATTTTCGCTGTCATTATTTTCCGTCACATCTTCAACAGGCATATCACCCGATTTTAATTCTTTTTCGTCCATATTTCAACCTCCTGATTACGTCAATTATTTGACTATCGTCACAAATACAACTACCCACTATGCATAAATAGCTATCTTATAGTATACCAAAAAAAATTTGTACTGTCAATAGATTAATTATTGATAAGTAAAAAATATGAAAAATACACCGCACATTTCTGCACGGTGTATATGAAAGCTTTCTATAATTATTCCTTGATTTTTCCGCCGCCGATATCTGTATCTCTTGCAATTGCCTCAAATTCACCTGAGGGATGAGCCTCAATGAATTCAAATGCATTACTGTCAAAATAGAACCAGATACAGAAAGCAACAAGACCGGAGTTATTCTTGATATTGATGTTGAAATCGAATGTATCACCCTGCTTACAAGCGATATTGTCGCCGTAGAATACCATTCCTGTTTCGTTTGAAACATCAACAGCCTCGATAGTACCATTATTTACACGGATTGTACCGTCAATGGTCTTTTCAGGGTAGATAGCAACACCTGCAACGTCTGAAAGGTCAGGAGAGATTTTAATCTTGTAATCGCCGTCGGGAATACCGTCCTTAACCTTGAACTTAGCAGTAATCATTTCATTTTCAAAGAAGAAGTTCTCATCCTTTGAGATATCAAGCCACATTGCATATCTGCCGTCTTCCTTGGCTACATATGCAGGAGTTGTGGGCTTTTCAACAGGCTTTGTAACAACGTTTGTTACAACATTTGTAACCTTTACAGCCTCTGTTACAACAGCACCCTGAGCGTCAGTAGCCTCCTGACCGTCAGCCTCTGTTGCAGCAACATACTCTGTAGCAGCCTGACCGTCAGCCTCTGTAACTTCTTCAATCTCTGTAGCGATTTCAGTAGCAGGCTCAGCCTCTGTTGCAGGAGCAACAGGGTCCTCAGCGTCCAAGTCAAGGTTAGGGTCGCCGGGTGTCAGAGCATTGTCAGCAGCCGCACCTACCTCAAATGGGTATTTTGTAGGAGCTGCTGTTGATGATTCATCTTTCTTCTCACAGCCTGCAAATGTAGTAGCAGCAACTGCAAGCACAGCAAAAACTGCAACTATTCTCTTAGCAAAATTCTTCATGTTTTCAAGTCCTTTCATATATATGTATTCTGAAACTTAAATCGTCAGAGGTATAACCATACCTCATATATATTATACACAACATACTGATTTTTGTCAAGCGGCATATTGAATTGTAATCTTTTATTAGCAAAAGCTTCATTTAATTTTCATCATACACACACAAAAGACATAAAAATCAGCACAAAGTGCATATTATCTGTTGTTATCGTTGATACATCTGAAAAATTTCACGCAACACCTCCTCATCAAAGCTGCCGTCAGACGTACAGCTCCATAAAAATCTTCCGTTTTCTTTAATAACATAGAAAACAAGTGTTTCACCGCCGCTGTATTCCACAGTAATCTCCGAAAGCAACCCTTTACGCCCCTGTGGTTCTTCAAACATATCGGTTGAATAATATGTTCTGCAATCCGCTTTCACCTCCTTCGCGTCGCCAATCAACACATTATAGGCATTTACAAGATTTGATGCATAACCATCGGCTTTTGCAAGCTCCGCTTCGGGTATAGAACCCTTTTCTTTATCCCCCATATTTTCAAAATATTCCGCCTCTGCCCAATTTAATGAAATCCATTTTGCAAAGGAATGGAACTTTCCGTTTTCAATCAAATCCGAGTATTCCTTAACCTCTTTATTTCTTGCAATTGTTTCAAAGCTTGGGATTTTCTCATTCTGCACGAATATATTTCCAAAAAGTACTGCTACGGGAATTAAAACCGCTAAAAGAACGCATAATACAGCTATAACAACTTTTTTCGACCGTTTAATTTTAAGGTTGATTTTCTTCATAACCTTTGCCTCATCGGGAACAACCTCAGGAGCACTTTCCTCAATCCCGAATTCTTCAAGAAGCTTTTTGCAGTCCTCACATTCCTCAATATGTGCCCTTACAATTGCCGCGCTGTCCTCCGAACAGAGATTTTCGCTGTATAGCGGAATAATATCCCTTATGACGTTACAAGTTATCTGTTTATTCATATCTGATTCTCCTTTTCAAGCTGTCGAATAATTTTTTCCTTTGCGCGAAAGAACGTAACTCTCGCCCAGTTTGCACTTTCGCCGAATAAATTACCTATGTCGTTGAATTTCAGTTCAGCAAAGACGCGGAGAGTAAAAACCTCCTTATATGGCTCATCAAGGGTATGCAGAACGCGGTGAATAGCCTGAGACTGCATTTTATTGTTCAGTTGTTCCTCAACAGAATCATCAGCTACAAACTCCATACTGTCATCAATGGGAACATTCTTATTTTCCGCCCGCTTGACGTGATTCAGCCATATATTCCTTGCTATACGGCAAAGATATGTTTTCAGCGAGCATTCTCCCTTGAATTTATCAATGGACATTACCGCATTGAGCATAGTATCCTGCAATATATCCTCAGCAAGAGTTTCATTGCGGCAGAGATTGAATATGTACCGATACAGCTCTTTTGCATAGGTTTTATAGATTTCATCAAGCATTTCCTGCATTCTCATTCCCCCTTTCACTTATACAGACAACTGAAATCCAAAAGTGTTACAGATATTATATCAAAAATTTCAAAATTTTTCAAATCAAGAAAATTCCTATTGATTTTTCACTGAAAATGATGTATAATAAAAGTAGTATACGTGCTGTCCTATGGAGAAAGGGGTATTTTATGCTCAATGCCATATGCTCAAAAAAGGAACTGACCCTGTGCGGATATTATAGCTGTATCAGCGATATAATTGATTTGCCCGAGGTAATACGCCTTAAAGAGATAACCCACCACATCTCAACAACGCGGTTTCAGCATTGTCTGAACGTATCCTATTACGGATACATCATATGCCGCTATTTTGGACTTGACGCACGTTCGGCAGCAAGAGCAGGACTTTTACACGACCTGTTCTATTACGATCGACGGGAATACAACGTCAGCCGTAAAAAGCATCAGCCGAAGCACAGCCGCCGTCATTCGGATATAGCACTGAAAAACGCAATGAAGCTTATATCAGTCAACCCGAAAGAGTATGATATTATAATAAAGCATATGTGGCCCGCTACAGCTGCATTTCCGAAATACAGGGAAACATATATCATCACCCTTGTGGACAAGTACTGTGCAGTACTTGAATTTTGCGTACCAAAATTCAGAAAATTCATAAGAAAAACAGGAGGATAATCCAATGAACATCGAAACCAAATGTCTTCATTCGGGCTACACACCAAAAAACACTGAGCCAAGAGTTGTGCCAATCGTACAGAGTACAACATATGTATATGACTCAACAGACGATGTAGCCGCAGTATTCGACGACCCCACAAAGAGCCTTATTTACTCTCGCTTCGAGAATCCCACAGTAATGGCTGTAGAGGATAAAATTGCCGCATTAGAGGGCGGTATCGGCGCTATGTGTACATCAAGCGGTCAGGCTGCTTCAATGTGTTCATTACTGAATATTCTCCAGGCAGGCGACAGCTTTATTTCAACAACAACAATTTACGGCGGAACAGTAAATCTTTTCGCTGTAACTTTTAAAAAGCTTGGTATTGAGTGCATTTTCGTATCTCCCGACGCTACCGAGGAGGAGATTCAGGCAGCATTCAAGCCCAATACAAAGGCAGTTTTCGGTGAAACACTTGCAAATCCCGCACTTTCCGTGCTTGATATTGAAAAATTCGCTAAAATCGCCCACAAGAACGATGTTCCCCTTATCATTGACAACACATTCCCCACACCTATCCTCTGCCGTCCTATTGAACACGGCGCAGATATTGTAATCCACTCCACATCAAAGTATATGGACGGTCACGCTGTACAGGTCGGCGGTGTTATTGTTGATTCAGGTAATTTCAACTGGGCAAACGGCAAATTCCCCGAGTTTACAGAGCCTGACGAGAGCTATCACGGCATAGTTTATACAGAAACATACGGCAAGGCAGCATACATAATCAAGGCAAGAATGCAGCTTATGAGAGATTTAGGCTGCTATCCTGCTGCACAGTCTGCATTTTATCTCAATTTAGGACTTGAAACTCTCGCAATCAGAATGAAGCAGTACTGCGAAAATGCAAAGATTGTAGCTGAATATCTTGAAGCAAACGAAATGGTTGAATCCGTAAATTATCCAGGGTTAAAGAGCAGCCCATATTACGACCTTGCACAGAAGTATCTCCCACTTGGTTCAAGCGGTGTTATCTCATTTGTAATCAAGGGCGGCCGTGATACAGCAGTCAAGTTTATGGACTCCCTCAGCCTTGCTTCAAATGAAGTACACGTTGCAGATATCCGCACCTGTGTACTCCACCCTGCAAGCGCAACACACCGTCAGCTTACAGACGAGCAGCTTGTAGCCTGCGGAATCAACGGCGGAATGATAAGATTCTCCGTTGGACTTGAAAATGTAAACGATATTCTCGATGACCTTAAAAAGGCATTTGAGGCTATAAAGTAAGAAATTTTTTAAAGCGTACCCGTAAAAAGGTACGCTTTATTCTGTATAAAAAGGCATATTTTATTTAAGGGCGAGCATTCATCATCCGCCCACAATTTCGGAACGAAATTCAAAAACGCAATACAAAAGATAATCAAAGTACAATTTTCCGAGTTATGTAAAATAAACAAACATATAAAACAGGTCATA
>JAZSEJ010000044.1:0-21730 GCA_045531615.1 Ruminococcus sp.
GTTGCTGAAACAGTGGAACTGACCTACGCAGGACAGGAAATCGAGGTGAGAGATACAGTGAATCAGGAATTTATCAATGACTATCAGGAGGTAGAGATTACCCTCTCCAAGTTTATGGAGTACGATGAGCTTTTCGGAATCGGTAATAACGATGAGTACCTTTCTGTACGCTTCGGACTGTTTGCAGATGAAGTCATCACTGCGGTAGACGGCACTACCATTCCCGAAAACGGCATGATCGCAGAGGTATCTCTCGGCGAGGATATGACCGCAAAATTCAATGCACAGCTTCCGTTTGGTCGCTACTATGTGCAGGAAATCGCAACCGACGAACACTATATGCTCAACGGCGAGAAGTATCTCGTGAACTTCGAGTATATGGGACAGGAAATGACCACAGTCAATATCGACTGCGGCACCTTTGAAAACCACCTCAAGCGTGGCAATGCCAACGGCTACAAGGTAAATGAGGACGATGAACCCCTTGCCAATGCACTCTTCGGTCTTTTCGCTGTTGGTACAGAAACATTCACTGCGGAAACAGCCATCAAGACTGCTGTCTCCGATGAAACAGGTTATTTTGAGTTCACAGAAATCCCTTATGGTGAATATGTGATCAGAGAAATTGCAGCTCCCGACGGATATATTCTCTCGGATAAGCAGTACCCTGTAACAATCAATGAGGACGGCGATACCGTCGAAATCACAGCTGAAAACGAGGCGATTACGGTAGAAATCAGCAAGCAGGACATCTACGGTTCAGAGCTTGCAGGTGCAGAGATGCAGCTTATTGACTCCGAGGGTAATGTTGTGGATGAGTGGACATCCGATGGTACAAACCATGTCGTAACGGAACTTCCTGTGGGTAAGTACACGCTCAAGGAAACCGCAGCTCCTGACGGATATATCATCGCAACAGACATCAGCTTCGAAGTATTCGAGGATGGTTCTGTCAAGGTTGAGAATGTAGAAGCAACAGCAACTACTGAGGATGGACATCCTCTCATTGTAATGGTGGATGATACAACCAAGGTAGAAATCAGCAAGCTGGACATCACCAATGATGAGGAACTTGTTGGTGCTACTATCCAGATTATCGACGAGAACGGCGAAGTAATCGAGGAATGGGTATCTACCAACGAACCCCACTATATCGAGGCTAAGCTTATTGCAGGCAAGACCTATACACTAACAGAAACAGCAGCCCCCGATGGATATACCATTGCAAACTCTATTGATTTTACAGTCAATGAGGACGGTACAGTCAACACCGTTGTGATGTATGATGAGCCGATCCCTGATACTCCCGATGTACCCGACATTCCTACAGGCGATACCACAAGCAGACTGCCCGGAATTTTGATGATTGCGGCAGGTCTTGTAATGGTTCTCATTGCAGGCATGGGCAGAAAGAAAAAGGACGATGCTGACGAATATGCAGCACTCTGTCCCGACTTTATTGAAAGCGAGGAATAACGCATGAAAAAGAAAAACATTCGCATTCTGGCGGTTGCTGTGGCAGCCGCCCTCCTTTTTGGAGGTGTATATCTGCTCACAAAGGACGATATTGCACAGAAAAAAGTTGAAGGAGATCTGGCACCCTTTATGCCGTCTGTAATTATGCAGGATGCTCTGGCATATGCACCAACAGAGTCTGTAACGACTACTACAGGTACAAGCACTTCTGAAACGACATCTGAGGAAGGCACAACAAGTTCCACGACCTCGGAAACTGTTCCAAGTGTGCAGGAAAATGTTCTGTCACCTGAAATCTGTGAAGAACTGAAAGAACAGGCACAGGAACTGCAGGAAACCTATCCCGATGCCATCGGCTGGATTTATATCCCCGATACAAGCATCAACTACCCGATTATGCAGGGAGAGGACAATGATTTCTATCTTACCCACGGCACAGACGGACGCAGTCTGAAATGCGGATGTATTGAACTGGATTTCCGCTGTGAAAACCGTTTTCAGAACAACTTTAACATCCTGTACGGTCACAACATGAAGAACGGAAGTATGTTTGCAAACGTGTGCAGATTCAAGGATAAGAGCTACTATGACAGCCATCCTTATGGCTGGGTGTATACCTCTGACGCTGTGTACAGACTGGACTTTTTCTCTGTGGCTGTGACAGATTGGCATGATGAAATCTACAATGGTTTTCGCAGCCTTGATGAATGGACACCGCATCTGAAAGAGATTTCACGAATTTATAAGGAAGTCGAGCTGATAGAACAGGACAAGCTTGTACTGCTTTCAACCTGTTCCTATGAATTTGACAATGCCAGAACTGTGCTGACAGGCAGGCTGGTGGAAATGGAGGGTGATGTGAATGAATAAGCTCATGAAAATCAAAAACAAGGTCATCGCGACAGTCATCAGTTCTATGGCTGTTGCCAACATGATGGCGATGACAGCCTACGCAGAGGGCGATGTTTCAGGAGCCATCCAGTCCACATGGAATGATGCGAAGTCCCAGATCAAGTCCATTGTGGATAATGTGGTATTTCCTGTGCTGGATGTCGTACTTGTGATCTTGCTGTTTGTCAAGATCGGTACGCTGTATATGGAGTACCGCAAGCACGGACAGTTTGAGTGGACGCCGGTTGCAATCATCTTCGGATGTTTGCTGTTTACGCTGACAGCGCCGCTGTATATTTGGAGTGTTGTTGAATAAGGGTAGTAAAATTACGGCTGTTACTTTTGATGAGTAACAGCCGTATAATTATATATTCATATCTTTAACGTCATTTCAACAGTAAATAGATCATTCTGTGTAATTAACAATTCACCGTCATGACGTTCCACAGCATTTCTTACATTACTTAATCCAAATCCATGATGTGTTTTATCTTGTTTAGTTGTCATTAATTGTACATTATTATTTTGAATATATGGGTTTCTGATAGCAATATATTGATAACCCTGCTGAAGCTTCATATCAATGGTGATTATGCTTGAACCAGAGATATTCAAACACGCTTCTATCGCATTATCAAGCAGATTAGAAAATATGATACATAGATCCACAGAATCAAACTTATCTGTAAATACACCATTCACTTGAATTTTTATATCTGACCTTTCCGCCACTAAAGTTTTATCCGCAATAATTGCATCAAGTATATGATTTCCTGTTTCATAACTGTGATTGCTTATGATTGAGGATTTAGATAGATTGTTTATATATTCTTCTGCTTCAGAATTTTTATTTGATTTTATCAGTGCTCTTATACACTGCATGTGGTTCATGTAGTCATGTCTGAATGAATGGTAATCTTTTCTCATTTCATTAAGAGCCTCATAATGGGAAATCTGATTTTCAACCTGTTTTTTCATAAGTTCTGATGTGTCCTCAAAATATTTCTTTGAAATACTGTTGATTAAAAGAGAAATCATAATTATGAAGAGTAGCAAAACAAGAATAATGAGCAAACATGCTATATCGTTCTTTTGTTTAGCGAACTTATCTGTATCGTATGTAATTAGCGAAATCATACCCTCTGTTATGAAAATACTAAGTAGAATAAGTATCGAAACCGGTTTTGAAATTAATCTCATACTGAATTTGAAAGTAGTGGCGAAATGGCTTTTGCGAGTGTTAATCAAAGTAATAAAAGTGAATATTGTTATTTGCAAAACAAGTGAAGCAGCTTTAGTTACATTATTTTCATTGATTTGAGAATTGAATTGAAGGATGATCCAATATATGCTTCGTTGAAAGAGCGAGTTAATCGATATAAAAAACACAGGAAGATAGAATAGATTGAATGAGATTTTCTGAGATAAGAGAAAAGGAATAACTATAAATCTGATGAAGTACACAATAAGCAGCAGAATTTTTGTTGCTTTTCCTAATATCGGAAAACCTGTTGTAAAAAACGCTGCAAATACCATATGAACAATTAACAATAACATCCCGTGTTTTTTCTCACGAAACAGTGACTTTAGGTCGGTATTCAAGATGCTGATAACATTTAACAGCAGGAATAAATCCGAAATGACAAAAAGTATAGTAGGTATCATTTGATTCAGCTCCGTGTGTTGTATTTGATAATATATGCCTGAAAAGCTTTCTTAAAATTGCTTATATATCTTTTACCGATTGTCCCACGTTCACCATTATCAAAGAAGATAGTGGTGTTGTCGTGATTGTGAATATGCAAAAAATGGACAATGTAAGATTTATGAGTCCGCATAAAACTATCAGTAGGGAGCATAGCTTCAAATTCTTTTAGATATTTACTGCATTCATAGTCATCATCAACAGTTCTGATAACACAGTGTTTCCCTTGTGCCTCAATATATATTATTTCAGAAAGACGAAATCGCTGTGTGCCATCGTTAGTATTAAGCAGCAGAAAATCATCGTTCTTTACGGATTTTATATATGCATTGAGAGCGTTGAAAAGTTCCTGTTTCTGTACCGGTTTAACTAAGAATCGGAATGTGTTAACCTCAAAGCTCTGAAAAACAACCTGTGGAAAACTCGTTAAAAAGATAATAGTGACATTACTGTCACGGCTTCTCAAGACTCTTGAAGTCTCCATTCCATCTAGACCGTCCATCTGATAATCCATGAAAATGAGATCAAACTGTGTTGATGATGTCAGCAAATCACGCCCAGAATAAAAATGAGTTGCTGATATTATTTCTGAAGTCATTTTGGAATACTCATTGAATAAACTATTTAATTCACTGAAGATTACTTTTTCATCATCACAAACTGCAATACGCATCTGCATCATCACCTCGTACATAATTATACCATATTTCTATTGAAAAAACAAGGTGTCAGAAAGCAGATTGCTATATTAAAAAGTCGTTCATGCCAAATTTATGCCCGTTCTTCAAGTATCTATATCAACATTTCATAATTTCCTATATACTCCAAACTGTAATCTAAATACAGGGAGGGATATAGCATGTGGTGGTACATCTGGCAGATTATTTATGGTTAAGGATGGATGACAATGGAAATTGTGGAAAAACAATATCTTTCAGTTGAATCTTTACTTTCATATAAGGCAAGAACGACTTATGAAAAGCTGGATAAGCTGATAAGTCACGTTAACGAAAGCTTGCCACTGTTAGGGCTGAAAAGAGTAGGCTGCACACTTTTTACTATTTCTGAGCATAAATATGGGTGTGATGAACCAATTCTTGATGTAGAGATTATGATTCCGATTGACATTGCATTTAAAAGTAACGAATACTATGTTTACAAACCGAGAATTGTATTGACTAATGCTTTAAAGAAACGCTGTTCATATAACTTTACTGATATATTTGAGGCGAGAACTGAAATGCAGCAGTATATTTATATGAACGAGCGTAAACCTCTTACGGAATTCTTTTACAGAATAATTGAAAGTGGTAATATGGAGGCAGTTGATATTTACATCGGAATCAACGAAAATATTGTTTAATTCAAACGGAACGGATGATTTTTCATCCGTTTTTTCCGTTTATGCCGAATTTATACCCGTTCTTCAGTTATTCGTAGATATGAGTCGAATTATGTGGTATATATTTCGTGAATAAAATATTAATATCCATATTCAAAAAAGATTGAAAACAAGGAGGAATCTATGGGAAGATTTTTTACATCAACGCAGATAAATAATCCCAAACAGCTTGACTGTGACGGATTTAAGGCTTATTTCTGCGAAAAAATGAAAAAAGAGGGATACGAGGTATGTGAGGCAGACTGTGCCGAGTTATCCTATGTGCTCGCCTTTGCAGATAACTGCAAATGGGTGACATTAAGCTCCGAATCCTACGAACAAGGTAATCGTACCGCACAGGCTGATACTGCAAGAATTGCAAAAATGCTGAAAACCACCTGTATCAACACAACCGTTATCGACAGCGATTGTGCAATGCTTGACCTTTATGATGATAAAGGAAAAAAAGCTGACACGTTAGTTATGGGACGAGCTGATGATTATCTCGGAGATGATATTCCAGCACCTGCCCAAGCAGTATGGGAGCAGTTTGTTTCACCTGACAGCACATGGGAGCAGTTCATGTCCGTTGTGCAGGGAGATTATGTTTTCGTAGAAGACGGATTATCTGAACTTGCTCCTGTTATCGGAATGGACAGCGGAAATATTCTTTTTGAATATGATGATGCGGATGAAAACAACGAAAACTTCTGTTATCTGTCGTTCAGAAAAGCAAGTTCTAAAAAAGAAAAAAAACTTACGTTAAATGCTGCATTCAAGCAGATTATCGGTAAAGCACTTGAGCCTTATGGGTTTAAGATTATCAAAGGACGGCACCCATATATTGTAAGAATAATTAACAATGAAATTTTACACATTATAACGTTTTGCCCAGAGAGTCCTGAATATCCAGAGGACAAAGCTTTTGCAATAATGTGTGGCGTTGCTACAATATACCGAAAAAAGATAACTTTTGATTTAAGTCCTAAAGAGAACCATGAATGGCTTGATTATATGAGCAGCTTTTATACTGCACTTACTCATGAGAATGATTCTGAAATTTTAGGTCAACTTTATAAATCTTGTTATTATTCTGATAAGGCGGATTCGCTTACGTCGGTTTTAACAGCCAATTCTGAAAGTATAATTAAGTACGTACTGCCAATTATGGACAAGATTAAGGATATTGATTCTTGTCTAGATTATATGCAGGAATTCATGATGCCCTGCAATACAAAAAAGTGTGCTAAAATCTGCACGTATTACCCGGATGAAGATGAATCATTCTTGTATTTTCTGTCCGAGAAGATAAAAAAGAACCCTCCCGACTTCCTTAATAGTTTCTTGAATGATAATGAATTTCACAGTTGGGTAATGTGCGATATCGAAAAAAGAAAAAACGAAAATATAGGGATATTATTAGCATACGATTTAATTGATACGCAGAAAGGAATATGATATGGTACGAGATTTTAACAAAAGAGTCGTGTCGGCATTTTTGACGTTAGTAATGTTGCTGTCATTCTGTAGCAATGTATTACTTAGCAACTCTTTAATGAATGCGAAGGCAATAGGTACTTTTGACGAGGACACATTAGATGCATTAGCAGATGCAGCATCGGATATATATAGTGCGCAGAATTGGAGTCAAGCCACGGCTGATGGCTGCAGCAATGATTTCTTTCATAATGCAGTTCAGGATTATTTGGCTAGTAAAGTACATGGATATGGTTTCAAAAAGGAAAAGAAAATCAATTACAACCAGATTGTAATAAATCCTGTAACAGAAAAAGAAACAACATATGGTAAAGCAGATATTTATAAGCAAATCGATTCTTCAACATATCATGTATGGGAAGTAAAACCTGTGTCTTATAATAATGCTACGAGAAAACTGTTAGCAATACAGCAGTTAGATAATTATACTAATACCGCATTACACGAAGAACAGGATGTAACGTATTTAAAGGGCGGTCTCGATCCACCTCTCAATACGACAACATCTTTTACAAAACAAGCTCCAAACCCTAAGGCTAAATATATGATTACCTTTTGGGGAACCCCAGACGGCTTGATTCTTTACAAATTCCAGAGATTACCCGATCCCGAAGAGGAAGAAGAGAAAGTTGTCGAAACAAGCTTAGTTCCAGTGACTACTGTCTCATTTGTAGCCGTTACTGGAGCTGCAGTTTCTATAGGTCTAAGCAAAGCAAGATTAACAAGTTTAACAGAAATGAAGCCGATTATTGATAAAGCAGTTGGCATATGTACTGCAATAATAGCTTCCGCTCCTATCATTGTTAATAATTCGCAAGGTGTAAGATGCTACGCTGTATCATCTGAGGACAATTTAGCAATAGAAGCTTGCATTGAGCAACTATCTTGGATTGATATTACCGAGGATGATGAAAATGCAACTGAGAAAGAAATTGAAGAAAAAATAAAAGAAAAAGAGGAAAAATACAGAGAAGCTGAAACACAAGCACCACAGCGTGATCCGCTCATCATCAGATATACTGAAAGTGATGATGATTTTTTAACCAGTCTTGAAAACGGTGTAAATTTCGATCTTGACAATAACGGATTTGATGAAAAAACAGCTTGGATTGGTGAAGCGGATTGCTTCTTAGTATTAGATGTAGACGGAAATAAAAAAATAGATAACGGCTCTGAGTTATTCGGTGACAGATTTGTAATGCCTAATGGCAATATCTCCTCAACTGGTTTTGAGGCGTTGGCAAGCTTAGATGCAAATGGTGATACTTTTATTGACAAAGATGATCTAATCTTTCCTGAATTGAAAGTGTGGTTTGATTCAAATCATAATGGAAAAACTGATAGTGGCGAACTCAGAACCCTATCAGACGAACATATTGTAAGCATAGATTTGAACGCTACACCTGATGGAACAGTACATATTAGAACTGAAGTTTTAGAAGCCGAATCATCATATGTAACATATGATGATAATACGACAAGAAAAATCAGTGAATTTTGGTTTCCCATAAACTCCTCTGACACAACTCACAATGGTGTTACTACAGTTGGTAACGTGCCAAGTCTTTCGCAGGCTTTAGAAGCCGATGACAATGGATATCTCACCTCTCTTTGCAATGAATTCAGCTCGTCCAACAATATTTCCACAAAAAGATTCTATCTCAAAAAGATTCTCTACAACATCACTGGAGCAGAAAGCATTGCAATTAATAGCCGTGGAGATAATATCGATGCTCGTGATCTTTATGTGATCGAACAATTTATGGGACGCGAATTTGTTGGTGTAGGTGGCAGTGAACCTAACTCTCTTGCTGCTGAGAAACTTAAAAACATCTACGATTCCATAGAGGATTTGTACTACAATTATGTTAATTTCAGAAGTAATTCATTCTGGTTCCGTTATTTCACAGGTATTGATGAGAGTGAAGATGGCTCACTAAATGTAGATACTCATTATGTAGATAAATATCTGCTTGAGGAAATTGAAAATGAAGCCAATATAGAGGTTTTCTTATACGATTATGGTATGTATCTGAAGTACCTTGACGAAAAACTCGGCACTTCTTCATATTCTAAATTTGTTCAGAAGTACTCCACGTTATCTGTCGATTATGCAAATGTTTTTGGATTAATAAACACTACTCGCACAGTATTCGGAGGAGAAGAAAATGATACTATCAGTGGAAGCGAAAAAAATGATATCATATTCAGTGGCAACGGAGATGACACGATAAACGCTGGCAGCGGTAATGACTTTATCTACGGTGGCACAGGCAATGACACAATGAACGGCGGCGACGGCAATGACAGCTACTATATCGATGCAAACCACGGCAACGATGTAATCAGAGATATCAACGGCGACAATAAGCTCATTTTCGCAGACGGACTCAGCGTTGAGGATTACGAAGCATCAATTAATGCAGAGCTTGGCTTTGTTCTCACAAATAAAGAAACAGGCGAAACTGTTTCACTTCCTGATTTCATTACTAACCCACTTATCTACAATTTTAAATTTGAAGGCGGTTCAGATACAGAAGAGAGCATTACAAATCGTGAGGTGTTTGAAGGAACAGCAACAGATGATTACATTGAAACAGGCGATGGCTTTAATATCTCCTACGGCGGTGACGGTAACGATACTCTCGCAGGCGGCAAGGATATTGACTTCATGTATGGTGGAAACGGTGATGACCTCGTTCTCGGACGTAACGGCGTAAACGTACTCTTTGGTGAAGAGGGCAACGATACTATTTACGACGGCGACCATGGCTCATATCTCAACGGCGGAAATGGCGATGATATGCTCTATGGCGGCGGCGGTGCCGATGTTCTCGGCGGTGGAGCAGGTGATGATTATCTCCAGGGTGACCACGGAAATGATACATATATTTTCGGTAAGGGTTATGATACCGATACAATCAACGCATCATCTGACGTAAACACAATCATCATCAAGGGCTATAGTGCTTCATCAATGATAAATACAAGAAATGCTCATAATGACCTTATTATTCACTTCGGTTCAGAGGATTCGACAGATTGTCTTATCGTTGATCATTTCTTTGATTACAACAGCAACCGTGATATCCGATTTGAGTTTGATAATGGAACTGTTCTTGGTCAGTATGATATCACAGCAAAATATGCACCGATTGTTGGTACAGATGCTGATGAATGGCTTGCAATTCAGAATAGCGATGATGGAATCATTCATGGTAATGGCGGTAACGACGGTGTAAATGGTGGTAGCGGAAACGATGAACTTTATGGTGATTCCGGTGATGATACACTTTACGGAAATGACGGTAATGACATTCTCGACGGTGGAACAGGCACAGATGGTCTTAATGGTGGTAATGGAGCAGATACATACATCTTTGCTAAGGGTTATGGCAATGATACTGTAAATGAATGGGGCAGCGATCATAGCATAATCAAGCTTACAGATATCAAATCTAATGAGGTTACTGTTAATGATCTGTATGGCTCGAATCTTCTCCTCTCAATTGTTAATACGGAGGATACACTAGTTATCAGCAATTTCAAGTGGGGACAAGCAACTTATACATTTGAATTTGCTGATGGTGCCGTTGCAACAGTAAATAAGGATACTTGGGCGTTTGAGTTCAGTCAGCTGCCCATAGTTCCAGAAGAGGAAGAAGTAACTACCTCTGATACTACAACAGTAACGGATGAAACAACTGTTGAAACAGAGGTTCCCTTAGAAACAACTGAAGATGAAGAGATTCAGTCAACTGAAGAAAGCGATACATCTATTGAGACGGAGAATACTGCTTCAGAAGTAATCATTGAAACAAAGGAAACTACTATAAATGACGTAGGTGAGTCTGATAGTGCTGACACAAAAGAAGTTACAGAACAGAATGATTCTCAGGAAGCGGATGCTACTGAAAATGTAATCGAAGAAACAGGTTCAGATGTAATCAATATAGCAGAAGTTTCGGTTGATACTGATGTGACATAATAAATGTAATCTCATAAAGTGTAGCAAGTGCGTAACGTGTAAAGCTTGGAACTGCATGAAGAACAACTGAAAAATCTGCTGATGGAGTAGTACAGCAGAGATATGAAATCCGACAGGATTGCAATGGAAAAGGAACTGCCTTCTGCAAGAACTCGCATTGCAGAGCTTGAAATAATGCAAAGCAAGATATATAAAAACTGCTCCTCAGGTAGTTTTCGAGAGAAACACTTATTGAAATATTACAGAAGTACAAAACGGAGAAAACAGCATTGGAACAGAAATCACAAGAACTTCATTCAGAGCTTGACCGGCTTACTGCAAAGGCCGAGGATATCAACAATTGGTTGTGTGTGGTATGTGAGTATATGTCAGGTACTGTGTTGACAGATAACTGCTGCACAGGCTCATCAAGATGATTTGTTTTAGAGAAACAAAGGATGGGATGAATCAGAAAGAGGTTTAGATTGTCTGTAGATTTAAGAAAAAGGACTTTGCTTTGTCGCTGATAAATAATCATATTTCAGCGGCAAGGTAAGGCTAACAGTCAGTAACGAACCGAAAGATGTTGCGATGGCATATATGCTAGAAAGCTTAATAAAGGCTGTTTTAAGAGGAACATTAAGTGAAGAAGATATTAATTGTTACTTGTTCATATGATCTAACAGTTGATTATATGATAGAAAAATACAAAACGATTACTGAGTTTTTTCGTTTTAATGTTGATAGGTTTTCGGATTATAAAATAATTATTACTGAATCATATTGGGAAATAATTTATGGGTTCAATAGAATCAGTTCAGAAAATATTCTAAGTATATATTATAGAAAACCTGCTTTCCCGGATACAAGTGATTTTGATTTAGAGTATAGACGTATAATTAATAGCGACATTCTTTCAATAGTTGACGGCATAGTTAATAGCTTTAGCGGTGTCGTACTTACCAAACCTCAGATATTAAGGCGAACAGAAAATAAGATTTTTCAGTTGATCTATGCCCAAAAGAATGCTATTCTTACACCTAAATCATTTATAGGTAATAATAGTTTTTTTGAATGTATTAATAATCCTAGAGTGATAAAACCTATATCTATCGGTAAAATTACAACAGAAAACGGAATTTCTGTAATTCAAACAAATATTATGCATGAAAATGATGAATACGATGATATAGAATTGACCCCTATTTATGTCCAAGAGTATGTTGAGAAGGACTATGAAGTAAGAATAACAGTAGTAGATGACGAGTTCTATGCAGTAAAAATTATATCAGATAATCTGATAGATTGGAGAGCTGGAGATAATAATCGTTATGAATTGATAGACACACCACCCGAGGTAAAGAAATGTGTTAAAAAAATGATGTGTGATTTTAAACTTCGATTTGGTGCAGTAGATTATGTAGTTGACAAGGCTGGTAAGTGGTATTTCCTTGAAATAAATCCAAATGGTCAATGGCAATGGCTTGAATGCAATCTGAAGCTAACTATTTCAGATAGCATAATAAACCTCTTACTTGGGGAGAGAATACTATGAAAAATGTTTTTAAATTCTTGCTAAAGTGTATTTTGTGGTTGTTTTCTTTGAATATTTGTCCTGCATTCACAAATGATAGCAACTTTGGAACAATAGAGTTGGATTTGGATAAACCGATAAGAAATCAGTTTAAAAAATGGCGACTTAGTTTGATACAAATTATGACAGGAACAAAAAAGTATTATATTTGTTCATTAAACAGAGATTTTGATAATACTAGCAATAAAGCAAAATATACATTTAAATTTTTCAAATGCATTTCACTTGATGAGCTTTTTAATAAGAATGATCACATTAATCAGATATATAATGATTATTTTACAAGATTGTGCAGTTTGTCTGAAAAAGAAAAATTGTTAAACGAGAAAGAAAGCTTATGTTACCATCTTGAAAGTGAAAAAAATAGAATTGATAAAAGTGATAATAAGATAAATATCTATACTACTATTGCATTAACAGTATTACCAATAATAGTTAGCTTGAAGTATGATTCGATATTGTCGTTGCTGAAAACTAATATTTTTTTAATGCTTTTATTTTTATTAGTACTATACTTTATTTTTAACTTTCTGGCGTATCTTTATCATTATATCAAAGTTGGCAGCTATAATATGAGTTCATTCAAAGACTTAAAAGATGAAGCACAAGATTACCAAGAAAAAATAGTAGCACAGTATTATTTTGATTATCAATCTTTAAAAAACAAAGCTGAGCTCTTTGTGAGCTATGTAAAGAATATTCAAGAAATGTTACTTGCAGCGTTATTATTCACAGTTGTTCTTATTTGTTGTAGCTATGTTTCATACAACACTCCTCCTAATAATTATATCGGAAGTTCTAATAGTATGATCTTAAATATTGATATAGATAGCTTAAATGATCCATATACCATTAGTTCAATTGAATTAACTGACCTTAAGATGAATATCCAAACAAGAAACGCTGATAAGGTAATGGTGATGTTTAACAAACAAACAAATATCTCGTACATTAAGGATGAATTATTAATATTCGAAGATTCATTTGAAATACAATACATAAATGATGATACATTGGAATTAGGAGAAGCGAAAATTTTAATATATAAAGGAGCTGCAAAATGAAAAAACATATTTTGTCAAATTACTTAAAAGAAGTAAAGAGTTTTTTATCTAATCGCAATGATGTCTCTGTAGTAACTGAATCTATAGAAACATCAGATCCTGATGAATTTAGGTTAAATAATGTATTTTCTACTAAATACGGTCCAGACAGTACATTAACTCATTCTATTGAAACTTCAGATCCTGATGAATTCAGAATAGATAATACTCAGGAAACCAGAGCATTAGAAACGTCAGATCCTGATGAATTTCGCATATTAGATACAACTGCCAAAACAAGATTTATTGAAACATCTGATGTAAATGAACTTTACGATGATACTAAAACAACATTTTCAGCTGAACAGAGCGATCCTGATGAATTCAGATTAAATCCCATTGTTTCATTCTAACATGGCATAAATCATAAGAGCCAATACATGAGGTGACAAAGGCATTTATCTTTCGGTAGATGCCTTTATTTTGTATGACGGGCATATCAAAGCTCTGTGGTGAAAGTCCACGTGTTCTGGTTTTTAGAATCCCTATTTAAATTTGGAAAAATATGTGGTATAATGAAAAAGAGGTGATGTTATGTGCAAGAAGAAAAATGAAAAACAGAAAAATCCAAACCTTTGGAAAATGTTTTTTGGTAAATACTCTTTATGGGGGTTTATTTTTATTTTATTATCAGCTATCATGTCACTGATTGTTTTTCCGGAAACTTATCTAAGCATTGTATTTTTTATTCAATCGATCGTTGTGGATCTTTTGCAAACTATTGGAATAGCTTTTTTAGTAGGAGCTGTATTTGATTTTTCAAAAAATTCAGAAGAATTTATTGCTTTCGTTTCAAGATTACTTTCAAAGATAGTAGTCTCTAAAGATTTTTTGCGAACTTTAGCTCAAAGTGATAAAAACAATGCACTTGAGCTTATTTTGAAACCAACAAATAGCCAATTGGAACAGTATTCGAATATTAAAGAATACTTTTCTAGTAAAATTGAAGAATCGACACAAATGTTCTCAACCAATTTTAAATCTCATCTAACATTGAACGTAATTGTAAAAATGGAAGATGGAATAGTAATATCTGAGATAACTATTAGATATCGTATTTATAAAATTCAAGAAAAATATGAACCATTGGTAGTGCATTTTGATGATGTCAACGATTCGATAATAAACAGACGAATTCTTTATCCTGAAGGAATATATATTATAGAAGATACAAAATGTAAAAGTGAAGAAATAGAAATTGGTGGATTGAAATCTAGTCGATATAAGTTTGAAATTCCAGATGAATTATTGAAATACAAGTATCTTACAATAGAAAGTCAAATGAAAGAAAATGGGTTTGATCATTGGACAACATTTAATTGGACTTCATTGACACCATATGATGGGTTATCATGTACGATCATTTGCCAAGACAACTTAGTGATAAAAAAGAAAACTTTATTTGATAGTAAAAATAAGTATAACTTCACGGAATCTGATGATAAAAGAAGACTTGATATCTGTTCGACAGAATGGTTAGATTCATATACTGGCTTTTCTATTCTAATAGCAAAAGAATAGTACATAGAGCTTTCGAGAAATCGAAGGCTCTTTTTCTATCCCCGAAGGAGGTGAGACCATGCCATATATCCCATACACCGACGAGCAGAAACAGCTCGCAAACAGCGTAGATCTGCCCACATTTCTGAGAATGCGAGGTGAGAAATTAGTCCCCGTGGGTAGAGAGTTCAAGCTTGTCTATCACGATGGATACGGCAAGCACGACAGCATTACCATCAGCGGTTCTCAGTGGTATGACCACAAGAACCAAATCGGCGGCGGCCCGCTCAAATTCATGCGTGAACATTACGGGATGAACTTTCAAGAGGCAATGCAGGCTCTGCTCGGTCACTCTGCTCTGCCATTGTCACACGAGGTTCAGCCTGTTATGGCAAAAGAGAAAAAGGAGTTCAGGCTCCCCGAAGCCAACGACAATATGCATCGAGTCTATGCCTATCTCATCAAGCAAAGGTTCATTGCACCAGAGGTCATCACACACTTTGCAAAGAAGAAACTGCTATACGAGGACAAAAAGCACCACAATGCCGTTTTTGTAGGTGTGGACAGCAGCGGTGTCCCAAGGCAAGCCCACAAACGCTCCACAACCACATTCGGCAACAGCTTCCGACAGACAATCGAGGGATCGGATACAAAGTACAGCTTTGCTCACTTCGGCAGCGGTAATATGCTGTTTGTGTTTGAAGCCCCCATAGATATGCTGTCATTTATTACACTGGCACCGAATCAGTGGGAGAAAAACTCATATATCGCCATGAATGGTGTGTATGAAAGTGCTGTGCTGACTGCACTGGAAGAACATCCGAATATTGATTGGGTTGTCATCTGTACCGATAATGACGAAGGAGGTATCGACGCAGCTGACAGACTCACGGATATTCTGAGAAATCACGGATATACCCAAATAGAGAGAAACCTGCCGACCATGAAAGACTGGAATGAAGTGCTGAAAGCACAGAATGGTGCAGAAGCATTGCCGGCTGTCCCGCATAAAAGAATTGAATTGTTCCGACAGCAGGTGCAGGAACTTGCTTATCTGCGATTCCGTCCAGAAAAAATTACTGCCACATTTCAAAACAGACAATATAAATATCTCGCCGAGTATGCTCTTGCAGGCTCGGCTTATTTTATTGGCGGTAGAGAGGATATGTTCCAAAAGTTGAAAATGAAGCTCACAGATGAGTATCGTGCATATGGTGATAAAGGCAGAATGTTCTCAAAAATTGATAATCTGAAAGCAGCATATTCTGCTGTGTGTCAGGATTTGAAATTGCCTGCCAGAACCTATGATCAATCTGTACAGACAGCTAAACTGCTGTATGAGCTTGCGGATTGTGCTCTCCGATGTGAAGTGGAGCTGTCCATGCAGACAGTTGAGGATGAAATTATGGTGACCGAAGAATGCTCCGAAAGTATGAGCATTGGGTATGGTTAGTTGCTTTTTCTGAAGCAATATGGTATACTGATAAAAACGATGTGTTACAGAGGAGTAGAAGTCCATGTCAAGGAAAAATCACAAAGTAATAGATGGCAGACTGCTTCGGACAGATAAGACAATGCGGCATCTGAAAGGCAAACAGCTTATGAAAATCACTTCATGGCTTAAATCAGAATTTTTCCGTACAGCCGCCGAAAAACAGAGAAAGCCCACAAAACAGGAAGTTGATGAGATTACAGATATCGTATATATGAAAATTGAAGAAGCACAGATATGGATTCCGTACCATGAAGTGCGGCGATATATGAGTTCCAAGCAGACAAAATTCTGGAATCAGTGGGTAAAACAGAATCAGCAGAACAACGAGCATGGCAGTGAGTAACTGCTGTGCTTTTGTTTTTGTCATCAGGATAGTGACGCAAAGTCATTAGAAAGAGAAGTATACAAAGGAACAGAATAGATAACCTCAGAAAGAAGAATCTATTCTGTTACAGAAAAAGGAGTTGAAGTTTTGAGTGAAAGACAAACAGTTTTAATCGGCGTTCTGGTTGTGGTGTTCATAGCATTTATTGTTATTATGAACCTGCTGGACAACTACAGCCTGAACGGAATCAAATCAAAGAAGGTCGGAAATGGCCAACATGGAACCGCCCGCTTTGCAACAGGCAGCGAGATCAAGAGGACTTTTTCCTCTCTGCTGTTTGAACCTGAGTTGTGGAGGCAAGGCAAGAATCTCCCAAAAGTACAGGGAACCATTGTAGCCTGTCGAGGAAGTGAGAAGAAAACCACAGCCCTTATTGATACAGGCGATGTGCATACGCTTATGATTGGAGCAGCGGGAGTAGGAAAAACCGCCTTTTTTCTGTATCCGAACTTAGAATTGGCTTGTGCTTCAGGTATGTCATTTGTCTCAAGCGACAGCAAAGGCGACGTTGCTCGAAATTACGGAACTATCGCCAAAAAATACTACGGCTATAATGTTGCTGTGCTTGATCTGCGTAACCCGACCAGATCGGATGAAAATAACATTCTGCACCTTGTGAACAAGTATATGGATGAGTATCTCTCAGACAAAACAAATCTCTCAGCAAAGGCAAAAGCAGAAAAGTACGCCAAGATCACAGCGAAAACCATTATCAATATCGGTGGTGGCGACGGAAATTACGGTCAGAATGCGTATTTTTACGACGCAGCAGAAGGGCTTATAAGTTCTGTGATATTATTGCTTGCTGAGTTCGGCGAAAAGAATGAACGCCATATCGTGTCCGTGTTCAAGCTGATTCAGGACTTGCTTGCAAAATATCAGCCATCCCCAAAGGCAAAACCACAGATGTATTTTACAAAGCTGATGGAGAAATTGCCCTCCGAGCATAAGGCAAAATGGCTGGCAGGTGCGGCTCTTAATTCCGCAGACCAGGCAATGCTTTCTGTTATGAGTACCGCATTATCCCGTCTCAACAGCTTTCTGGACTCCGAGATGGAACAGCTTTTGTGCTTCGGTACAGCCATTGACGCAGAACGTTTCTGCAGTGAAAAATCAGCAATTTTCATTATACTTCCGGAGGAAGATACAAGTAAGTATTTTATGGTAAGTCTGCTGATTCAGCAGCTGTACAGAGAAATACTTGTTATCGCTGATGAGAATGGTGGCGCACTGCCGAACAGAGTCATGTTCTATTGTGACGAGTTCGGCACCTTCCCGAAAATCGAGGGTGCAGAAGCTATGTTTTCCGCAGGACGTTCCAGAAAAATATCCATTGTAGCGATTATTCAGTCCTTTGCACAGCTAGAACAGAATTACGGAAAACAAGGCATGGAGATAATAACAGACAACACACAGCTGACGGTGTTCGGTGGCTTTGCTCCGAATTCGCAATCGGCAGAAGTGCTATCAAAAGCACTTGGTGAACAAACCGTTCTGTCAGGTACAGTATCCCACGGCAGAGAAAAAAGCCAATCCCTACAGATGATTGGCAGACCGCTGATGACGGTGGATGAGCTGAAATCCATGCCAAAAGGACAGTTTATTGTCATGAAAACAGGCACACATCCCATGATTTCAAAGCTCAAGCTGTACTTTAAATGGGGTATTCAATTCGGAGAGCCATATCTCCTGCCTGACAAGGGTGCAAGAGCAGTTTCGTATATGGAACGTGACGAGCTAATCCGTGAGATTGAAATCAAGTATCCCCAGAAAAAGGTGGTTGTTCCTGTTGAGGAAGAATATACGGAGGAGGTCTTTCCGGAAGAAACGCCCCACAAGCCTGTGAATGTCAAGACGGGAGGGAGGTAAATGCTGAGTGCAAGACGAATCTACGACATGAAGCTGCCGCACCGTGCGGTTACTGTTTACTGCTATCTGTGTGACAGGGCAAATAAACAGCGAGAATGTTTTCCGTCGGTCAGGACAATTGCAGAGGATCTGCATCTGAGCAAAAGAACAGTATTCCGTGCACTGAATGATTTGGAAAATGCTCAGCTGATTACAAGAACGCCACGCAGGCGTGTGCATGGTGGAAAAAGCTCCTCGCTGTACAGGATTAAGGAATAAAACTATTAAAAAAAATGGAGGTCGAAATGAGTTTAGAAAAAGCGATTTTACAAAAGAACGAATACCGCAGACCGTACAGAGGTGCGAAAGCGGTGGACAAGTCCTGCCGCAATCACGGCGACTGTCGGTACTGCATGGCAGGCAGAATGTATGCAAGCACCAAGCGGCTTGCATCAGCAAAAGAAAAAATCAATGCTAATCAGTCCGAAAGGGCTGATTTTTTATGCAGAAGCGAGGTGAGGTAACCGATGTTTGATTGGATTGGTGATGCCATTGATTGGTTCGGTGACGGTATCTCATCCCTATGGGACAGCACAATCGGAGGTGCAACCGAGGCTATCGGCGACTGGATATGGGAAACCATGTTCGAGTGGCTATTCAACCTTATCTACGGTGGTATTGCAGACTTGTTTGAATTCATCAACAGCAGCACCTCAGATATCTTTACACTCTCATGGGTGCAGGCGTTTATTGCTCTGTTTCATCATCTTGCGTGGATGCTGTTTGCCTGCGGATTGATTGTGGCAGTATTCGATACAGCAATTGCCTATGAATCGGGAGAAGCCAATATCAAGAATACGTGTCTGAATGTGCTGAAAGGCTTTATGGCGGCAAATCTCGTTACGGTTGTACCGCAGCGATTATATAGTTTTTGTACAAGTTTACAAGGCACATTTGCCACAGACCTGCTGGGTAACTTCATAGGCTCAACATCGGATACAGTTGCAGGCTCTGCACTTTCTGTTATTATAGCTCTTGCATCGGACGTATCACTATTCAGCTTATTCTTTATTATCCTCTTCGGATACTGTACAGTAAAGGTTGTGTTTGCGAATATCAAGCGAGGCGGAATCTTACTCTGCCAGATTGCAGTGGGCAGTCTTTACCTGTTTTCTGTTCCAAGAGGTATGACCGACGGCTTCTACAGCTGGATGAAACAGGTCATCGCAACCTGTCTGACAGCATTTTTGCAGACAACGATTCTGTATATAGGGCTTCTGACCTACACACAGCATGCATTGCTTGCGGTTGGAATTTGTTTGTCAGCCAACGAAGTACCGAGAATTGCTCAGATGTTCGGACTTGACACAAGTGTCAGAGTCAATATGATGAGCGTGAGCAGTACGGTGAGTCTTGGTTCAAGAGCAGTCAAGGCATTTAAAAAGAAATAAATGTTCTTGAAAGATGAGCTAATTTGTGCTATAATGATATTGTTCATTTCAGATTGAAAGGAGATGTGGTCTATGTTGTTTGTTCAGCAAATTGAGATAGAGTACAGAAAAAACGTAAGATATGCAAATTTCGCACAAATGAGAAATGCAATAATATTCTATCCAGTAAAGATAGATCGTGCTGAAATGCAGCAGGATGTTCTCTTTCATTCTGTGAAGTTTTATCAGGATACGGATGGGATGCATGATAGAGGTTCAAAATGCCGGCAGTATTCTGAAGATCAGCTATTTGACGGAAAATTCAAACGTTCTCCATTTGGCAGAAAGATAGCAGTGAAACAGCTTGGTGAAGATCAATATGAAGTCCATTTTTGGGGAGGCTTTGATAAAACAGCTTTTGTTTTGAGAAAAGACCAATATGGACGGATTGTTTTTAATGAGAGAAACACTTATTATGACACAGGTGAGTGGTATTACCAGCTTTTTGTTTTCAACTTTGTCTGTTGTAAAAAGGATCATTTCAGAGAGAAACTATTCTTCAATAAGAATCCGAACTATGAATACGATGGCAGGCGATATCTCAGATACTGTTAATATGATTAAGCCCAAAGAAATCAGGAGATGTGTATGCTTGAAGTAAAAATTGAAATTGTAAAAATTACAGATAATTCCTATCCCGTGTTTGTGGAAGCAAGGCTGGTAGATTGCAATGGAAATGCTCATTATTTTCATGACAAGCTTCCTGTTTTCACTATAGACGAGCCAAAGAGTATTCCGTGTGATGGCATCATTCGATGCACGCTGATAACAGAAAATGCTGACACAGTTCTGATTGATACACTTACTCCTGATGATATTGAATCTCTGGATGGAGTAAGCAGATTTGAAATTTGCAAAGATCAGATTGTATACGAATAACACTATGATACAGTCAAGCTCACCGCTTGGCTGTATTTTTTATCCCCCAAAGGAGGACTGATAACCCCATGAAAACCTATATCTACCCCGAAAATCTGCGAGCCACAGTCAAGCTGTGGTTCTGGAACGTCCGTGATTTCTGTATCATCTGTGCCGGCATTATTATGTCGGCACTTTTGTTTGCAAAGCTGTATACCGTTGTACCGCTGTCCTTGACAGCTTGCTTTGCATTTCTGAGTCTGAGAGCAGATGATACTGCCATCATGGACTATATGTTCAATGCTGTGCGATTTTTCCTGACCTCACAGCAGAAATTCATTTGGAATAAGGAGTGAACACTATGAGCAAAAAGAAGAAAAACAGCGTTCAGAAGCTTATCGGCTTTGAACGTTTTACAAAATACGGAGTGCGTACCGACAAGGCAGTGTTTGCATTCTTCGCAGTCGAGCCGACCAATATTTCCGTAATGTCTTCCGCAAGCATCGACACCAAGGTGCATCACCTTATGATGCTTCTGAG
>JAZSEJ010000083.1:0-5680 GCA_045531615.1 Ruminococcus sp.
TGATAAGCGTGGTGCGGCAATCAACGCACTCAAGGACTACAACAGCATGGCTTATATCATCGAACATACCGATGAGGAAATCGCCAACATCCACGATGACATGACCAGTATCGGCAGTCCGGCATTTTCCGATATGCCGTCTGGCAGTTTCAACCCCCAGTCCGGTGAAATCCGTCTGACTGCCGCCATTGATGAGGTCGATGTACTTCGTGAGCGTTACCGTCAGGCAAAGGAATATATGGAATGGTTTCAGCCTGCATGGGATACGCTTTCCGAGGATGAGCGTTATGTACTGGAGCAGTTCTATTGGGAAGATGATGAGAGATTTGATGCCCTTTCTGAAATCTGTGATAAGTACAGCATTGAACGAACATCTGCCTACAAAAAGAAGAACCGATCTGTTGCAAAGCTGGCACTTCTCCTCTTCGGAAAGTAAAGTGTCCAAAATCACGGATGACTTTTTCGGAAAGATGTGATAGAATATATAATAGCAGAAAATACAACAAGCCTTTGTGGGAGCAATCCTGCAAGGGCTTTCTTTGTGACAGGAGGTGTCGCCAATGCCGAGAAAAGCAAAGAAACCCTGTAAACACCCCGGCTGTCCGAGCCTTACGGAGGAACAATATTGTGCAGAGCACAAGCCCCTACACTCTGACCGACCATCCGCCGCCAAGCGTGGCTACGGCAGTAAGTGGCAGAGGGTAAGCAAAGCATATCTCCGCAAGAATCCGCTGTGCGTGAAGTGCAAAGCGAACGGACGGTTTGTAACAGCAACAGTTGTTGATCACATCGTTCCTCATCGAGGTGATAGCGCCTTGATGTGGAGTGAATCCAATTGGCAGGCACTTTGTAAACCCTGTCATGATAAGAAGACCGGAAATGAGGACAGCAGACCGGAATATCACTATTGACTTTCAAGAAGTGAAGTGCTGCGCCCCCGGGGGTATTGATTTTTATACTGAATATCGAGGAAAAGACCGGCGCCCCCTCTCACGCACAAAATTTGGATTTCAAACGGGGTATTGCCCCCGACAATATAAAAATAACGAAACATACCGAAAATACGAAACTTTCCCGACGTTACAGTCGGGATTTTTTATGCTCATTTTTCATGAAAATGTTTGAATTTGTTTGAATTACTGGAGGTCGGCTGAGCTGGAGGCAGGATGCTGTCTGAAGGCAAAGTTGTGCCGACATTGGATGAAAGGAGGCTGATGACGTTGTGGCGAAGGACGGCACAAACAGAGGCGGTGCAAGACCCGGTGCAGGACGGCCACGAAAGGCTCTTGCAGAGAAACTTGCCGAAGGAAAAACTGCGGAAGTGATGATGCAGCCTGCGGATATTGAGTCGGTAGACACTCCGCCTGTGAGAGAGTTTATGCAGGAACTTCAGCGTGACGGCACAAAGCTGCTCGCTGATGAGGTATACACAGAAACCTACCAATGGCTGAAGGAACGCTCCTGTGAGAAGATTGTCAGCCGACAGCTGGTAGAGCAGTATGCCATGAGCATCTCCCGTTGGATACACTGTGAGCAGATAGTCACCAAGTATGGCTACATCTCAAAGCATCCGACAACCAATGCGGCGATTGCGTCACCCTATGTTGCAATGTCGCAGAACTACATGAAACAGGCAAACCAAATCTGGAATCAGATTTTTCAGATTGTAAGGGAGAATTGCAGTGTAGAGTTTCAGGGAAATCCGCAGGATGACATGATGGAGAAACTGCTCCGCAGTAAACGATAAGGAGGACACTATGAAATCAAACACAGATGTAAATTTCTGGCGTGAACTGAAAACCAGCAGACCAATGCTCACAAAACAGCAGTACCGCACAATCAAAGGACAGGCAGTTAAGGGCAATGTCATGGCGGCAAGAAAAGGATTGCAGAGAATCCAGCAAAGGAGGCAGCACCGATGAAGACAACCACAGACTTTCAGCTTGTAGATATTACAAAGCTTATTCCATATGTAAATAACGCCCGAACCCACAGTAAGGAGCAGATTACAAAGCTTCGTTCCTCTCTCCGTGAGTTCGGGTTTATCAATCCTGTCATTATCGACAAGGAATTTAACATCATTGCAGGTCATGGTCGTGTGATGGCGGCAAAGGAAGAAGGCTACTCCGAAGTACCGTGTGTATTTGTGGAACATCTAACAGAAACACAGAAAAAGGCATATATCCTCGCCGACAACCGTATGGCTCTTGACGCAGGCTGGGATGAGGAAATGCTCGCCGTTGAAATGGAGGAGCTTCAGAACCTCGGCTTTGACCTAGGACTGACAGGATTTGATGAAAAGGAGCTTGCAGATCTTTTTGATACAAACAGCAGTGATGATGTCAAGGATGACGACTTTGACCTGACTGCCGCACTGGAAAAGGCGGCATTTGTACAGCGTGGAGATGTGTGGACGGTTGGCAGGCACAGGCTTATGTGCGGTGACGCAACTTCTCCCGAAGATGTCAATACACTTATGGGCGATACAAAGGCAAATCTCATTCTGACGGACCCGCCGTATAATGTGGCATTCAAGTCCGGCAGTGGTCTGACGATTCAGAACGATAGTATGAAGAACGATGATTTCTACAATTTCCTGCTGTCTGCATTTCAGTGCATGGCGGAACACCTTGAAAAAGGCGGTTCTGCTTATGTGTTCCATGCAGATACAGAAGGACTGAACTTCCGCCGTGCTTTTGTGGCTGCAGGATTTCATCTTGCAGGCTGCTGTATCTGGGTGAAAGACAGCCTTGTGCTGGGACGCTCCGATTATCAGTGGCAGCATGAACCTGTGCTGTATGGCTTTATGCAAAACGGCAAGCACAAGTGGTACTCCGACCGCAAGCAGACGACGATCTGGAACTTTGATAAGCCGAAACGTAATGCGAATCATCCGACTTCAAAGCCTCTCGACTTGCTTGCTTATCCCATCGGCAACTCCACGCAGGAGAATGCTGTGGTTATCGACACCTTCGGCGGAAGCGGTTCAACTCTTATGGCGTGTGAGCAGATGAACCGCATCTGCTATATGATGGAGCTTGATGAAAAGTATGCGTCTGTCATTCTCCGCCGCTATGTGGAGGATACAGGTAATGCGGATGGTGTATTTGTGATTCGTGACGGTGAGAGGATTCCTTACTCTGAACTTGTAAAGGAAGTGGAGTTGCCCGATGAATAAAACATTGACCCTCGGCAGCCTGTTTGACGGCAGCGGAACATTTCCCATGGCAGGTATTCTTTCAGGGATTACCCCCGTATGGGCATCGGAAATTGAGCCGTTCCCAATAGCTGTTACCCGAAAGCGACTGCCGTTTATGAAACATTACGGCGATATTTCTAAACTGAATGGTGCGGAACTGCCGCCCGTGGATATTATCACATTCGGAAGTCCCTGCACTGACCTGTCCGTTGCAGGCAAGCGTGCAGGCATTCAGGCGGAGCGTTCGGGACTGTTTTTCGAAGCAATTAGAATTATCAAAGAAATGAGGTGTAAGACCAATGGTGAATATCCGAAATACATCGTGTGGGAAAATGTCCCAGGGGCATTCTCCTCCGGAGGCTGCGAGGACTTCCGCTGCGTCCTCGAAGAAATCTGCAAAATTGCGGATGAGTCCGCTGTTATTCCTAAACCTGCGAAGTGGCACAATGCAGGAGAAATCCTGGCAGGTCATTATTCTGTCGCCTACCGATTGTTTGACGCACAATACTGGGGAGTTCCCCAGAGAAGAAAACGCATCTACCTTGTCGCAGATTTTACAGGCGAATGTGCCGGAAAAATACTCTTTGAGTCCGAGGGCGTGTCAGGGTATTCTGCGGAGAGCTTCCGTGCGTGGCAAAGAGCTGCCGGAGGTTCTGCGGATTGCATTGGAGAAACAGGCGAACTCTGTCTGAATGACCAAGGTGGCAACCGTATGGATGTGACCGAGGATATGACTTGCACACTCCGTGCGGAGGCACATCATCCGCCTTGTGTATTGTCGGCAGGATTTTGTACAGAGCATTCTGCAAAGGCTCGTGGCATCGGGTACGAAGAAGAAAAATCCCCGACGCTTCGTGCAGGCGTTGTGCCGGCGGCTATAAGCTGCTATGAGAATCATAGTCAGGACACGAGATACAGAGGCCCCCTTGATATTGCTCCGACAGTTTCTGCGACTTATGGTTCGGGCGGTAATAATCAGCCGTTTGTTGTAAATGCAACTTTTACAAAAGGAACCCGTCCGCATTGTAAAGATGAATGTGAAACATGGAAAGACGGAAAAGTCGCAAACACACTAAACACACATGATGTGGGTGAAATCCGAGCCAATGAACTGGTGGTGCAGGCTTTCGGCATCAGTGCATTTGAGTCCAATGCGATGAAATCTGACAATCCTCACAGCGGTGTATATGAAACGAACACTTCAAGAACACTGGACTGTGGCGGCGGTTCTCCTGCCTGCAATCAAGGTGGAATTGCAATCGTGGAAAGCTATGCACTGCAAGGCTCTATGATTGGCAGAGCTGACAAAAACGGTCCACAAGGTAACGGCATCAATGAGGATGTGTCTTTTACCCTTAATACTTGCGATAAGCACGCCGTTGTTTATGCTATCGACAGAGAGTCGTACAACTGCGGACAGAATTTTGCACGAAATATGGGCATCTCCGAAAACGGTGTATCTTCAACACTGAACGCACAGGGTCCGTCCGCCGTGGCAACGCCTGTGTATACCTCAAGCAAGGCTTCCTTCTTCACCAATGCACAGGCAGATACAGCAAATACGCTTGTTGCTACGGATTACAAAGATCCGCCCCTTATCAACGATATGGGATACACGGTTCGCAGGCTCACCCCACAGGAGTGTGCATTGCTGCAAGGTATGCCGACATGGTGGTGTGAGGACATCGGTATCGAAAATCCGACCGATGAAGATATGGCTTTCTGGCGTGATGTGTTTGAAACGCATAGGCTTGCCGTTTCTCCCGATAAGAAGCCGAAAACGGATAAGCAGATTCTGAAATGGCTTAAAAATCCGCATTCGGATAGTGCGGAATACCGTATGTGGGGAAATGGGCTCTCGCTCCCGACGGCTTGGTTCGTTCTGGCTGGAATCGCCTATTATGCACAAAATAGCCACACATAATTCTGCATATCTCACACTTGCATTTCTGTGAAATTGATGGTAATATGTAACACAACGCCAAAAGGCGAAAAAAGGAGGCTGAAAATTTCATGGAAATCAAGTTTAATATTGAGAAAACCAAACGAAAAGAACTGGCACATAGTATTGCAGAAATCATAGAATGTGACTGCAAGTACATGGGAGCACCGCAGTTCTTCTATCAGATTGGAGTATTCACTCTTAGCAAGGACTGCGTTCTCAGCTGTAACGATGACTGTGATGAACAGGATATTCAGCATTTGCTGGAACAGCTTGCAAAGAGAGGTTATCACGCTGAAATCAGCAACCATCTTACAATCAGCATACCTAAAGAAACGCTTAATGAACAGACGCTTTCCAATCTCGACAGGATTCTGGAGAATAAGGGTACACTCATCAAGCACGCTTTGCAGACGGATTCGCTGGAATACACGGTGACGGAAACAGAAGTGCAGTTCCCTTGGTTTACTGTTAATGATTCAGAGGACGCTGACGCTTACAGTCGTTTTATTACAGCACTTATTGATATGGCAAGAAAT
>JAZSEJ010000030.1:0-46718 GCA_045531615.1 Ruminococcus sp.
AACAGTAAATTCTGTATTACATCCACAAATTCCCCTGTTGATAATTATTGAAAAAGTAGAATTTAAAAAGTTTTTTTGAATAATCAACCATTTTTGGTTGAAAAAAGGCCGATTTTTGCCCTTATATAGAGGGGGTTGTAAAAATGAACAACTACAAAATGAAAAAACAAGCCATAAAAAACAGAGCGATGAAAACTCACCGCCCTGTAAAAAAAATATTATTTAAAACGTCAGCTGATTTGAATCTCCCAGTTCCTTTGCAGGCTTACCAGCCGCAGGAACAGATTTGGCACGATACTTTTCAAGCTCCGCCATAGCCTCAGCAGAAACAATTTCAGCCGATTCCAGCACAGCCTTTTTGCGCAGAGTAATAACCTGAACGCCCTGTGAATTTCTCGAAGTCTTGGGCAGAATCATACCCGTGTTGAACACAAGAGCGTGACCGCTTGAAGTTCTCAGCAGAATATCGGAATCCTCCGCTGTGAATATAGCGGCAATAAGGGGCGATTTATCTGAGAAAGCATTAGCAAGCTTCTTACGATTAGTCTTTGTCTCATAGGATTTCAGCGGAATCTTAGCCGCCTTGCCGTTTTCAAAGAGGAATATCATATATCCGCTGTAATCCACAGTCGGCACAAGGCATTTCATATTTTCACCCTCGTCAAAGCTGAGCTTTGCAGGGATATAGTCACCGAGAATACTTGCCTTGCTGTCCTCAAAAGCACTTGCCTTCGATTTATAAGCCTGTGCCTTATCAGTAAAGAATATCAGCTCAGTTTTATTTGTAGCCTCAAAGGTCTGACTGATATAGTCACCCTCTTTAATCTTCTGCTCGCCGCTCATACGGAGAGACTGAGGGGTAATCTTCTTGAAGTAGCCGCTGTCAGTTACAAAGAGATGAACAGGATAATCAGGAGTATCGTCGATATCTCCCTCATCCTCCACATCAGTGATATAGTAAAACTGAGTTTTACGGGGCTGACCGTAGTTTTTCACAACGTCTTTCAGCTCCTTGACAATAATATGGCGGACTTTCTTCTTATCACCCAGGATTTCCTCCATTTCAGCAATATCATTTTTCAGCTGGTCAACATCGGCAATTCTGCGGAGGATATACTCCTTATTAATATTTCTCAGCTTGATTTCAGCCACATATTCCGCCTGTATTTCGTCAATTCCGAAGCCTATCATAAGGTTAGGCACAACATCGGCTTCATTTTCCGTTTCGCGGATAATCTTAATAGCCTTGTCAATATCAAGGAGTATCTTTGCAAGAGCCTCCAACAAATGGAGCTTCTCCTTCTTCTTCTGCAAATCGTAGTAAGTGCGGCGTTTTACGCACTCCTCACGGAAAGCAACCCATTCGGTAAGAATTTCCCTAACGCCCATAACCTTAGGGGTACCTGCAATGAGGATATTGAAGTTGCAGGGATAGCTGTCCTGCAAAGGAGTGAGGCGGTAAAGCTTCTGCATAAGAGCGTCAGGGTCAGTACCTCTTTTAAGGTCAATGGCGATTTTCAGACCGTCAATGCCTGTTTCGTCACGGATATATGACACCTCACGGAGCTTACCCGATTTAACTAAATCCACAACCTTTGAAATAATAGCCTCAACTGTCGTAGAATAGGGAATTTCCGTAATTTCAAGGCAATTTGAAGCCTTGTCATAGTTATACTTACAGCGGAGTTTTATACTTCCTCGTCCTGTTTCGTAAACCTTATTCAGCTCCGCCTCATCATAGTAGAGGAAACCGCCGCCGGGAAAATCAGGGCCTTTAAGGGTGCTGAGTATATCGTGGTCAGGATTTTTCATCAATGCAATGGTAGTCTCGCATATTTCCTCAAGGTTAAAGGGACAAACATTGCTTGCCATAGATACAGCAATACCCGTATTTGCGTTTACGAGAACTGTTGGGAATGTAGCAGGAAGAAGCGTTGGCTCCTGCATAGTATTGTCGTAGTTGGGTACAAAATCAACGGTATCCTTGTCAATATCGCGGAAAAGCTCAGCACATATCCTTTCCAGCTTAACCTCGGTATATCGCGAAGCAGCCGCCTTCATATTTGAGGAATACTGCTTTCCGAAGGTACCCTTAGAGTCCACATAGGGGTGAAGAAGGGCTTCATTTCCCCTTGTAAGACGCACCATAGTCTCATATATGGACTGGTCGCCGTGGGGATTGAGCTTCATTGTCGCACCAACAACATTGGCAGACTTTGAACGCTCCTTATCGGGGCTGAGCAAACCGCTTTTATACATCATATACAGCAGCTTACGGTGAGAGGGCTTGAAACCGTCGATTTCGGGCAGCGCTCTCGATATAATAACGCTCATAGCGTAGGGCATATAATTCTTTTTAAGGGTATCGGTTATAGTTTCGTCAACAATACTACCCGAACCCTCTATATAAGCCTCGTGCTTAAAAGCAGACGGCTTTTTCGGTGTTTCTTTTTTACGCGGCATTTTTTCTCTCCTTTAGCTTATATCAGCCATTTCAAGATAATCTGCTCCGTATTCGGCGATATAGTCTTTACGTCCCTGTAAATCGTCACCGAGAAGCATTTCAAAAATCTCAGCGGATTCACGTATATCGTCGGAAGTTACCTTGATAAGGCGGCGTGTATCGGGATTCATAGTGGTAAGGTTCATCATATCAGGTTCGTTTTCACCAAGACCTTTTGAACGCTGTATAGTGTGCTTTTTATCCCCGATTTGCGCAAGAATACGCTGTTTTTCTTGCTCCGTATAGGCAAAATATGTCTTTTCCTTAGTGTTTATCTCAAAAAGGGGCGATTCCGCAATATACACATATCCCTGCTCAATGAGAGTGGGAGTAAGTCTGTAGAGCATAGTCAGAATAAGAGTACGAATCTGGAATCCGTCAACATCGGCATCGGTACAGATTACGATTTTGCTCCAGCGGAAATTGTTGATATCAAAGGTGGAAAGCTCCTTATTAGCCTTTGTTGTAACCTCAACACCACAGCCGAGAACTTTAATCAAATCGGTGATGATATCGCTTTTGAAAATCTTTGTATACTCCGCTTTAAGGCAGTTGAGAATCTTACCGCGGATCGGGATAACAGCCTGAAATTCCGCGTCACGGGCAAGCTTTACAGAGCCGAGAGCCGAATCACCCTCCACTATATAAATCTCACGGCGTGTAATATCCTTTGTACGGCAGTCAACGAATTTTTCAACGCTGTTTGCCAGGTCGATAGTACCTGTAAGCTTCTTCTTCATATTCAGACGGGTTTTCTCAGCATTTTCGCGGCTTCTCTTGTTAAGGAGAATCTGCTCAGAAATACGCTTAGCCTCGTCGGGATTTTCTATAAAGTATACTTCAAGCTGATGACGGAGAAACTCCGTCATAGCCTCACGGATAAACTTATTTGTAATAGCCTTTTTCGTCTGGTTTTCGTAGGATGTAACCGTTGAAAAAGATGATGAAACGAGAATAAGGCACTCGTCAACATCCTCATATTTTATCTTGCTTTCGTTCTTCTGATAGCCGTTGACGGACTTGATATAGCTGTCAATCTGTGCGGTAAACGCACGCTTTACAGCGTCCTCGGGAGAGCCGCCGTGTTCAAGGAAGCTTGAATTGTGGTAGTACTCCGTCAGCTTCGCCTTATTTGAAAAAGTGAGGGCAACATCGAGCTTCACCTTGTATTCAGGCTTGTCCTCACGGTCTTTACCCTTTTTCTCGGCAGTCCAGTGCTGAACAGTAGTGAGAGCCTCCTCCCCTGCTATTTCAGTAACATAGTCGGTAATGCCGTTTTCATAGATAAATTCAGTTTCATTGAAGCCCCCTGCTTCATTCTGAAATCTGAACAGAAACAGTATATTCGGGTTAACTACCGCCTGACGTTTCAGAATATCGTGGAAGTATTCCTCCGATACGTTTATATCTGTAAATACGTCAAGGTCGGGACGCCAGCGTGTCTTTGTACCCGTCTGCTTCTTCTTTGTTTCTTCCTTTTTAAGGCCGCCTACATTGTTTCCCTTTTCAAAGTGGAGATTATACTTGTAGCCGTCGCGGATAACCTCAACGTCCATATATTCAGAGGCAAACTGAGTTGCACAAAGTCCCAGACCGTTAAGACCGAGGGAATACTCATAGGACTCAGATGAAGCGTCATACTTGCCGCCAGCGTAAAGCTCGCAGTAAACAAGCTCCCAGTTGAAACGCTTTTCGTTGTTGTTGTAGTCAACGGGACAGCCGCGTCCGAAGTCCTCAACCTCAATATCGTGGTTGCGGTAATAGGTTATAACGATTTTATTTCCGTAGCCTGCACGTGCTTCGTCAATAGAGTTGGAAATGACCTCAAATATTGAATGCTCACAGCCGTCAAGACCGTCAGAGCCGAAAATAACCGCAGGACGTTTACGCACCTTATCGGCACCTTTAAGCATCGTAATACTATCGTTGCCGTAATCCTTTTTCTTAGCCATATATTTCTATCCTTTCACCCTTATAAAGAGTATTTCACGGAGTTTTTCCTGTTTCTTGAAAATTATAACATAAATAAAATTTTTTTGCAAGCCTATTTTGCGGATTTTTCCGCTGAAACTTCTTTTGCGTCTACAATATTATTTATCCACAGGTCGCTTTTAACCATAAAATAACCGATGATAACCTTTATAATCTCGGATAATGTGACCACCGCCCACAGAGGACGAATATCCATATCCGTGAAATATGACAGAATAAAGGCAAGAGGTATCATCAGCAGGAAGGTATAACCGAAATCAAAGAGGAATGTTATACCCGTTTTACCGCCGCTTCTGAGGGTGAAGTAGCAGGCATTGGTATACGACCACAAGGGCATTGCAAGCGCCTGTACAATTATCATATAAGAAGCAAGACTGCGGATTTCATCGGTTGTCTTGTAAAAATCTGGGAACACATCAGCAAGAGGCAAAATAAGTGCCGCCACTACAACTGTTACAGCCACGCTGAAAAACAGCAGCTTATTGTCAATACTGCGCGCCTCTTTCAGCTTATTTGCACCAAGCTTTGCACCAACTATTATACCGATACAAGAGCCAAGCTGAATATATATGGCTCCGAAAAGGTTTGTCATTGTACTTGAAATATTTCTCGCCGCCACAACGTCAAGACCGCGTACTGAATAGCACTGAGCGATAATGGACATACCTGCCGCCCACAGGAATTCATTGCAAAGCAGTGGTAAACCTTTAATGAGCATTTTTCCCACAAGCTCCGAAGGGATATGGAATCCTCTGAATAATCCCACAATATACTTGTTCTTTTTCGGGTTGGCATGAGTCCATACAATAACAACAAGGGCCTCAATGAATTTCGCTGCAACTGTAGCTATAGCCGCACCCTTTACACCCATTTCGGGGAAACCGAATTTTCCGAAGATAAGGGCATAATCCAGGAACACATTGAATACTACAGCCGCCATTGAACCAATCATAGGTATACGTGTTTCACCGCATTCACGGACTACGCTGGAATAAGCCTGACCGATACCAAAGGGTACAAGACCAAGAAGCATATACAGCATATATTCCTTGCCGTATTTCATCGTTGCCGCTATTCTTTCGGGAGCGTCATCCTTGCTTATAAAAAGACTGATAAGCGGCTCATCGAAAAACCAGAATATAGCCGCACCGAGGGCAATAATCAGCGATACGGCAATAAGGCGGTATCTTACAGTGTATTTCTGCCCCTGGTGGTCGCCCTTGCCGAAAAACTGAGCTCCGAAGATACTGGGGCCTGCAACGGCGCCGAATATGGTTATATTGAACACAAATATAAACTGATTTACAATTGATACGCCGTTCATCTGCTCCGTACCGACTTGTCCCACCATTATATTATCAATAAGGCTTACAAAATTGGTAACGAGATTTTGCAGAATCATCGGTATTACCATAAACAGCACATTTTTATAGAACTGCCTGTCGCCTATATATTTTTCTCTGAATCTTTTCAGCATAAAATCTCCGTTCTTTCTATATTTTTGTTCACGCCTAAAGATTATAACACTATATTTCGGGAATGTCAAGTCTTTTTATGTCCGAGCTATTAGCAAATAAAAAGCCCGAGATTTACACCTCAGGCTTCATTGAATATTATCTTATGTGTTTAGATTTGCAAGTTCTGATAAACCACACAATAACCATTAATGCAATTATTGCAGATATTGCAAACATTACTATTGCTCCGAAAATTCTCCCGTCTTTTAAAGCACTTGCTCCAATCATTATAAAAACACTGATTAAAGCACCATAAAACGCGAAGAAAACAAGAAGCAAAAGTATCCTCAAAGGCAAAGGCACTTTTTTACTTGTACCTGCCTCAAGCGTCCCCTCTAAAATCAGACTTACAATAAATTCCATTATCATAATATAATCCCCCTATAATTTTTAATCCCCACAAGACAAGGCGGAAGAAAATCCTCCGCCCTTGAATATACATTTACTTTACATCAGGCTCAAGAACGGCATAATTTCCGTCTGTACGCTTGTAAACTACATTGATATTTCCTGTCTTTGCATTGAGGAACATAAAGAATGTGTGGCTGAGAAGATTCATCTGGAGGATAGCCTCCTCAACGTCCATAGGACGAACCTCGAACTTCTTCTCCTTGATAACATTGTACTCTGAAACCTCCTCAACAGGCTCTGCAAATGTCTCCTTAAATGCTGTATCCTTCAGCTTCTTTTCAAGCTTTGTCTTATTCTTGCGAATCTGTCTGATAATCTTATCAATTGCGTCATCAAGAGCGTCGTTCTTATCAATAGCTGTACGCTCTGCACGATAGATTACGCTGTTATATTTTACTGTAAGCTCCACAACAATCTGATTCTTTACCTCTGAAAGAACGATCTTTGCGTCTGCTTCATCTCCGAAAAATTTGCTGAGCTTTGAATCAAGTTTTGCTTCTGCGTATTCGGTGAAATTCTGCGGAATCTGCATTTTCTTTGCTGTAATAGTTGTTTTCATATAGTAATCCTCCTTATTTAGTCCCCCGTCTGCTCTTGCACATCGGAGAACGGCTTATGATGCGGAATATCTTTTCCACAGTTATATTATACCATAAAAAAATCACATTTACAATACTATTTTGTTAACTTTGTATAATTTGTATAAACTCAAAGGCAATATTTGTTAAATCTGACATTTTTCAGAAATTATCTTGACAGGCTGTTCAGCATCGTTGTAACGATATTTTCAGCCACAGCAGGGGTGCTGTACTTATTTTCAAGGACTACGCAGAAGGCTATGGGGAAATCCTTGTCATCGACAAATCCCACGAGAAGCGCGTTTTCCTCCGCACCGTGCTTTACCTGCGCTGTACCGCTTTTTATAGCCACCTTATAGCCAGGAATTGAGTACTGATAGTGATTTGCACCATTCGTCAGAAGTATCTGCTTTACAGATGCGGCTGTTTCCTTGCTGAAAAGCTGCTCGCTGTATTCAGTCTTTGCAGTTTCAGTGATGTTTCCCTCAACATCAGTCACCTTTTCAATAAGATATGGCATTGTCATTTTTCCAGTGCCGTTAGCTATGGCACTCTGCCACATCATAAGCTGTATGGGGCTTGCAAGGGTTTCGCCCTGTCCGATACATCCCCATTGTGTAGCAAAATCAGCTGTATCTGTGAGGGTTGTGGACGCTTTGAAGCACTGTATACCGTCAATATCAATATACTCCTGCTCCTTTTCCTCATCCTCTTTGTCCTCATCGTCGGTTTCGCCGCTGCTTACGTTATATCCAAGACGTGTATATATCTCCGTTATGCTTTCAAGAGGCATATCCCCGTCCTCGATAAGCTGCGCAAAGAAGGGATTACAGCTATTTTCCACCGCCTGCTGTATATTCTGCGTGCCGTGTCCCCAGCTGTTGTGACAGTCGATTTTTCCGCCTGTGCCGTTCATATAGTATCCGCCGCAGCTGTAGCTTTTAGCAAAAAGCCCATCCTGTCCGAGAATTTCCATAGCCATTATAACTGTTGATACTTTCTGCGTAGAACCGGGAACGGTTCCGTACATCGCCTTTGACATAAGTGTTCCCGATTTCATATTTTCTATACCGCCATAGCCGTGACGGGGGTCAATATTCGGCAGACTTGCGCAGACAAGAAGCTCTCCTGTCTTGTAGTTATATGCGGCAATACAGCCGTCAGCACCCATAAATGCGTCATATGCCGCACGATTTGCCGTATGGTCAAGGGTTGTATATATAGCCGCCTTGCCGTTCTTGTTTTCAATTCCGCTGTTGAAGCTGTAATTGCTCAGTTTACCGATATTCTGCGCCACAAGGGTATTTTCCATCTGTCCCTTATCGTCGCCTATGAGATTTCCCACATCTATGAGATAATTATCAGGCTTATCAATCTTTTTTGTGCCGTCAAAAAGCACATCATCGTACCTGTCGTATACCCTGCCCAGGCGGTAATTATCGGAATGGGTTATATAAAAAGGAGCGTCCTTGTATATTCTCGCCGTAAGAACTCCTAAACCTGCTAAAAATCCCAGGAGAAACAGAGTCATTACAAGCTGACATCGTTTTATACTTTTCATACTGTCCTCCTTTTCTGCTGCTTATGCTTTTTCTTCTTTTTCTTATTGGTGGGATTAGCAAATACAGGCGACTGTGCTGCAATAATCATACCTATCATAAGTCCGCTTGTTACCATTGAACTGCCGCCTGCCGAAATAAATGGCAAAGTTACACCTGTAAAGGGTATCATATTGCAGGAACCGAAGATATTCAGCGCCATCTGCATTGTAAATGCGGCGCATACTCCTGCGCACATTGTTCCGTGATAGTATGAACGGGGCGGATTTACAAGGGGCATAGCCACAATAAGCACAAGCATAAGCACAGTCATAAGAGCAAAGAGAAGTCCCCATTCCTCGCTGATTGTAGCAAATACAATATCGCTTTCGTAGGCAAAAACCTCGTGGAGGAAGCCCTTTCCGGGGCCTTTTCCGAACCAGCCGCCCTCTGCTATGGATATAAGCGCCTTTGTCTGCTGATATCCGTCCTCGTCGGGATTGCTCCATATATCGGCAAAAAGTCTTGCCTTAACATATGCAGGAGCAAGGATTATGCCGATAATCGCCGCAACTGCCACAACAGAACCTGCTATAATAAGGGTTTTCTTTGAGAATTTCGCCTTGGGATAGCATATTCTCATAAAGAAGCAGGAGGCGTATATTGCCGCAAAGGTGGGTATGCTTCCCAGGTCGCGGCACCACCACTGGAAAAGTATTACAACCGCTGTTATGCCGAATACTATGAGGTTATCGTACACCACATTGAAACCCCAGACTTTTTTTCTGTTCTGCTGCTCCGCAATTGACGTAGCACAGGCAAGAACAAGGAGAGGCTTGATAAATTCCGAGGGCTGTATTGACATAAAGCCTAAGTCTATCCACATACTTCTGCTGCCTGTAAAAAGAAGTATCACAACTAAAAGTATGCCGATACCTGCCCATATGAACTTCTTTTTCGTCTGTATCCAGCGATGATTGCGGCACAGCATATACCCTATACGGCAGGACACAAGGGCGGCTATAATCGTAATGAAATGCTTTGTATCAAAATGAACTCCACCGAAGCAGGATTGGAAAATCATACTCATATTTAGTATGAGAAGCAGCATAAAATCCACTGCATATGTACGGTGCTTAAAGAATGGCATAATTATGAAATATACCGCGTCAAGCAGTATTACAGCCGCACTAAGACCAATTACATCATTGATGCTGCTATAATTTCCGTTGGTGTACACATTCAGAAGCATTGAGCCGTGAACAGCCACAACGAATATACATGACAGCAGGTAAGATAATGCTCCGCTCATTTATGCACCCTCCTTTTCCTGAAAATTAAATCGCGGTTTCCGAGAGTAATGACATCCCCCTCATAAAGGCGGACGTGCCGCACAGGCTCGCCATTTACAAACAAACCCGATTTTGAGCCTATATCCGTTATCATCCATTTTCCGTCGGTAACGTTAAGCATTGCGTGATAGCGTGATACAGACATATCCTGTATGCGTATGTCAGCAGAGGCGTGTCTGCCTATGAGTATTTCGTCGCATTCAAGGCGATATATACGGCTTTCGTCGGTAAGCTCCATATCATCGGAGGTCTTGCTCCACCTTTTTTCACCTGAACGCTTTTCCACATAGGATACAAAAATCAGCACAATAGCACATATATCCAGCAATACAGCAGCATATACTGCAGATTCCATAAATAACATCTCCTTTTTCGTACAGAAAAGTTTTCCTGTATTTTTCTGTGTTTACCATTATATCACATATTTCATTTTATTTCAAGGGATGTACTTTTCTGTAATAATTTTTAATATGATAGTAACACGAAATCCCACGATGTTTAGTTAAAAAATAAAAATTTTCGTTTTTTATGTCCGTTTTTGTCTTCTCGTTTGAATGTATATAGTAGAGGGGTGAATAACACGAATAATGTAAAAAATCTCAGGATATATATTGATTTTTTTTGCAGTATATGGTATAATGTTAGTTGTGGATATTTCACACACCAATTTACTTGTATTCGGAGGTATTAACTATGCTTACTGATATAGAAATCGCTCAGGGAGCGAAAATGAAAAAAATTAATGAGATTGCTTCATCACTCGGAATTTCTGAGGAAAATCTCGAACCATACGGTCACTACAAAGCAAAGCTTTCCGAAAATCTTTACTCACAGACCGCTTTCCGTCCCGACGGCAAGCTGATACTTGTAACTGCTATAAATCCCACTCCGGCAGGCGAGGGTAAAACTACCGTCAGCGTAGGTCTTGCTGAGGCTATGGGCAAAATAGGCAAAAATGCCGTTCTTGCTCTCCGTGAGCCTTCCCTCGGACCTGTTTTCGGCATCAAGGGCGGTGCTGCAGGCGGCGGATATGCTCAGGTTGTGCCTATGGAGGATATCAACCTCCACTTCACAGGAGATATGCATGCTATCACAGCTGCAAACAACCTCCTCTGCGCTATGCTGGATAACCACATTCAGCAGGGAAATGAGCTTCGCATCGACCAGCGCCGTGTACTTTTCAAGCGTTGTCTCGATATGAACGACCGTGCCCTCCGCAATACTGTTATTGGTCTTGGCGGCAAGGCAAACGGTATTCCCCGTGAGGACGGCTTCCAGATTACCGTTGCCTCTGAGGTTATGGCTATACTCTGCCTTTCTACTGATTTAGCCGACCTTAAAAAGCGTCTTGGCAATATCCTCGTTGCCTACGACCTTGACGGCAAGCCAGTATTCGCTGAACAGCTCGGCTGTACAGGCGCTATGACAGCACTCTTAAAGGACGCTCTCAAGCCTAATCTTGTGCAGACCCTTGAAAATAATCCTGCATTTATCCACGGCGGCCCATTTGCAAATATCGCTCACGGCTGCAACTCTGTACGCGCTACAAAGCTTGCTCTTAAATTAGGCGATTACTGCATTACTGAGGCAGGCTTCGGCTCTGATTTAGGTGCTGAAAAGTTCTTCGATATCAAGTGCCGCTATGCAGGTCTTAAACCCTCCTGCGTTGTTCTCGTTGCTACTATCCGCGCGCTGAAATATAACGGCGGAGTTCCCAAGACTGACCTTGTAAAGGAAAATATGTGGGCGCTTGAAAAGGGTATTGTAAATTTACAGACACATATCGAGAATATGCATAAATTCCACGTTCCCGTTGTTGTTGCTATTAACCGCTTCCACACAGATACTGACGCTGAGGTTGAATTTGTACGCAATTTCTGCTCCGAAATGGGTGTTGAGGTGTCTATGTGCGAGGTATTCGCAAAGGGCGGCGAAGGCGGCACAGACCTTGCAACAAAAGTATGCGAGACCATCGCTCTCACTGAAAATGACAGTGACGGCTTCCGTCCCCTCTACTCAACAGAGCTGCCAATCAAGGATAAAATTGAAATCCTTGCAAAGGAAATATACCGTGCTGACGGCGTAAACTTCACATCACAGGCTGAAAAGGCTATAAAGGAAATCGAGGGTATCGGATTCCGCAATCTGCCTGTATGCGTTGCCAAGACACAGTATTCCCTCTCTGACGACCCCACTCTCCTGGGCAAGCCCAAGAATTTCAGAATTACTGTACGTGACGCTAAGCTTTCCGCTGGTGCAGGCTTTGTAGTTATCTACACTGGCGATATTCTCACTATGCCCGGACTTCCCAAGAAGCCCTCAGCTCTGAATATCGACTGCGACAATAACGGCAATATCTCAGGACTTTTCTGATATGACAAGAACTATTATAACAAATTCTCCCGAAGATACGATAGAAGCCGCTGCTGAAATTGGCAAACTTCTCAGAAAAGGTGATATTATCACATACAAAGGCGATTTAGGCGCAGGCAAGACTACCTTTACAAGAGGCCTTGCCCTTGGCATTGGTCTGGGCGATGTTGTAACCTCCCCTACTTTTGCCCTTGTAAATGAGTACATCGGAGAAAACATCAATCTTTACCACTTTGATATGTACCGTATCACAAGCGAATGGGATCTTGAATCCTGTGGCTTCTATGATTACGATTTTGCCAACAATATTGCCGCTGTTGAGTGGTCGGAAAATATCGAAAAATATCTTACGGGAAAAATTATAAATATTACAATCAATGCTCTTGACGAGCATAAACGTGAAATCACTTTAGAGGGAGATGAACGCTTTGCTTCTGCTTGGAATTGATACATCGGGTAAAGTTGCTTCCGCTGCCCTTTTTGATACAGATAACGAGGTTATTATTGCCGAAACCTCGCTGTATACGCAGAAAACTCACTCTCAGATTATTATGCCTATGGTGAAAAGCCTTATTGAACAGGCAGGAAAATCTGTAAAGGATATAAACCTTATTGCTGTTGCAAAAGGCCCCGGAAGCTACACAGGACTTCGTATAGGTATTGCAGGTGTAAAGGCTATGGGCTTTGCTCTTGACTGCAAATGCTGCGGAGTTTCAACTCTTGAAGCTCTCGCCTGCAATAACATCGCTTACAAGGGAGTTATATGCTCCGTTATGAAAGCAAGGGCGGATTTAGTATACGCTGCCGTTTACAGAAGCGACTGCTATGCCCTTGAAACTGTTATGGAGGAGCAGCTTCTCAGCTGTGACGAGCTGGCGGAATTCCTCGCCCTCAACGGCACGGAGGTTATGCTCTGCGGCGACGGTGCGGCAGAGTTCTTCACAACATATCGTTCACCGATGTTTATAATCGCTCCCCCACAGGGACGGTTACAGTCAGCCTGCGGCGTATGTCTGGGAGCACTTTCAAAGGAATTCGTTTCCCCAAAAGAACTGGACGCTTCATATCTGCAAAAAGTACAGGCTGAAAAAATTCTTGAAAATAAGGAGAATACAAAATGATTGCTATCGGATGCGACCACGCAGCTGTTGAAATGAAAAAGGAAATTATCAAGGTTCTTTCAGAAAAGGGCTTTGAATTTAAGGATATGGGTACTGACGGTGAACCCTGCGACTACCCCAATATGGCTGAGGCTGTATGCGGTGTTGTTACATCAGGCGAATGCGAAAAGGGCATTCTGCTCTGCGGCACAGGTATTGGTATGTCAATTGCCGCAAATAAGATAAAGGGAATCCGCGCTGCACTTTGCGCAGACTCATTCTCAACGAAGTATACACGTCTTCACAATGATTCAAACGTTATGTGTATGGGTGCAAGAACTACAGGTGTAGGACTTGCCTGCGAGCTTGCCGAAATTTTCCTCACAACAGGATTTGAGGGCGGCAGACATCAGCGCAGAGTTGACCTTATTACTGCTCTTGAAAACAAGTAATCCGCTTGTTTTGGAGATATAATGATTATTGGAGGTAAAAACAATGGCAAAGAAATCAAAATACGAAAACGAGCTTGACAGAGCTTACCGTGATCTTAAGGATTACAACGATGCACGTGAGAAGAACAGAAGCGATCTGTTACAATTCTTCGTGGGACTCCTTATGCTGGCAGCTGGTGTGTTTATGATATTCCAGAATCTGAATATCGAAAGCACATGGGGCTACGGCGGCTATTTATTCAGCTTCGGCGGATTCAATCTGCCAAACGGAACTATTTTCGTTCCCCTTTTCATAGGTGTTGTTATGCTGTTCCTTATGGACAGAAAAATCTTCGGCTGGATATTCATTGCCGTGGGACTTGTTATTATCCTTGCGGCGGTACTTATGAGCGTCCGTATGCACTGGAGAACAACAAACGCATATATGTTTGTGCTTATGTTCGGACTCACCGCAGCAGGCGGCGGTCTTGTTCTCAGACAGCTTTTCAAGAAATAACATTAAAGGGTATCGCTTTGCGATACCCTTTTTCATCAGTATTGTATACTCAGAATATACAAATCATCATTTGTCATATAGCTTACAGATTCGCTTATTTCAGCATATTCCGTCAGCTCCCACAGCTCACCGTCTTCAAAAAGCCCCTTTAATGCGTTGTCATATGCAGATTTATCTGCAAACATCATTTCAACCTTTCCTGCTGCAGGAAATGAGACTATAGCCTCCCCTACCACATCAGGGCTATATACAGTGATATAACTGTTGTGGCGGACATAGTAATTATCCTCCATAGAGTAACAGCTCGGAACAAAAAACTGATTTTTGCCGATTATACGATTTTTACTCATACGTGTATCATCAATGAGGAAATAACTATGGATTACGGGATTTTTCTCATCGTCCGTGTCATTCCAGGTAAGGTCAAGCCAGTAATACTTATTGTTCAGCATTACGTAATTCCACGCGTGACCTGTCATCTGCCCGTTTTCATCGGCAGTTTCACCGCTTACAACTCCGCACTCTATACCCATGCGCTTCATAACATAGGAAAAACCGTCGGAATATCCCCCGCACAGAGCCTTTCCCTGCACAAGACAGCCATATGCCGTATCCCACAGCCCTATTTCGTCAACGCCCTTCTGTTCATTGGCATAAACCGTATTTTCAGCGATATAGTCGTGGACATAGAGGATTTTTCCAAAATCATCAAGGCCGTCGGGCATACCCGATATTATAGCGTCAGCAGCACTTTCAAGCTCCGTCAGCATTGTTGTAATTTCACCGACGGAAAATTCAGGCATAGCGTCAAAATTGCAGGTTATACGATTGTTTTCCTCGATTGTCACATATGAATCAATCCAGAAAAACTCGGGATATCTCTGCTTGATTCTCTGGTGAGCATCATTCATAGACTCGTTGGAGAAGTTGCCGTCAAAATCTATGGTTGTACTCCCCTGCTGAAGCTCCTTAGCAAGGCTGCTGTACAGTCTTTCCTCATCAATTGAAAACTGCTGAGTACTAACCTCAGTTTCAGAAAAACCTGTATACGGGACGCTTTCACAGCCTGTAAGCAGAAATGCTCCGCACAAAGCAAAAGCCACTGTTTTCAGGCATTTCATTACTCATCACCGCCTAAAAGCAGTGTAAGGCAGAACATCTCGTCTGTACGGGTATATCTTAAATCGTCTACGCCATTTGCTCTTGTAAGCTTTGATTTTCCAATAAGTTCATTCAGTGCCTCGCTGTAGGCTTCATAGCTGCCAAACATAATCTGACATTTTTCCTTGTCGGAGTTTTCGCCCACATATCCCAGAACTTCCTTTTCGTCGTAAGTCTCGAAATATCCGCCATTTTTCACAAAATAATTGCTTTCAGTCTCTGTACACTCGGGTACATATGGCTGGAGTGTATCGAAGGTGCGGCTGCGGAGAAGCTGGTCTGTTGTAACAAGGAAGTATGTGTGAATCGGCTCTCCGCTATCGTCGTCGTCCCAGGTTGTATCTATCCAGTAGTACTCCCCGTCAATTTTTACGTAGTTCCAGGCGTGATTGGAGCCTGTACATACACCGCTTTCAATGTCAAGCATATTCATTATAAGCTGAAATGCCTCTGCATAGCCGATACATACAGCCTTACCCTCAATAAGGCAGCCATATATATTATGGCACATTCCCTTATTTTGGAGTAACGCGCCTATATGGTCATATTTAGTATTTTCTATGATGTAATCGTGTACAAACAACACCTTTTCATAATCATTGCTGCCCGATGGAATCTGCTCCACAATCTTCTCTGCCGCCTCGTATATTTCCTCGATCATTTCGGGGATATCTTCCTCGTCTACACCGTCAAGGACGGAAATATGTACATCTGCACCGCCCGGAGCAGTTTCGGAATAATATGTATTGCCGTCCCAGAAAACCTCAGGGCAATCGTTTCTAAGCTGTACAAGCGCCCTTTCAACCTCGCGAGACTTCACCTTATACTCAACTCTTACAATAGGATCACCGCTGAGAAGTCCTTCGCAAAGCTCGTCATACCACTCCAAATCGTAAACAAAATCTCTTACTTCTTCAACATCAGGCATTTCGTTCGCAACCGGCATAACAGGCTGCTCTATTTCGTTTATCGTTGTAATTTCTTCTGTAAGATTTGAAATAAATGAACAGCCACTGAGCATTGCCGCAGCTGTAAATGCAGAAATAATTTTTAATGCTTTCATCTTTTCCTCCAATAAAAAATATGTTACTGAATTTCGGGCGGATATTATCCGCCCCAAAACTTAAATTACTCCCTCAAAGCCTTTTTCAAGGACATCAACGGAATTTTTAAAGCTGTTCAGCTCATCTTCTGTAAGTGACAGCTCAATTATCTCTTTAACACCATTTCTGCCGATTATACAGGGAACTCCTGCAAAAGCATTGCGGCATCCGTATTCTCCGCACAGCTTTGCCGATACGGTGAGTACGCTGTTTTCATCGCCAAGTATAGCCTTGACAATACGTGTTATAGCCATTCCTATGCCATAATAAGTGGCATTCTTCGCCTCAATTATCTTGTATGCGGCAGTACGCACCTGCTCCTCGATTTTCTTCATATCCTCAAGACAGTAGCCATTGCATTTATCTTCAAGAATTTCAGAAATACGCTTTGTAGCAAGCATCATCTGTGATACAGGAGCAAATTCGCTGTCTCCGTGTTCGCCCATAACATAAGCGTGAATATTCTTAGGGTCAACCATAAAATAATCGCCTAAAAGATAGCGCAAACGGGCTGTATCAAGGGATGTACCCGTACCGATAACCCTTGAAGCACCAAAGCGTGAAAGCTCATAGGTAACTCTTGTCATAATGTCGACAGGATTTGTGGCAACAAGGAAAATGCCGTCAAATCCCGATTTGACAACGGTAGTAATAATAGAACGGAATACTTCCGCATTACGCTGCAGCAGGTCAAGACGGGTTTCGCCCTCCTTCTGAGCAACTCCTGCGGCAATTACAATGATATCCGCGTCCTTACAGTCACTGTATTCACCTGCATAAATTTTCATATTTGATTTGCCGAAAGCAAGACCGTGATTCAAATCCATAGCCTCGCCCTCTGCACGTTTTTTGTTGATGTCGATGAGTACAAGCTCGTTGCATATTCCACCCTGATTTACAAGGGCGTATGCGAAGCTCATGCCAACCATACCCGTACCGATAAGTACGACTTTTCTTTTCCCTGTATTCATATAGAACACCTCACAATTCAGCTATATATGGAAGATTTCTGTAGTATCCGTCATAATCAAGACCGTATCCCACAACAAAAACATCGGGAATATCAAACAGGATATAATCCGCCGCAAAATCAACAACACGACGGTCAGGCTTATCTAAAAGTGTTACCACTCTGAATGTATGCGGCTTTCTTGATTTCAGAATTTCCGTGATTTTTTTCAAAGTACGGCCTGTATCTACAATATCCTCAGCAATAATTACATTGTATTTGGAAAGGTCGTTTTCAATATCAAGGATAATTTCCACATTCCCCGTAGATTCTGTACCTTTATAGCTTCTTGCTGCCATAAAAGCTACTTCACATGGAACAGATACTGCTCTTGCAAGGTCAGCTGTAAATACAAAGCTGCCGTTGAGGATGCTCACGAGGAGTATCGGTTTGCCGTCGTAAAGGCTGTCAATGTACGCTCCTGCCTCTTTTACCTTTTCCTGTATCTGCTCAGGTGTTATTATTACACCTTTTATGGGATTTATGTATTTTTCCCTATCCATTGAATTTTTCTCCTCTAATGCAATACCGCACAAAATATGTGCGGTATAAATATTATACAATATTTTCAATTAAAAGTCAATAGAAATGCCATTATTTGTTATCATAAAAAATAAAGCTGGCAATTACGTTTTTATCCTTTTTGTGAAGCATAACTATAAGGTGAATATTTCTGTTTTTGTCCGGAACACCGTAATCGAGGTCAATTACAGCTGTCCCCTCCTTATATGCGGCAATAAGCCGTTTTCTGCTCCTAAGCATATTGATTTTTTCGTTATCGGATATAATACGTTTCTCACTGAACATACTACGGGCAAAATCATCATAATATGCAGGAATAGATATACCGAATTCATTGAAAAGATTTTCACCATTTTTTGTGATTACAGGTTCACACAGCTTGCCCTCTGTAAGGTCAATTGAGAAAAACGCAAAACTTCCGATTGAAAGTGCAGTTTTATATCGCTGACGCTCCTCCTCAAGGCGCTTTTCAAAAGCCTCCTGCTCCGTAATATCAATAATCGAGCTGAGGATGTATTTTCCCCCGTCAGGAAAGCTGAGCAGCTTTGTAGTACATTTCAAGGCGGCAACAGTACCGTCTTTTCTCAGATTATGAAAAGAATATTCAACGCTGTCTCCAGGTTTTTCAAGCTTTCTGACAGCTTTACTTACTATTATCTTATCTTCCGGTATAACTCTGTGCGAAACATCGAAATTCAGAATTCTTGACTGCATTTCAGGAGCGTCAAACATCCTCCTTGCTTCCTGATTGAATACAAGAATATGCCTGTCTGGCAGAGTATACGCAAGAATACCACTTCCAAGCTGGTCTGTTATTTCATCAGTAAGTGAAAGAAGCTGCAAGTTCTGATTTATAAGCGTTCTGCGCTGCTCCTCGTCATTTTTTCGAATTTCTGTTATATCATCGGCTACAATAAACGCCTGTAGATGTCCAGTTTCGTCATCCTTTGAAATAATGGCGTTTGTACGTATGTACTTATTCTCAGCGGGCACGTAGTATTCAGTAATAACACAAGTCTGCCCTTTTTCATAAGCCGCAACAAGTCCTTTTTGCGTAAGGTATTTTTCCATTCCTTTTTCAGCAAACACAGGATTAACTGCCTTAACATATTCCTGTGTTAACTCATCGAAATTCACAGGAACTTCCAATCCAAGCATTCTGGCGATACTCAACTCGTGAGCCGTAACAAATTCCTCATAGACAAGACCCTCTGTAAGGTCAAAGAAAAATCCGAATTCACAATTTTTTATCAAAGCTTCGCGACAGCTTTTGCGTTCCCTTTTAAGTGAATTCATAAGTCTGATGTAACTTGTTATATCATTGAAAGAGGCAAGAATATATTTCTGCCCGTTTTTAAATTCAAGTCTTTTCGAAACCGAACGGATATACTTCACTCCGCTTTTTCCGATTATACGATATTCGTGAATTATCTCGCCGCCGTTTTTCTCTATCTGCGTATTATCATGAAGAATTCTTGTTCTGTCTTCGGGATGAATCATTTCCTCGTAGAATTTCTTGAAAGCATCTATTATGCTATCCTCTTTCCCACATTCTATGATATCACGAGCCACGTCATTTATCGTAACAATCTCAAATTGCGGCACAGTATAGGCAAAAACACCGCAGCTGACGGAATTAAGCAATTCCTTATGAAGTTCATTGATATTTTCTGTATTTTTTCCGGACATTAATATTCACTCCCATCACCCTAAAAAAGATAAATATACAGCTACTTTGATTATAACACAATGCACATAAGATTTCAATAGATTTTTTATTTTTTATCTATATTCTTCCAAAAAATTTACATTTTATTAAAAAATGGCAAAAAATCGTCCACAGTCTATTTCTGCGGACGATTTGGAATATTTTCTGGGGTTCTCTAAAAACCGGAACACGAGCGAAATTTCGTATATGACAAATATCAGTTACAAGGCGACAAACCGCAGTAATACTTGATGTATTGCAAGGTTTGGCAACGCAGTAAATGATATTTGTCATAGAAATTTAGCCGTGAGGGAGGTTTTTAGAGGTTCCCTTCTATCATTTTTCTCATAACAGGCACTCTGAAAAGGACATATGCACCAATGCAGGTAAAAATAATTTCAGGAAGCATATAGCAGCCATTGTAAATCAGGCTGTAAAGAAACGTATTATCTGTAGTAAAACCCTCCCATAGCTTTCCTGCACTATGAAATATCACAGCTCCGCTGATAAAATGGCAGATAAAACGTGCAAACAGCGCAGCAGCCGTGCCGCATATCCAGCCCTTTATGCTCTTACTGCGAAAAATACCTGCAAATCCGATAAGAGTAAATGCTAAGATATAATCAAGCAGTATACAGGAAATCAACATAACAGGAGTAAGTCCCCAGGCAAATATGCCGTCGCCTATACCTTGCATAAACTGAAACAGCGAGAATATAAAGGAAATCATAATCCCCTTTTTAATGCCGTATTTTATGCTGTACATCGCCACAGGAAGCATACTAAGCAGAGTAATTGTGCCGCCCCAGGGCAGCTTAAAAATTATGGCATAGCTGAGAACTACGCCCATAGCTATAACAAAAGCACCCTCAATAAGAGGGAGTAATTTACTTCTTTGCATTTTCTGAACTCCTTTGATTTCTATCTCATTTATTATAGCATACATTTCCACATTAATCAAGTAAAAAAATAAAAAACACGGCATCACCAAAGTGATACCGTGTCATTAAGCGTTATATCGGAATTCCGAATTACTTCATAGCTTCCTCAATAGCAACAGCGCAAGCAACAGTCATACCAACCATTGGGTTGTTACCTGCACCGATAAGACCCATCATCTCAACGTGAGCAGGAACTGAAGAAGAACCAGCAAACTGAGCATCAGAGTGCATACGACCGAGAGTATCTGTCATACCGTAGGAAGCAGGACCTGCAGCCATATTATCGGGGTGGAGAGTACGTCCTGTACCGCCGCCTGAAGCAACTGAGAAGTACTTCTTGCCAGCGTCTGTACGCTCCTTCTTATATGTTCCTGCAACAGGGTGCTGGAAACGTGTGGGGTTAGTGGAGTTACCTGTGATAGAAACGTCAACGTTTTCCTTCCACATGATAGCAACGCCCTCTGTTACGTCGTTAGCGCCGTAGCAGTTAACCTTTGAACGGAGACCATCGGAATAAGCCTTGCGGAATACTTCCTTAACCTCACCTGTGCTGTAATCCATCTCTGTCTCAATGTATGTGAAACCGTTGATACGAGCGATAATCTGAGCAGCATCCTTACCAAGACCGTTAAGGATAACACGGAGGGGCTTCTTACGTACCTTGTTTGCCTTTTCAGCAATACCGATAGCACCTTCAGCAGCAGCGAAAGACTCGTGACCTGCGAGGAATGCGAAGCACTCTGTCTCCTCCTCGAGGTGCATCTTGCCGAGGTTACCGTGGCCGAGACCAACCTTACGCTGGTCAGCAACTGAACCGGGGATACAGAAAGCCTGGAGGCCCTCACCGATAGCAGCAGCAGCGTCAGCAGCTCTTGTGCAGCCCTTCTTGATAGCGATAGCGCAGCCTACAGTGTAAGCCCACTTAGCGTTCTCGAAGCAGATAGGCTGAATGCCCTCAATAAGCTTGTAGATGTCAAGACCCTTTTCCTTGCATACGTCAGCACACTCTTCAATAGAGTTGATGCCGTAAGCCTTGATTACGTCAAGGATCTGCTTTTCTCTTCTCTCATATGATTCAAATAAAGCCATTGTACAAGTCCTCCTTATTCTTTTCTGGGATCAACGATCTTAACAGCGTCAGCAACTCTGCCGTACTGTCCCTGAGCCTTCTCAAATGCAGTATTAGCGTCATCGCCAGCCTTGATGAAGTCCATCATCTTGCCGAAGTTAACGAACTTGTAGCCGATGATCTCGTTTTCCTCATTAAGAGCAAGACCTGTAACATAACCGTCTGTCATTTCGAGGTAACGGGGACCCTTTGCGAGAGTACCGTACATTGTACCAACCTGTGAACGGAGGCCCTTACCAAGGTCCTCAAGACCAGCACCAACAACGAGACCGCCCTCAGAGAAAGCAGACTGTGAACGACCGTAAACGATCTGGAGGAAAAGCTCTCTCATAGCTGTATTGATAGCGTCACAAACGAGGTCTGTGTTAAGAGCCTCAAGGATTGTTCTGCCGGGGAGAATTTCAGATGCCATAGCAGCAGAATGTGTCATACCTGAGCAGCCGATTGTCTCAACGAGAGCTTCCTGAATAACGCCCTCCTTAACGTTGAGAGTGAGCTTGCAGGTACCCTGCTGAGGAGCACACCAACCGATACCGTGTGTAAAGCCGGAAATGTCCTTGATTTCCTTAGCCTTTACCCACTTAGCCTCTTCGGGGATAGGAGCTGCGCCGTGAGCAACGCCCTGTGCGATAGGGCACATTGTTTCAACTTCGTGAGAATAAATCATTTTTAATACTCCTTTCGGGAATTTAGCATTGACAATTCTATGGGAATTATCAATGCAATATCGGAACAGAAGCGGAGCCTGTCCGCAGCCATTCCACATACAATAATATTATACTACATTTTGAAAATATAATCAAGGGCTTTTGATAAAAGAATGTCAATATTGTGTTAGTTTTGCATAACAATCAATATCCCAATTCCTCACCCACAAGTATAACCTTGATACGGTTTTTATGTCTTTGCTGTACAGAAATGAGGTAATTGCAGCAGATACGTCCGTCACCCTTGCAGCCGTCAGCCATTTCGTGGCAATCCTTGCCGAGAGAGATGCACTCTCCTGTTTCAGCACAGGGAGTTTTACAGCTGAGACGGATACAGTTAGGAGGCGCAGCCTCTGTTTTTACGCGTATTTCAGCCTCATCCAGATTTCTTACAATCTTATTATAGCCTGCTATGATTATAACAGATTTCGGGCCGAAAGCGATAGCGGCAATTCTGTTGCTGTTGCCGTCCACGTTATAGAGTACACCGTCCTCTGTTACAGCGTTTGTGCTTGATATGTACACATCGGCGAAAAATGCCTTTCTGTAAAGCTCAGGAACCTCCTCAGGAGCCACTTTCGAACGGTCAAGGTAGTTATACTTCGGGGATTCGATAAGCTCCTTTATGCCGCATTCCGCCATAGATACAGTGCCGCCGTGAGTTATGACATCACCCTCATTGAGCAAACTTTCAACAATGCCTTTAACATCTGCCGCAGTGGGAGCGTAGTGAAACTCCATATTGTTTTTGAGGAGATTTTCACCTGTTTTCATTATTCTTTTTTCGATTACAGCCTTTTTGTTAGCGTCCATTAATATTCACTCCATTTCTTCGCAAAATCTGCGATACTGTTTATATTATATCCTCATAAAAAATAAATGTCAATATTACACTTGAAAAAAAATCAAATAGGGTGTATAATTATGTAGGTAAAATAAAGAAAAGAAGGTTTTAAAATGAAAGAAAACGAAAAGAATAATCCGCTTGGTACAGCCCCTGTATCAAAGCTTATGGCGAACTTCGCCATACCAAGCATTATAGGTATGCTTGTAAGTGCCTTGTACAACATTGTTGACCAGTTTTTCATAGGACAGGGTGTAGGAACAGACGGAAATGCCGCCACAAATATCGCTTTCCCATTCTCAACTCTGTGTATCGCCGCAGCATTGCTTTTAGGCATCGGCGGAGCATCCTGCTTCAACCTTACAATGGGCAAGGGTGATCCGAAACGTGCAGCATATTTCGCTGGAAATGCCCTTACAATGCTTGCTGGTATCGGCGTTGTAATAGCTGCGTTTACGTTGATTTTCCTTACTCCCTTACTGAAGCTTTTCGGCTCTCCCGATGATATTCTCCCATACGCAAAGGATTATGTAGCTGTATCAGCAATAGGCTTCCCTTTCCTTATACTTGCAACAGGCGGCGGTCACATCGTCCGTGCTGACGGAAGCCCGGGTATGACAATGATTTTAAACCTTGTAGGTGCTGTTGTAAACACAATCCTTGACGCATTATTCGTCCTCGGTTTCGACTGGGGAATGAAAGGCGCGGCGGCAGCAACTGTTATAGGACAGGTTGTATCTGCTGTTATAGTTATCCTCTATGTGCGTAAATTCAAGACAGTACAGCTTACTGCAAAGCACTTTGTACCGCAGTTAAAGGTGATTTCAAGGGTATGTGCAATTGGTATGGCTTCCTGCTTCAATCAGCTTGCAATTGCCCTTGTACAGGTTGTACTCAACAATTCTCTGAAACACTACGGCAGCCTTTCAATATACGGTGAAAAAGAGCCTCTTGCCGTTGCAGGTATCGTTATGAAAGTAAATATGATTGTATTCTCAATTGTAATCGGACTTGCGCAGGGCGCACAACCTATTCAGAGCTTCAACTACGGTGCCAAGAACTACAGCCGCGTAAAGTCCTCATACAAGCTTGCACTGACAATCGGCGGTGTTATATCCGTTATTGCCTTTGTTTTCTTCCAGCTCATTCCAAAGCAGATTTTAGGACTTTTTGGAACAGGTACAGATACATATTTTGAATTCGGCTGTCACTTTTTCAGAATATTCCTGTTCTTTACCTGGCTTAACTGTATTCAGCCTATTTCCTCCACATTCTTCACATCTATAGGCAAGCCAATCAAGGGCGTTTTCCTCTCTCTGACGCGACAGATTATATTCTTTATTCCTGTGCTGCTTGTTCTTCCGAAGTTCATGGGAATTGACGGAATACTCTACACAGGCCCTATCTGCGACCTCCTTTCGGGTATTGTCGCAGTAGCAATGACAGCATACGAATTCAGAATTATGACAAAGCTATCCGCAGAAAAACCTGCACAAAATGAGGTATTTTTATGATACAGGATATTTCCCCACTCGGTCTTGATAACCGATATATAGCCGACGCTGAACCCGATAATGACAGTATGCTTATGTATTTCAGAGGCAATAAGGTGCTGTGCAACATGGCTTCGGAACGCCTTTTCCCTACAATCTCACAGATGAAAAACCCCTCTGAGATGAAGTATCTCTTTTCCGTGGGAGATGTAAAATATTTTCTTGTCAATGATTACTCCTCCGCTGACGAGGGATTTTCAATGGTGAATATACGTTCCCTCCGCAACGAGAAATTTATGCTCCGCCCAAGAATATTCGCCCTTTTTACGGCATATCATCTCTCGGAATGGTACAATGCAAGCCGATACTGCGGAGAATGCGGCAGCAAGACTATCCCCTGCACTGGTGAACGTGCTTTACTCTGTACAGACTGCGGAAAGCTTATATATCCCCGTATAAATCCTGCTGTAATCGTGGGTATTACAAACGGTGACAAGCTTCTTGTAACCCGTTATGTGAGAAGCCGCGGCGTCAACTGTGACGCTCTTGTGGCAGGCTATATGGAAATCGGCGAAACCCCCGAGGATACCGTCCGCCGCGAGGCTATGGAAGAAGTGGGGCTTAAAGTTAAGAATATCCGCTACTACAAATCACAGCCCTGGGGATTTTCAGCTGGTCTTCTTCTCGGCTTTTTCTGCGATGTTGACGGCGACACGGAAATCACCCTTGAAAAATCAGAACTCAGCAATGCCTGCTGGATTAAGCGCGAGAATATCACAGGTCAGCCTGATGATTTAAGCCTTACCAACGAAATGATGCACATATTCGCGCAAGGAAAGGAATAACAACGAAAATATGAGTGAAAAATCAATAATTTTCTTCGATATAGACGGAACTATCGCCACTGAGGACGGCAGCCTCACAATCCCCGAAAGCACCATTGAGGCTATCCACAAGGCACGGAAAAACGGGCATTATACCTTTGTAAACTCAGGAAGAACCCTTTTCAATATCAACAAGAAAATCCGTTCCCTCGGTTTTGACGGCATAATTTGCGGCTGCGGTACTTACATTGAAATGAACGGTGAGGTATTGCTCTACAATGCTCTGAAACAAGATTTCTGCCGTAAAATCGCGGAATTTATCCGCACAACAGGAGTAACTCCCGTGTATGAACATAAAGACGGCTACTTTTTCGACGATTTTTCCCCGAAAAGTGCGGATTTAGAGGATTTCCTCATCACCTTTGTGGAGGAGGGCATTCCCGTTGACCGCCGCGTTGAGGACGATGAATTTATTTTTGATAAATTCGTAATCTGGGAAAATCCCGACTGCGATATGGAGCTTTTCCGCCGCGAAATAGGCAAATATTTTGAGATAATTGACCGCGGCAACGGCTTCTATGAAAATGTTCCCCTTGGATTTTCAAAGGCTACGGCTATTGAAATTATCCTCAAAAAGCTTGGAATATCCCTTGAAAATGCCTATGCAATCGGCGATAGTGCCAACGATTTGCCTATGCTTCGCGCAGTTCCCAACAGTATTGCTATGGGCGGTGCGGAGACCATTTACCCCTATGTTTCCTACATAACAACTCCCCTTTTAGAGGACGGAATTTATAATGCACTGTCATATTTCGGACTAATATAAGGTGTAATATGTTGGAGATTTATTTTGAAGATGTAGTTTATGCCATAAATGATATTTTACAGCTTGCTGTTGCAATAGGTTTATTTGCTTTTGTCATTTATCTTTTTACATACCTTGTATGTTCTATCCGTTCAGATATCGGATTACAGAAATATCTGAAAAATCTTGAAAATAAGGTTTTAAATGATATGTCTGACGATGCGAAAGATAATGACGAAAATTCATAATATTCATTTGTAAAATTCCCCCTTCACTATATACATTCAAATGAAAAGGAAAAAACGGACACGAAAAATAATTATTTTTTTATTTTAACATATATAGATTCGAGATTTCATTGACAAGAAAAGAAAAAAATGTTATAATGTACCTTGAGCAGACTATGCAGCAGCGGAAACGTTTAAGTTTACGAGGAAAGTCCGGGCATCATAGAGCAGGGTAGCTGCTAACGGCAGCCGAGGGCGACCTTAGGGCTAGTGCAACAGAGATATACCGCCGCTTTTGCGGTAAGGGTGGAAAGGTGAGGTAAGAGCTTACCAGAGTGCAGGAGACTGCACTGCTATGTAAACCCTATCCGATGCAACGTCTATTGGTGCTTTGTATCTCAACGTCGGCTCGGCGGATACAAAGTAATGACGGCTTCAGCTTATGGGCGACTGTAAGCGTAGATAAATTGCTGCACACGACAGAACCCGGCTTATCGGTCTGGTCACTTTGGAGAGTTTTTATACCAATTACTCTCCTTTTTTCTGCCTATTTTTAATTTAAGTGAAATTTAACGCAATTTTAAGTAAATGCTTGTTATATTTAAGCAATTTTTAGCTTGCAAATACTCTTTCTTTGTGGATATTCACGATTTTATTCAAAGTGCATATTTTCTCTTTACAAAACGAGAAAATTGTGCTATGATAAACTATAGGTATAGATATCTTGAATGTTTTTTGAACTTTTTAGAAAAAATTCAAAAAAACTCTTTACTTTTTCACTCTAATGTGGTAAAATAGTAATAACTACTATTGCTATTGAGCAGATTGGAGATTCTATACCATGAATGAAAAAATGAGATCCGAAAATATGGATAAGCTTTTCGAAGCTATTCTCACTCTCGAAAGCGTTGACGAATGTTACAAATTCTTTGTTGACCTTTGCACCACAATTGAACTCAAATCTTTCGCACAGCGTTTCCACGTTGCAAGACTTCTTGACGAACACAGAGTCTACAACAGCATCGTGTCGGAAACAGGCGCAAGTACAGCTACTATCAGCCGTGTAAATCGCTCTCTCCAGGACGGAAACGACGGCTACAATATCGTTTTTACTAAGTTAAAGGAAAAAGGACTCCTTTAATATCGCAGCAAATTCAGGTCAGACGTCACCACAGGTCGGGGTATACCTTATTCTGTTGATTTCTGACCTTTTTTATGCCTTTAAATCCTACGCTCAGATAAGTCCACGCGACTAATCATATAAATAATCGGGGCTTCCTCCCCGGAAAGGAAAATGATATGAAAAAATCCAAATTTCTTAAACGCTCGGCTGCGTTTCTTTCAGCCGCAGCTGTTCTGATGTCTGGCAGTGCTGTAACTGCAAACGCAGAAGTTATCACTCCCGACCAGCCCAATAACTACTACAACTATGCCGAAGCTCTCCAGCTTGCTCTCTGCTTCTATGACGCTAACAAGTGCGGCGATGAAGTTGGTGAGGACGGCTATTACTCCTGGCGTGACGACTGCCACATCAAGGACGCTGAAATCCCCCTCCAGCCTATGAATCCTATGCCTGAGGTAAACGTGGGCGTAAGCGGTCCCGATGACGGTAAGGACGACGGTCTCGGCAACTACGACGGCGAGGGCGACGGCGGTGCAAGTGAGGACGAAGAACTCTACGTCGGAGTTAATATGTCCAATAAATTCATTGAGGAAAACAGAGAATTCCTCGACCCCGACGGAAACGGCACTCTCGACCTTACAGGCGGCTGGCACGACGCTGGTGACCACGTAAAATTCGGTCTGCCTTTCTCCTATTCAGCTTCTACTGTAGGCTGGGGTTACTACGAATTCCGCGACGCTTACAAGGAGCTTGGCCTTGACAAGCACGTTGAGGACGAAATGCGCTGGGCTAACGACTACTTTATGAAAGCCACATATATGAACGATAAGGACGAGGTTATCGCTTACTGCTATCAGGTAGGCGAAGGTAACAACGACCATAACTATTGGTGTCCTCCTGAGCTTCAGGTTGACGGTACTTTCGTTGCTTCTTCATCCTGTGGTGTTAAGCGTCCCGCTTATTTTGCAACTAAGGAAATGCCCGCTTCCGACCAGGCTGCAGGCGCTTCTGCTTCACTGGCTATCAACTACCTCAACTTCAAGGATACAGACCCCGAATATGCTGCGCAGAACCTTAAATATGCAAAGGCTCTCTATGAATTTGCTGTTGCTACTCACATTGAAGACTGGGAACCCGGTATGGTTCCAACTGCAAAGAGCCTTGGCTATGACGGTGGTTTCTATACTTCAAGCTATGACTACGATGAACTCTCATGGGCTGCTGTTTGGCTCTACTACGCTTGCGTTGCTGAGGATGAAACTCAGGAGCAGGCTGCTTATGACAAGTACATTATGGATATCATTGCTGTTGATGAGACAACTCAGAATGACAAGGGTGCTCACAACTACACAGGTTATATGAAGCGTATCATTACAGATACAGGTAACTGCTGGCAGAATATCTGGGTTCACTGCTGGGATACTGTATGGGGCGGCGTTTTCGCTAAGCTTGCTCCCGTTACAAATACAGCACGTGACTGGTACATCTTCCGCTACAACCTCGAATTCTGGTCAGGTACTTCAAAGGCTACAGATACTTCCAACTGGGGCTATGAGCCAGTAACAACTCACAAGTATTTCGGTATGGATGACCACCTCTGGAATACTCCTATGACATACGATCAGATTCCCGATCTTCCTGACAGCGAAACAAGCAGCGACTTTATTGCTAAATCTCCTAACGGCTGGGCAGTTGTATCAGGTTACGGTTCTGCACGTTATAACACAGCAGCAGGTCTCTGTGCTATGGTATATGCAAAGACAACAGGCGATATGACATTTGCTGAGTGGGCTAAGGCTCAGATGGCATATATCCTCGGAAATAATCCTATGGGTTATGCTTACGAAGTAGGCTACGGTACGAACTTTGCTTCACAGCCTCACCACCGTTCATCACACTGCTCACCTACACAGAGTATGGAAGACCCTGTTGTACAGGTTCACACACTCTGGGGTGCTCTCGTAGGCGGTCCTGACCTTGACGACTTCCACAGCGATATCACAAAGGACTACATCTATAACGAGGTTACAGACGACTATAACGCAGGCTTCTGCGGCGACCTTGCTGGTCTTTATCACTTCTACGGTGCAAAGGGCAAGGAACACGAAAAGGATAACTACCTCAAGCCTGATTTCGATATGTCTGAGAACGCTATCGGCTATGACCAGGTTGATGCTGACGGTAATCCCCTCCCCACAGGTCTTTATATCTCAGGCGGTAAGAACCAGGAGAATGAAGCAGGTGTACAGATTAAAATTGTTGTACACAACAGAACTGTAAATCCTCCTAAATTCGAAAGCAACCTCAAGGCAAGATATTATTTCAACATCAGTGAACAGCTTGAAAAGGGCGAAGATATAAGCTTTATCGAAACACGTGTTGACTACGACCAGGAAAAGAGCTTCACTGACGGTAAGAACGAGGCACATATCTCTGAGCCTATCAAATACGACGACAACGGCACATACTACATCGAAATTTCATGGCAGAACTGCGATTTCTACGGAAGCCGTGTATATCAGTTCGGTCTCCTCAACAAGATGCACCCTGAAACATTTGATACAGTATGGGATTCCACAAACGACTACAGCTATGCTGAGCTTGTAAGCTTCGAGGACGATAACGACGCTGCTGCTATTACTGAGCTTATCACACTCTATGCAGACGACGAGCTTATCTGGGGTGTTGAGCCTGACGGCACAAGACCTGAGGACGGCACATCAAATCCCATAGCTCCTACACAGCCTGCTGAGGGTGATATCTTATGGGGCGACGCTAACTGTGACGGCAAGGTAACAATGGCTGACGCAGCCGCTGTATACCAGGCACTTGGCAACTCCGATAAGTATGGTCTTTCTGAAGAAGGTACAAAGAACGGTGACTGCAGCGATGCAGGAAAGGGTCTGACAGCTGCTGACGCTATTGCAATTCAGAAGCTTTGCGCAGGCATTATCAAATCACTTCCTGTAACTGAATAATTCGGTTGAAAAGCTAATATTTTAAAAGGCGGTCGAATCGACCGCCTTTTGTTTTGAAATGGCATCAGCACTACTCCCCTGCTGAAAATCCGATATATTTTTACGAATAACAGCATTTTTTACAAAATTATATTGACATTAGAGAAAAAATGATGTATAATTATATTACCGAAAATCGGAAATATCCAGAAAGGTATTGATAAAAATGGGAAAATTTATTATTAAAAAGACAAACACAGGCTTCACTTTCAGCCTTAAAGCAGGCAATGGCGAGGTTATCGCTACAGGCGGCGAGGTTTACAACAGACTTGACAGCATCAAGAATGGCATTGCAAGCGTGGCTAAAAATGCTCCTATTGCTAATCTTGAGGATCAGACTGTTGAGGGATTTGAAACTGCTACTAACCCTAAATTCGAGGTTTACACCGACAAAAAGGGTGAGTTCAGATTCCGTCTCAAAGCAAGAAATGGTCAGATTATCGCTGTAAGCGAAGGTTATGCTAAAAAGCCCAGCTGCCTTAACGGTATTGAAAGCGTTCGCAAGAATGCTGTTGACGCTCCTGTTGAGCTTCCCGAAGAAGAATAATTAAAAATGGTATCGCTAAATTCGGCGATACCATTTTTTTAGTAATTCCCTTTATTTGGAATAATTCATAAGCACCTTTGTAAGTGCCATAAGCTGCTCCATTGTAAGAGCCTCTATGCGGACAGATTCGGATATACCAAGTTCAGAAAGTGATGTATATACGTCGTTTTTGGCAATTCCAAGCATTGAACAGAGAGAATTCGCAAGAGTCTTTCTTCTCTGTGAAAATCCTGCTTTAACCATACGGAAGAAGAATTTTTCTTCTTCGGGAGAAAGTCGCTGCTCTCTGTCAATATCTATGCGGATTACCGCAGAATCAACGTTGGGCGAAGGCATAAAGCTGCCGCGTGATACGCCAAAAAGCTGTTTTACTGTACCATAGTAGTTTACGCCAACCGTTATAGCTCCCGATTCGCGGCTTCCCACCTTGGCACATAGGCGCTGTGCAGCCTCTTTCTGCACCATAACTGTAATTGAATCAATGGGAAGATGACTTTCCAGCAGGAGCATAATAACTGGCGACGTGATGTAATATGGCAGATTTGCGCATACAGCCGCCCTCAGCCCTGCAAAGTCCTCCGATATTATTTTGTGTAAATCGGCTTTCATTACATCTTCGTTGTATATTTTAATATTGTCGAATTCTTTCAGCGTTTCGTCAAGAACAGGCATAAGTCGGGTGTCAATCTCCACCGCTGATACCTTATCAGCGCGGAGGGCAAGCTCCTTTGTAAGAACGCCTATTCCTGTGCCTATTTCAAGTACGCCGTACCCCTCTCGGGCATTTCCCATTTCGGCTATTCTCGGGCATACATCGGGATTTATGAGAAAATTCTGTCCCAGTCCCTTTGAAAAATTAAAGCCGTGTCTGCCAAGTATATCCTTGACAGTTCCAATATTTGTTAAATTCATTTATATTCTCCTTAACACTGCCTCTGCGCATTTCATACCATCAACTGCCGCAGAAACTATTCCGCCTGCATAGCCTGCACCCTCGCCGCAGGGGAATAAACCACCAACTGACAGGGATTCAAGACTTTCACCCCTGTTAATACGCACAGGGGAACTACTTCTGCTCTCAACTCCTGTAAGAACAGCGTCATTATCGTCAAACCCCTTGATTTTCCGCCCCATTTCCACAATTCCCGATTTAAGGGAACGGCATACAAAATCGGGGAGATACTCCTGAGGCATTGCAAACTTCACTTTCGGTCGATAGCTTGGCTGAACTCTGCCAAACTCCGCTGACAGGCGATTTTCAAGGAAATCCCCCACAAGAATAACTGGTGCGGAGTAGTCCGAACCGCCTGCAATATAGGCTTTTTCCTCAATATCACGCTGGAAATACATTCCTGCAAGGGGATGCTCACTGCCGAAATCATCGGGGGTGACATTTACCAATAGTGCACTGTTGGAATTTACATCATCACGGGCAAAACAGCTCATACCGTTGACCGCAAGCCGTCCCTCCTCGGAAGATGCCGCCACAACTTCGCCGCCAGGACACATACAGAAAGTGTATGCCGCACGACCGTCCGGAAGATGCACCGCAAGCTTGTAATCAGCAGCTTTTAATGCTGGATGTCCTGCAAAATTGCCGTACATTGCCTTATCTATATCCTTTCGCAGATGCTCAACACGCATACCAATTGCAAAATTTTTCTGCGACATATCCACATTTTTGTCATATAGCAGCTCAAAAACATCCCTTGCGCTGTGACCTGTGGCAAGGATCACGTTGTCCGTTTCAATAGTATGGCCGCCCTCACTATCGGTATATGAAACCGACGTAATACAGCCATTTTCAGTAGTGTATCCGTCAAATTTTGCCCCAAAGCGTACATCGCCTCCAAGCTCAATAACACGCTTGCGGAGATTTTTCACCGTATCTCGAAGCTTGTCCGTGCCGATATGCGGCTTTGCAAGATAGGCTATTTCTTCGGGAGCGCCAAACTCCACAAGCCATTTGAGAACAGTCTGAATACGCTTGTCCTTGATTCCCGTGGTCAGCTTTCCGTCAGAGAACGTACCTGCTCCGCCCTCGCCGAACTGTACGTTTGACTCTGGATTGAGTCTGCCGCCGCTCTGGAAGTTTTCAACAGCTTTTACACGACTGTCAACATCCTGTCCACGTTCAAGAACTATAGGCCTCGCACCTGCCATTGCAAGTACAAGAGCTGCAAACATTCCGGCAGGGCCGAAACCAACCACTACAGGGGATTTTTCAGCTGTTACCTGCGGAACTTTATAAGTAAACTCCTCAACAGGAGATGCATTTTTCAGCTGTTTCAGCAGCTTCTGCTCCCCCTTTGCGGAAATATCTACGGAAATTATGAAGTGAACGTCGCTTTTTCGTCTTGCGTCCACGGATTTTTTTGAAAGCTTAACGGAAATCAGCGATTTTTCTGGAATTTTCAGCTGTCTGACGCATAATCCCTTTAAATCCCCGAAATCAAATCCAAGAGGAACTTTAATATTGCTTACACGAATCATTTTCCTGCTCCTTTCAGGGATTTTCCGCAACTGCCGCCAGCAAGCATCCCAGACGACCACGCCCATTGCAGGTTATATCCGCCGCAGTCTCCCGCTGTATCAAGAATTTCGCCGCATAAATACATCCCCTTGTGAAGCCGTGACTGTAAATTCTTGTCAACACAGGAGCAGTGAATTCCTCCCATAGTTGACTGTGCGTTCTGCCAGGGAGAACATCCGCAAACCTCGAATTCAAGGAATTTTACGCAGTTTATAACCGCTGATATTTCATTATTTTTAAGGGTTGATATTTTGTCAGTCAGTGGTCTGTCAATGGAGTTTTTAACAATATATGATGCCAGATTTTTCACAAATATTCCCGTGAGAAGCTCCTCAATGGGAAGATTTCCGCGGCTTTTTCTGATATTTTCAAGATAGCTTTTCAGCTCATTCCACGGCATATCGGGAAGTAAATCGGCTTTAAGAGCGAGTTTTCGCTCAAATTCCGAAAAGAGATAGGCAAGGTTGAAAACGCAGATGCCCGAAATATTGTTCTCATTGAACTGCATTTCTCCCCTTTCAGTACGAAGAATTTTTCCGCAGGAAACTGCCGATATTTCACCCTTTACACGAACTCCCTTCAAGCCTTTTAGCCTGTCTGGACTTATTCTCAGAGGTGCAACCGCAGGGCATATTTTGGCGGTTTTATAGCCCATATTTTTGAGAATACGCATAACTCCGCCGTCTGTGCCGAAAGTGGGGGCAGCATAGCCGCCTGCCGCTATAATCAGACGTTTACAGCGGATATTCTCATCACTGCAAATCAACGTAAAACCGTCTTTTTCGGGAATTATATCCTTAACCTCACAGCCGCAAAGCTCCTCAATTCCAAGCTCCTCAAGCTTCATACGCATAGCGTTGACAACGGTATTAGAGCTGTTGCTTCGAGGGTAAATTCCGCCCTCTCTGCCCTCGCTTCCGCTGACGCAGAGCACACCGAGATAATCAGTGAAAAATGACGTATAATCGGGCATTTTTTCGATTATATCCACAGCATTCACCGAGCCGTGATAGTTGTATTCTGAAAGTTTCAAATTGCTTAAATTGCATTTACCGTTTCCCGATGCAATTATTTTTTTGCCTGTTCTGGGCAGCTTTTCAACAATCGTTACCTTGGCGGCTCTGTTGGCTTCCTTTGCCGCAATTGCCGCAGTCAGTCCCGACGCTCCACCGCCGATTATAGCTATATCAGTTATCATTCCTCAGCCTCCGAAAGTCACTTTCTGTCAATTATATGAACATCAAGCTGATTATAGGGAATTTCAATGCCGCTTCTGTCAAATATCCGCTTTACTGTTTCATTGAGGGTATAACTTACTTCCATAAAATCCTCATTTTTCACCCATACACGGACATCTATGGCAATTGCGCTCTCCTTATGAGCCGCCATTCGTACAACAGGGGCAGGATTTTTCAATATAAGAGGATTTTCCATTGCCGCTGTAAGTATAAGTGAACGGGCAAGGTTGAAATCCGCATTATAGCTTATATCAAAAGTAAGGTCAACACGTCGTGTGGGAGTTTCAGTATAATTTATAAGTCTTGCAGATGTTACGTTTCCGTTTGGAATAAGAATTGTCTTTCCGTCAAAGGTATTCAGCTTCGTATAGAGTATTCCAATAGCCTCTACAGTACCCACTGTGCCGTCAAGCTCCACCGTATCACCTGCGGAAAATGGCTTTGAAAAGAGTATAATAAATCCACCGCAAAGATTTGTAAGACAGTTCTGCAGGGCAAGGCTGGCTGCAAGTCCAGCAGCACCAAGTATTGTTATTACCGATGACATAGGCACATTGAGTACGGAAAGCACCATAATTACCACTACAGCGTAAAGAACAATACGTATAACCGACACAAGAAAAGCCTGAGCAGCATTATCCATATTGGATTTTTTCATTCCTTTTGATATAATGCGGCTTATTATCCTTGCGGCTATAATTCCCACCACGAGAACAATAATTGAAATAATCAGCGAGGGGAGAATTCCTCTGAAATAGTCTATAATGCCGCTGAAAAATCCCGAAGCCTTGTCAACGTGTTCCTGTATAACCTCCTGCACGGGCAGAGCTGTTGTTTCCTGTATATTTTCTTCCATTTCTTTTTTCTCCTTTATTTATGTATAGGTATATTATAGCAGATTTTTCAGCTTTAGTCAATCAGGAGATATGTACAACAGATGATATAATTTTTTCATTTTAAAATCAAAAAACCTATTGAAATAAGCAAAAAAATGGTGTATAATTAAAAAAGATATAAAAATTCCGCGAAATTAACCCTTTAATTAACTAATTTTTAATTAATTTCGTTCACTAACTAATTAGGAGGATTCACAAATGAAGAAACGCATTGCTTCTGCGGCCGCTATTGTTTCTGCTTTTGCACTGGCTGGAACCACCGTGTATGCGGCTTCAAAGTACACTGCAGAGGATTTGAAAGACCTCAGTTCGGCACTCCTTGGGGATGCTGATTTTAAGAAAGGTCAGGACTTAACAGGCGATAATGTCATTGACGTTTTCGACCTTATTAAAATGCGCGAAAGCTTTACAGCTGGCACAGGCGAATTTGCTGAGCAGGTTATAGGCATTACCGACAGCAATACAAAGTATATCGGCAGAAATATATATGACAATGATAAAATCACCTGGCTTGTTCACAGTGGCTCTGCGGTTGAATTTACTGTAAATGCGAAATCAGCTGAAATTACCATAAACGGCGACGGTCACACCGAAAGCGACGAGAAATACCGCCCCAGATACGCTGTTATTGTTGACGATGAAATAATCCTTGACGAGCTTCTCAGCGTAAAGGAAAAGACTGTCACTCTCTTTGAGGGTACTGCTCCAAGAACTGCAACAGTCAAGGTTATTCACCTTTCTGAAGCTAATAACGGAGCTGTCGGTGTAAGCAGTATCAAGGTGAATTCTGATGCTCCCGTTCCCGTTGCTCCCACAGCCAAAAAAGACCTTGCAATTGAGTTTATAGGCGACTCCATTACCTGCGCTTACGGCGTTGAGGGTGAAAGCCAATATGAAGGCTTTATGACATCCACAGAAAATTTCCTGAAATCCTACGCATACCTCACAGCAAAGCAGCTTGACGCTGATTACAGCGCCGTATGCTACAGCGGTCACGGTATTGTGTCGGGCTACAGCTCCAGCGGTGATGCCGTAACTGATAGCCTTGTTCCAGATTACTACGACTACGTAGGAAAGCTTGGCAGCTATAAGACCCCCTGGGATTTCGATTCACATAAATATGATGTCGTTGTAATCAACCTCGGCACAAATGACAATACATACTGTTCAAAGGATTACGAAACAAGGGGTCTGGAATACGCTGAAAAATATGCTGAATTCCTTGCCCACGTTCATGAGGTAAATCCTGACGCTTATATTATCTGCACCGTCGGCACTATGGGCTGTACAGAAATGTACCCCTATATCGAAATGGCAGTTGAAAGCTTCAAAAAGTCCTCTGGATATGACAGAATTATGTCATATCAATCGGCTACTCATACCCAGTCCGACGGTTATGGCTCCGACTGGCACCCCTCCCCTGTTACACAGCAGAACAGCGCATATGTCCTTGCGGATAAAATATGCCAGGCTCTGGGTATGGAATCCAGCCAGATAGGGCTTAATGTTGCCGCTGACGCTGAATATACATCTGTTTTTGATGACACTGCAAATATGTCCGCATATTTCTCCGACTGGGATCACTCATATCACATCACCACCGTTGCAGGCGGCGAGAAAAAGGAGTCAATTCAGGCATTTGTAAGCGGAATTGACATTAAAAAAGGCGGTAAATATCGCCTCAGCTTCAAGATTGAAACAAGTGACGGAGCAGAGATACCCTTTGTAATCCGCAGTAAGTCCACTGGCGAGATTATTTTCGAAGATACCTTTACAGGAACAGGCACAAAATCACCTTATGAAAAGGAATTCGAGTCATCCATTATCGCGGCTGACGCCGAGCTTGTGTTCTCTCTCGGAGGAACAAACAACCTGCGTATGAGCCTTTATGAGGTAAAGGTTGTTAAATTTGAATAACTAACAAAACGCACTCATAATCGAGTGCGTTTTGTGTTTTATCCAATCCTTTTAATCCCAGGAAGGTTCTTTGCCTGTGGAAATCATTGCATAATATTCAAGTATTTTTGAAGCGTCTGAGGAATCAGTTTTGCCGTCCTTGTTCACATCTGCGGCTTTCTTCTGATTTTCAGTAAATGCCCCTGCTCCGCCTGTCTGAATTGCAGCATATTCTTCAAGCACCAATGAAGCGTCTGAGGAATCAACCTTTCCGTCCTCATTAACATCGCCTAATTCGGCTGCTGCAGGCTTTTCGCCAAGAGCAACAAATGTTATGTTGTATTTTTCAGCGTATGCCTGAACATTTGAATTTTTGCATCCGTATATTACAGTTGTGTCTGGAATAGTATTTTCAACATCATCAATTACACATTCAGGGTTTTCAAGTGTGATTGAAGCTAATTTTTCACATCCTTCAAAAGCTGAATGTCCAATTTCTACAATACTCTCAGGAAGTGTAATAGATGTCAGATTTTTGCAGTCTTTAAATGTAGAATATTCAATATCCGTAACGCTGTCTGGTATTACAATTGATTCCAATGATGTACAGCCGCTAAATGCATAAGGACCTATGTACATAACATCATCAGAAATAATTACCGATTTCAGATTTGTACAATAAGCAAATGCACCTACTTCAATACCTGTAACCCCTTTTTCAACTACAACCTTAACTATATCTTTTTGATATTTATTCCACGGTGCGATGCCGTCATGAAAATACATACTTCCCCAGGCTCCGCTGATAGTGAGCGTACCCTCGCTGTCAAACATCCAAAAAACTCCATCTTCCTCCATTACACCACATTCGCCTGAATCTATTATTTCAATAGCTGGTTTTCCTTCAAGAGCAACAAATGTTCTGTTGTATTTTTCGGCGTATGCCTGTGCTGTGGAGTTTTCATAGCCGTAAATTGTGCCGTTGAAAACATTTTCCTCTGTATCAAAATCGTGAGAATTGCATATTGTGTGTTCTGCATCAGCAATTTTACATCCCGGATGTTCAAAAATAACTGATTTCAAATTTGAACAACCACACAATGCTGTAAAATCTACTTTTTTGACATTTTTAGAAAATGTAATTGTTTCAAGGCTTTGGCAATCTCTGAATACTCCGGTGCTTATGGTTCCAATGCCGCTTGGGAGAGTAACTTCCTTCAAGTTAACACAGCCGTAGAATACAGAATGTCCCATTTCTGTAACACTTTCAGGAATTTTTATTGAAGTCAATCCTGTACAGTCAAAAAAGGCACCTGTTTTGATATTTGTCACGCTATCGGGAATTGTGATTTCCGCTATTTTTTCACAGCCACTAAAAGCCTGCTCCCCTATAGTTGTAACACCATTTTCAATTATTACTTTTGTAATTTTATCAGAATGTTCACTCCAGGGCGAATTTAAAGCCCAGCTGTCCATTTCACCTATACCGCTGATTGTAAGAGTTCCTTTGCTATCCAGTGACCAGGTAAGGTCATAGCCCTCTTCACCGCATTCACCCGAAGCCACTATTTCAGTAGCAGGCTTTCCTTCAAGTGCAACAAATTTTCTGCTGTATTTTTCTGCATATGCCTGTGCTGTGGAGTTTGCATAACCGCGGATTTCGGCTGTGTCTGAAATAGCAGTTTCACTATCATATATTTCGCACTCAGGATTTTCGATTGTAATTGAAGTTAAATTTATGCAATTTTCAAATACATAGTTGCAGATATTTGTTACGCTGTCAGGAATTACTATTTCTTTAAGGCTATGGCAATTATTGAAACATACTTCGCCAATCTCAGTAACAGTATCAGGAATTATAACAGTTTCAAGATTGTGACAGTTTCCGAACATACCTGTGGGGAGTGCTGTAATGCTTTCGGGCAGGCTGACAGAAACAAGTTTATCACAGCCGTTGAATACAAAATCGCCTATTTTAATATCTGTTTCAGGCAATGTTATTGATTCCAGACTGCTGCAGGAATGGAAAGAATGATCTCCTATGTTCTTTATGTTTTCGGGTATAACTACCTCTGTCATATCTGTATTTTCATAAAAAGCTTCCTCATTTATACTTGTAACAGTATCAGGAATTATAACTTTGCCCTCGCAGGTTTTTCCGCTAATCAAAATGTTGTTGACTACAACAAGGGGATTCTTTTCTGCCTGCTTTTGCAGCCACAACGAATTATTAAATGCACTTCCCGCAAAGATATTTACGCTTTCAGGAATTGTTATATCTTCAAGACTTGTGCAGTTCTCAAATGCTGAGTAGCCTATTGTTTTAACGCTATCGGGAAGAACAACGGATTTGAGCGAACTGCAGCCCTTAAACAAGCTGTTGTTTATGCTATCAATACCATCAGGCAGATTTATTTCAGAAAGGCTCTCACAAGCTTCAAAAGCTCCGCCGCCTATTTCTGTAACACTTGCGGGAATTGTTACAGAACTTAAATTTTTACATTCCGCAAATGCCAAATTTCCAATAGTGGTAACACCATCCTCAATTACTACCTTTGTGAAAGTGTTCTGTGTATACCACGGTGTCTGTTCAGCTCGCCACCAATGGTCAGGCATTGCACCCTCGCCGCTGATTGTAAGGGTATCGCCATCTATATTCCAACTGAGATTATCACCAAATGTACCGCTTGCCGCAGGCTTTTCCTCAAGCGCAGCAAATGTTCTGTTGTACTTTTCAGCGTATGCCTGGGCTGTAGAGTTGGGATAGCCGTAGATTGTACCTGTAAACACTGCTTCTTTTGTACTGATGTCATAAGTATTGCAAATCGTCTTTTCAGAATCTTCAATTACACATTCAGAATTCTCTATTGTTATTGAATTAAGTTCAGAACAATTAAAGAAAGCATTTGTTTCAATTGTTTTAATACTTTCAGGAAGTGTTATTGTATTTAATTTCTGACAATTTTCAAACATTGCCCCAGGTATAGTTGTAATACTGTTCGGAATTGTGACAGAAGTTAAATTTGAGCAATAACTAAAAATACTATTTCCGATATTGGTAATACTATCGGGAATTGTTGCAGATGTAAGTTCAAGGTTAGCCTGAAATGAATAATCAGCTATACAAACAACATTGTCGGGAATTGTAATATCGCCTTTACAAGCAGTACCGTCAATCAATATGTTATTAACAATTACAAATGGATTTTCTGTTTTCTTTGTTTCAAGCCAGGGAGTTCCTGCAAATACAGCACCGCCAATGGCTGTAACACTGTCAGGTATTGTTATTGAGGTTAATTTATCACAATTATAAAATGCACTATACCCGATACTTATAACACTATCGGGTATTACAACAGACGTAAGATTAGAGCATTTCTCAAATGCAAGGTTTTTTATAGCTGTAACACCATCCGGAATGGTTATTGACGCTAAGCCGCTGCATCCTTTGAATGTTTCATTATCAATAGTTGTAACATTCTTAGGAATATTTACAGAAGTAAGTGACGAACAATTTTTGAACGCCGCTTCTCCTATTGTTGTAACGCTGTCAGCTATTGTTACTGAAGTAAGAGAAGAACAATCGGCAAAAGCCTCTTTTACAATACTTGTAACACCATTTTCAACAATTAAGTTTTTAAAGTTTTCGCTTTTCCAGGGTGCAGGAGAGCTATAGGAGAATCTTTTCATCTCCCCCTCACCACTAATAGAAAGCGTACCCTCGCTGTCAAGCTGCCAAACGACATTATCGCCCTCAGCGCCACATTCGCCCGAAGCCACGATATCAGCCGCCTCAGCAGTAAATGCAGGCAATTCAACGGGATTATACGGCATATAGCCTAAGCTGTTCGCCGCAGCTATTATCGCCGCAATACATATAGCAGTTTTCTTTAAATAGTTCATAATTAACATCCTCTCATTTAGGGAATCCCTTTATTTTTATATCTGGATTTACTAACCCATATATTTATTATATACCTTACGCATCGTTTTGTCAATAGATTTTTTGGCAAATATAACAAAAAACTGCTTGACAAATCCAACAATATAAGCTATAATATTTATAATGCCTATTTGTGCGGCATTGACTTGAATGAAAAGGCGGTGAATATCGTGGAAAAAGAAAGACTTATAGCCTGGAGCAGTGCAATTATTGTAACTTTGGTTATTATAATGTTCGGAAAAAGCTGTATGGGTACACCAACCCCCAAAACAAAGGAGAATACATCTCCCACCCAGGAGGTTACTACCGCTGAAAATAATACAGAGGGAAACGGTGGATTTGAGATAAAATACCCCGAATTTGAGGAGGTTACTGAGGCTCAGATAATCGGACACGATATTTTCGGAAAGCCAATTTATGCTACAGAGGCTGCCACTGAGGATATGCAGGAATCCCCTACAGATACAAAGGATATCCCTGCTGAATCTGCTACCGATGCAGAAGGAAATTTAATTGAACAGCCTACAGAGGACATCCCTGACAGCGAAATTCAGCCAACCGAAGAATCTGCTGATACAACACAGCCAGCAACAATCCCACCCGGATTCAGCGGCTACGACCACGGTGTATATGACGATGAGGGCAATGTTGTTGCAACAGTTCCGCCCGATTTTGTTATAATAGTTGAATAAATGGAGGTAAAACAAATGATTATTATCGAAATGGAAAACGGAAAGAAGATTAAACTGGAGCTCTATCCTGAAATTGCGCCTATTTCCTGCGCAAACTTCGAAAGACTTGTAAAAGAGGGCTTTTACGACGGCCTTACATTCCACCGCGTTATTTCAGGCTTTATGATTCAGGGCGGATGCCCTAAGGGCAACGGCACAGGCGGCCCTGGCTGGAATATCAAGGGCGAATTCAGAGCTAACGGCATTCAGAACGACTTAAAGCACACAAGAGGCGTTCTCTCAATGGCTCGTGCTCAGCACCCCGATTCTGCTGGTTCACAGTTCTTTATTATGCACGATGACGCTCCTTATCTTGACGGTCAGTATGCCGCTTTTGGTAAGGTTATCGAGGGTATGGAGGTTGTTGATGAAATCGCTGCACAGCCCAAGAACTACGCTGACTGCCCCCTTACTCCCCAGATTATGAAAAAGGTTACAATCGAATAAGGTAATATTATGCTTTATATCGGATGTCATCTTTCTTACTCCAAGGGCTATGAAGCTATGGGCAGACAGGCCCTTGATATTGACGCAAATACATTTGCATTTTTCACAAGAAATCCCCGTGGCGGAGCTGCAAAGACTATTGACGAAGCCGATGCGGCTGCTCTCCGCGAAATCCTCGCAGATAAAGGTTTCGGCAAGCTTGTGGCACACGCGCCGTATACTATGAATGCCTGTGCCGCTGATGAAAATATCAGGCGCTTTGCAAGAGAGGCCATGGCCGACGACCTTATTCGTATGGAAGCTACACCCAATAATTATTATAATTTTCACCCAGGCTCTCATGTAAAACAGGACGTAGATGTGGGAATACAGCTTATTACGGAACAGCTGAATCAGTGCCTTAAAGCCGAGCAGACAACAACTGTCCTCCTTGAAACAATGGCAGGAAAAGGCTCTGAAATGGGACGAAGCTTTGAGGAAATCCGCGCTATAATCGACGGTGTAGAGCTTAAAAACAAGCTTGGCGTATGCCTTGACACCTGTCACGTATGGGACGGCGGATATGATATCGTCAATAATCTTGACGGCGTTCTTGAGGAATTTGACCGTATAATCGGACTTGACCGACTGAAAGCAATCCACCTCAACGACAGCCTTAATCCTCTTGGAAGCCATAAGGACAGACACGCTAAAATCGGCGAGGGACAAATCGGCGCTGATGCGCTTATACGTGTTATCAACCACCCCAAGCTGAAAAATCTGCCTTTTATACTGGAAACTCCCAACGATATTGAGGGATATGCAAGGGAAATTAAATTTTTGCGTGAAAATTACAGTGATTAATACACAAAACAACGTAATACAGCCAATTAAAGGGTGAGCATTGCTCACCCTTTAATTAAATCAGTCTTTTGAAAGGATGAAGTTATGAAGCCATTCTGGGAAAGTGAATATTTAAATAAAGAAAAATCCACATTCGGAAATCCAAGCAAGGAAGTGGCAGATATAGTGCCGTTTCTGGCGGAAGGAGCAAAAATTCTTGATGTTGGATGTGGCGATGGCAGACATTCCCTTTATTTAGCAGATTTAGGCTTTTATGTGGACGCTTTTGATATATCTGAAAACGCCATTGCAAAAATAGATTATCTGAAAGAACGTAATAACCTGAATATAAATACATATGTATGTGATATTCTGGAGTTTGAATTCAGATACAAATATGATCTGATAATTATTCACGGCGTACTGCAATTTATTGAGAGAGAAAAACAGCCGAAAATAATCGAATTACTGAAAAAATGGACAAATATAAACGGATATCATATTGTAGCATTATTTACAGACGAAGAACCCGTCCCCGATGATTTAAAAGATGTTATGATAGGTGTATTCAAAAACGAGGAAATAAAGGATTACTATAAAGACTGGCAGATTGAAATGTTTGAAAGAAGAAAATTCAATGATGAACACGAAAATGGTATAAAGCATTGTCACGCAATGAATAAGATAGTAGCCAAAAAGCTTGAAGATTGTTCATTAAATAGCGATATCTCCGATTCCAGTATATAACATCTAAAAAACAATAGAGGTTCCCAATACAAAGTAATTTTACGTACTTTGTGCGGTGTTATCTTAATAAAACGAACCGCTTCTGCGTTAAAAATGACCACTTCTGCAAAAGAGGTTGTTTTTTTGTCGCTGACATACTATAATATAAATAAAGTCCACCTGTTGATTTTTTACATCTTATCTGTATTAATTATAAGGAAATCCTACCAATAAATCCTGAAAGGAGAAGTTTTTATGAAAAAAGCGACTAAAATTCTCCCCATAATCGCCGCTTCTGTGATGATGTGGGGCTGTACCGATAAAAACGTCCTCCCCTCCCCTGCCGACAGAACACCTCTCATCACAGAATCCGCAACGGCAGAGCATAAAGAAGAAACCAATTCCGAAGCAGGAGAGGGGATAGCATTAATAAATATTGAAACAAAAAATAAGGAAAACAATGTCCTTGATTTCGTAGAAAAGCCTGTTGCCCCCCACGTTTCCGCACAGATAGCAACGTGGACGCCAAATTACGAAATGCCCCCTGCTCCCTATTATGAGGAATGCCTTGTAACTGTCACCGATAAGGAGAATAACGTTACAATTGAAAATGCCGACGCTATGGTAAAAGTCCGCGGAAACTGGACTACAACCTATGACAAAAAGCCTCTGCGTATAAAATTCATTGAAAAGCGTAATATTCTCGGTCTTAACGACGGTGCAGAGATGAAAAACTGGGTACTTCTTGCAGAGTACAAGGATGCCTCAATGCTCCGCGACAAAGCAGCTCTTGCCATTGCAGAGGAGCTTATGGCAGAGGATGGTCTGTACGTCTCCGATGCTGAATTTGCAGAAGTGGTAATAAACGGCGAATACTGGGGAGTTTATCTTCTTGCAGAACAACAGCAGATAAACAACGACAGAATAAATATCACGGAAGCCGTTCCAGATTATCCTGGAGTTGATATCGGCTATTTTCTGGAATTTGACGGCTATTTCTACACAGAACCTGAATTGCAGAACTTTCACGTTGACTATATGGACAATGCCCCCCTTGTCCCCTATGACGGCGAGGGCGGCAGTGACAGAACTATGACCTGTCTCCCCGAAGGCAAAAATGATTACCGCTCCGATATCGGCTTTACAATAAAAAATGATATCTATTCGCAGGAGCAGCACGATTTCATCAGCAATTTTGTTAGCAACACATATAAAATAATGTACGAAGCGGCTTATAACGACGCGGCATTTGTTTTCAACGAGGATTACAGCAAAATTATCCCAACATCGAACATTTCGCCCCAGGAAGCTGTTGAAAGAGTTGTAAATCTTGAATCCCTGGCTGATACGTATATCCTCAACGAGCTTGCCTGCGATGCAGATGTATACTGGTCAAGTTTCTTTATGACAGCAGATTTCGGCGAAAACGGTGATAAGCGTCTTACATTCAACGCTCCTTGGGATTTCGATTCCGCAATGGGCAATAAAGACCGCTGCGCCGATAGTACGGGACTTTACGCCGCAAATATTGTCCCCGATGTAAACGGCGATTATGAAACTATCAATCCCTGGCTTGCTGTGCTGATGTATGAGGAATGGTTTACGGATATTATCCGTGAAAACTGGACAGAGGTATATGATTCCGGAGCATTAACAGAAGTCTGCAATATGATTAAATCCGACACAGAAGAATATTCAGCAGCATTTACCAGAAATTATAAACGCTGGAATAATATAATTAAAAATGATTCATTTGTAGCAGAGCTTTCAAAAAAAGCAAAAAAATGCCGTACCCACTCCGAAGCTTCGGATTATCTGTACGACTGGCTTACTAAAAGAATTGAATACCTCAATGAACATTGGCATAATACAGCTAATTAAGAATATAACGAACATTATAGAGACTTATTGAGGGAGACCCTTTTGAAAAAGGGTCCTCCCTCAAACTCCCTCCCTAAAACTTTTATCTTAATTTTCTCACCAGGGATAAATCCCTGGTGAGAAAATTTAAAAT
>JAZSEJ010000005.1:0-8618 GCA_045531615.1 Ruminococcus sp.
ATATATATAGATATATATTTATATTTATATTATAGATATATTTATACTGTGCTTATCGGATATACACAATTCGGAACAATCGACGGATGAACCATCAGCGACGGATTATATATAATCCTCAATCCGTACTCACAATAGAAAGATATTGTGCGTATAGGGGGATAGTTTACGAACCGAGAACCGAAAACCATTATATATAATTCCTTATGCTCTCCCAGATTGACAATAGTACCGAAGTCTGATATAATACAAGAGCCGAGGGGTTTTCTAACATTGTCCCTTAGGCACATCCTTAAAAGAGCGTGAGGTAGAAATACTTTACGCTCTGTTTTTCATAACAGATAAAATCTGTTTTTCGTTACATGGCATAGCAGATAAAAGTGGTGGTGGGGGGATAGGTTTTGAAAACGAAAAAGCTAAAACGGAAGTGCAGAAAAAGCGCAAATAATTTTAGAGCGTCTGAGAGCGCGAATTTTTGACTTTTATATTTCGTCGATAAGTTTTACCTTGGAGGGTAGAAGTATGCCTTAAATCGTCTGTGAGGAAGCAAGAAGGGCATCTACGAATAAAAGTTACTCCAAACGATACAGATACGTTTTCTATAACGCGGCGATAGAGGGGCGTATTGGCATCTAATTTGGATTTTATGGATACGGGTAATAGGATTTATCCTCTGGGGAATAAAACGGGAAATAAAACGCTTACAGGGGCGCAGATATATACCCGATTAGGTATAAATGTTTCTGCGAAGAAGGAATCTATACCCTACAAGGTATAATATCCTGTTTGAATGTACGGTATGCGGATATTAAAAATAAAATATTGCGAATTGCGCTACGCGCATTGGATATAGATATAGCGGGTGGGCGGCATACACCCAGCGGGTGGGCGGTTGCGGCGCGGGGGTTGCGCGGCATAGTGTCGGGTGCGGCTCTGCAAGGATTGCTTACAATTTCAAACCGTGACAAATCTTCACGGTTTAAGTAGTCGTGTATCGGGTTAGGTGTCGTGTGCGCGTGTGCGCTTACGCGCATGATATTAAACGCATAATACTCGTGTACTCAATCTTGCATACCGACTCTATCTTGAGTCTTAAGTCTTTTGAAAATTCTCTAACAAGGGGTATATAATATTTATAAAAATATTAAACAGTCTTACTATGTTCCTCAATCTTGAATATTAAGTTTTTAACTCAATCTAAATATCCTACTCCAGCTTGAGTAGTAAGTTGTTTATTTGTCTAATATTACTCCAATATATATTTATATTATCTATTCTTGATTATAATGAAACGATTTTTCAACATCGGATAGGGAACGAGGGGCTGAAACAGGAAAAATTTTTTGCCGCCCGATTAGAGATTTGCCACACATTATACCGATGTGCAGTAGATTTTATATACAATCCGTTCATAGAATGTTTACACAATCAGATACATTATCATATTGACATCCGATACACAATGCGATACAATATCACCGTGCGATACATAAAACGATACCGAGTCGCACAGAGGTTAAACAGAAATGTCGAACATGACGAAGTGCAGAATGGAAGCAAGCAAAAGAATACGAGATTTACTCCGTAAGTATCCAGCTATGGAGAAGTGCTTGACTCGAAAGGAAAAGACACAGCTTTCTAAAAGTCTTGCGGAATATCTGTACCGACATTCAAAAGAGAACCAGAGCGAGGAAGAACAATGCTGACACCTTATGCGAACAATGCGACAAAAGAAATAATCGTCTGCCTGTCTGGGAGCAGAGGATTTTGCGAGACGCTTCTTGACAAGAAGTATCGGAACAACGAAAAGGCGAACGAGTATTTACGGATTGCAAGCGAGAATATCCAGCTTGCGCTTAATGCAATATGCGAGGGGTTGTCGGAAGAACAGATGAACGGTGTTCTTAAATTTGCGAACAACAGCAAACTCGCAATTCATCCAGCACTATCCCCAGCCGCAGAGAGAGAAGAATATATCGTCAGCGCAAAAGATATGCAGACGATTTTGCAAGGAGCAGTCAGCGAGTGTGTTTTCTGCGAGAAGGAAGGGAACGAAGCGAAGAACTGCCCGATTAAGAAAGCGTTGCTATCTTCGCAAGTCGTTCCGAACAACGAGTACAGGGATGATTGTCCATACAAGGATTAAGAAGGAGAAGAATGTTTTGAAAAGTGATTTCGAGATTATAAGAGCAGTTGTACCGAAAGCGGATGTCGTTAGGATAAAGCCGATTGCGGATGTCCATTACGCAAGTATCCTATGCAACGAGAGAGCGTTTATGGATTTTCGAGACCAGCTTTTGAAAGAGAAAAACACCTACACGATTCTGATGGGAGACCTTTTGAACAACAACACGAGGTCGAGTGTCGGCTCTCCGTGGGACGATGTTATGCGACCGAGCGAAGCCAAGAAAAAGATGGCAGAGATTTTGAGACCGCTTGCGCAAGAAGGGAAAATTATCGGGGCGTTGTCTGGCAATCACGAACGAAGAAGTCTCAAGGACGCAGACGATGACCCAATGGCTGATATCATGTGTAAATTAGACCTCGAGGATATTTTTAGACAGGACGCTCTGTTTATTCATCTTTGCATCGGGGAATATATTGCGAACGGAAAAAAGCGTCTGGACTGTACTTACAACATTGCTTGCCACCACGGGACAGGCGGCGGCGCGTTTACTGGGGCGGCTGTAAATAAGAACGAGCGATACGCATATACGATTGAGGGTATCGACCTTCTTATTACGGCTCATACGCACAGGGGCGCGATGACGAAGCCAGCAAAGATTTGCTTTAATCCGACCACGATGACGATGATTATAAAACCGTTCGCTTGTATGACGGCGTGTTCTTGGCAAGCATACGGAGGTTTCCCTTTGCAAAAGATGATGAGTCCTGCGGCAACTGCGTATGACGGAGACGGTCAAGTTGCGGAGTTCAGCGGCAGAGACAGGAACAACAAGAAGATTCGACTGACTTGGTAAAAGAGAAAGCTATGGAAGACAGAATTACCGTTGTTTTTAAGCACGATATGCGAACAAAAACCGAATATACAGATGAGGTGCGTTTCTTAAAAGACGGAATAGAGTTTTGGTCTCCGTCTTCAAGAAAAGATTGGCAGAAAAATATTTATATGAAAATACCATACAATAAAGTTGTTGCTGTTATGGTTTGCACATCGGAAGACGAAACGGTTACTGAATCATCCGATTCTGAAATGGTATAGATGATGGCACAAAGTTTAACACTTTTTGAAATACTTTAACTTAGTAACACGGGGGTAATTGATATGGCGGGGTATTTATTTGACAGCGCACAAGCAGAAGTTACAGCATACTCGCAGAAGGTGTGGATGTTCACAAGCGCGTGTATTATCGCCGCGATTTCCATAGTTGCAATCTTGGTTGTCATTTGGTGGTTTGTAACAAACTTTACAGATTACGACAAAAAGATTAGGCGAGAGGAATGTCTGCGCAGAGAACCTTATGCGCAAGCGGCAGACGATTGGCTCTATAAGTATTATCAAAAAGACGATGAACTCAAGCGAACTGTAAATGGTTTTAACAATGTAATATCTGATAAGAATGCGCAGATAGCATATATGGAGAAATGGGACGAGAAGCGCATAAAACGAATCTCTGAACTTGAAAATCAGTTAAGAGAAAACGGAATTGAACCGATTGAATGGGAAATAGCGTGAGGTATATATTATGAACTCAACAGAGCGAACAGCAGATAATTGTTATTTCAAGTGCCAAGATTATAAAAACGGTTGCAGAGCAGTACGAGACGAGTATCCGTGTTGTCCGACAACTTGCAAATGGCACAGAACAAAAGAAGAAATGTTAGAGTCTCTTTATAAAGCGGCTTGCACCTATGAAAAAGCAACAGGATATAGCGACTATCATGTGCGCTTCGTGCCGATGTCTTTGAGAAGCGATTTCGTAGAGTATCAAGCAAAACGCAAGAGAGAGAAGAATGGAAACTGATAACTTTTGGCAAGAACCAGAGGAAATTATATATAACGATAATGCGGCACTTATCGGAAGGGCGATAGAGATTTTTATAAGCCAGAAGGAATTGAAATCGCTTGGATACGATGACTTGTTCCAAGAGGGGTCTATTGCGCTAATTAAAGCTATAAGAACATTTGACGGAAGAAAGGATACGGAGTTTTCGACTTACGCTACTACTTGTATAAGAAACGCATTGCGCCAGTATGCGATGAAGAACAAATACGGTGGAACAAGAGTAGGCAATAGAACACAGTATAAAGTTGTTGCACAGGGAGAGGAAGCGGCAAACGCTTTTGCTCAAAATCATGCCGTACAGATGTGCGGCTATCACGACTTCCCAGACGGGTTTGCTTCGATTGGAAATAATAAGTTCTACCCGCCAGCAGAAGAAGAAGCGGTATTCAATCTGCGAGTAGAAGAAGCGATGAAGAATTTGCCTTCAGACCTATATCGAAACTGCGTAAAACTGTTTTTAGAAACAGAGAGTTTAACAAAGACGGCAAGGATTCTCGGAGCGTCTATCCCAACAGTATGGAGAGCAGTCAACGCATTCAAGAATTACCTTGTCGGAACGGAAAAATAAAAAAGTCATACCAAAGTGATACCAAGACGTTTTCAAAAATATTAAAAAGTCCAGTATTTACTGGACTTTTTTGTGGCGCGGAAAGTGGGATTTGAAGCGTCTCCGTTTTGTCTGTATCGCATAGTGTAACAACGGCTTGACGAAGCCGATATTGAAAAGTGTAGATTTTATCGGATGTTTTTTGGAACGGCTTGTTCAAGCCGATTTTTGTGATACCAAAAGTGATACCAGAAAACACAAGAAAATCATACCAGACCATACCAAAAACCATACCGTTATTTTTTCAAAATATCCTTAAAAGCGTTGCTGGAAAGTTCTGCGGCTCTGATGTTGTCACCGTCTATCTCGTGACCGTATACGCCACGGGTATCCATCTTCTCCGAATGTCCGACCTGAAGTTTGAGAAGAGCATCTGGCATATAACGGTTCACAGATACGTATGTGTGCCGCAACTCATATACAGAGTAGCGTGGGATTCCGTTGAAGTCGCAGTACCGCTGGAAGTTTTGCCACACGGTTTTTTCTTCTGCTATCTTTCCGCTACGGTCTGGGAACATCCACTTACATTTTACTTTGTTCTGCCTTAAGAGAGCAAGCTGGTTCTTGACCGCTTCAACGGCGTAATCGTTCAGCACAAAGGTTCGGATAGCGTTGTCCGTTTTACCGTCAGAGAAATGCCCTCTGCCGACATAGCCGCCAGAGACTGTAACGGTTTTGTTGTCAAGGTCAATATCGGAACGCTTTAATCCGAAGCACTCGGAAGGACGCAATCCAGTACAGGCGATGAACCGATATGTATAGATGTACCACTCGAAGCATTCCTTTCCGCGCCAGACCGTATTCTCGTTTGAGAACAGAATCTTAATCTCGTTCGGTTGCATAGTCCGCTTCTTCGGCTTCGGTGCTTTTTTATTTATCTTAATCTTCTCTGGGTGCAAATTGGTCAGCTTGCGCATTCGACAATACTGCAGGAACGAAGAACAACAGCCGCGAATGTTTTCCAGCGTTTTCTTTGCGAGACCCTTTTCAAAGGCGCGAGTCACGATTTGTTGAATGTCAAACTCGGTAACAGAATCAATTCGCTTCTTTCCGATTGCTGAAACGATATGATTGCGACCAATGCTTTCGTATTGGTGCGTGTGCATCTTCTCTTGCTTAAGATACGCAATCCAAGAATCCCAGACGGTTTTCACATTTGCGAGTCCCTTTGGAGTTTCGAGGGAAAGCCACTCGTCAGCTTTGCGCTCTGCTTCTATCTTTCCACGCTTGCCAAGAACAGTAGAATAAAATCTGCGCCTGTCACCGTTGGCTTGCACTTGTATGCACCAACGGTTTTCCTTTTCTATCCACTTCGCTTCTGCTCTGCGCTCTTTTAACATTTCTTGTACTTAATAATCAGTTCCGCAAAGTCCAACAGCATTTCCTGTTCCTTGCGTTGCAGTTGCTTGCAATATGCAATCAGCTTGCTTACAACGGGGTCTGTTGTTTCTTCCGTAATCTTATCTGCATTTACGCTTTCCACATCGTCGGTCAAATGCAGAAGGTACTCTGGCGTTGTTTGTAGAGCAACTGCGAACTTGTAGATTTTAGAAGGGTGGAGTGGGAGCGTTCCGTTCTCGAATCTGCTTATTGTTGTACGGGAAGTATAGCCAAGCAGAGTTGCGAGTTGCGCTTGGCTCATCCGCAATTCTTCCCGACGCATTACTATCCGACGAATCGTTTCGTCATCGCACTTTGTATATCCGATTTTAGTTCCGACATTCCTCATTGTTCAATTATTACCTCTCTTTCAATTTGGTCGATGTCCGCATCCGAATCCAAGTCTCCGCGATACAAGTGTACGAACTCGTGTATCAGCGCGGTTATCTTTTTGTTCTCACTCAAATTGCTGTTTATTACGATATAGTTCGTATCTTCACCGTCTCTCGTAATAAAGCCGCCAGCACCTTTCGGTAGGTCTCGAAACAGAAACCAAGTGTCGAGCGAGGGAACATAACAAGTCATGCTATCATCTCCAATCTTTCATACAATTCAATCATATTATCAATAATCATCTGCACTATAAATCGTAAGTCAATCTTGCATACCTTTTATTGCCCTTGCGAGACGAATAAGTTGTTCCATACTCTTGTCGGTCATTCCATCAGTTTCGTCGAGAAGAAGCATCTTGCGAGGGCTGTTGGAAAGTTCATCGAGAACAGACAGCTTCTCTGTTCTAATATCTGTACGACCGCACAGATAATCTAATGTTACACAAAAGTAGTCTGCGATTTTAATAAGCATTTCAGAACGAAGCGAAACAATACCTCCGTTTTGCTCTGCGGATTCCTTCCATCTGGTAAAGGCGTTCTTACTATAACCAAGTTCCTTTGCAACAGATGATGGTGCTTTCTTCTTCTCTTTGCATAGTTCCAAGTAACGGCTGTACAACATTTCAAAACCCCCAATAATAATTTTCCACAAAAAGTTGAAAAAAGGGCTTGACAAGTCACCTAATGTGTGATAATATTGCATCGTAAGGTAACAAAAAGAGAACCGCAAGACCCGTTCTTCGGCTTGAAACAATAGTGTTTATCGCAACTTCATTATTGCACAATGGTTCTCTTTTTGCAAGACCTTTCCGAAAGAAATATTAACAAATGTTGAACAAATTACCAACAGATGTTGGAAGATGGAACAAAAATGGGACAGGAAGGAAAAAGCGATATGGAAAATATTATCATGCAAAAGCTAACAAACAAGGTTGATATTACAATCGAAGGACTGCTTTCTATGGAACACGATTTTATAAGGGCGTATCTTAAAGAAGCAAAAAGAAAGATTGACGATGGAGATTATGATGAATTAGTTGTTGCGTCAGACGCAATGATTCAAGTACGCACAATAAACGATTTCGTTTCCGAACTTATCGGGGACGAGTGATGAATCCAACAGATGCGAGGAATCGTTGGAATCGTAAGGGGGCTGTCAGGAACAGAACAATGAGAACGACACAAAACAACAGCCCCCGAAACTTTAAGAAGAAGGAGAGAGTTATGAATATTAACGATATTCCAGACCACCCGATTATACAGAACATGATTTGTACTGGCTATCCAGACGGAAAAGAACCGATAGAAATGATTTGTCCAAAGTGCGGAGAGGTTTGCGATTTTTATTATATCGACGCAGACAGAGAAGTTTGCGGATGCGAATGCTGTATATCTTTGTACAGTGCAGAGTCTTGGATTATGGAGAACGAATAAAAATGATATATAACAAGAAGGATATAGCGAGAGAGATTTCGAGAAGAAGCGGAAGATGCTTGATTTGCGAAGCAGAAGAATGGATTGATGAAATCTTTGGATTTATGAAGAATGTAATGTCAGAAAACGATAACATTAGGATTGCTGGCTTTGGAACATTTAAGGTAAAAAACAGAGCAGAAAGAGAAAGCATAAATCCGAGAACAGGAGACAGGATTATAATTGATGGATACAGAACAGTTACGTTCACTCCGTCAAAAGATTTCAAGAAGATGTTATAAGGTAGGGGTCTAAATGGCGGCAGAGACAAATGCCCCTTCGGTTTCTACCGCCGCAGAGAGGAATAGCACAGCGGTAGTGCAATCGGCTTTGACCCGATTTATCTTGGTTCAACCCCAAGTTCCTCTGCCAGAGGTTAGACCCAAATACGGAAACACTTCAGTCAAAACCTCCTTATCATTATGACGAAAGGGAAAGACCTTTGACAGCGTGGAAAGACACGCAACAATAATCAGGGGTCTTTGGCGCAGTAGGTTAGCGCGACTGGCTCATAACCAGTTGGTCGCAGATTCGAGTTCTGCAAGACCCACCATCCATCCTAACGGTGGCTGTCCCCAAACGGGCGCGTGGCTTTTTGTTGTTTTTCACTACGCGCCCAATCTGCTGAAATGGCGCAATGGTAGCGCAATCGCCTTGTAAGCGATGGGTTGGGAGTTCGAGTCTCTCTTTCAGCACCAGACGCTTTCTTGCGTCATCTCCTTTCTCATCATTGGCACA
>JAZSEJ010000076.1:0-42068 GCA_045531615.1 Ruminococcus sp.
TTATATAATATCAGGTAATTCAAAAATCACCGAACCTCGCACAATGCAAAGGAGATTTAAAACTATACTGAAAAAAGCAAATTTGCCGTCAGTTAATTACCATGCTCTCCGCCATATTTTCGCTACGAATTGCGTTAAAGCTGGCTTTGATGTGAAAACTTTGTCTGAAATATTAGGACATTCTTCTGTGGAAACAACCTTAAATCGTTACGTTCATTCATCTATAGAGCGTAAAACCGAATGTATGAAGCTTCTGAAAATTTCAGCTTAAATATTTTAAACCGTCATATTTATCGTCATTATATCCCTGAAAATGCCTTTTATTCGTTATATTTTGAAATTTTGACGCAGAGTGCTGAAATTTGCGGTAAATTTATATTATTATACAACAATCAGGAGGTTTATACTATGAACATTAACACATCAAATGAACAGAACGTTATTGAAAGAGACATTCACTGTCCATACTGCGACAGCGACAAGGCGTTGTTAATAAGCGGTCTTACAGACAAGAGAACAATTCTCCAATTGCCTGACTATGGTTCGAAATACTGGCTTAGTGTATTCTTTACCTGTGGTACTCATTTGTTTGTACACGGCATCCCTATGATAGAGAAAAAGCGAGTTTACGAATATACTACATACGGTTTCTGTCCTCATTGCGGAAAAACATATAATGCAGGCGTTCCTGCAAAAATAAGTAAGGAGAAAGTACAGAAACTTTATCGTTCAAGCAAAAATAAAGTTATGTTGGGATTATGCAGCGGTATTGCAGAATATACAGGTTTATCCGTTATGCTTGTACGTATTATGATGATTATCTACAGTTTAACGATTGTACCTGCATTTGCATATTTTGTACTTGGCGGATTGGATATTATACCAATGAATCCAAAAGAAAATAAAGAAAATAACGATTAATAATCATAGAGGATTGTATTATGGATGATAATAAAAAACTCCCCACAGGATGGGGAGAAGATGACGAAATATTCGACAATGATGATAGCGGTTCTCCATGGGAAACCCAAAAATCCGCTGATAAAAAAGCTGAAATATTAAATGATGATAAGATAAACTTTGAAAAAAATTCAGATAATAAAAGCAGCGAAGTTTTTCAAGCTGCAATTGATGATAACCATACGGATATTTCACCTACACCAAGTAATACTAAAACAGCAAAATCAAAGGCAATCCCCATACTTGTCGCAATAATTATTTTACTTGTTGCCACACTTGGAGGTATTGGGGTTTTGCTTCTGATAAAACATAAAGCTGATGATACAGGCGTATCTGAAAGCAATACAGAGCAAGTGACAGATATTGAAAAAGATGAAAGTGTTACTACAACGATTGACAAAACGGCAGAAATTACAACTTCAACTACGGCAGCAACTACGACTGTAACTACGACAGAAATTGTTACTACAAAAGCTACTACTACATCAGCTCCTGATCCTTATGCCAAGATTAAGGAACAGATACTATACAGCGTCGATAATGAGTATTACAGCGGCAAAAACTCTTATCTTGAAAATGCTTCATCTGATATGATTTTCTACGCACAAGAAAAACGTAAAGAACTTCAAATAACAGATATTCCTATTCTATCTGGTCCTGATGCAAGCTATTCAGAGATAAGATCAGGATATAGCGGTAATGCTTGGGTTGCAGCAGAAAATGATGATTGGTATTACTTACAATGGGCTGAGGGTGCAGGAGCTTTTTCTCATTCCTGCTATGGTTATGTTGAGAAGAGTAGTTTAAATAAAAAGCCAGTTAGTAAATTGAGTAATTCTGAATTAGGATATATGTATAATTTGTTCTATATTGAAGCATTAGGTGGTGAAGTTAGCGGAGGATATATTGAAGATTATGATGATGATGGAATAGATGACCTTGTATATGATGCAGTAAATAGTAGCTATATGGTAGGCTACTATAGAAATGGAGAAATACAAAGAAATACCATTCCATATTTCAATTATAATGAAACTCCTGCAGGAATGAAAACACCATTTTATACATATGACATCTTACCACAAAAATGTCTTGAAAAAGCAATAGAGTATGGATTTACTGCAAACCGTAATTTTACTGTTGGTTCATCATCTCATATAGGATATGTCAAAACTAAATCACTTACAGGAACATTAAATCTTCGTTCATCACCAAGTACAGATTCTGAGGTAATAACACAGTTGCCAAACGGATTGTTATTCTATGTTACACCAGATGGAAACGGTGATTATGGTTTATACAATTTTCAAGGATGGTATCACATAGGCGTATTATATAACGATACGTATTATACAGGCTACGTATCAGCAGATTATGTAATAGCATGGGATAATAATATTTAGTACTCCGTAAAGTCTAAATCTTGAAAGAAAAATCATGGTATTGCGTGAGTGCTTGAATATGAGCTGAAAGACGGCATTCAAGTTTTAGCATTAACAAAGTATTAGTTTGATATTTTGGAGGCTTATTTATGAAACACAATAGGGAAAATCGTTTTTTGTCATCATTTCTAGCATTGCTCGTATCTTTAAGTGCAATTGTTCCGAATTTCAATTATTTAGATTCATATTCTGCTGGTGATTATAGAACAATATCAAATCCAATAATCCACGGGGATTCATATACAACAGCAACAGTAATAGACGGTTACTTCTTTAACTATGATTCTAATCCATTCCCAGGGGAAATGGTAGTTGCTAAGTATGTTGAGGATGAAAACGGCATATGTGATTTTGATTCTTCGAAGGTAACTTTTGAAGATACGGTAAATGGCGGTAATTCACCAATGACTGCTTATAGGGTGTCTGAAACAGATTTTATGTATGAACTAAATGTATTCTATGATGGTAAACCGCTTTATTATGAAGATGGAACTAAAGTAATCGCAAAAGCCTATATTGGTATAAAAGGTGATACTGACCTAAATTCCGTTGTCAATTCTTCTGATGCTTCAAATGTAATTGCATATTATGCAACAATTATGACAGAGAATGAGTCAGAGTCGACAAGAATCAGCCTTATTCCAGAAACAAATCTAATTGTCAATAGGTATCCAGAACTTGATAAACTTTGTAAATTATTAGCGGATATAGATTCCGATTGCTATTATTATGATAATTGGAAACAGAATAAAACCAAAACTATTAACTCTAAAGATGCAAGTTGGATGTTGGCATTTTATGCTAATTCAATGACAAATATGTTTGATTTAGAAAATGAAAATTGGAATAAAATCCTTGCAACAAAAAACAGAGAAGAAAATCTTAATAATTACCTTAAAAGCGGACTTGTTATTGAATACAATCCGACTTTGAATAAAGCTTACACCCTTGAAGAAATAGAATCCTCACCAATAAAGCCTGTTTTATCAGTAAGCCAACATACAATTACCCTTGAAGAAGCCAAAAATAAAGATGTCGTAGATGTATCAATTGATTTAACAGAGCTTAATGATAATGAAAACTTCTGGTGTTCAGGCGGATTATCTATTGAATATGACAGTAGATTAGTGCCTGTTAAAAATAGGGTCGGTGGTATTGAAGTTGCTGTAGGTGATGCATTAAATTATAACATGAATTATATCAAATGCAATGAAGAAAGCAACCGTATTTTTATAGCAACAGCAGGAAAAAGTGACTATGGAACTGTTGGAAATGTTATTACAATTCCATTTAAATTGCCGTCTGATGCAGATTATGGTGACCAGTACAATATTGATCTTGTATACACAGGAAATGAAGTGTTTGCTAATTCTGATGACGATGAAACAAGCGATTTGATGCAGGCATATCTTTTTACCAAAGGTTTGAATAATGGATATATAAAGGTTAAAGAATATGTACCAACCACCACCACTACAACGACAACAACGACAACTACAACCACGACTACAAGAACAACTACAACTACTACAAAGGCAACTACAAAACCACAAACAACCACCACAGTGACCACTACTACTGCTGCTTGGCGGGAAGCATACAGAGAAAAACTGCTTGATATTATGATGAGTGATTCTTATGAGAGCATAGACGAAAATGGAGAAGATATGTGTTCAACATATGCAATTCGTGATATAAATGGTGACAACATTCCCGAATTGTTTGTAAACTATATGCCAATAACAGCTTCCGGCTCAGTATTATATACATATTATAATTCTGAAGTTATCGAGCTTATGTATCTGCCAAGAGTAGGATTTCTGTCGTATTGCCCCGATGAAGGCTTGATAGAAAGCTCAGGCGGTGGCGGAGCAGGCGGATTTGCATATAATGACTATTTTAAAATAGTTAATGGTGAAGTTATAACTATTGACTCGTTTGTGGTAAGTTGGGCTACTATTCCTAATAAATATACGAGAAATGGTAATGAAATAACGGAAGAAGAATATAATCGCTGCATTAGCGAATATAGAAACAAAAACTGGAAGGAAGTAGGAAGAGAAAACTTCTTTGAGGATCTTTGGTATACTTCGGATGATATAGAGTATAATTATTATTTTGATTATTATGAAGCTTCTCTTGCATTTACAGAAGACAAAGAAACTATTTCAATACGTAATACTGTAAATAACTTACCTGTATCATCAATTGGTACTTATTTCTTCTATAACACATCAGGAGTTAAAACACTGAATATTCCTGCGAATGTAAATAGCGTTCTGTTTGAAGTTTACAATTCAGAATCTCTTACTACAATAAATGTTGATAAGAATAATACATCTTTTACAAGTCAGGATGGTATACTTTACAGCAAAGATATGACAAAACTGGTCAGAGTACCCAGAGCAAAAGATGTATCAGCATTTGCAATTCCAAGTGATGTAACGGAAATTTCCAATTTTGCTTTCGGATTGTGCGATAGCTTAAAAAGAATAGTTATTCCTGAAACAGTAACAAAGATTAATGATTGTGCTTTTTACCTCTGTCATAATCTTTCTTCTGTAACTATATTAAATCCCGAGTGCGTAATTGATGATGAATACAATGGTGAAGACGGCGTAACATTCTGTAATACATGCATCTATCCTAATGGCAATTATCTTGGAATTATTCAGGGATATGACAACTCTACAGCTGAGAAATATGCACAAAAATATGACCGTACTTTTGTTTCATTAGGAACAAATCCAGCGTTAACTACATCTACTACCACCATTACAACCACAACAACCGCACAAACTACCACAACCTCGACGACAACAACCACAACAACGACTACTTCAACTGCAACTATTACACTTACTACAACAGCTTCTATAACAACTACACCACCTACAACCACCGAACCTGCATATTCTCTTGGTGATGTAAATGGAGATGGTTCTGTCGATTCCACGGACGCTTCAGCTGTGCTTGCTGAATACGCAGCAATACAGACAGGAAATGAATCGTCATTTACAACTAAACAAGAAGAGGTTGCAGATGTTAATATGGATGGCACCATTGACTCATCGGATGCATCGGTGATACTTTCATATTATGCATATTTATCTACAGGTGGAACGCTGTCTATGGAGGATTATCTTAATCCACCGATAGAAAAAGGTTTTGATATTAAGGATTATCCCACATATGGTTTGCAGATTTCAACAATTAAACAATCAGCTTCTGATTTGAACAAATGTATGGAAAACGAATTATGTATTCTGTATTCCTATATAGATCCTGCAATAAAGTTTGCATTGGTTGACCTTAATAGTGATGAATCACCTGAATTAATTGTTACATGTGGTGAGTCTAACAGCGGATTTCCCACAATAGCCGAGGTTTATACATTAATTGATAATAATCTTGTAAAGTTGTGTCAGTCGCAAGAAAGACTTAATTATTATATGTGTGATAATAATATTGTTGCATCATCTGGTGGTCTTGGACAAGTTTATGGATTTTCCTATTTCAATTATGAATCTGGTTCGGAATTGAACTTAATTGAATATGTTTCCCATGATTATACCACAGGGAAAAAGGTTATCAAGCATAGCAGCGGAAAAGTACTTACCGAGGAAGAAGCTGCAGAAATACAGGAAAAGTATGTTGAAATTGCTTTGGAGTTAATAGAATTATAAAACACGTAATAAATCCCCTCGATTCGAGGGGATTTATTTATAACTATTAACGAAAGAAGGCTCGGTTAATTTCATTTTGTAAAAGGCTCCTTTATATTGATATTACTGTAAACAGGACAACAACCATCCTGACAACTTTCTATTACTGTATTATAGCAAATTCACAATAAGAAGTCAACAAAAATATTGATATTACCTCTCAAAATAAACATATATATTTCAAATTCCTATTTTTTCGATTCTCCGTATATATATTATTACTGTGATACCCTGATCGTGGTAAATAATAAAGAGAGGAGAAATCAAAAATGTTCAAAAACAACCGCTATCTGACTTGTGGCGTAGATTCAGCAGTTCCCCTTGAATTGCAGTTATTCCTGTGGAACTGTGTTGATGAACTGCCAACCGAAAGAGATTACTTGCAGGTGTTCAACCTTGAAACGTTTGGAGAAATGCAGAGAATTACCCACACATCAGAAAATCCCGAACATAAAATGGAATATTTAATTCCGTCTGAAAAACCTATAGCCGAGAAGATTTACATAATCGACGACGGCGACCACTCAACAATGCTGCTTGCAGAAGAATATTAATGACAATGCCGCTCCTTCGGGAGTGGCTATTTTACGTTGTTTTGGAGGAAATCAAAATGGAAGAAAATAAAATCATTTGTTCCCATTGCGGAGCTGAAATAACAGACGATGACTATAGTATGGTAAACGGACAGATTGTCTGTTCTGACTGCGTAGAGAGATACTGTTGCACTTGTGACAGATGCGGCGCTACTATATTCGACTCTGACGCTTACGGTGACGAATATACGAATCTTTGTCGTTACTGCTACGATAATTATTATACCCGTTGCGAAAATTGTGACGCACTCGTTCACGTAGACGATGCATATCACTACAATAATTCAGATTACTGCTCTGAATGTTATCATGACATAGCCAATGAGAATAGTGCAATTAAGGAATATGGTTACAAACCTGAACCTGTATTTTACGGCGATAATCTGAGATATTTCGGCGTTGAGCTTGAAATTGACGGAGCAGGCAAGGACAGCGATAATGCACGAGAAATCCTTGATATTGGCAACGAGGACGGAGATCATATCTACATAAAATCAGACGGTTCACTTGATGACGGTATGGAGATTGTCAGCCACCCTATGACGCTGGATTATCACAAGAATTATTGCTGGTCAGAAATCATGAAAAAGGCTGTATCTCTGGGTTATCGTTCACATCAAACCTCAACTTGCGGACTTCATATTCACGTAAACAGAATTTGTTTTGGCGAAACAAGAGAAGAGCAGGACGAAGTAATTTCAAGGGTGCTGTATTTTGTGGAGCATCATTGGAATGAGCTGCTGAAATTCAGCCGTCGCTCTGAATACACGATTAATCGTTGGGCGGCTCGTTACGGTTACGAAAATTCGCCTAAAGCCATTATGGACAAGGCAAAGAAAGGCAATTTCGGCAGATATGCCGCTGTCAATCTCTGCAATTACAGCACGATTGAATTCAGACTGTTCCGCGGAACTCTCAAACTGAATACATTTATAGCCACATTGCAGCTCGTCAATGAGATATGTAATGTGGCTGTTTCTATGTCCGACGAGGGCTTGCAGAAACTGTCATGGTCAGAATTCGTGTCAAACATCAATGATACTGAGCTTATTCAGTATCTGAAAGAACGCAATTTATATATCAACGAAAGAGTTGAAGAATCGGAGGAATACTAATGAACAAATTTAATCTCATGGCAATGGCTGAAAAGATGCCTGCCAACACGTTTGCGCAGGAGCTCATAAAGCTTGCCGCTATCATAGCGGCTACTTGTCTTGCGGCAAAAATTGAGAGCATCATTCACGAATTATCCAAGGATACACCGCCTGATATAACAGGCGAAATAAAATATGGGGAGGAAAATTAATATGTGTGCATTATTTGGCTGGCTTGATTATAAGGGAATAATCCCCAAAAAGCTTTTAAAGAAACTTACACAGGCATTAGCTAATGCTGCCGAAGAACGTGGTACAGATGCCGCTGGTATATCTTACATCAAGGACGGTAAAATCACGATTTATAAGCGTCCAAGAGCGGCTCATCTTATCAGATTTAACGCTCCTGATGATACTAAAGCTATTATGGGTCACACTCGAATGGCTACCCAGGGTGATAAAAAGCATAACTATAACAATCATCCGTTTTCCTGCGTTTCAGGGGATACGGCATTTGCTTTTGCCCATAATGGCGTCTTGTTCAACGATAAGGATTTACGTAAAAAGGGATTAGTCTCCGAAAGTCATATTGAGACAGACAGCTATGTTGCCTGTCAGCTGATTGAACAGCAAGGCAAGCTTGATTTCAACAGCTTAAAGTATATGGCGGAAACAGTTGAGGGGAACTTCACTTTCACTATACTCGATGACGAAAATTCCCTATATATCGTCAAAGGCAGCAATCCTATGTGCCTGCTCCATTTTGAAGCTCTCGGGATTTACATTTATGCCTCAACTGAATCAATTATGAAGAACGCTTTAAAGAAAGTCGGATTCCATAAATTTGACGCTGAAAAGGTTGATGTCGTTGAGGGCGATATTCTCAAAATCGACGAAAATGGCTGTATATCGAGAGCTGAATTCGAATATCTCAGCACTTCAGGTCATTTCAGTTGGTATAACTCCGCTGATTATTATCCTATCCATGAAGAATTACTTCTTGCATATTGTGGTTGCTATGGCGTGGATAGTGCTGATGTTGAACTTCTTCTCGACTACGGTTATACTCCTGATGAGGTAGAGGATATGCTTGTCGATACAAATCTGCTCCATGAAACGCTCAGGGCTATCAGGTTTGAGGAGTGTGAAAGCGTTTATGGTGCGTGCTGCGGAGGTGCTTGGTAATGGGAAGAAATGCCAATGGTGAAGGCAGTATTATCAAAGACAAACGAGGTTTCTGGAGGGGAGCTGTATCGCTTCCGAGTAACGACGGAAAATATAAAAAGAAATATGTGTATGGTAAAACTCGTAAGGAAGTTGCTGATAAGATGAATGAATTAATAAATCAGCTTCGCACCAATACGTATATTGAGCCTTGCAAGGTCACTCTTTACGAGTGGCTTTGTACCTGGCTTGATACATATTGTAAAAATGAAGTCAGAATGACCACATACATTAACTATGAGACATATATCCATAAACATATCAAAGAGGGGATAGGCGGCTATCGCTTGTGTGATCTTAATACACTTTTGATACAGCAGTATTATAACGAAAAATCAAAGAATGGTCGTTTAGACGGAAAAGGTGGTTTAAGTCCAAAGACATTAAAGAATATTCATGATATGTTACATCGAGCTCTTGAAAAGGCGGTTCATCTTGAAATGATACCGAAGAATCCATCAGCATATATAACACTTCCTAAACGTCAGAAACCGAATATTCGATATTATACTGCTGAGGAACAAAAGCAGTTACAAGAGGCAATAAAAGGCGAAAGATTGGAAATGGCTGTGTTTCTTTTGCTTTATACCGGTTTACGTCAGGGGGAGTTGCTTGGACTGCCGTGGAGTAATGTACATATTAATTATAACGGTAATTCTTATATAAGGATCACTCAGGCACTTGTACGAACAAGAAATCCCGATACTAACGCACCACTGCGAACATTGTTGCTTATTACTCCTCCAAAGACCCAGCATTCTATCCGAACTATACCGCTTCTTCCTAAAATAGCTGAAATGCTTGAAGAATATAAACGCATTCAGGCTGAATATTTAGCAGAAAATCATCTTCCAAATATAGGGCTTGTATTCCCTGCAACTAATGGAAAAGAATATGATCCTCGTGATTTTCAGAGAGATTTCAATAATCTTCTTAAACGTCATAATATTCGTGAAATAGGCGTACATGGACTACGACACAGCTTTGCTACCCGTTCATTGCAAAATGGAATGTCTGTTAAAACTTTATCTACTATTCTTGGTCATAATAGCTGTGCGTTCACAATGGATGTATACTGTCATATTGACCAGGATATTGCAGCTGCTGAGCTTAATTGTTTGAATGGATTGCTTGAATAATGTGTATATGTGTCCTCCCATAACGGGAGGACGAATTTTTTATTAATTACATTGAGAATTTGGGATTGTATATTACTGAATGATATGATTACGTTTATTATGGATTTTAAATTTTTTGTTATCTTTAGAAACTCTTTATGATTTTATTGACAAAATGCACCATTTGTGATAAAATATATTATATATAACTATACACTTTTAGCAATATACACAGCGCATGGAGGTTAATAATGGTAACTGGTGTTATTAAAAATAAAATTGACAAGATATGGACTGATATTTGGGCTGGCGGCATCACTAATCCGCTGACCGTAATCGAACAGCTTACATATCTTATGTTCATACGCTCACTGGATGAAAAGGAACTCGAAAACGAGGAGTTTGCCAATATGACAGGCGAATCTGTTGATATGATTTTCCCACAGTCTGAAATCGGACAGGCTATGCGTTGGAGTAAGTTCAAGGAAAGAGATCCCCGTGAAATTTTCGACCTTATTTCCCAGAGAGTATTTCCTGCGGTTAAGAAAATGAAATACGGCAAGCTTCCCGATTTTGACGACAGGGGAGAGCTTATAGAAATTCCCGACAGCGATAACGGTGAACAGGTGCAGACCGCTTTCACTCGCTATATGGACAGCGCTGTTTTTGTTATTCCTAATCCGCAGGTGCTCCAGAAGATTGTAACAGGTCTTGACGACCTCTATGAGCATGATATTGCTGACCTCGATATGCAGGGCGATCTCTACGAGTATATGCTCGGCAAACTTTCTGTAGCAGGTCAGAACGGTCAATTCCGTACTCCAAAGCATATCCGTGAAATGATGGTGGAGCTTGTTGCTCCTACTCCCGATGATATGATATGCGATCCAGCTTGTGGTACAGCAGGATTTCTTGTTTCTGCTGCTGAATATATCCGTAAGAAATACGAAGACTCAATGACTAATGAACAATGGGAAAACTTCGCTACAAAGACATTTACAGGCTATGATACAGACCAGACTATGCTCCGTATTTCTGCGATGAATCTTATGCTGCACTCTATAACAAATCCCGACATTGACTACAAGGACAGCGTTTCAAAGCAGAATAATGTCAGTGGTAAATACACCGTATGCCTTGCAAATCCGCCATTCAAAGGCTCTGTTGATGCCGAAAGTATCAACGACAATCTGAAAGCTGTCACTAACACAAAAAAGACAGAATTGCTGTTCCTTGCACTGTTTCTGCGTCTGCTGGAAAAGGGCGGACGCTGTGCGTGTATTGTTCCCGACGGCGTGCTGTTCGGTTCAAGCAAAGCTCACAAGTCTATACGTCAGGAGCTTATTGAAAATCATCAGCTTAAAGCTGTTATTTCTATGCCGAGCGGTGTTTTCAAGCCTTATGCCGGCGTTTCCACAGCGGTGCTTGTGTTCGTCAAGACTGACGCAGGCGGTACGGAAAATGTGTGGTTCTATGATATGAAAGCTGACGGCTTCTCCCTTGATGATAAGCGTGCGGAAATCAGCGAAAACGACATTCCCGATATTATTTCCCGTTTTCATAATCCCGAGGGTGAAAAGGACAGAGAACGCACAGAACAGAGCTTTTTCGTGCCTAAACAGGAAATAGTTGACAACGACTATGACCTTTCTATCAACAAGTATAAAAAGACTGAATATGTGGCTGTGGAGTACCCTCCCACAAGCGAAATAATGGCAGATATTGACGGGCTTTATAAGGAGCTTGGCGGTGTGCTGTCAGAATTGGGAGGATTGTTGGATGGCTAAATTTTCAGAAGTGCTTACTATTGTTAATGGAAAAAATCAAAAATCAGTTGAAAATCCAAAAGGCAAGTATCCAATTTATGGTAGCGGCGGTGTAATGGGGTATGCTGATGATTATATTTGTAATGCTAATACAATTATTATAGGTAGAAAAGGCAATATCAACAATCCAATCTATGTTGAAACTCCTTTTTGGAATGTTGATACAGCATTTGGTCTTGATGCTGATGAGAATAAACTCTTTCCGAAGTATTTATATTATTTCTGTGTAAGATTTGATTTTGAAAAACTAAATACAACGGTTACAATACCAAGCCTAACTAAACAAAATTTATTAAAAATCGAAATCCCTCTCCCACCCCTCGAAACCCAAAAGCAAATCGCCGCAAACCTCGACAAAGTTACACACACAATAGACCTGTGCAACAATATACTTGAAAAGCTTGATTTGCTTGTGAAATCACGGTTTGTGGAGATGTTTGGGGATGCAGAAAATAAAATTCCTATTAGTGAAATGTGTAATGTCACAGGAGGATATTCATTTAAGAGTGGTGACATTTCAAACGATGGTGCAATAAAGATTTTGCAGATAGGAAATGTGTATTTAGATAATGTGAGTTGGGAAACAGTTAATTATTTACCTGAAGGATATGACGAAAAATACTCAAAGTTTTTGCTAAATGAGGGAGATATTGTTGTTGCACTTACTCGTCCGATAATACAATCATTAGGAAATGTAAAGGCTTGTATTGTTAAATCAAGTGATTTACCGTGCCTTTTAAATCAACGCGTAGGTCGTATTGTAGCCAAAAATGAAAAAGCTGTTTTTCTTGAGTTTATATATGGTTGTTTAATGACGGATGACTTTACAAAGTATGTTGAATCTTGTAGTATTGGTTGTTCACAGCCTAATATAAGCACAAAAGATATTGAAAGCTATTTAATTCCAAATGCCACATACGAAGAACAAAAGACATTTGTAGAATTTAAAACACAGACCGACAAATCAAAATCAGCAGTTAAAAAGGTGCTTGAAAAAGCAGAAACATTGAAAAAAGCTTTAATGCAGGAGTATTTTGGATAAGGAGAGATAGTATGAAAAATGCTGAATATGTGTTATGGAATTTACAAGAAATAATAGACGATCTGGTAACACATCATCCAGAGATTATAGCAGTTTACTTATTTGGATCACGAGCTTATAAAACAGGAAGTTTCAGATCTGATATTGACTTGTTAGCTTTCACAAATAGTCCGATTACTATATCAAGCGTAAATTCATGGCTACATGAAAAATACCCTCCTGTGGATCTGTTTACTTCATATGATAGAGTTGTTGCCTCATCAGTAGTAAATGGAAGTAATGTTGTATTCAGAAATGATGGTAAAAGTTCTAACCTTATTGAACAACTAGATGCAATTCTGCTTTGGAAAAAAGACGTTGGATATTCTGATGTTTTTTCCGATTGGACGATTCATACTGCAAATAATATTACATTTCAAATGAGTATTATTCCATCTTACCCTATGTTGAACTTTGATGAAACATTTAGAAATGCGCTGGCTAATCTTGAGGCTTCTGGAATAAATACATTCTTTGCGGGTAGCACATGGCAAGAAATTGCACGGAGTATCACTAGAATGATAGAAATTGGTATGAAAAAGCCAAGTACATTCTCAAAAAAAGCAAAATCATATTCTTTTGATATATTAAAAATTAAAGATGAATATGATTTTCAGAATATGATTCTTACAATACTTCGACCAGTATTTCCGGATATCTGTCCTGAGAATTTTATGATAACGGTAGACGGAAATAAAAAAAGTGCAGATTTTGGGATTGCGGATAACAAGATTGTTATTGAAGCTAAATGGATTAATTCGACTGGTAAGAAAAACGATGTCGTTAAAACATTAAAAGGTTTAAAGGATTTCTATTCTGAGAACAGTAATGTTAAATGTCTTATATTTTTAATATTGTATGGAAGTAAAGTTGATATTGATAAAGAAATGATGGACTATAAATTCTCATATGAAAAATCCACTCCGCAAGTTATTGTAAGATTTATCAAAAATGAATTTGAATGATGGTTAAAAGTCCTAAACATCGTTATACTACAGATAAAATAAAAGGAGAGTGGTCGTATGACTAATTTTGGTTACTTAACAAATATAACTGAATATACTATGTTCTCGGCAGCCGCAATTGAAGCCGAAAAGGTCTATGCTACCTCTCCGGCAATGTGTGCGGTAGGCTGCCGAAAAGCGCTGGAGCTTGCTGTAAAATGGGTGTATTCTGCCGATAACACGATAACTCCGCCATATAAGGACAATCTGCAATCTCTTATTCATGAGCCGTCATTCCGTTTTTGCGTGGATTCAAATACATGGAATAAACTGCGGCTTATCATAAGGCTTGGCAATCTTTCAGTTCATACAGATAAAACTGTAAATTCCGCAGATGCGTTGGTTTCTCTTGAAAGCCTTTTCGAGTTCATACAATGGATTGATTACTGCTACGGCAATGATGACTATGAGGAACGGCATTTTGACTCTGCCCTTATCCCCACAGATAAGGTGGATATTGACATTAAGAAAATAAAGGAGCAGGAGTCGCTTATCGTTCAGAAAGACAGCGAAATCAAGGCATTGCAGGAGAAAATTGCCGAAATGTCAGCTGTGCTTACTTCCGCCAAGGAAACAAAACAGCAGCAGCGTAATTTCAAGCCTGCCGACTTGTCAGAATTCAAGACACGGAAGATATATATTGACGTTGACCTTAAATATCTCGGCTGGAAATTCGACGGAATTGATGCCGATGTATGGGAGGAATACGAAGTCAACGACATGGGCGGAGTTTTCGGTCAGAAAGGCTATGCAGACTATGTACTTTTCGGCAAAGACGGTTTGCCTCTTGCAGTAATCGAAGCCAAACGCACAAGCAAAGATCCGAATAACGGCAGAAAACAGGCTGAACTCTATGCTGAATGTCTGGAGCGTAAATTCGGCAGAAAACCGATGATGTTTACTTCCAACGGCTTTGAAACTTATTTCTGGGACGATAAGACTTCACCACAGCGTAAGGTCAGCGGTTTCTTCACCAAGTCCGACCTTGAAAAGCTGATGAATCGCCGAGAGGCACGCAAAAAGCTGTCAACTATCCCCATTGACGACAAGATAACCGACCGTTACTATCAGAAAGAGGCTATCCGTGCAGTATGTGAGCATGTTGAGAACGGCTTCCGCAAGGCTCTGCTTGTTATGGCTACGGGTACAGGAAAGACAAGAACTGCTTCAAGCCTGACCGATGTGCTGAGTCGTGGCGGATATGTTACAAATATACTTTTCCTTGCCGACAGAACTGCACTTGTCAAGCAGGCAAAAGACGATTTCAAGAACTATCTGCCTGATATGTCGCTGTGTAATCTGTGCAGCAACAAAGACGACAGAAACGCTCGTATTGTATTTTCGACCTATCCCACGATATTGAATGCGATTGATAATACCAAGACAAAGGACGGTGTGCCGCTGTTTTCTCCTGCACACTTCGACCTGATTATTACTGATGAAAGCCACAGAAGTATTTTCAAGAAATACAGGGCGATATTTGAGTATTTCGACGCTATTATGGTTGGTCTTACGGCTACTCCCAAAACTGACGTTGACCGTAATACATACGACTTCTTTGAGGTGGAAAACGGCGTTCCGACCTATGCCTATGACTACGAAACGGCAGTATATACCGATCATGTGCTTGTGCCTTATTATAATTACGAGGTTAAAACGAAATTTCTTGAAGAAGGCATAACTTATGATGATTTGTCAGACGAGGACAAGGAACGCTATGAGGAGGATTTCGCAGAAGACGGAAGTATGCCTGATTTTATCCCGTCGGCACAGCTGAATAAGTTTGTTTTCAATGAAAAGACAGTAGATACTGTATTGCAGGACCTTATGGAGCGTGGAATCAAAGTCGAAGGCGGTGACAAACTCGGTAAGACTATTATTTTTGCCCAAAATAAAGAACACGCTGAATATATCGTTCAGAGATTTAATAAGCTTTATCCGAAATATAAAGGTTTATTTGCACAGCGTATAATATGCGATGATAGTTATGCACAGAATATTATCGAGGATTTCAAGCATAAAGATATGCCTGTTATAGCTGTATCTGTAGATATGATGGATACAGGTATAGATGTTCCCGAATGTGTAAACCTTGTATTCTTCAAGAAGGTGCGCTCAAAGACTAAATTCTGGCAGATGATAGGAAGAGGTACACGTTTGTGCAAAGGATTGTCATGTATTGACGGTATCGACGGCGAGTATACTGATAAATGCCGCTTCCTGATATTTGATTACTGCGGCAATTTTGAGTATTTCCGTGAACATATAAACGATTATGACACAGGCGAAACAAAATCACTTACGGAGAATATCTTCTGTAAGCAGGTCAGACTTATACACAGCCTGCAAGAAAGTGCATTCACAGGTAAAGAGTATCAGGATTTCCGTTTTGAACTTGTAAATACTTGCTATATTGGTATATGCAGCCTTTCAGATGACCTCGTTTCAGTACGCCTGCAGAAGCAGTATGTTGAGAAGTACAGGAATAAGGAAAGCTTTAACGTGCTTTCGGAAATGGATAAGTACGAGCTTACAAAATTTATTGCTCCGCTTATAACCTCATACGATAAAGACGAATATGCAAAGCGCTTTGATAATTTCATGTACGGCTTTATGCTTGCTCATATGGAACAGCTGTCGTCAATGAAATACATGAGGGAACAGTTGATATCTACAGCAGAACTTCTTGAGAGAAAATCAGCTATACCACAGATTCAGGCGAAAATGACTCTTATAAAAGATATTCAGACTGATGATTTCTGGAAAAATACGAATATTCTTACATTTGAAATGATTCGTAAAGAACTTCGTGAGCTTATGCAATTCCTGATTGGTGGAGTTAATCCCAAGCCTAAAATATTCACAAAGCTTGATGATCCTGTAATAAATTCCCAGGAAGGACAGGCTCTTGGAACTGCTTATGACTTTGCAGATTATCGTAAGAAAGTCAATCGCTATGTTGAGGAGCATAAGGAAGATCCGGTGATTTATAAGCTTAATCACAATCTTCCGCTTTCAAAAGCTGATTATGAGGAGCTTGAAAGGATACTAACACAGGAACTTGGCGACAGCGACGACTACAAACGTGAATACGGCGATACTCCTTTCGGTTTGCTTGTACGCAAGATAGCTAAGCTTGACCATGAAAGTGCCATGTCAGCATTTTCTACATTTATAAATGATGAATCGCTTAATCAGAAGCAGATTGAGTTTATATTGAAGATTATTAATCACATCGAAAGCAACGGATATATTGAAGATGTGAAAATACTGATGAAACCGCCATTTGACAAGCCTTATAGTTTCATCAAGATGTTTGATCAAAAAACAAGAACTGATCTTATCCAGACAATTGAAGCAATTAAGAATAATGCTTTGAATGTTGTTGCCTAATAGGGAATTTTACAAAACTGATAAATATTTGAGTCGGGGCGTTATGCCCCTACTACATTGTTCGTTGTGCATAAACAGTTGTACTTATTATAGCTGTCGTATTTGTGATTCAATTTTGGATTACCAAAATCAAATCATGGAATATATTGGGGATTTAAATCTTCAAAATCATAGGATATTATTCAAATTATTTAAGACGAGAAGAAATTAAAATGACCGCAATTGAAAACATGCTTACAAGAAGAAGCGTAAGAGCTTATAAGTCGGATATGGTACCAAAGGAGATTATCGAGAAGATAGTCGAAGCTGGTACTTATGCCGCAACAGGAATGAACAGACAGTCACCTATAATTATAGCTGTCACAAACAAGGAGCTTCGTGACAGACTTTCTGCAATGAACGCAAGGATTATGGGAACTGATACAGACCCTTTTTATGGAGCTCCAGTTGTGCTTATAGTTCTTGCTGATAAATCTATGCCTACATATCTCTATGACGGCAGCCTTGTTATGGGTAATCTTATGCTTGCAGCTCACGCTTATGGTGTTGACAGCTGTTGGATTCATCGTGCAAAGGAAGAATTTGAAACTGCGGAGGGAAAAGAAATTCTCGCTTCACTTGGTATTACAGGGGATTACGAGGGCATCGGTCACTGCATTTTAGGCTATGCACAGACAGAACCTGCTCCTGCGTCACCGAGAAAAGAAAACTATGTCTATTTTGTAGAATAACATTTGCGTCGGGGCTTTATGCCCCGATTTTCTTAAAAATATTGATTTTGCTGTTAAGATATGATATAATGAATTAAACAATATTTACATTGCAGCGAGGTGGGCAAAGAAGATGATAATGAATAAAGCAAAGATTTCTATAATAAGAAGAATAGAAAACGGAGTAATTATAGTGGTAACAGGTGCAAAAGGTTCGTTGAAATGTCAGCGTCTGCCAAAAGAAGAAAATAAAGATGATATGACTGTACCAATGGTGATGACGCTTAATGAGATTCCTATAGTACAAATGTCGCCAAGTTATTGCCCGACTTGCTGTGGATTGCTTGCGGCAGGCTATGGAATTGATAATGCAAAATGTTCAGAACTGCTTGAAATTTCCGATTATATCAATGGTGGTTTTACCGATTTGGAAAGCTTAATTGAGGTAATAAAGCCATTAATTGGTCTGTTCGAGGATGGCATATATCTTATCAGGGATACAAAAACATTTCCTACAGACGGCGAAAATAATTTTTTCTGGGATGTTTCAAACAAGCTTGAATATTACGATGCTTTCACAGATGCGTATTATATTTCAGAGCTTTATGAAGCTGCAAATATCGACGGTGTATTTCTTTATCCTACTCAATCTCCGGATAAATATAACGAGAGCCGTGTTCAGTATTACATGGATATGTTCAGTGAAACAGACAATCCTTCCCGTGCTATAGCGTATAACGCTATGAGTGGAATGAGTGCCTTGCTTGACGGACATCATAAAGCTTGTGCGGCTGCGAGACTACATAAGCCTCTTGATACAATAGTGATTACACCCGGTAGCTTAGGTGGAAGACCGGAGAATTTATATTTTGATTTCGGTTATGGTGATGAAAAACTGCGGATTAATCTTAATGAAATCAAAGGCATAGCAAAGGTATTGTGTATGAAAATTATAAAAAATATAATCTCCAAAAACAATACCAATCCTGTATATAACGCAGAGTTAGGTGCAGGAAGATTTACAGAGCGTGAGTGGGAGGATTTCTACAAAGAGAGCGTGAAATTCTATCCGACAGCAGAGCAATACGCGGTAGAATCAGTTTTAAAATATGATAAAGTTGCTGATATGACGGAAGCCGAGATTTATAAGCATATTCTTAAACAGGAGAATCCCAGATATTACGCACAGATGCTTATGCATTTCCTATATCGTCATAATCTGAAGCAAGTTGAGCCTATCTTAAAGAAATTCGTGAATCTGCCTGTAAGTGTTGAAACACAGCAGGTGATAGGTACAGCGTTAAAATATCTGATTAATTTCAAAAGCAAAGAAACAGAAGAACTATGCTTGAAATTCATAATCGAAGATGAGGAGTATCTTGCTGACATTGCCAAGGATTATTGGGAAGATGTAGAAGTTTCTTAGCAGGATTTTTGGTCCAGAATATAATTCGTTGTAATGAAATGAGGAAAAGAATGATTTATTTACGTGAATTCAAACCTTCAGGGCGAAAAGTCGATCATCCGAATCTGTATCCTTATAATACATTAAGCGGTAAATTTTACGAATCATTGGAATTTGAATCCATTACTATTCTTTACGGCAGTAATAGCTCAGGAAAATCAACAGTATTGAACATTCTTGCAAATATGCTTCAATTGGAGGGTGCAGAGGAATATCACTATGGTCAAATGTATATTGATCGATTTATTGAAGAATCTTCAATACAAATGGCATATAACGAATATGGGTATCCCGTTAAAATACCTGAAGACAGTAGATATATCAAAAGCGAAGATATGCTTTATGAAATAAAGAAAATTCAGCAGGAAGAAGCTCTTGAAAACGGATATCTGTATGAAGCATATAAAAGAGGTATTGATGTTGATGAGCTTCGTGATGAATTATATGGTGTGTATGGATTAACACCTAAAGGAAAAAGAATATTTGATGCTTTAGCTTTTCAACAGGAAAAATATTCAAATGGAGAAACTTCATTGCAATTATTTATTGAGTTCTTGCAGCCTGACGGGCTATATCTTCTTGATGAGCCAGAGGTATCACTTTCATTAGATAGTCAGATTAGGCTTTCAAAGTTAATAAATGATATGGTAAGGTTTTTCAATTGTCAGTTTATTATTGCTACTCATTCTCCGATAATGCTGGCACAGCTTAATTCAAAGATATACGATTTTGACAAAACACCAATTAAAAGCGCTAGTTGGTATGAGCTTAAAGATGTGCAGTTTATGTATGATTTCTTTATGAAGCATAGCAATAAATTAGAATCTCAAAAAAGCAAACACAAATGAATGGATAATAAAATATGAAAATTTTTATAGATGCAGACGGATGTCCTGTAACTGATATTGCTGTTAAAATAGCGGTAAAACATGGTGTAGAATGTACAATAATCTGCGATACAGCACACAGTATATATCGTGACGGAGCAGAAACAATAACTGTCAGCAAGGGTGCTGACAGCGTTGACTTTCGACTTGTTAATCTTATAAGCGAGAGAGACATTGCCATAACGCAGGATTATGGTTTAGCGGCGATGTGCCTGAGTAAAAGTGCAATTGTATTAAATCAGGACGGTAAAAGATATACCGAGTACAATATACAAGGGCTTCTCGAATTTCGTGCAATATCTGCCAAAATACGCAGAAGCGGAGGGCGTACCAAGGGTATGCCTAAACGTACAGAACAGCAGAATCGTGATTTTGAAAATGCGTTGCTTGCTGTAATTGCGAGAAGAGAATAGGAAAAGTGGCAATATAGGGCTTAGTGAAACAAAATTCTTACTGCCTTGCTATGTTTATATAGCAGAGAAGATATACTTGGCGAGCTTAAAAATAGAGGTGAAACAAATGCGTATATTAATTGCGGAAGATGAACGAGATCTGAATTCAATCATTACTAAAAAGCTTTCTGCAGATGGGTATTCTGTGGACAGCTGCTTTGACGGAAACGAGGCTATTGAATATCTTGATGCCGCTGAATATGATGCGGTAATTCTTGATATAATGATGCCTCATACAGACGGCTTCGGAGTACTCAGTCACCTGCGAAAGCAGGGAAAAGCAACACCTGTACTTTTTCTTACAGCAAGAGATTCGGTTGCAGATAAGGTTAAGGGACTTGACAGCGGCGCTAATGACTATCTTGTGAAACCGTTCTCATTTGAGGAGCTTTCTGCACGTATCAGAGCAATGACACGCAAAACCTTTGGAATGACCGATAATATTCTGCAGGTAGCCGATCTTATTATGGATACAGGTTCACGTACTGTCAGACGGGGAGAGCAGGAAATAGAACTTTCCGCAAAGGAGTACAAGCTTCTTGAGTATCTTATGCGTAATCGGGGAATTGTACTCTCCCGTGAGAAAATAGAGAATCATATATGGAATTTTGAATATGAGGGCGGTACAAATGTAGTTGATGTCTACATCAGCTATCTACGCAAGAAAATTGACGGAAGCTCGGAAAATAAGCTCATACATACTGTTCGTGGAAGCGGTTATGTGATAAAGGAAAAGGTATGAAAAATATATCAATCAGATTAAGGATAACAGCGTGGTTTTCAGCGATTATGATATTCATTGTTGCCGCTACATTCGGCGTTATTCTGTGGGTTGATTACTCTGTTATACAGAAAACCATTCAGGATAATCTAATTGAAACCGTTGAGGATAATGTTGATGAAATCGAGTTTTTCAAAGACGTTGATTCTGATGAAACTGACCATAACGCAGATCAGTATATTGTTTATGAGAACGGACATCTTGAAATTGACGATGATTTTCTTGACAAGGTCAACGGAATCTCAACTGCTCTTTATACAGAGAGCGGCAGGCTTCTTTACGGTGAAAATCTGATTGCAAAGGAAACATCAGGACTTCATTTTTCCGACCGTAAGATACAGAAGATTGAAGCGGAAGGCGTGAAATACTACGTTTTTGATTGTGCACTCACCTACGAAGGTACAGAAGGACTGTGGCTGAGAGGAATTGTTTCAGAAGATCAGGGAACACAGCAGCTTGCGTCAATTGTGCGTATTTCGGCTATTGCTCTCCCTGCATTGCTTTTACTCGCAGTTATAGGAGGATACTGGATTGCCTCACGAGCATTGAAGCCTGTACACAAAATTGCAGAGGCGGCTTCGCATATTAATCAAGGAAAAGATCTGAGTAAGCGTATAGACATAGGAAACGGTTCTGATGAGCTTCACGAACTGGCTGATGTTTTCAACGATATGATCATCCGTCTGGATGAGGCTTTCAAGGCTGAGCAGCAGTTTACCTCAGATGCTTCCCATGAGCTCCGTACACCTATGTCGGTTATTATGGCACAATGTGAATATACCCTTGAAGAAACAAGAACTCCCGAAGAATATGAAGAGGCACTTACCGTTATCAGACGACAGGGCGGAAAAATGTCACGTCTCATAGACGATATGCTATGTTTTGCACGTCTTGAGAGAAATCACAGCAGCTATTCTAAGGAAATGCTGAACTTCAGTAGCATCGTAGAAGATGTATGCGGGGATATGGCTTTGCTTCGGGATAAAAATATTACTCTCACAAAGAAAATTGAGCCTGATATCTCAATCAGCGGAAATCAGATGCTTCTTTCACGTCTGCTGGTGAATTTAATAAGCAATGCCTATCGGTATGGAAAAGAAAACGGCAATATTGAGGTATGTTTAAATAATAATAACGGCATTGTGCTGAGCGTAACCGATGACGGAATCGGTATTCCTGCTGACCGTCAGAAGCAGATTTTTGAACGTTTTTACAGAGGGGATAGCGCAAGAAGCTCTGAGGGTACGGGACTTGGACTTGCAATGGTTAAGGAGATAGCGGAGTATCACAACGGCAAAGTTGAGGTTGTTTCCGAGGTGGGGAGTGGCAGTACTTTTTCTATAATTTTTTAAAATTTGAATATTTTCATTCTTTCTAATGTTCCTTTAATGTTTGGGTATTATACTATAATTACAGTAAGGAAAACAAACACTTACCCGAATATTGAAAGGAGAGAATTCTATGAAAAAATTCTTTAATACTCCCAAAAAAGCTGTCATCTCTACTCTGTGCATTACTGCTGTTGTTTTAGGAACAGCTGTTACCGTTCCGGCAGTTATATTGAAAAATTCGCTTGTCGGAAAAGATGATGCTGAAAAAGCTGCTCTCAGCGACGCAGGTCTTAATGCTTCACAGGTATCTGCTTTACGCTCCGAACTTGATTTTGAGGACGGCAGATTTCGTTACGAGGTTGATTTTTACAGCAACGGTACTGAATATGAATATCTGATTCTTGCGAAAGACGGAGATATTTTATCAAGAGATACAGACGGTCAGAGACTTGAAAATGTATCAGCAGAAAACGAAAACTCATTTAAACAAACTTCTGACAATGACAAAAAAACCGAAACAGTTTCTCAGCAACCCAAGGTGCGTGAGGCTGCAGCCGAGACTGTTCAAGAGACGATAATTTCTCTTGATGAGGCAAAAGAAGCGGCACTTTCTGATGCAGAACTTGAAGAAAATGCAGTTACGTTTACAAAAACCAAGTTTGACCGTGATGACCGCAGACAAGTTTATGATATCGAGTTTTATTCTGCTGATACAGAGTATGATTATGAAATTAACGCAGATGACGGAACGGTAAGAGAACGTAATACTGATACTTTCCGTATTCAGGCTGACAATTCATCAGCTGAAGTGAATTCTGCTGAAAAATACATCGGTATTGATACGGCAAAAGAAATTGCCTTAAATCACGCAGGTCTTGCATCAGATGAAGTTCGTTTTTCCAAGGCGAAACTTGAAAACGACGACAGAAGTTATGAGTACGATATCGATTTTTACTACGGAACTGTTGAATATGAGTATACTATTGATGCTGAAAACGGGAATGTTCTGGAATTCAGTTCAGAGCATCACTAATGTCAGAACTCTGCTATGAAACTGAAAGTATCTATTACAGTTCATGATATAAATTTCCGCCGTATTCTTGATTAATTACAATTAATATGATATAATATTAAATAAGGTAAGAATGATTTTGAGGACAGTTTTAGACTTGCATTTTTAGCAATATTATGATATACTTTATTTAAGCTTAAATATGTATCATTAGTAATAAGGAAGTGACTATGGATGAATAAACGTTTTAATATAACCGGTTCATGTGTGCCTGATCAGCATTATATGGTTGATATAACAGAGCGACTTGAAAAAATCAAAGAGATGATTGACAGGGGAGACTATTTCGTTATCAATCGAGGACGTCAGTACGGAAAAACAACTACTCTGAAAGCTCTGAATAACTATCTTGCTGATTCATATTATGTTGTATCAATGGATTTTCAGCGCCAGATGAGCACGGCGAAATTTAAGGACGAGTATTCTTTCTCTGTTGCTTTTATTAAGGCATTCATTGCTTCACTTAAAAGAAATAAATGTTCAGAACAGCTTCTTTCTGCCATAAATAAGCTTGAAGAGATTATAACAGATAATCTTGATCTTGTTGATCTTTTTGTGAATCTGAGTGAGTTCTGTGGTTTGGCAGAAAAACCTGTTGTTCTTATGATAGACGAGGTTGATCAGGCTTCAAACAACCTGGTATTCCTTGATTTTTTTGCACAGCTCAGAGGTTATTATCTCGACAGATTTGATTCACCAACATTCAAGGCTGTAATACTTGCAGGTGTATATGATATTCGAAATTTAAAGCTGAAAATACGTGATGACTCCCATCATAAACATAATAGTCCATGGAATATTGCTGTGGATTTCAATGTTGACATGAGCCTTAACACTGACGGTATAGCAGGTATGCTGACTGATTATGAAAACGATCATAATACAGGTATGGATATAGCTGTTATCTCACAGCTCATATATGACTACACCTCGGGTTATCCGGTGCTTGTATCAAACATTTGTAAGCTGCTTGACGAAGAGATACACGAATGGACAGAAGAAGGAATCATAAAGGCAGTAAATCAAATGCTTGCTATGAATACACCTCTTTTCGATTCGCTTATCAACAGACTTGAAGAATATCCTGAAATGAAGAAAAGCCTATATCAGATTCTTACTAAAGGAGAACGTGTTTCATATAATCCGGATAATGAACAGATTAAGTTGCTTATGATGTTCGGTTTTGTAAAGGCCGAAGATGGAGCTGTTGTAGTAGCCAACAGAATATTTGAGACAAGGCTATATAATGATATGCTGACTTCGGAAGAGATGAGGGCTACTCCTATCTCTAAGGCAGGGGTATTCGACAAGCCGCAGTTCGTTAAGGATGGCGTTCTTGATATTGAACTGATATTGACAAAGTTCATCTCACATTTCCATGAGATATATGGTGATAAGCCTGATAAGTTCATTGAGGAAGACGGCAGGAAATGTTTCCTTGTATATCTTCGCCCCATAATCAATGGAGTGGGAAACTATTACATCGAGGCTCGTACACGAGATAACCGACGTATGGACGTTGTTATTGACTATCTCGGCAAGCGTTATATCGTAGAGTTGAAGATATGGCATGGTCAGAAGTATAACGAAGATGGTGAAAAGCAACTTTCAGATTATCTTGATTCATATAAACTTAAAACAGGATATATGCTGACATTCAGTTTTAATAAGAATAAGGAAACTGGGATAAAGACTGTGAAGTACGAAGATAAGACATTGATTGAAGCTGTTGTTTAATGACATTTTATGATATACTTTATTTAGATTATACCAAACGTTGTATTGGGCAATAAAGAAACTCAGTTATGAAGGAGATGAATGCAATGAATGCTGCTAATAATCAGAATAGAAACTTACCTGCTGGTATTCAGGATTTTGAAAAGCTAAGAGAACTTCAATATGTTTATGTCGATAAAACAGAATATGTATATAAACTCGTTAAATCAAGTATCCCTTTCTTCCTGAGCAGACCGAGACGATTTGGCAAAAGTCTTTTACTATCAACGCTCAAGGCATACTGGGAGGGTAAAAAGGAACTGTTCAGGGGACTTGCTATTGAGCAGCTTGAAAATGATAATCCGGAAGCGTGGGTTCCATATCCGGTCTTCTATTTTGATTTAAACGGTAAAGACTACACCAAAGAAAATGCAATGGAAGATGTATTGTCTGAACACCTTATACAGTGGGAGAAACAGTATCACTGCGAATCAGTCGAACTGTCTTTGGAAGGACGTTTTGCCAATTTGCTGATAAACGCTCACAAACAGACCGGACGTCGCTGTGTTGTTCTTGTCGATGAATATGATAAGCCGTTACTTGATTTGATCGATAATCTGGAATTGCAGGAGCGCAATAAATCTCTGTTCAAAGGTTTTTTTGGCAACCTGAAAAGCTGTGACGCTCATATACGATTTGTGTTCATTACCGGCGTTACAAAGTTCCATAAGGTAAGTATTTTCAGTGATCTGAATCAGTTGTTTGATATTTCAATAAATGAAGATTATGCCGCAATTTGCGGAATTACGGAAGAAGAACTGAGAAACAACTTTATGCCTGAGATAAAGAAGTTGGCTGAAAAACAAAAAATTGATGAAGAACTGTGTCTGAAAAGGCTCAAAATGCAATATGACGGATATCTTTTTCATCAGGACGGGCAGGGAGTATATAATCCATACAGTCTGCTGAAAGCCTTCTTTGCAAAAGAATTCGGAGCATATTGGTTTGAAACAGGAACACCGACTTTCCTCGTAAAAAAGCTCCGTGCCATGGACTTTGATATTCGGAAGTTTGCAGACAAAACACTGTATGCAAGTGCAAGTATGCTGAAGGATTATAGTGCTGATAACCCTGATCCTATACCGCTCCTGTATCAGACCGGTTATTTGACTATTGTTGAATATGATCCTTCCGGACGTGAATACACCCTCGCATTTCCTAACAACGAAGTCAAATATGGCTTCCTTGAATCATTGATGCCTGAGTATATTTCTGATTGTGGTTCAGGCTCTGGAATTGATATATTTACTCTCAGACGATATATCGTCCGTGGAGAACTTGAAAACGTAAAGAATGTGCTTATTGCTATTTTTGCAAGGATCACCTATACTAAAAAAGACGATCCATTTGAACATTACTTTCAGACGGTTATCTATCTAATATTCACTCTTCTTGGTCAGTTTGCGGAATGTGAGATGCATACATTTATTGGACGCATAGATTGCAAGGTCGAAACGGATAAGTTCATCTACCTGTTTGAGTTCAAGCGTGATAAGACAGCAGATGAAGCACTTAATCAGATTGAAGACAAGAGTTATACACTTCCATTTGTAGCTGATCACAGAAAGGTATATAAGATCGGTGTATCATTTGATACAAAAAAGCGTATGCTTTCTGACTGGAAGGTTGTAGAAGAATGAAACGTATGCACTAAAGACTATTTGAAATGAAAAAAGCCTCCGTAATGGAGGCAAATGAATAAATTAAGTTTCGAATATGTACACCAATTAGTACACCAAATATCATGAAAAATGATCAGAATATAAAGGCTATAGATCGTGAGCTGATTCTTGGAAATGGCTATTTTTAGGGAAATATGACACTTGGTGATATTAGGTGATATTCGTTCTGCAATCCTCATAACCCGAAGGTCGTAGGTCCAAATCCTGCCGCCGCAACCATATCAGCACCCTAATTTTGATACAAAGTTAGGGTGCATTTATTTTTGTCAGAACAACGCATTTTCGGCAAATTCTGCAAGTCCGAAACGATAGGTCGGATTTTATCGGTTATTCCAGAGCAGACAAACGAGAAAATATCAATTCTTAAACGATAGCCCCTTGCTATCGTTTTTTTATTGGATTTTCAGAGAAAAAAGGGTGCATTTGTTCATACTGTGTTCGTTTTGCTTGAAAATGGCTATTTTGCTAGGCTTGCAGTAACACGTCTTTCAATATTCCATTTTCATTTTTACAGTTTATTTCTTGACTGTCCGGCTGATAAGTGCTATAATAAAATTATAGCAAATTTTACCTGCATATTATGAAATCTGAAACACGAAGGATGCATACGGATTGGAGGAAGAACTATGCGAATTTTTAAGAAAATCTCTGCTGTGATTGTTGCGGTTTCTGCCTTGAGCACATGTTTTGTTCCTGTCGTATCCATGGCGGAGGTGCGTGATGTGAATGTGAATACACTTTCCGAAGAAACGGTGGATTTTTACGGCTACTGGAAAGAAAAATATCTTGCACAGGATCCCTACGTCAAGGATCAAACACAGTATTATGTATTCTATGGTGATGAAACCTTTGCGGAAGCTGGCTATTCCGTTCCTGTTACTGTTTCCGAAGCACATGGCTACGGTATGCTTATTGCTGCGTCTATGGCGGAATATGACAGCGAGGCAAAGGATATCTTCGATGGCATGTACCGTTATTACAGGGCGCATTTAAGTGAGATCGGCCCGAATCTTATGGCATGGCAGCAGTCTGACAATGGCACAGCAATCATCAACTCATCCGGTGCAGATTCTGCAACGGATGGCGATCTGGATATTGCCTACGCCCTTCTTATGGCGGACAGCATCTGGGGCAGTGACGGCGAGATAGACTACAAGCAGACTGCCATTGATGTGATTAACGACATTATGACCTATGAGGTCAATCAGAATGACTGGGTACTGCGGCTTGGTGACTGGGCTTACTGGTCGGATGAGGGAGACAAGTATGATTCTGCCACACGTTCTTCAGATTTTATCGTGCAGTATATGCCCGTGTTTGCCGAAGCAACAGGCGATGACCGATGGCTGACACTCTATGAGAATACCTACAGCATTATCAATAAAATTGTTGATGACTATGGAACGGGAATTCTTCCAGATTTCATCATTAAGGACAGTGCAACGGGTGAATTTATCCCCGCACCTGCCAATTTCCTTGAAAGTGAAAATGACGGAAATTATTATTACAACGCCTGTCGTACGCCTTGGCGTATCAGTATGGATTATCTGATCAATGGAAATACGGATGCAAAGCGATTTGCTGATGCGATCAATGCGTTTATCATCGGAGAAACAGGCGGTGATCCGTGGGAAATCATGGCAGGCTATACGCCTGACGGAACTGCCGTTTCCGACTGGAACGACCTTTGCTTCAATGCACCGTTTATGGTATCCGCAGCCTGTGGTGAGAATACTGCATGGCATGTTGCTGTCAGGGATATGTGTCTGAACTACGGTGAAGATGTGTATTTCGGAGACACTATTACGATGCTTTGTCTGATCGTGGATGATGACAGCTGGATTGTACCGGAAAGCAAAAGTACAGGGATTCGTGGCGATGTCAATGCAGACGGTGAATTTACTGTAGCCGATGTAGTCGCACTCCAGAAATGGCTGCTTGCCGTTCCCAATGTAAAGCTTGCAAACTGGAAGGCAGGCGATCTCTGTGAGGATGGCAGACTTGATGTATTTGATCTTTGCCTGATGAAGAGTGAGCTGCTCTCCGAAACACCGAAGAACTATGTTGATGTTACAACAATAGATGAGCTTTTCGTTGCAATGCGTAATGCACAGCCAGGCGATGTCATCCGTGTCGCAAGCGGAACTTATGACTATACAACCTATCAGGGTGCGCAGAAAATCGACACCTCCGCTGAGGGAACGGAAGATGCTCCCATTACATTGACTGCCGCTGATCCGGAAAATCCGCCGATTATCACAGGCACAAGTGCAGAAAATGGTTATGTGATCCAGATCACAGGCGATTATTGGATCCTTGAAAATCTGAAAATCACAACCTCGCAGAAAGGCATCGTTCTTGACAATTCCAATCATTCCATTATCAGAAATTGTGAGGTATACAATATCGGCTCAGAGGCGATTGCGATCCGTGACGGAAGCTCCTACTGTACAGTGAAGGATTCCTATATCCATGATACGGGAACGGTCACTTCGGGCTATGGCGAGGGCGTGTACATCGGCAGTGCTAAATCTGTTACAGGCTTCGATTACAAATGTGACTACAACACAGTGGACGGCTGTACTTTTAAGAATGTTGCGGCGGAGCACGTAGATGTCAAGGAATATACAACCGGAACGGAGATTATGAACTGCACGTTCTACGGTGACGGTATGACGGGTGCGAACTATGCCGGCAGCTTTGTGGATATTGCAGGCAATGATGTGAATGTTCACGGTAATATCGGTTATCGCAACGGAAACACCAATATCGTAGCAGCATTTGAGCTTCACGAGCAGGTTGAAGGCTGGGGCTATCATTGCATTTTTACTGACAATACTGTCTACATGGATCAGCCCTATGGTGCTGTGGATACCAGTCGTCGTATGTATGTAGTTGATGGCTGGTACAGTGATTTTTCTGTCAGAAATAATCAGGTCGATTATGGCAATGGATTAGTTCCTGCGGATAGCTGGGAATACTATAATTCTGACTATGTAACTTATCTGAATTAATAAAAAACACCCCACAAGGCAAGCAGACCAAACCAGTCCGCAAGCCCTGTGGGGTATATTGCTGTGTGTCATTTGTAGTATCCACTGAAAACATCCACCGCATATTCCGAAAAAGGTGTGTCAAGATAAACATAGTTAAATTCTCGGGAAATATCCCAGCCCATGACATGAAATTCAGAAAGTGAGCTGTTAGTTTCTCCCACAGCATGGTAAGCAAAGGTAATGCAGTTGTTATTCTCCAGAAGCCTTGTAATAAGCCCGAAATTGCTGATAGTTGTAATTCTTTCAAACTTTGAAAAAGAGTGATTGCTTTCAGTAAGAAGCTGTCCGAGAATGTCTCTTGTGCCGCTTCCTTCTTCACGGAGAAGCAGGTTTTCACACCATATCTTATCAATCGGAATAGTTTTGTTTGCAAAAAGGTGTCCCTTTCCGCAAAGTCCTACAAACGGCTCTTTTCTGTATAGTCTTGACGCATATCGGCTTTGGTCAAAATATCCCTCAATCAATGCAAAATCAATTTTTCCTGCTGACAGATCCGTCAGCAGTGTTTCTGTGTTCTCTACAGTTACGCTGATACGATGGTCCGGTTCTGAAAGAAATGCACTGACATGATCACCGATCACATATTCGCCAATCGTTTTTGTCGCACCGATGGAAAGGCTCACACCCTTGTTCTGTGTCAATTCCGTTTTCAGTTTTTTCTCCTGATACAGCACGTTTTCAGCGTATCTCTGCAAAAGCTCCGCTTCTCTTGTCATAGTGAGCGTTCTGCGATCGTAATGAAACAGCTTGCATCCGTACTGCTCTTCCAGAAAATGAATATGCTGTGTGACAGCAGGCTGGGTCATGTTCAGAAGCTCTGCAGTCCTGCGATAATTCATTACTCTGCAAAGCGTTAAAAAGGTCTGGATTCTTGTGTCGATCATAGTTCCTCCTGATAACTGGTGCTAATCACCTGATTTCAAATGATAATTTGATTTTATCACAAAAATATGGTAAAATCAAGAGGAGAAATGTAAAAAGGAGAATTCCTATGGAAAAAATAAGAAATACTGCAAAGCTGCTGCCCGGCTTTGGTCTTGCTCTCATCATTGCAGCGGCAGCAAAGTTCATCGAAAGCCTTTTGCCAATTCATCTGATTGGTGCGTCGGTTATTGCACTTTTCATTGGTATGATCATCAATCATTTCTGGCAACCGAATCAACTCTTTTCGGGCGGTCTGAAATTCACCTCAAAGAAGATACTGAAATTTGCGATTATTCTGCTGGGTGCAAGCCTTAACATCAGTATCGTTCTTGAAGTCGGTAAAATGTCATTGTGCGTGATGGTGTTCACGCTTCTGACCTGTTTCGGAATAGGTCATTTTGTTGGCAAGGCTCTGAAAATCAACTGGAAGCTGTCCAACCTCATTTCCGCAGGAACAGGGATCTGCGGCGGCTCTGCCATTGCGGCGATTGCTCCTGTGATCGATGCTGACGACAGTGATATTGCCTATGCGATGTCGGCAACATTTCTTTTCGATATGGCGATGATCGTATTGTTTCCAATTATGGGACAGGCAATGGGACTTTCGGATATGGCTTACGGCTTATGGGCAGGAACGGCGGTGAACGATACGTCAAGCGTTGTTGCGGCAGGCTATGCTTTTTCCGAGGCGGCGGGCGATTTTGCGACTATGGTGAAGCTCACACGAACGCTCACCATTATCCCTACAGTTATCACCTTTGCACTGATCAACGCCCATCTCAAACGCAGGGATGCAGGTGCAAAGAGCGAGGCAGTGAAGGCAAAGTTCAGCCTTACAAAGATTATCCCTTGGTTTATTCTCGGATTTTTAGCGCTTACTGTTATAAACAGCTTCGGTGTTATTCCTGCGGCAGTATCTTCAGGAATGAAGGATGTAAGCAAATTCCTGATGATTTCCGCACTTGCGGCAATCGGACTTAACACAAGTTTCAAGGATATGAAGAAATCAGGCTTTGCGCCTATGCTTCATGGGTTTATCATCTCTGCGCTTGTGGTTGTGGTCGCAATTGCTGTTGAGTATTTTATGGGGATTGTGTAATGCACAGGATATGAGGTCGACTTTGTTATCGCAGTAAAATAAAAAAATCACCCCACAAGGCAAGCAGACCAAACCAGTCCGCAAGCCCTGTGGGGTGTTGTCATATATCTCTATTCTACTGTTACTTCCATCCCATTTCTGAACCGGAACACCATCTCACCATCAAGCCCAACTGTCACATTTTCCACCATGATGCGCCACAGCTTTTCATCAAACTGCGTAAGGGCGAGATCAGCGGTCTCCAGCTCACGCACCATACCGTCAAGTAGTTCCTTTCGTGACAGCCGCCGTGCGATTTTTGCCTGCACAGCGGCAATGGCTTTCTTGATTTCATCAGATTTCTGGGCGTATTCGTTATAACGCTCGTTGTATTCATCCTGCTTCTGCGGCTTTGTGGCATTTTCTCTGATGTACGCCTGCAATATGGCATTGACCTCATTTTGCTGAACAAACAGTTCATCAACCTTTTTCTCCAAAGCTGTACAGTCGGAGAGAAGATCCCGCACCTGCTGACAGGCGGCAAGGAAATCCTCCCGATTCTCAAGCACGGATTTGCAGGCGATTACGAATTTATCCTTGATGGCATCCTCATAAAAATGCGGTGTCTTACATCGTTCTCCGTTAAATTTATGATTGCACTGCCAAATCACACGGCGGTATTTGCTGGTGGAGTGCCAGACTTTAGATCCGAAGTAACTGCCACAGCAGGAGCAGATGATTCTTGCGGAAAATATATTACTGCTGCTGTAGGTTCTGCCGATCTCCTTTCGCCGTACCATTTCCGCCTGCACCATGTCAAATTCCTCTGGGTCAACGATGGGCAGATGGCTGTGTTCCACGAAATATTGCGGTACTTCACCCTCATTGACCTTTGTCTTTTTTGTAAGGAAATCTACAGTAAATTTCTTCTGAAGGAGTGCTGAACCCTTGTATTTTTCATTAGTGAGAATACTTTCAATTGTGCGGCTATACCATTTTTTCTGTCCTCCCGGTGCAGGAACCTCCTGTGCCATAAGCATCTGTGCGATTTTGTTTGTGGTCAGTCCCTCCATAAAGCTGCGGTAAATCAGACGAACAATCTCCGCTTCCTCCGGTACAATTTCAGGAAGCCCGTCCTCGCCCTTACGATAACCGAGAAATCGACTGTAGGGGAGTGAAACCTTACCGTCAGCCATTCTCTTACGCTGTCCCCAGGTGACATTTTCAGAGATGGATCGGCTTTCTTCCTGTGCGAGGGATGACATAATCGTAATGAGCAGCTCTCCCTTGGAATCTAAGGTGTAAATATTTTCCTTCTCGAAATATACCTCAACGCCTTTTTCCTTTAGCTTACGGACGGTAGTGAGAGAATCGACAGTATTTCTTGCAAAACGGCTGACTGACTTTGTGACAATGAGTTCAATTTTCCCGTCCAGAGCGTCTGCAATCATACGGTTAAAGCCGTCACGATGCCTTGTGTTGGTCGCAGAAATACCCTCGTCCGTGTACACGCCAACAAATTCCCAGTCGGGACGTTTCTGAATATAATCCGTGTAATAACTGACCTGTGCAGCGTAGGAAGTCTGCTGTTCCTCAGAATCGGTTGATACTCTCGCATAGCCGGCAACCTTGCGTTTTGCTGTGCTTTCAAGAGGTACAAAGGTCGCAGGGTGCAGCCTTGCGGGGATTTTGGTTACTACGGGCATTTGTGCCATCTCCTCTCTTTTGAAATCTGACCTGCCTGTTTACGCATTTCATCCGTCCAGCTTTCTGAACGGGAACGGTCTTTCCATTCTACTGTTTTTCTTGTGTTATCGCTGAAAATAAATTTTATACGGTTGGGTGCAGGAATTATAATTTGCTGAATTTCAGATTGAAAAATGTCCTCATCAAAATCAGAAATTTCAAGTGTGTCACAGCAGGCAGTATACAGCTTGTCTTCCGGAATCTGCTTTGCAGTCGGGCAGTATTTTTTACCTTTGGTGTTGTAAGTACTGCATATCCACACAACACCAGTTGCAGTTGTTTTTCTGCGATAGTTCTTACCGCAGCAGCCACAGAGGATTTTTCCTGTGAAGGGATAAACCGCAACTGTAGATTTCGGGGGAGTAAAGAGTTCACTACGTTTTTTAAATAATTCTTGCACAGACTTAAAAATTTGAGGTTCAATAATCGGCTCATGGCTTTCTTCAACGTAATATTGCGGAAGTTCTCCGCTGTTTTTTCTGCATTTTTTTGTGATGTGATTTTCTCGATAAGACTTTTGAAGAAGCATATTACCTGTATATTTCTCATTTTGCAGAATTCTTCGGATGTCTTCACTAGTCCACTCACAGCCGTTGATGGTGAGAATACGCTCCTCATTCAATGTGTTTGCAATTTTCAGCTTTCCTATACCGGATAGATAATCAGAGAAAATTCTTTTGACAATTACAGCTTCTTCGGGGATGATTTCAAGACTGCCGTCAGTGGTACGCTTGTACCCGAGCATTCTCATGCTGCTAACCTTGCCCTGCTGAAAATCACTGCGTATTCTCCATTTCTGATTTTCACTCGCCGAGAAGCTTTCCTCCTGTGCATAGCTGGACAATATCGTCAGCATCAATTCACCGTCCGCGCTCATGGTATGGATATTCTGCTCCTCGAAAAACACATCAACGCCGAGGTCTTTCAGCTCTCTGACCGTTTCAAGCAGAGTAACAGTATTTCGGGCAAATCTCGATATGGACTTTGTGATGACGAGGTCGATTTCACCATTTCTGCAAGCCGTCAGCATTTTCTGAAACTCTGCACGGTTGCTTTTCGTACCTGTCAGAGCTTCATCCACATAAATGCCGCAGAACAGCCATTCGGGATTGTTCTGGATCAGTGTATTATAATAGCTGACCTGTGCGGACAGGGAGTGCAGCATTGCATCTTTGCCGTTGGAAACTCGTGCATAAGCCGCTACACGCAGTAGCTTTATTTTCTTCGGTGTGCGGAAATCCACTTGTTGTACAATTCGTTCCATTGCAATAATCCTTTCAATTAGTCGGAAAACCGTGGCTTTCCGCACTTACATATTCCCTCTGAATCGGCTAAAAGTCAAGGAATTCAGCGGAAAATGCTGCACGAAGATATGCCATACCTTTTGGCGATATTTGTATCAATTTTGTTGTACTCACTTTGCGTGATAATGCCGTCATTCAGCAGGGAACGAACCCATGCCATTACGGACTGGTACTGAAAAATTGTCTGATACTTATCTTTCATGGATAACAGCCCCCTTAGATATACCATAACACCTTCTTGAACAAAACTTCTGCTTTGCACTTGCATAAGCGGAGAAACTTCCACCGCAAACAGGGCAAACAAAAATCTGCTCGGATTTTCTTTGCACATTTTGAGGATGCACATTCCACCATGCCATACGGCATTTATCCGAGCAGAATATTTTTGCTTTTCTGTGTGGTGTCTGCGGAACACCTTCACCGCACTGCTTACACAGAAGAATATTATCCGCAGTCCGCTCCCTGCGACCGCCGAGATTATGACGTTTGCAGTAGGATTTCACTGTATTCAGCGACAAAGACAGAATTTCTGCAATTTCAGAATAAGGCACACCGCTTTCACGGTATGCCTCGATTTTCTTTTTATCCGATAATGTCATGTGTCCTCCTTATGTGAGTTCCTTCTTCTCCACCCAACCAGTCACATACTGACCGATAGGATTTTTACCGCAGAATGCAGATTTTGTTGTAATACGGTATCTGCCGTTGACCTCAACACCGTCATACAGATAAAATGTTCCTGTTTTCTTTACACCATTTTTCGCCGTAGAAGAAGCGTACAGTACAGCGTTCTTCAGCGAAATTTTATCGCCCTTTTTATGAGCCTTTTCAGCCGTGAATACAGATGTGCCATTCTCATCAAACACAGAATATCCAGCCTTACAGGATTTCTTTGCATTTTTCAGATTTTTAAATGCACCAGTCTGCGACTTCACATTATCCCATGAAGTACGCACACGATAAATCTGCCCCTCTGTAAGATATTCCTGTACCTTTGCTTTAAACGCTGCCCAGTGAGGCAGAATGTACAGAGGACACATTTTGTAGCTATTTTTCATGGTATTAAGCGTATTAACATCGCCTTTTCTGCCGTCCTTGACATTAAGCCAGTGGGTATGGGTAAACAAGCACTCGATACCAAGTCCATACTGTTTCAGCAGAGCCGCTGCCAGTCGTGCAGCATTATCCTCCGATTTACGGTCATTGGCATTGTACGCAGAACTCATAATACACTCAATTGCAATAGTCTTGCGGTTGCCATTGCCGCTGCCGTCTGCTGCATGCCAGCCAGACAGTTCAAGGGGCAGGTTCTGCCACGCACAGACATTATCCACATAATAATGCACACGGACATCGTTCATGTTGCCATTGTAAGTAGCACGGGTGTACTGCTCCGCAGGAGTTGTTCCTTTCGCAACACTAATCCACGATGTGTTATGAATCGTAACACCAATAATTTTGCCCTCCATAGATACGGAGGGCATTGCGATATTTCGGGGATTGTGCTTCGTGAGCAGAAATTCGTTGACAGTTACACCGCCGAGAGTTGTTGTCTTATCAGGTTTCAGAATTGCCATTATCATTTTCCTCCATTTCTTCGCTTCTCTTATGAAGCTGTTTTAAGACTTCCTGCAGCTGTTTTGGCACAGGTAAACCAAGATGAGCTGCATTTTCAAGCAGTGATACACCTTCATTTGACATATAGAAGAAAATCACTGCTGTTCTCAGAATACTGCCGCCGCCAATAATATACACATCGAGAATATGAGCAATACCCACAAGAATAAAAATAAGCACCTTTTTAAAGATGCCCTTAAATCCAACTTCGCTGGATAACTTCTTGTCGATAATCGCACACATCACTCCTGTGATGTAATCAGCGACAACAAACACAATTAATGCAATCATCAAGTTGTCACATCCTCCGAGAAAATAGCCGAGCCAGCCTCCGATTGCTGAAAAGCAGACTCTTGTCAACGTCCAGAATTCTTTCAAGTTTCATCAGTCCTTTCTTAAAAATGGTTATAAAAATACCGCCTGTGGAGTGAACCACGGGCGGTTGTTGGTGGTATTTAGTTGTGTGAATTGGGATATATCATTTTGATAAACTGAAATTTTGTTGCTCCATATTAAGCGGATTTTTCACATCAACCATATTAATATTACATTAGCAGTTCCATCCATCTGTCAAAATTCATCGTATCGTTTAAAATATCAATATGTCCATTCTTATGAAGCTGATTATAAATCACATCGTATCGTTTGGAACTATTTCTGTCAATTAAATTGATATTGAGCTGTTTTAAAAATTTCATTTCTTGAATGATTTCTGAAATCTTTGTACCTGAAAGCTTATCAGCAAATAGAGTTAAGTTCATATATTTAATGCTTGAATTCATTAGACCATCTATATTACTTACTTTGTGCATATACTCTGCTTTCAGAGCATATAACCGAGGAAGTTTGCACAATGCAGGTAATTGTGTAACGCATGGCAACTCATATAAACGTAATCTTTGCAAATTAACAGCCTTCGTAACAAAAGATAAATCAGTTATTTTTCTTGTATTTCCTAATTGCAAGCACTCAACGTATTCTGTTAAGAGTGGTTCTATTTTATCAACAGTCATACCCAATGCAAAACAAATTTCTAAGTTTTTAATCCTCCAATCATACAATGGTGATATATCCAATTGATTGGAAACATTTAAAAAAACGGTTTCTATTCTGGTTAATTGTGAAAGTGGTTGTAATGATAAGAATTTTCCTGCTAAACTTATTGCAGTCAGATTTGGATATTCATTCAAAAAATGCAGATCACTTTTAACAAACGAATTGATTGTTAGATAAGTAATATCTCTCTTCTCGTTATCTTTTAGGTCTACATGAAATCCTAAGTTATCTATGGTTATTATGCATCTACGCATTATTATAACTCTCCTCCTTTGACAATCAAGCATAAAATCAAGGTTCTACTAGGCACGATACAATACCGCACATCTTCCATCATCACAGTATGCGACCAATCGATTCTTTTAAGAATATACCTATCTTTTTTGTGTCCATTTTCAAGACTTCCTCCGCTTTAATATACTTATCGTATCAAACAAGGTATATATATTCTTTACTATAAACAGCGAATACCCATAAATAACGACTAATATTTTCTAAAAATCCCTTAAGCAAAATCTTATTAACAGACCTACTTGTTCTCTTCTAGTATACACCTTTTTTCTCCAAAAGTCAATTCATAATCTCCACCTTTTTCACAAGAGGGTGAGTATTATTCGACCTGCCGAGCCAGCACAGATAATACTGCCCTGGGGGTACAGCGTCACACAAACCAAGAGAAGTAATAAACGTATCACATTGCAGCCAATAAAACGGTATATCCACATAATTTTTATTGGCAAGAGATGTATAAACATAATTCTGAATAGTGTCCCATTCTTCCTTGCCTGCTGTAGGAACAAGAAACATACCGCCACGCTCCGTACATCCCGACTGATAACACATAGCAATTGCTGTCTGCGAATCAACATTAATCGGAGTTGTACTGCCTGTGCAGACAAATCCGTCCCAGCCGAAATCAGCTTGACTGTAGTTGAGAATATACCCGTTGCTTTCATTGCAGAATGGCTTATTATTGCGGATATATCCGCTTAAATCCTGTATGCCGTTCTGAAAAATAGTGTAAATGGTATCAGCGTATTTTTCAGGAACTTCTTCTGCAACAAAAACAGGCTGTCGCTTTGATGTACCGCCTGTTATCTCCAGTATCTTCGGAATTAAAGTGTTTAAGGTTTCCGATGAATAAGCATTCACACCCTTGATACGCAGATTTTCAGCCAATTGCTCTTTCTGTTTCAGCAGTTCTTCAAGATATTTTGCAATCATACTTCCACCTCCACAATTTTTGCAAGTATTATTTCAACTCCAGACAGCTTTTCAACACAGTTATTCCATTCTGCAACATATTCAGCTGTAATTGAATCAAGAACGCTAAAATTTTTATGCTGATGCAGATTTCCATGTATTTCAGTTTTGAAGTTTTTAATCTGATTATCAACATATTCGGGAGCATTGTCCCATTTTTCAATTTTTTCAGCTGTAATTTCATCAAGAGCAGATTGATTATTATGTGTATGAGATTTTTTTGATAAGCTTTCAATCTGCTCCTGCTGTGCAGAAATATCCCTTTTTAAGCTGTCCTGCAAGTAAATTAATGCTGTTTGTGTAACATATTTTGATAGGTCAAGTTCTGTTCCATTTTCTCCTTTTAAGGCATCAAGCCATTCGGATTCTGTGCCGACAAAGCCATTTTTTACTGCTATTTCATAAGCTGATAAACCGTCTTTGCCGTCAATACCATTTTTACCGTCTACTCCATTTGCACCATTAATTCCGTCAGCCCCTTTCAGACTGTTCAGCCATTCTGCAAGTGTACCTGTAAAGCCATTCTGAACAGCAAGTTCGAACGCAGATAAGCCGTTTTCGCCGTCCTTTCCGTTTATGCCGTTACCACTTTCAGATATTATTTTCTTTATTTCAGCCAAAAGCTGTGCATAGAGGTCGGGAGTCGGCGGCACATTACAGCTTTCACCGTCAAAACCCGAAGGTCTGACATGGAGTGTCACAGGCACAGTTGTTGCACGGATAGTTGTATCAGAATCGCTGTCATAACCGAAAACACTCATTTTCACCATACCGGGATGAAGTTCCGAGGGCAGCAGACATGATAAACCGTCAACACCTAACACACGGTTGTAAACCTCATCACACTGGGAAAACTGCACAACCTTGTGCAGATTTTTCCACGAGCAGTCAAAGGTGAATTTCAGCGTCACAAAGGCAATCTGTCCGCTTGCGATGACCTCACGTTCTGTGATTTCAATACGCTGACCTTTGACGAAAAATTTCATCATGTCACAACCTCCTCCCATGTTTCGCCATTCAGCACAAATGCACCGTCTATGCAGGAAATACGCTCCAATGGGCAATAAGCAGCATTCATAAGATTTTTGTAGCCAACAACAGATTTTAGATCGGCAACTGTACCCTCGTATGTAATTTCTTTCAGGCTACCGCAATAATTTATACAGTAAGCATTGATGCTTTTTACATTTTTGCTTAATGTAAGATTGGTAAGTGCAGAGCATTGTGTAAACATAAAACTGCTGACCAAAGTAGAATCAACATAGGCAGATTTCAGCTTTTCACAGCCATTGAAAGCATAACTGCCGATTTCTTTTACATTAAACGGAATAGTCACACTCTCAATTGCACAGCAAACGAATGCCTTTTCTCCGATAGTTTTCACATTTTTCGGAATAATAAGGGATTTCAGACCGCCAACGGAATACATAAAGAAACAGCGTTCACCGATAGCTGTTAATGTTGTAGGTAAAGAAATTTCTGTCATATTCGTACAGCGTTCAAAAAGACTGCTGCCCAGAGCCGTGATGCCCTCACCAACATCAAGTGATGTAATTTCCGTGTTTTCAAAGAACGGTGAATTGCCGATTTCATAATCATAAGTCGCACCTGTACCACGAATTGCAAGCCTGCCGTTGGAGTACATGATATAATACGCAGAATCGCCGATACTGCCGACAGCCGTCATATCTGCTGTGAAATCGTCAAGACGAGTAGTGAGGGACGCAACCTGTGAGGACAAATCCTGCACCTGCTTTGTCAAATCAGCAACTGTGGAGCGATACACGGAAAGTGCCATAAGAATTTCAGAAACACGACATTTACCCAGAACACACTTGACATATCCGCACTTCTTTTCATCCTCACGCATATCTCGGATATTGCTGTCAGCGATACTCTTAGCACCGCCCTTGAGGAACACTGCCGCAAGAGTGAGAAACTTCTTGCTCGCAGTGTCCTCAAATACCGAAATTGCAGGCGTTGTCGCCGCTGTGCCTGACTTCACTTCAAGCTTGCAGGCACGGACATTTTCGCTCACATCACAGCTGATACCGATTGTGACATAGCGGCTCAAAGACTCGTCCACATACTTGGACAAATCCAGCGTATACGGCGTGTCATTAATGAAATAATGCCCGTCAATCCATGCTTTTCCTGTGCCGATGACTACGCTTATACCACTTCCGGCAGTTACAGAAAAGCAGTCACCGTAGGTATCAAACACACCATTGCAGATGATGCTGGAGAGGTAGTTTGTGAAATCCTCCGCCGTGTACGTTCTGTCCATATTTTTTGCATTGAAAAATCCATAAGAAAAGCTCATAATATCAACCCTTTCTGAAAGTCGGTGTTAAACTTCTGCCGTTCTGGTCGTAGCTCTCAATCATGCCCACAAGCTGAATTTTCGG
>JAZSEJ010000053.1:0-16612 GCA_045531615.1 Ruminococcus sp.
CTGTCCATATTTTTTGCATTGAAAAATCCATAAGAAAAGCTCATAATATCAACCCTTTCTGAAAGTCGGTGTTAAACTTCTGCCGTTCTGGTCGTAGCTCTCAATCATGCCCACAAGCTGAATTTTCGGCTGAATCAAGCCAAAACGCTCATGCTCAACGGTCACATAATCGCCTACAAAGTAATCTTTGTTGTACTGATACTGCCGATTGTCAGCGGCAATTGTAGACTCACTGATTTCGGTGATAGGCACAAGATTTTCAGCACCTTTCTCCATAAGCAAACCAATGTAATCTTCATCTGAAATCTGCACAGTTTCTCCGTTTTCCTGTGTTTCATCAGACACATCCTTTGCATCTACATAGACCTCGTAACGGTTCAACTGTGCAGACTCATCGCCACGGTAACAGACCGTCCGCTTACGCTCTGCACCCTCACCACAGCCGAGGACGTATGCAACATTTTTCTGCACGGATAAATCCATAGAATAGCCGAAAGTCAGCAAGTTGCAGTAAGAATCGGAGAACACGATATGTGCATTCTCATCCTGCAAAATGCTCCTATCCGTGCCTTGTGAGAGATCAAGCATCATTGTATAAATTCCGCTGCCTGCCGATGTTTCCTGCAATCGAATATTTGCCGTACCGCCGATCATCTCACAGACCTTGAAGATCCACTCCATGAGATTTTCGTAGGACACCTGCAATCGGGATTTCTGCCCCCAGCAAGTGCCGCTGGTATCGCCGTGGCGAAGCCCAGGTATCTGACGATTATCAGACAGCATACAGTTCCGATATACCGCCAATCTCACCATGTCCGCATAGCTTGTCAGAGCCGAAAACGAGAGCGTCGGATAAATGATTCTTCGAGAAAGCAGGGACGTGAGAAAACGCCCTGTCACTGTCAGATAATCACCGTTTTCGGCATCCGTTTCAAGCATGACAGATTCAATAATGCCGTAGTGCTGTTTATCATCATCACGACCGATAATTCTGCCAGTCTGAAAAATCTCAATATTGCGAGCATTGGCGGCAATATATACCTCAAAATTTCCACAGCCGTAATACTGCACATCCCACAACAGGCTTGAAAAGCTGTCGCATACAGCTGCGAGAGAGATTTGAACTCTCGCTCCGTTTATTGTTATATCATAAATTTCAATTTGCATTTTACACTCCTAAATAAGCATTTGTGTGCAGCAGCGTGATTTTCAGATTCTTGACATTCTTCATCGCCTGCACATGAAAGGTATTCAGCCCCTCACGGAGCGTCAGCCAAGTAGAGCCAGCCACAAGCCGATTGATGATGTTGCTGTCTACGCCGTTTCGGGTGAGCGTGACTGTTTTATTTCCTGTTTTCGTGGAAATCGTGATGATGTCCCCACGCAGAATCTCGCCCTTGATTTGCAGATATTCACCCGTATCTGCATTGTAAATCGTCGGTGTCACCGCTGCAATTTCGGGGACAGTCACATCCGTCACGGCTTCAATCTGAATGGTGAATCCGGTTTCATCGCCGTCATTGCAGATTTCGATGTTGTCCGTAGTGCTGTAGCTGCCAAGGACAAACGGCTCATCACTCTGCGGAAAGGGAAAGAAAAATCCGCCGGAAACACGGCTATAACAGGCGTGAATGGCGGAGGTGCTGTACCAGTATGGATCGGGGCAGAGGATGGAAATCTGCCCGTTCGTTTTATTCGTGAAATTATCAATCTCACAGGTTTCCACATAGCCTTCAGTGTACACGTCAATGCCCGATGTTTTATAGAAAACCTTGATATATCGGGACGGCTTTACCACACGGTAAAGAGCATGGCGGCGTTTTTCCAGCCCCACACCACGCATTTCAAAGCTGATGACGAGGTTTCGCTTTTCGATGAAAGCGTTGTTGAGGTAGCTGCCGTCCATGCCTGCGTAAGAGGACGTACTGACCGTTCCGGGCGGTGGGTGTAGTCCGGAGATTTTTGAGGTCATGTAGCGATTTGCAGTTGCTGTCATATCAATCTGTTCACCGTTTTTGTTTTGAAGAATAAGAGTAAAAAACAAAGTTTCACCGTCCTTTCATTGACTTTTGAGGGCGGGATGTGGTATAATAAGTGTAATTTGTGTATTGAGGAGTGACCATAATGAAAATAAGTAAAATAGTATGTTCTTTAGCTGTATTTTGTTGCCTCTGCATGACAGGCTGCGAAAAAGGAGTTGAAAATACAACTGATGCCGCTATAGAAAAAAACACAACTGAAAGTATAACATCTATCAATGACACTGAAACATCTGCCCCAAACATTGAAATCGGCGTTTCCGGAAAAATACTGTCTTTCCCGTTCAAATATGAAGATCTTGAAAAAATGATTGATCTTTCAGATTGTCAGAATGTCTATTTTGAGGATAGCGATTTCACGGTATGCACTGTCTATAATGGAATGAATCGAATTTGTACGCTTTTTGTGACTGGGGATGTGTCCGAACATACATCAGAAACCCTTGTAACACGAATCGCAATAGATGAACCAGAAAAAGGCATTTTCACTCTGAATGGTTTGAAGAACGATACACTTGAAGATTTCAAATCAGAATTTGGAGAATCAGAAATAGAATCCGATTCTTTATATGATCACACATGGGGAAATATCATTCTTAGTGTCATGTTTGACCATGAAACGGGTGAAGCATCAAGTATTGTACTGCTTGACACGGATTATCCACACTCTTTATAAAAATGAGCATCAAAAAACACTCGTATTATACATTCACCGCATTCCTCGTAAGCCTATAAATCTCCAGCCGTGACAGTGCTTTTGGACTATTGTTGGTCTGATTCACTGTGCGGCTGTTGTCGTTATTGTAGTAGTTGTTCACCACAGACGCACCGCCAGTACTGCCAACAACAGCGGCAGACGCCCCATCAAGCCGATAGCTCAGATCCGACTGCATCGTCAGTTTCATTGTTTCGGCAACACCGGAAACCGCCTTTTCCACATACTTCTTGCTCTTGTTGATACCGTCCGCAAGTCCACGCATGAAGTCCGGCATCCAGCTTTCATAGTCGGTCAGAGGGCCTCTGTCGGGAACGGAGAAGTGCAGAAACTCACGGATTGTATCGGCAACGCCCGTCACGCAATCCGCAAGACTGCCGATCATGCTCTTAATGCCGTCAATGATACCGCTGATGATGTCCGAACCCCAGTTCCAAGCGTCGGAAGCAAGCCCCTTCACGAAGTCCACAGCGTTATTGAAACCGTCCTTCACGGTATCAACAATACCCGAAATCTTCTCCGAAACGGCAGACTTGATATTCTCCCAGATGCTCGAAACCGTGGTCTTAATCTTTTCAAGTACATTGGAAATAGTTGTAGATATACTGTTCCATGCAGTTGAAACTTTGCTTTTGATGCTATCAAGCACAGCTGAAATTGCAGATTTTATGCCGTTCCAGATGCTTGATACAGTACTTGAAATTACATTCAAAACAGAAGAAATCGCACTTGAAATATTGTTCCATACAGTTGAAACCTTGTTGTATATAGCATCAAGAATACCTCCGATGAACGATGTCACCGCTGTCCATACTGTATTTATTGTCTCTGAAATTGCTGTCAGCACCGTGTCAATGGCAGTTTTAATCTTATTCCAGATAGTTTCAAAGGTAGTTTTAATACCCTCCAGAATAGGCGTGATAAATCCAACAATAGCATTCCATACAGCAGATATTTTTTCTGAAATCCAGTCCATTGCCATACCGATAAGCATCTTAATTGCTTGAAAAATGATTTCATATAAATTTCTGAATGATTCAAGTAATGGCTGAAGAGTTGTATATATCGTATTCCATACGGTTATAATTACGTTTTTGACATTATTGACCCTTGTAGAAATAGCTGTATAAATCGCATTGAAAATAATGCTGAAGAAACTGTAAATTGCAGTAAATACTGTTGTAACAAAAGTCTGAATAGATGTAAATACATTTGTTATGACTGTTTTTATTCCTGTGATAATGCTTGTAAAAGTATTTGAAATTGTAGTCCATGTGTTTACAAAGAAATCACGGATGCCCGTTACAATGCCTGTGAAGAAAGAAGAAATAGAAGTCCAGATGCCCACAAAGAAGTTTTTGACATTGTTCCATATTTCTTCCCAGCTTGTACCAAACCAACCAAGTACTACATCTGTAACATTTTTCAGCACATTGAGGATATTCTTGAAGGTAGCTATAAGCAAATCTCAGATAGAAACAAAAATGCCTTTGACACCGTTCCACATCTGCTCCCAGTCGCCTGTGAACAGCCCCACGAAAATATCCAGAATGCCGAGAATCACATCTGCCGCCGCAGAGAGAATATTCGCAATATTGGTGAAAACTCCCTCAAATACAGGTGCAAACACAGAGCAAAGAGCATCCCATGCGGCTTTCAGCATTTCGGTGAAATTCTCAAAATCAAAACCCAGTTCATTAACCCTTGAAACGATACCGTCCGCAAGTCCCGAAAATGTTTCTTTAATCTGATTCCAGATGCCGATGATGTTGTTTTTGAATTCATCATTGGTATTACAAAGATGCACAAATGCCGCTACAAGAGCCGCAATCGCCGCAACTACGGCAAGAATTGTGCCGAGGGAAACACCCAATGCACCGGTAACAGCTACAATACCGCCCTTAACAGCGGCAATGGCGGAAGGTGCTTTCGACACGAGCGACATGATACTGCCCACACCCGAAATCGTCTTGCCGATGACGATCAGCAGAGGACCCAATGCTGCCGCAATGAGAGCGATTTTGACTATCGTTTCCTTTGTTTGCGGGTCAAGCTGATTCAGCTTATCCACCAAACTCTGAATATGGGAAACGATGGAACGGATAACAGGCATGAGAATATCCGAGAACGAAATTGCCAGTTCCTCAAGTTGTGATTTTAGAATGGTCAGCTGTCCCGTGAGGTTGTCCTGCATGGTTTCCGCCATGGCAAGAGATGTGCCGTCGCAGGACGAAATCGCACCTTGCAGCTTTTCAATATCGGCAGGTGCGGCGTTCATGAGAGCCAGAAAGCCGGACATGGCATTCTTGCCCACGAGCGTTTTTGCGGCAGAAGCCTGTTCCGATTCGGATAATTGAGAAAATGCAACACGGCTGTCCGCAAGAATATCCGTTAATTTTCGCATACTGCCGTCAGCATTGGTGGTCTGGATCTGTACTTCTCCCAGTGCTTCACCGCAGAATTTCACATCACCCGACAGCACGGTCATGATGGAACGCAGGGAAGTACCAGCCTGCGTAGACTTGATACCTGCATTCGCCATCAGACCGATCGCCTCGGCAGTATCCTCAACGGAGAAGCCCAACGCACCTGCAACAGGGGCGGCATACTTGAAGGTTTCGCCCATCATGGCAACGTTTGTATTTGCATTGGAAGATGCCGCCGCCAGTACATCAGCAAAATGACCGCTGTCGGCAGCAGTTAAGCCGAAAGCGGTCAGAGCGTCAGTTACAATATCGGATGTGAGAGCAAGCTCCTCGCCCGATGCGGCGGCAAGGTTCATGATACCCTCAATACCATTCAGCATATCCTCCGTTTTCCAGCCTGCCATTGCCATATAGTTCATAGCTTCAGCGGCTTCGGATGCGGAGAATTTTGTTTTTGCACCCATTTCTCGTGCTTTTTCACGGAGAGCGTCCAGTTCCTCGCCGGTCGCACCAGACACAGCGGCAACCTTTGACATGGCGGCATCAAAGTCAGCACCTGTCTTTACGGCAATCGTGCCGAGCGTGGCAACACCAGCGGTCACGGGCAGCAGTTTCTCGCCCGCACCGGAGATTTTATCTCCGACTTTCTGCATGGTTGCACCGGCGGCTTCCAGATTTGCAAAGGCGGTATTTGTTTTCTCTGCTTCATTTTGTAGATTGCGGAGTTCGTTCTCCGTTTCAATGATTTCACGCTGAAGTGCGTCATACTGTTCCTGCGTAATGTCACCGTTTGCAAGTGCCGTATTTGCCTGTTCTGCGGCAGTTTTGAGGGTATCCAGCTTTTCCTTGGTGGAAGTGACCGCCTCTGCAAGCAACTTGTGTTTCTGGGAGAGCAATTCGGTGTTGGACGGATCAAGCTTCAGCAGCTTTTCAACGTCTTTCAACTGTGTTTGAGTGGTCTTAATGTTTTTATTGACGCTTTCAAGAGCCTTAGAAAGCTTAGTGGTATCGCCGTTAATCTCAACGGTGATGCCTTTGATTCTGTTTGCCATGCGACCTCACCTCCTCGTCAGGGTATAAGAAAAGCAGCCCCGAAGGACTGCTTACTGTGTATTCAGTTAAATATCTTCGATCCTTTCGAGATTACTTTGGATCGTGCGGTCATCCTTGTAGTATTCCTTCATCCAGCGGAATGCATCCATGATAATGGGTTCTCTCAAAGATGCGTGCATTGCACCCTGCATAGCGTTGAAAGCAACTCTGTATACATTGCTGTGCATGAGTTCAGCAACCTCTGTCTGATACTGTGCAACATCCGGACATTTACAGATGACATATGCAGCAGTACCACGGCAATCATCTGGATTTAATTCTGATTTTGCATAAGGGATCAGATCCTTTGCACTTCTGCATTGGCAATCATCTAAAAAGAAAAGCAATGATTGTGCACACGGTTTATAATCACGTCCGTTAATTGCAGGGATTGGTCTTGCTGAAATCTCTGACGTATACAGGATCTCCAATCCACGTTCATAATACTTAGGTTCTGTTTTGGTTGCCCCGATCCCACTGATAGAAATAACGGCCTCAGGATGGTCGCTGAAGAATCGTTCATCGAACATGGCAAGTCCGGATTCTTCATCTGAAAACGCAATCAGTCGGATAAGCAATTCGATCACACTATCATCCGGATCTCTGTGTAAGCGCTCTATCGTATCCGAAGAAAGTTTTTGAAATCGCCCCATAGATGATAATATTTCACTGCGTTCTTCCTTTCGTGCTTTAGGTTCCATATTGGCAGCTTTTTCATAGGCTGCAATCAGTTCTGCTTCTGTACCAAGACGGACATAACCATACCATGATATTTTGTTTTTTGCAGCGACCTCCTTGAAGAAATTAAGATACCATTCTTCAAAACTCATATGCGTGAATTTCGGCGGATGATCCTCATCCATGTTCCAGTCAATATTAATGATTTTTCCGTTCTCACTACCGCCGCACATCAGAAGCGTATCGTAGGTACATCCCTGCGTTCCGATGACAACAGCGTTAGCTACAACCTTTTGCATGATCTCATCATACTGTTCATCATCGTCTATCTGCTCCATGCCCAACATAACCTGTTTCCAGATCTTTGGTGTCAGTGAAGCGTCAAGAAACGTCGAATTACTGCCGATATGTTCAGAATAATCATTTCCAAGCTGTGAAATAGGATATAAACCGTAATACGGACCTGCGCCGCTGCCGAGTTCTGTTAAAACACGGACATAGTTATCAGGCAGCTTCAGTCCATGCTTTTTCTCAAAAGTGCGAACATTCTCCATAGATGCACGTAATTCAAACTGATACTTGTGTTTTGATGCACCGAATACTTTTAATTCAGGATCGGCTTCGCTGGCCTTGCTTACCCAGTATCTTACTTCATCTATAAAATCCATGAGACAGCCCCCTTTTGGAAATCAATTATAATGGAATTATAGCACATCAGGGAGAAAAAGTCAATCAGAAAGCATCAAAATCTGATTTACACGCCCGATAATCATACTCCGCATCATCATCCTCCCTCTCCGTAAACATATCATTGACGAGTCCAATCGACAGCAGATCCAAATCTGCCATCGACAGACCCAACTGCACACACCGAAGCAGAAATATTCGGTTGTATCGCCGCCAATCTCGACGGTGATGCCTTTTATTCTGTTTGCCATGTGTGATCACCTCCGTGAGGGCATAAAAAAGCAGCCCCGAAGGACTGCCTAGTGTATGTTCAGTTAATACGTTAAATCAGAATTTAGCAGTATATCACTTTGGAAAACTAATATCTCCTACATATTTTTCTGATTTATACACATTTTCAAATTCTTCTTTTGAAATTATGATAGCAAAAAATTCGTCTTCTATGTTAATTTCATCTATTGTTGGAATAGGTTCCTCTGTAATATAATCAAAACCCTTTTCAACAACAGGATTGGCTCTCTTATCTGAAAATACTTCTATCATTCTTGTGGCATATCTCTCGTTTTCTAAATCAATTTCGTAAAATAAAAGAATTGGCATATCATCATCATTGTGTTTCCAAAACCATTTTATATACTCAAATCTATTCATGATAACTCACCTAAATTCCGATTTATATGAGAAAGCAAGTGCCTCTTCTATACCGGTATTATACCACAACAGGGAGAAAAAGTCAATCAGAAAGCATCAAAATCTGATTTACACGCCCGATAATCATACTCCGCATCATCATTCTCACGCTCGGTGAACATATCATTGACAAGCCCAATCGTCAGCAGATCCATATCCGCCATCGACAGACCTAACTGAACACAAAGGAGCAGAAGCACTTGGTTGTATCGCCGCCAATCTCGACGGTAATGCCTTTGATTCTGTTTTCAATGTGCGATCACCTCCTAAAAAATCGAACGAAACCTATTGACTAAATCGTTCGATTGTGGTATAATATAATCAGAAGAAAGGGGGCATGATTATGTCTATTACAGCTACTGAGTTTAAAATGAACCTTGGAAAGTACCTGCTGCTTTCTCAGACGGAAGACATTTATATCACCAAAAATGGTAAGGTTGTTGCAAAACTTACCAATCCCAATCAGGATAGAGTGGATATTGCAAAATCTCTTTTCGGAATCATTCCCGCCGATGTTACCGTGGAAGAAGCAAGAGAAGAAAGGCTGAGTGAGATATGAGAGCCTTAATTGACACCTGTGTCATCATTGATGCTTTGCAGAATCGTGAGGGATTTGCAGAGAATGCACAGCAGATCTTTTTGCTTGCTGCCAACAGGAACATTGCAGGCTATGTGACTGCAAAATCCGTGACAGATATTTACTATATCATGCATCGCTTTTTCCACGATGATAAAATTACAAGAAAAGCATTGCAAAGACTTCTTGTCATCTTCGGCATTATGGATACGGGCGGTGAAGATTGCCGGCAGGCACTTCTTTCACGGGTCTCTGATTTTGAAGATGCGGTAATGATTGAAACTGCAAAGCGTTCTGAAGCCGACTGTATTGTAACGAGAAATACAAAGGATTATGTGAATGCAGACATCACCGTTTACACACCCGAAGAATTCATTCGTATTGTGAAAGAGGAAGCAGAAGCGGATTAAAAGGCATTCATATCATCCTGCGTAGCCTTAAAGTCATACGAAATATCGTCGTTTTCACGTTCCGTGAACATATCATTGATTAAACCTATCGTCAACAAATCCAGCTCGGTCATAGAAAGACCGAGCTGTTTACATCTCAGCAGAAACAGCGGCGTCGTCATTTCCCTGTCAATCGGACGATGTTTTTTTTAGACTCCACCTGTGTTTCGATGTTCAGCCCCCACAGCTCAATCAGCTGGGGCAGGATTTCATAAATGGAGAACGTATTAAACTGCTCCAGCCATTCATCGGGAGAAGCAGGAACGGTGTCGGGGTCAGCGTGTTTCGCCATGATATAGGCGATATTCTCAAAGACCTCAAGGCTCTCGATACTCAGTTCAGAGTTTTCCTCATCACCCTCGGAAACGGACTTCTGCAGAGCCGCAAAGTCCTTGTAAATATCACGCCCGAACTTCAGACGGTACAAGCGAGGCACAGCGGCACTCGCCTTGAAGGGCACTTCGATACCGTCAACAGTAATATTCTTCTTGATAGCCATAGTCCTGCCCCCTTATGATGTTTTCGTGGTTGTGGTAGTAGTCGCCTTTTTCTCCGAAGTATCGGGGTTATACGGCATCTTGTACCAGTTGTTATATGTCGTTTCATCGGTGGACTCACAGGTTTTTGCCTTCACAAGTCCTGTCGGGAGAGCCGATGCCGTCAGCGACAGCGTTTCCGTCTTAACCTCAGTGGAGTCCTCCTTGGTCTGTCCTTCCGTTGCAGGACGGCTTGCCGTGCAGCAGTACAGCACATGACGGATCTTGTGTTTATCGCCGCTGAATTCAAACATCAGTGCAAACTGTGACGGTTCTGCGTCATTCTTCTCAACCAGTACACCGTTATTATCAAGGATTTCTCCCAGAATTTCGGTGGCAAACTCGGTGGTGACAAGAGCAACTTCCAAATCGCCCTCATAACCGGAATTGTTGTTGATGACATAATAAACGCTGTCATCGGCGTAGAAATTTTCATTCTCGCCGTTCGCGTCAATGGACAGCGATACCGCACCGGGCAGTCGTACCGATTCGCCGTACACAGGCACGGTGGGAGATCCGTCAGGGTCAACACCCCACTGGATAATCTTTGCCCAGTGAACATTGTTCAGACCGAACTTGACCTTGTTTCTGTTCTTCGCCATAGCAAATTCCTCCTTATATCGTCATTTCATAAAGCACTTCATAGAGCCTTTCACTCTCAATCCACGCTTCTGATTTTGTAAAATATATCTCATGCTGTGCCAGCACGGATTCGATTTCTTCCTCCATTGCAGGATTCTTCTTGTCGGTGTACAGTTCAATATCCAACTGCTTAAAGCTGTGATATGCAACATTATCCGCTGAGAAAGTTTCCTCACCTAGGGAAAGAAACAGAAGAAAAGGCGGTTGTGGGGATTCGCCTTCTGCAAAGTGATGATACGCATAGGGCAGCCCCATTTCCGCCATCATGTCATTGATTTCTTCGTATGTCACGACAATTCCTCCGTAATCAGGGATTCGAGCAGTTCCGCACCATGCTCCTCGGCAGGGGCGATATGCGTCTTGCCCTGCACACGACCGCCGCCACGCTTGGCATGACCTTTTTCAAGGAGATGTGCCAGCTGATAGCGGTTCTTGGAATGCACCGTCATCTGCAAGGTGTGGCTGTTTTCCTTGACTTTTTTGGTCGTCCAGCTTTTGCCGTATGCACCTGTATCCTTCGGAGCATTGGCGGTGATTTCTTTCTTGACAGTGGTTGCTGTCTTTTTGACAGCTTTTTTAATTGCATCATCAGCAAGGTCTGCATATTCTTGCAAACCTGCCATGATTTCATCGGCAAGGTCATCAATAGAAGTCATCGTCTGCACCTGCCTTTCTAACCTCACAAACAATGGTGAGATAATCATTTTTTAAATAATCGGGAGTCACAGATTTGATGTCATATACACTCCCACGGAACAGGATTTTCTGCGTTGTGGGGTTGACACACCGCAGAAAAGCACACTGCCGAACCCCGAATGACAAGGACTGAATTTCTCTTGTGACTCCTGTATTCGTGGTTTCGGCAGAGCTTTTCACGGTGACGCTTGCCCAGCATGAATAGACCTCGTCCCATTGGGATGTATGATTTCCGATTTCATCAATGACAGTACGGTTTTCAAGGAAAGTAATCCGCTGATTCATTCTGCTGAAATCTATCAGATAATGCCCTCCCGCTGTGCGAAAAGAATAGAACGCAGGCTCATGGTAAGGCCGTGATAATCGGGATTGCTCCTATTCTCATACAGATAACCGAGTGCAAAAAGCACCGCTGTTCGGGTTGTATCCTCAAATCTTGTGAATCGTTCCTCGTCCATACGCCCCACATCTTTTACAAGACATTTTGCCGTATAAAGCAGAGAGAGGATGAGCTTGTCATCCTCCTCATAATCGACACGCAGGTAATTTTTCGCTTCATCCAGTGTAATCATCACATCACGCCTTTGCGGTAGAAGTGCCCTTGATTGTGAGCGTCTTTACTGCCTCGGGAAGAATCAGCTTGCCGTCCACACGCTGGGATGCGAGGAAACCGATCTGACCATTCATTGCAAACAGCTCATTGAGACGCTTAAGAGAACGTCCTTGTCTGTCAGCAATCCAATAGTACGAGAAGTCACCGAAAGCGATAGCTTTACTGCCTGCATCGGGAGTGGGTGCGTAGACGGAAGTCACATAGGGACGATTGAGAATTGTGTCGGGAACACCGGCAGTCACGGACGGCTGCCAGATATACTGACCGTTGCTGTCCTTGACCTTGCGGAGAGCTTTTACCGTCTGCTCATTGAGAACCCACACAGCCTTCTTGCGATAGGGACTCTTGAGGGAGTAGAACAGCTCGATCATATCATCAAATGTGATAGCTGTACCTGCCGTTGTTGCACCGTTTTCCGCACCGCCTGTGGCAGCAAAAATGCCAGTAGGCTTGCCCTTACCGTCACCAATGAGGGACGCCTCTTCTTCCTTTGTACCGATTCTGCGTGCAAATTCCTTTGCAATGTAGGACGGCAGGTCAAAAACGGAATCGTTGAGAAGTTCTTCGGAAATCTTGATTGCAGTGCCGACCTTGTAAGCAGAAAGTGTGATCTGACCGAAAGCGTCATCGGAGAGGGTGTAAGCCTCTTCCTCCTCCATCCAGACCGCTTCGCCCTTCTGGGTGATGACAGGGATTTTTCTGTCGCCGTGTGCTGTCTGAATACGAGTTGCAAGAGGACGGAATACATTTTCCTCCTCCAGTGCAGAAATGAGCTTCTTCTCAAACTCATCCGGCACAAGATAGCCACCTTCAGTATCCTCACCAATCTGGAGAGCGTTTCTCACATCCGCAAAATTGCGGTTGCGGACATTATTCCAGAATGCCTTGCTGTATTCAGCGGTTGCGGTAGAGGGCGTTTCCGGTATAATAATATTTGTGCCGGGAGATGTTACAATTGGAGTAGAGGTCGCAGCACTCATCTCACGGGCAAGCTTCTCCTGACGCTCAAGGCGGTCAATTTCCTTGCCGAGGTCAACGATTTGCTGTTCCATGGCATCGTAGGTCTTGCCGTCCTCCTCGGAGAGCAGACCGCTTGTATTTCTCTTGGAATCGAGGAAATCACGGGCGGTATCCCATGCCTTCGCTCTTTTTTCTCTCAGTTCCTGAATTGTCATAATATATCAGCCTCCTTGTTATTTCAGCAAAGCCAGACGCTTGTCCAGCTGTGCAATGGGTACGGATTTATCACACGCAGAAATTTTCTGCATGAAAGAAGCCGCAGTGTGGGACGGTGTGTACATCATGGATGCAACATCCCTCTGCGGCTTTTTCTCATTTTCATCATCCTCGGAATCTTCATCCTCTTCGGATTCCTCTGTTTCTTCGGGAGATTCCTCCTGTTCAGGCTCTTCCTCCACAGGCTGCTTTTCTTTTGCAAACAGGATACCATCCACAAAACCAAGCTGCAATGCCTTTTTCGCATTCAGCCATGTTTCCTCCGACATCATCTTTGCAATCTTCGCACGGCTGAGATGGCATTTTTCCTCATAGGCGTTGATGATGGATTCCTTGACTTCTTCGAGAAGCTCGATTGCTTTTTCCATAGCTGCCTTATTGCCGGCGGCATAACACGCAGGATCATGGATCATCAGCATTGCAGTCGGTGCAATCAGTGTTTCATCACCAGCCATCGCAACAACCGATGCGGCAGACGCAGCCAGAGCATTGATCTTCACAGTGACCTTACCTTTGTGATTGCGGAGCATTGTGTAAATCTGCGATGCAGCAAACACATCTCCGCCAGGGCTATTCAGCCAGACAGTAAGATCTCCTTTAACCTTGTTCAGTTCATTACGGAAGAGGGTAGGGGTGATTTCATCGCCGAACCATGTATCTTCCGAAATAGGCCCGTTAAAAAGCAGTTCTGTTTCATCGGTATCTTCGTTTTTCACGAAGTTCCAAAATTTCTTCATTGTGCAGTTTCCTCCTTTGTTTCAGTTTTTTGGTATGCAATTCCTGCATCAGAAAGTCGGCTCATGGAACCATTGACCAGATACAAATTACCGCCATCTTCATCGGGTATCATATTCATATCCTCCAGCTCACGAATATCGTTAGCTGACATCCAGCCGTTTTGTCGTGCAGTTGCATAACCGCTCATTCGGCTTGCATAATCACCACGGAGCAGTCCTTCTACATTGAACTTGATGAAATACTTACCCTTTTCTGAATCTGAAAGCAGAGCCTTCATCAACGACTACTCCCAACGAATCAGCCACGGGTCAAGGGTGTATTTTACAAACTCAAGGGATAAATGCTCGATGTTGCTGAATGTGGCGTGGTCAAGGTCGCCGATCATATGCAGCGGCACACGGTACAGCCTTGCAATCTCCTCAATCTGAAACTTTCTCGTTTCCAGAAACTGTGCTTCATTATTGGGAATGGAAATCGGTGTGTACTTCATGCCTTCTTCCAAAATTGCCGTCTTATGGGTATTTCCGCGGCCATATGCCCTGTGCCATGCTTCACGCACACGCTCCGGATTCTTGATAACACCCGGATGTTCCAGCACAGCGGAGGGTGACGCACCATTGGCAAAGAATGACGCACCGTATTCATCGCAGGCAACCGCCAGACCGATTGCATTTTTCGCCATTGCAATGGGAGAATAGCCGACCAGACCGTCAAAACCAAGTCCCGGAATATGCAGAATCTGTTCCGCAGGGAGAATGATTTCGCCTTGCTCACGGAAGTTCGGGTTCTGCTCATCATAGCGACTGTATTTGTAAATGAGCCTGTTACTCTCATCACGGTCAACTTTAATCTTATCCGGCATCAGCGGATACAGTCCCATAACATCACCTCTGCCGTTGCGAATAATCTGTGCATAAGCATTGCCGTAAATCAGCAGGTGGGACATCAGCGTTTCACGGAACACAAACGATGTCATTTCAGAATTCGGCTGGTCATGGAGCAAAAAGTAAAGCGGGTGCTTCGGCACTCGCTCTTTTCCCTTATCCGTGTATTCGTAGACGTGCAGCGGCAGCTGTGCGATGGCTTCGGACAGCACCCTCACGCAGGCATAAACAGCAATCTGCTGCATTGCTGTGCGGTCGTTGACACTCTTTCCGGCAGTGCTTCTGCCGAAGAAGTAGGTGTAGCTAGGGCTGTCGTAGCTATTCTGAGGCTTATCTCGGCTTTTGAAAAGTCCTTTAAAAATGCTCATGGGATCAACTCCTTTCAAGGCATGAAAAAAGGAACCTCACTGAGGCTCCTTTAAAGCTTATTATTTGTCATACGTAAAAATTGGAGAAGTGGCACCGTGTGGGGATGCAAGCTTTCCAAAACTTCTGCCTAAGAATTCAGTGTATTTGTCGGCTGATTCAATAGTAACTATATTGACTTTATAGCGAGTTTTTCCTTTTTCCTTTTGCGGAGGAATGACTTCCAAATTTGATGAAATTCTATATAATTTACGAAAAATCGACCTGTATACAACACAAATATAAAGAGGCAATTCTCTACCTTCTTTCGTAACTATTTGATGTGAAAGAAAAAAGTCTTTAATCTTAGTTTCGGAATCAACTGCATTAAAAAGAGTTTGATTACTGAAAGGAAATCTATATACTAATACTTTATCCGCAGGGTCGAAAATATCATATGTGATTGAATCATTGCAGAAAAAAGCATCTATCTCATCTACTGTCATAGCTCGCTTAGGAAAGCCATGTCCAACCTGTGAATTATGAATCCCAATATTGGATAGTTTATCAAGATTTATTAGAGCATTTTCTGCATGAAACGCTATTGTTTGCCCTAATATCTTAGACGAGTTTTCCATCTGACAATCGAGAATATATTTTTCTATAATTCCACCTTCTGATAATATTCTTGAAATTTCTATACCTTTCTCAGTAAAATCGGAGTAATTCTTTTTCTCGTGATCAAATACCCGATCATCACGACCTTCTCCAATGTAAATCACATTTCTTTGTCCATCCATGACCGAGCATAGACAATACACATAATTTCCAAGAGCTTTTTTTGTTTCCTCAGAGAATTTATCTATTGGCATAACAATCGCCTCCCAGTGATAATTATACACTATTTGATGGAGTGTGTCAATTTATGCGAGTAGAAGTCCCTCTGTCTAGAAGAGCTACCTTCTTTTTCAGATGTCGCAATATACACTACAAAACCAACAATTCCCTTTCATCATAAATGCTGTCGCCCGTGTCGTTTCCGCAGCGGATTGCACGGTCAAGAGCCATAATTAGGGCCACCGCACCGTCAATCTTCTCCGTGGATTTTTCCTTGTCCGGTTTGATGTTTCCGGCAGGATCACGCTTGATGAAAATGTTATCCATCATCCACCGCAGAACCGGATGACCGCCGTGAGCAATCATCTTGTTGAGAGTAAGTCGCATAAGTTCCTTGGTCGGCGGTGACATATCCTTGTAGCCCTGCCCGAACTGCACCATCGTGAAGCCTAGACCCTCAAGATTCTGCGACATCTGCACGGCACCCCAACGGTCAAAGGCGATTTCACGGATATTAAATCGCTGCCCCAGTTCTTCAATGAAATTCTCGATAAAACCGTAGTGGACAACATTGCCCTCGGTCGTCAGCAAATAGCCCTGCCGTTCCCATACATCATACGGCACATGGTCACGGCGAACTCGAAGCGGAAGTGTATCTTCGGGTAGCCAGAAAAACGGCAGAATATAATACTTGTCGTCCTCATCAATCGGAGGGAATACAAGAACAAAAGC
>JAZSEJ010000114.1:0-16234 GCA_045531615.1 Ruminococcus sp.
CTGTCCATATTTTTTGCATTGAAAAATCCATAAGAAAAGCTCATAATATCAACCCTTTCTGAAAGTCGGTGTTAAACTTCTGCCGTTCTGGTCGTAGCTCTCAATCATGCCCACAAGCTGAATTTTCGGCTGAATCAAGCCGAATCGCTCATGCTCAACGGTCACATAATCACCGACAAAGTAATCTTTGTTGTACTGATACTGCCGATTGTCAGCAGCAATGGTGGACTCGCTGATTTCTGTAATCGGTACAAGATTCTCCGTACCACGTTCTATCAGCAGACCGATATAGTCATCATCGGAAATCTGCACAGTTTCACCGTTTTCCTCCGTTTTATCAGACATATCTTTTGCGTCCACATAGACCTCATAACGGTCGAGCTGTGCAGGTTCATCCCCACGATAACAGAGTGCCTGCTTACGCTCTGAACCCTCACCACAGCCGAGGACGTATGCAGCGTTCTTCTGCACCGATAAGTCTATAGAATAGCCAAAAGTCAGAAGATTACAGTAGGAGTCAGAAAACACAATATGTGCGTTATCCTCCTGCAAAATGCTCCTGTCCGTGCCTTGCGAGAGATCAAGCATCATCGTGTATATACCGCTTCCGGCAGAGGTCTCCTGCAAGCGGATATTCGCCGTCCCGCCGATCATCTCACAGACCTTGAAAATCCAATCCATGAGGTTCTCGTAGGACACCTGCAATCGGGATTTCTGCTCCCAGCAAGTGCCAACTGTATTGCCGTGCCGTAGTCCCGGAATCAGACGGTTACCCGACTGCATACAGTTGCGATACACCGCTAATCTTACCATATCGGCATAGCTTGTCAGAGTTGAAAACGACAGCGTGGGATAAATGATTCTCCGAGAAAGCAGGGACATGAGAAATCTGCCTGTCACGGTCAGATAATCACCGTTTTCTGCATCTGTTTCCAGTGTCACGGATTCAATAATGCCGTAGTGCTGCTTATCATCATCCCGACCGATAATTCTGCCTGTTTGGAAAATACTGAGGTTCCGTGCATTGGCAGCAATGTATACCTCAAAATTGCCACAGCCATAATACTGCACATCCCACAGCAAACTGGAAAAGCTGTCGCATACGGCAGTCAGCGTAATCGTCACGCCCGATTCCGTTGGGTTCATTTCATAAACTTCGATTTGCATTCTACACCCCCAAGAACGAATTTGTGTGCATCAGCGTGATTTTCAGGTTCTTGACATTCCTCACTGCCTGCACATGAAACGTGTTCAGCCCCTCACGAAGCGTCAGCCAAGTCGAGCCTGCCACCAGCCGATTGATGATGTTGCTGTCCACGCCATTGCGAGTGAGCGTGACTGTTTTGTTGCCTGTTTTCGTGGAAATCGTGATGATGTCTCCACGCAGGATTTCTTCCTTGATTTGCAGATATTCGCCAGTATCGGCGTTGTAAATCGTCGGCGTGACTGCCGCAACTTCGGGAACAGTCTCATCCGTCATGGCTTCAATCTGAATGATAAAGCCCGTCTCATCGCCGTCATTGCGGATTTCGATGTTGTCTGTAGTCCTGTAGCTGCCGAAAATAAATGGCTCATCACTCTGCGTAAAGGGAAAGAAAAATCCACCTGAAACACGACTGTAACAGGCGTGAATGGCGGTGGTGCTGTACCAGTATGGGTCGGGACAGAGAATGGAAATCTGTCCGTTTGTGTGGCTCTGGAAATTGTCAATCTCACAGGTTTCCACATAGCCTTCGGTGTACACATCAATGCCCGATGTTTTGTAGAAAACCTTGATATATCGGGACGGCTTCACCACACGGTAGAGAGCATGGCGGCGTTTTTCAAGCCCCACACCACGCATTTCAAAGCTGATGACGAGGTTTCGTTTCTCGATGAAAGCGTTGTTGAGATAGCTGCCGTCCATGCCTGCATAGCTGGAAGTGCTGACCGTTCCGGGCGGTGGGTGTAGACCGGAGATTTTGGAGGTCATGTATTGGTTGGCGGTCGTGGTCATGTCGATACGGTCGCCGGAGGAGTTTTCGAGAATTAGGGAGAAAAACATGGGTGTACCTCCTTGAAATTTGTGGGTGGATGTGGTATAATAAATGTAATTTGTGTATTAAGGAGTGACCATAATGAAAATAAGTAAAATAGTATGTTCTTTAGCTGTATTTTGTTGCCTCTGCATGACAGGCTGCGAAAAAGGAGCTGAAAATACAACTGATGCCGCTATAGAAAAAAACACAACTGAAAGTATAACATCTATCAACAAGACTGAAACATCTGCCCCAAACATTGAAATCAGCGTTTCCGGAAAAACACTGTCTTTCCCGTTCAAATATGAAGATCTTGAAAAAATGATTGATCTTTCAGATTGTCAGAATGTCTATTTTGAAGAAAGCGATTTCACGGTATGCACCGTCTATAATGGAATGAATCGAATTTGTACACTTTTTGTGACGGGAGATGTGTCCGAACATACATCGGAAACCCTTGTAACACGAATCGCAATAGATGAACCAGAAAAAGGCATTTTCACTCTGAATGGTTTGAAGAACGATACACTTGAAGATTTTAAATCAGAATTCGGAGAATCAGAAATAGAATCCGATTCTTTATATGATCACACATGGGGAAATATCATTCTTAGTGTCATGTTTGACCATGAAACAGGTGAAGCATCAAGTATTGTACTGCTTGACACGGATTATCCACACTCTTTATAAAAGTGAGCATCTAAAAACACGCATATTATACATTCACCGCATTCCTCGTCAACCGATAAATCTCCAGCCGTGACAGTGCTTTCGGACTATTGTTAGTCTGATTCACCGTCCGGCTGTTGTCGTTATTGTAGTAATTGTTCACGACAGACGCACCGCCAGTGCTGCCAACCACAGCTGCAGAAACCCCATCAAGTCGATAACTCAGATCCGACTGCATCGTCAGTTTCATCGTTTCGGCAACATTGGAAACCGCCTTTTCCACATACTTCTTACTCTTGTTAATGCCGTCCGCAAGTCCGCGCATGAAGTCCGGCATCCAGCTTTCATAGTCGGTCAGCGGGCCTTTGTCCGGCACGGAGAAGTGCAGAAATTCACGGATGGTATCGGCAACGCCCGTCACGCAGTCCGCAAGACTGCCGATCATGCTCTTGATGCCGTCGATGATGCCGCTGATGATGTCCGAACCCCAACTCCAAGCGTCGGAGGCAAGCCCCTTTACGAAGTCCACAGCGGTATTGAAACCGTCCTTCACGGTCGTCAGAATGCCGCTGATTTTCTCCGAAACGGCAGACTTGATATTTTCCCAGATGCTTGAAACCGTGGTCTTGATCGTCCCCAGCACATTGGAAATGGTCGTGTAAACACTGTTCCAAGCCGTGGAAACCTTGCTTTTGATGCTATCCAGCACGAACGAAATCGCCGATTTAATGCTGTTCCAGATGCCGGATACAGTTCCCGAAATTGCAGTCAGTACTGTGTCAATGACCGTTCTGATACCGTTCCAGATGGTTTGAAATGTGCTTTTGATGCACTCCAAAAGCGGAGAGAGGAACGAAACAATGCCATTCCAGACTGCCGAAATTTTCTCCGAAATCCAGTCCATTGCCATGCCGATGAGAATCTGAATCGCCTGAAAAATGGTCTCAAACAGATAACGGAACGCCTCCAGCAGCGGGGCGAGAAAATTGTAAATCTCGGTGAAAATGCCTGTGATGAAGTCCCTGACCGCTGTGAAAATGGTGGTGGCAACCGTCTGAATTGCCGTGATGATGTTCGTGAATGTGGTGTAAATTGTCGTCCATGTATTCACGAAGAAATCACGGATTCCTGTCACAATGCCTGTGAAGAACGAGGAAATTGAAGTCCAGATGCCCACAAAGAAATCCTTGATACCAGTCCAAACCTCATTCCAAGAAGTGCCGAACCAGCCAAGTACTACATCGGCAACATTTTTGATGACGTTGAGGATGTTCTGGAAAGTGGAGACCAGCAGATTCCAGATGGAAATGAAAATGCCCTTGACACCGTTCCACATCTGTTCCCAGTCACCTGTGAACAGCCCCACGAAAATATCCAGCACACCAAGAATGACACCCGATGCGGCAGAGAGAATATTTGCAATATTGGTGAAAACACCTTCGAACACTGGCGCAAGCACAGAGCAGAGAGCGTCCCATGCGGCTTTCAGCATTTCGGTGAAATTCTCAAAATCGAAGCCCAGCTCATTCACCCTGGAAACGATACCGTCCGCAAGTCCGGAGAATGTCTCTTTGATCTGATTCCAGATACCGATGATGTTGTTCTTGAATTCATCGTTCGTATTCCATAGATGCACGAAAGCCGCAACCAAAGCCGCAATCGCCGCAACTACGGCAAGAATCGTGCCGAGGGAAACGCCCAGTGCACCTGTTACTGCCGCAACGCCACCCTTTACAGCGGCAATGGCGGCAGGTGCTTTCGATACCAGCGTCATAATACTGCCCACGCCAGAAATCGTCTTGCCGATGACAATCAGCAGAGGTCCAAGAGCTGCCGCAATAAGTGCAATTTTGACGATGGTTTCTTTTGTCTGGGGGGCAAGCTGATTCAGTTTATCCACTAAACTCTGAATATGGGAAACTATGGAACGGATAGTCGGCATAAGAATATCCGAGAACGAAATTGCCAGTTCCTCAAGCTGTGATTTCAGAATGGTCAGCTGTCCCGTGAGATTATCCTGCATGGTTTCCGCCATGGCAAGGGAAGTGCCGTCACAGGAAGAAATCGCACCTTGCAGTTTTTCAATATCGGCAGGTGCAGCGTTCATTAATGCAAGGAAACCAGACATGGCATTTTTGCCCACGAGAGTTTGTGCAGCAGAAGCTTGTTCCGATTCGGAAAGCTGTGAGAAAGCAACACGGCAGTCCGCAAGAATATCCGTTAAATCTCGCATACTGCCGTCAGCATTGGTGGTCTGAATCTGCACTTCTCCGAGCGCTTCACCGCAGAATTTCACATCGCCCGACAGCACGGTCATGATGGAACGTAGGGAAGTACCTGCCTGCGTGGACTTGATACCAGCATTCGCCATCAAGCCGATGGCTTCGGCAGTATCCTCAACAGAGAATCCCAACGCACCTGCAACAGGGGCGGCATACTTGAAAGTTTCGCCCATCATGGCAACGTTGGTGTTTGCATTGGAAGATGCCGCCGCCAGCACATCAGCAAAATGACCGCTGTCGGCAGCAGTTAAGCCGAAAGCGGTCAGAGCGTCAGTGACAATATCGGATGTGAGAGTAAGTTCCTCGCCCGATGCGGCGGCAAGGTTCATGATGCCCTCGATACCATTCAGCATATCCTCCGTTTTCCAGCCTGCCATCGCCATATAGTTCATGGCTTCAGCGGCTTCGGATGCGGAGAATTTTGTTTTACTGCCCATTTCTCGTGCTTTTTCACGAAGAGCGTCCAGTTCCTTACCGGTTGCACCGGATACAGCGGCAACCTTTGACATAGCGGCATCGAAGTCCGCACCTGTCTTTACAGCAATTGTGCCGAGTGTTGCAACACCAGCGGTCACAGGCAGCAGTTTTTCGCCCGCACCGGAGATTTTATCGCCGACCTTCTGCATGGTTGCACCGGCAGCTTCCAGCTTAGCAAAAGCTGTATTTGTACGGTCAGCTTCATTTTGCAGATTGCGGAGTTCGTTTTCCGTTTCAATGATTTCACGCTGAAGTGCGTCATACTGTTCCTGCGTGATGTCACCGTTTGCAAGTGCCGTATTTGCCTGTTCTGCGGCAGTTTTGAGGGTGTCCAGCTTTTCCTTGGTAGAAGTGACCGCATCCGCAAGCAGCTTGTGCTTCTGGGAGAGCAGTTCGGTGTTGGACGGGTCAAGCTTCAAGAGTTTTTCCACGTCCTTCAGCTGTGTCTGGGTGTTGCGGATATTTTTGTTGACACCTTCCAGAGCCTTGGAAAGTTTGGTGGTATCGCCGTTAATCTCAACGGTGATGCCTTTGATTCTGTTTGCCATGTGCGGTCACCTCCTTCGTGAGGTCATAAGAAAAGCAGCCCCGAAGGACTGCTTTCAGTACATATTCATTTCTTTAAAACTCAATAGAGGTTTTTAATTCATTTAATCGTGATGCGTAAGGGACCTTATTATCATTTTGCAGTCTACCCACTACAATTCCCGGATGTCGATGTATTTCTAAGGCAAAGCGTTTTACTGAGCTAACTGTAAAAATATTGCGTGCTAAAAACATCTGATACTTATCAATCGGGATGAGCACAGACTGTGAAAAAGCATCAGCATCTACCTCTTCATCACTGATGACAGATTCACTGTCTTTCCAGGTGAAATTGATGTGCTTAATCTTTTTTTGCTGAACATGCCGTGCTTCGTGAAAAAAAGTGAACCAAAACGTATCTATTGACTTTCTTCGATCACTAATTGCAATAACAGCTTTGTCCTTATCGAGCCACTTTACAAAGCCATGAAGCCCAGAATCCTTTAAATAGGGTAAGAGAACCAAAACAACACCGCAGTCAGCAAGTTTCTTTTTCACATCTTCGATTATTTCACTGAAAGGCTCCAATGTCATTTCAGCAATATCAGATATAACAGCACTAAAACTCTTTAAATCAAACTTTTTAGTTGCCGTATCTCTGGCTATTTTGGTGACTGTTTCCACCCACACATTCGCATTAAGAATATTTTTTTTCTTTTCGTCCCTAATTCCGTTTCGATAACTTACATTATAATCCTTTTCAAGAAGAATTCCAAGTCTCGCCACAGAAAGAAAAGAACAAAGATTTCTGATTTTCTCTATTGCGTTCTTTGTATCAGGCAAAAAGCCAAGCTTGACAAAATAGCTATAATCTATCTGCTTAATTAGATCCACCTGATTATTAAGCTGTTTCTCTTCTTGAAGTTCGATTACTTTTGCATCATATGCCTTTTGTAGATTCAACCACATTTCTGGACTGGTATTAAGCAATGAAGCCAATTTTAACGCAAGATCATTTGAGATTCCAGTTTCACCATTAACCAACTTGCTGATGGTTTTAGGAGTTGTTCCGAGACGAATAGCAAATTCCTCTTGAGTGATACCCATCTCCTCAATAATCTCATCAATATAGTATCCAGGATGGAAAGCCATAAGCTCTTTTTTATTCACTTTACTCATAATGATTGCTTACCTCCTCTACCAATATGATTTTGATTTGAACACATTCTTTAGAAAAATCCGCTCCTGCTGTTATGATATTATGATCTGCATCAAGTGGTGCAATTATTAACCTCCAAGAGCATTTTCGTCCTTTTATATCAAGAGCCCAATACTTATTTTTGTCGCCATGTAACTGATGACAATGAAAAGGTACATATGCTCGAATATCGCTAAAAGAAATTGCACTTTCTATGAAGTTAATTTTAGCTAATAGATCTGTAGCAAATTCAGCCAATTCTTTTTTAGCTTCCTTTAAATTTGTACATATCTTTTCTGTTTTTTTGTCTTTATATATGATTTCCAAGTGTTCACATCACCACCATAACAGTTATAATAAAATTACCTCTTTGGTAATTTTATTATAACACGACATTCCGTTTTTGTCAAGAGGCAAAATCAGAAATTATCGAAATCCGCCTGATTTGCCACCTCGCACCAGCCATCGTATTCATCATTCTCTCTCTCCGTGAACATATCATTGATTAAACCAATCGTCAACAATTCCAGCTCGGTCATCGAAAGACCGAGCTGTTTGCATCTCAGAAGAAACAGCGGCGTTGTCATTTCCCTGTCAATCGGGCGATGTTTTTTTTAGACTCCACCTGCGTTTCGATGTTCAGCCCCCACAGCTCAATCAGCTGGGGCAGAATCTCATAAATCGAGAACGTGTTGAACTGTTCCAGCCACTCATCCGGAGAAGCAGGAATACTATCGGGATCTGCGTGCTTTGCCATAATGTAGGCGATATTCTCAAAGACCTCAAGGCTCTCGATACTGAGTTCTGAATTCTTCTCATCGCCCTCGGATACGGATTTCTGCAGAGCGGCAAAGTCCTTGTAAATGTCACGTCCGAACTTCAGACGGTACAGGCGAGGCACAGCGGCACTCGCCTTGAACGGCACTTCCAGTCCGTCCACCAGAATATTTTTCTTGATTGCCATCGCTGTACCTCCCTTAAGATTTTGTGGTTGTGGTAGTAGCCGCCTTTTTCTCCGAAGTATCGGGGTTATACGGCATCTTGTACCAGTTGTTGTAGGTCGTTTCATCGGTGGACTCACAGGTCTTTGCCTTGACAAGTCCCGTGGGGAGAGCCGATGCCGTCAGCGACAGCGTTTCCGTCTTGACCTCGGTAGAATCCTCCTTTGTCTGTCCCTCCGTTGCAGGACGGCTTGCCGTGCAGCAGTACAGCACATGACGGATCTTGTGTTTATCGCCGCTGAACTCAAACATCAGTGCAAACTGTGACGGCTCTGCGTCGTTTTTCTCCACAAGAACACCGTTATTGTCAAGGATTTCTCCCAGAATTTCGGTAGCAAACTCCGTGGTGACAAGAGCAACTTCGAGATCACCCTCATAGCCGGAATTGTTGTTGATGACATAGTAAACGCTGTCGTCGGCATAGAAATTTTCATTTTCGCCGTTTGCATCAATGGACAGCGATACCGCACCGGGCAGTCGTACCGATTCGCCGTACACAGGCACGGTGGGAGATCCGTCAGGGTCAACACCCCACTGGATAATCTTTGCCCAGTGAACATTGTTCAGACCGAACTTGACTTTGTTTCTGTTTTTCGCCATATTCCTTAAACCTCCATTTCGTAAAGCACCTCATACATCTTTTCCGATGCAATCCACGCTTCTGATTTCGTGTAATATATCTCATGCTGTGTCAGCACATCTTCGATTTCTTCTTCCAATGCAGGATTCTTCTTATCAGTGTACAGCTCAATATCCAGTTGTTTAAAGCTGTGATATGCAACATTATCTGCCGAGAAAGTTTCTTCACCTGGGGAAAGAAACAGAAGAAAAGGCGGTGCAGGACTTTCACCCTCTGCAAAGTGATGATACGCATAGGGCAGCCCCATTTCCGCCATCATGTCGTTGATTTCTTCGTATGTCACGATAATTCCTCCGTAATCAAAGATTCGAGCAGTTCCGCACCATGCTCCTCGGCAGGGGCAATATGTGGTTTGCCCTGTACACGACCGCCGCCACGCTTGGCGTGTCCCTTTTCAAGGAGATGTGCCAGCTGATAGTGGTTCTTGGAATGCACAGTCATCTGCAAAGTGTGGCTGTTTTCCTTGACTTTTTTGGTCGTCCAGCTTTTGCCGTATGCACCGCTGTCTTTCGGGGCATTGGCAGCGATTTCTTTCTTGACGGTGGTTGCTGTCTTTTTGACAGCTTTTTTCATTGCATCATCAGCAAGGTCTGCATATTCTTGCAATCCTGCCATAATTTCATCGGCAAGGTCATCAATAGAAGTCATCGTCACCGCCTGCCTTTCTGACCTCACATACAATATTGAGATAATCATTTTTTAAATAATCAGGAGTCACAGATTTGATGTCATATACACTCCCACGGAACAGGATTTTATGCGTTGTGGGGTTGACAAACCGCAGAAAAGCACACTGCCGAACACCGAATGACAAGGACTGAATTTCTTTGGTGACTCCTGTATTCGTGGTTTCGGAAGAGCTTTTCACAGTGACGTTTGCCCAACAGGAATAAACCTCGTCCCATTGGGATGTGTGGTTGCCGATTTCATCAATGATAGTGCGGTTTTCTAAAAAAGAAATCCTCTGATTCATTTTGCTGAAATCCATCAGATAATGCCCTCCCGTTGTGCAAACAGAATAGAACGCAGGCTCATAGTCAGTCCGTGATAATCGGGATTGCTCCTGTTCTCATACAGATACCCCAGAGCAAAAAGCACCGCCGTTCGGGTTGTATCCTCAAATCTTGTGAAACGCTCCTCATCCATCCTGCCCACGTCCTTGACCAGACATTTTGCCGTATCAAGAAGAGAGAGGATGAGCTTGTCATCCTCCTCATAATCGACACGCAGGTAATTTTTCGCTTCATCCAGTGTAATCATCACATCACGCCTTTGTAGAAGAAGTACCCTTGATTGTCAGTGTCTTGACTGCTTCTGGAAGAATCAGCTTGCCGTCCACACGCTGAGATGCAAGAAAACCAACCTGTCCGTTCATTGCAAACAGTTCATTAAGACGCTTAAGGCTTCTGCCCTGACGGTCGGCAATCCAGTAATAGCTAAAGTCACCGAATGCAATCGCCTTACTGCCTACATCGGGAGTCGGTGCATATACAGATGTCACATAAGGGCGGTTGAGAATTGTATCAGGCACACCTGCAGTCACAGATGGCTGCCAGATATACTGACCATTGCTGTCCTTGACCTTGCGGAGAACTTTGACAGTCTGCTCATTCAGCACCCACACAGCCTTCTTGCGATAGGGACTCTTGAGTGAGTAAAACAGTTCAATCATATCATCGAAAGTGATGGCTGCACCAGCAGTTGTCGCACCGTTTTCCGCACCACCTGTTGCAGCGAAAATGCCAGTCGGCTTGCCTTTACCGTCACCAATGAGGAACGCCTCTTCTTCCTTTGTACCGATTCTTCGTGCAAATTCCTTTGCGATATAGGACGGCAGGTCAAAAACGGAATCATTGAGAAGCTCCTCGGAAATCTTGATAGCCGTGCCGACCTTGTAAGCGGAAAGTGCAATCTGTCCGAATGCGTCATCGGAAAGGGTGTAAGCCTCTTCCTCCTCCATCCACACAGCCTCGCCTTTCTGGGTGATGACAGGAATTTTTCTGTCGCCGTGTGCCGTCTGAATACGTGTTGCAAGAGGACGGAACACATTCTCTTCCTCCAAAGCAGAAATAAGTTTCTTCTCAAACTCATCGGGTACAAGATAACCGCCCTCGGTATCCTCACCGATCTGGAGGGCATTTCTCACATCTGCAAAATTTCTGTTGCGGACATTGTTCCAGAATGCCTTGCTGTATTCAGCAGTTGCAGTAGAGGGTGTTTCGGGTGTAATAATATTTGTGCCGGGAGAAGTTACAATAGGAGTAGAGGTTGCTGCACTCATCTCTCGTGCAAGTTTCTCCTGTCGCTCAAGTCGGTCAATTTCCTTGCCGAGGTCAACAATCTGCTGTTCCATGGCATCGTAGGTCTTGCCGTCCTCTTCGGAAAGCAGACCGCTTGCATTTCTCTTGGAATCGAGGAAATCACGGGCGGTATCCCATGCCTTTACTCTCTTTTCTCTCAGTTCCTGAATAGTCATAATATATCAGCCTCCTTATTATTTCAGCAGAGCCAGACGCTTGTCCAGCTGTGCAATGGGTACGGATTTATCACAAGCAGAAATTTTCTGCATGAAAGAAGCCGCAGTGTGGGACGGCGTGTACATCATGGATGTAGTATCCCTCTGCGGCTTTTTATCTGAATTTTCATCATCTTCGGAGGCTTCATCCTCGTCAGAATCAGTATCATCTTCCTCGGTTTCTTCTTCAGGAGTATCCTCCTGTTCGGACTCTTCCTCCGCAGGCTGCTTTTCCTTTGCAAAAAGAATACCGTCAACAAAACCAAGCTGCAATGCTTTTTTCGCATTCAGCCAAGTTTCCTCCGACATCATCTTTGCAATTTTTGAACGGCTGAGATGGCATTTCTCCTCATAGGCATTGATAATGGATTCCTTGACTTCTTCGAGAAGTTCAATTGCTTTTTCCATATCTGCCTTATTGCCGGCGACAAAACAGGCAGGGTCATGAATCATTAGCATTGCTGTCGGTGCAATCAGGGTTTCATCACCAGCCATCGCCACAACCGATGCAGCAGACGCAGCCAGTGCATTGATTTTCACAGTAACCTTGCCCTTGTGATTGCGGAGCATGGTGTAGATCTGCGATGCAGCGAACACATCTCCGCCAGGGCTGTTCAGCCATACGATAAGATCACCCTTGACCTTGTTCAATTCATCACGGAACAATGCCGGTGTGATCTCATCTCCGAACCATGTATCTTCCGAAATAGGCCCGTTAAAAAGCAGTTCTGTTTCATCGGTATCTTCGTTTTTTACGAAATTCCAGAATTTCTTCATTGTGCAGTTTCCTCCTTTGTTTCTGTTTTTTGGTATGCAATTCCTGCATCAGAAAGTCGGCTCATGGAACCATTGACCAGATACAAATTACCGCCCTCTTCTTCGGGAATCAGATTCATATCTTCCAGCTCACGGATATCGTTAGCAGACATCCAGCCGTTCTGTCTTGCAGTCGCATAACCGGACATTCTGCTTGCATAATCGCCACGGAGTAATCCTTCCACATTGAACTTTATGAAATACCGTCCCTTTTCAGAATCCGACAGCAGAGCCTTCATCAACGACTGCTCCCAACGAATCAGCCACGGGTCAAGGGTGTATTTTACAAATTCAAGGGATAAATGCTCGATGTTGCTGAATGTGGCATGGTCAAGATCGCCAATCATGTGCAGCGGCACACGGTACAGTCTTGCGATTTCCTCAATCTGAAACTTTCTCGTTTCCAAGAACTGTGCTTCATTATTTGGAATGGAGATTGGCGTGTACTTCATACCCTCTTCGAGAATTGCCGTCTTATGGGCATTTCCGCTGCCATAAGCTCTATGCCATGCTTCACGGACACGCTCCGGATTCTTGATAACTCCCGGATGTTCCAACACCGCTGACGGCGATGCACCATTGGCAAAGAATGATGCACCATATTCATCACAGGCAACAGCTAGACCGATTGCATTTTTCGCCATGGCAATGGGAGAATAGCCAACCAGACCGTCAAATCCCAAACCAGGAATGTGAAGCACCTGTTCCGCAGGAAGAATGATTTCGCCCTGTTCACGGAAGTTGGGGTTCTGCTCATCATAGCGGCTGTATTTGTAAATGAGCCTGTTCCTCTCATCACGGTCTGCCTTAATCTTGTCCGGCATCAGCGGATACAACCCCATCACATCACCTCTGCCATTGCGGATAATCTGTGCATAGGCATTGCCGTAAATCAGCAAGTGTGACATCAGCGTTTCACGGAATATAAACGATGTCATTTCGGGATTTGGCTGGTCGTGCAGCAAAAAATATAGCGGGTGCCTCGGCACTCGCTCTTTTCCCTTATCCGTGTATTCATAGACGTGCAGCGGCAGCTGTGCAATCGCTTCGGAAAGCACTCTAACGCAGGCATAAACAGCAATCTGCTGCATTGCCGTGCGATCGTTGACGCTCTTTCCGGCGGTACTTCTGCCGAAGAAGTAGGTGTAGGACGGGCTGTCGTAGCTATTCTGAGGCTTATCTCGGCTTTTGAAAAGTCCTTTGAAAATGCTCATGGGAATCACGCTCCTATTTTTCAAAAGATACTGCTCATTTACAAAAATGTAAATGAGCAGTTAAAACATCATTTATATAATTCTAAAATAATAAACTCACATTTAGAGTCGATATTCTCAGAATACTTTAGCAATTCTTTTTCTGATTTTGCCAAATAGTCAAAATCATTTAAATGGGCACCAATAAATTCATTGTAGTCTGAAAACTCTTTTGAAATATAATCAACCTCTTTTTTGATTTTTAATTGTTTAGAATACTCCGTCAAAATAGCAATATAATTTTTTATTTTTCTATTATTAGTTAATATTTCTTTTTGACGTTCTTGATTCTGATTACCGTTTGCTTTTGAAATTTTATAAAATCTTTCATTTGTAACAATTTCTTGTAATTTAAATATTATTCTTTCCGCATGATCTTTATGCTTACGAGAGTCATTTTTATATTGTGTAGCCCAAAAAGCTATAAGAAAGCTTAAGAATAATGGCACACACTGAACTAAAGTAGCTTTGAAAAAATCTTCATTGGCGAAAAAATTAGCTATTAAAAGAGCAAGCAAGGTGACAAGAGTTACAGTAAATATAATAATATATATAATACGTTTCATTAATGCTTCCTCTTTTTCTTATCATTTGCGTGAACGATATATTCATTTATTTCTTTAATTAATGACGGCTCGTCATTAGAAACAAATGATAATGTATCAAGAACTTCATTTGAAGGATACATTCTGGCTAATCCTCCAAATGCTTCTTCTAAAAAAGAAGTTGCATAACCATATCCTCCGTCAAGCTCAATGATCAGCTTTTCATTTTTCTCCCTTGCTTCAAGATAGTTATGTTTTAATAAATCATCTCTAAATTCCTCTCCTGAAAATTCCCCTTCACTTTTGTATCTTGCTCCAGGGGTTTCTGTAAAATCTCTGCAAATGTTAATTATTATCATCCTATATTCTCCCTTCTAAGTTCGCAATAATATAAAGTACCACGTAGTGGCTTTGACAGTTCGCATCCTTTGATAACATCACCATCATCGCTGACATCGGCTTTATTTGTGATTATTCGCATATTTCGTATTTTTCGAGATTGACACGTTTCATGAATTCTTGGTAACCCTTTCCCACGATATGCGAGGGAAGTGCTTGTTCGAAATTGTCCTTCTAATGCAGAAATGACGTATCGATTCTCTGCTTTTAATTTTAAGAAATCAAGCTTCTCTGCAAATTTTTTTCTAACAGTTGTTGGTATTCCAGCGCCTACATCCATAAAAGTAAATGATACTATTTGCTCGGTATGATCATACTTGCAAAAGCAGTACCATTTATTACATATTTTATTCATGGTATTATTTGCATATGCGTGCTTATAAGTGTTTGACATTAGTTCTATCATCATAACATATATAAAAGAACATTGAGACCTTGTCATACCTAGTTTTTCGGAAACGAAATCGGATATTCGTCGAGCTATTACTGTATCAGCATCTTTCCCACTTATTATTTGTATTGTATTTGAATTCTTGTAAATCGGAATAATGTTAGTGCTTTTTACATAATTAAAAAAGCCGGACTCCTTAAATAAAAGGTTGATATTGGAATCTAAAGGTGTATTTCCTTTAATGGAAATCCTTCTCTTGAATACATTTTTCATATTATTTATAATTGAAAGAAGATACATGAGAGCATCAATAGTTAGATTTTCTACATTTTTTATATCAATGAATATTTCAAATTGATTCTTTCTGTTTTGGTTTATAAGCTGAATCATTTCATTGAAAAAGCCGATAGTTTCTTCCGTATTATTTAAAAAGCTGAAATTACATGGCACTTGAAATTCATATCGTTTATTTGAGGGATTATACGATTTATAAGAAGTATTTAAATTTAAAGGTGAATAGTAGAAAAAATTACGCTGTTTCGAATAATCTTTTAATCTAGAACGTCGAACCAAATTTTTAGCATTTCGACGTTTAATCCACATTCGATATTTGTATGAATTCTTTTTCGTAGTATCACTTCCTTATGATTTGTCTTTATGGTAAAATAGAAAGGCAGAAAAAGGACTCCAAAAATACATAGCGTGGGCTTATAAAAAGGGCTTCAAACACACACAACAATGGTACTCCTTCTATGCACAAACCGAACCGCTACACGTTTATTTTGTGCTGACTGGGCTATGCACTTTTACGAACCCTTTTTATGCACTTTCTACCTGACAAACACAATAATTTGTATATCTAAATTAATTATACACCAAATTACAAGAAAATGCAATATCCATTTTATACAATTTTCCAATCAAAGAATCAGCAACTCCCTCTCATCATAAATACTTGCCCCCGAATCCCCAGCACCGCATCTCACCGCACGGTCAAGCGCCATAATCAAGGCAACAGCACCGTCAATCTTTTCCGTGGATTTCTCCTTGTCCGGCTTGATATTTCCGGCAGGGTCACGCTTGATGAAAATGTTATCCATCATCCAGCGGAGAATCGGATGACCGCCGTGAGCAATCATTTTGTTGAGCGTCAGACGCATGAGTTCCTTGGTCGGCGGCGACATATCCTTGTAGCCCTGTCCGAACTGCACCATTGTGAAGCCCAGCCCCTCAAGGTTCTGCGACATCTGCACTGCACCCCAACGATCGAATGCAATTTCACGGATATTGAAACGCTGCCCCAGTTCTTCAATGAAATTCTCGATGAAGCCGTAATGCACAACATTTCCCTCGGTCGTCAGCAGATAGCCCTGCCGTTCCCATACATCATACGGCACATGGTCACGGCGAACTCGAAGCGGAAGTGTATCTTCGGGTAGCCAGAAAAACGGCAGAATATAATACTTGTCGTCCTCATCAATCGGAGGGAATACAAGAACAAAAGC
>JAZSEJ010000090.1:0-87145 GCA_045531615.1 Ruminococcus sp.
TCTCTACAACAGGAATGAAAACAAGAAAAGCGGAGAAGCGGCACAATCGGTACTTGCAGAACTAACCGAGATTATACCGCCGCCGCCAACGGAGCCTGTAACGGAGATACCGACAGCAGGCGATATATTGGCAGAGTACGATATAGAGCCAACAACCGCACCGAAAGAAGAAACGACAATAGTTATAGCAGAAAACGGCTATATCGGCATTGTATCAATCCCCGATTTACAGCTTGAACTGCCGGTTATGAGCGATTGGAGCTACCCAAAGCTTAACATAGCTCCTTGCCGATACAAGGGCAGTATAGCTGAGGGAGATATAATCATAGCGGCACATAACTACTGGTCCCATTTCGGCAGACTGTCAGAACTTGGCGGAGGTGAGATTTTCACCTTTACCGAAGCAGACGGAACAATTCACAAATATGAAATTACCGAAATTATCCAGCTTGACGGCAGAGATATAGACGGTATGGATTTCGGCTCCGCCGATTCCTGGGATATGACCCTATTCACCTGCACTCTCGGCGGTCAGAGCAGGGTTACTGTCAGGGCGGTGGAAATCAATGAGTAATTTTAAACGGCTCCCGATGTAATTCTGGGAGCCGTTTTTGTTGACTTTCGGCGGTTTTTCTGTTATAATAAGAATATATTATAACAAAAAAGGAGGGCAAATCTATGGGGAGATTTTTTACATCAACGCAGATATACAATCCGAAACTGCTTGACCGTGACGGATTTAAGGCTGATTTCTGCGATAAAATGGCAAAAGAGGGATACGAGGTATGTGAGGCAGACTGTGCCGAGTTATCCTATGTGCTTGCCTTTGCAGATAACTGCAAATGGGTGACATTAAGCTCCGAAGCCTACGAGCAGGGCAACCGCACCTCACAGGCTGATACTGTACGAATTGCCAAAATGCTTGGAACATGCTGCGTTAACACTATTGTCATTGACAGCGACTGTGCAATGCTTGATCTTTATGATGATAAAGGAAAAAAAGCTGATACGTTAGTTATGGGACGAGCTGACGATTACCTCGGAGATGATATTCCAGCACCTGCAAAAGCTGTATGGGAAAAGTTCCTTTCAGCAGACAACACATGGGAGCAGTTTATGTCCATTGTGCAGGGAGATTATGTCTTTGTAGAGGACGGATTATCCGAACTTGCCCCTGTTATCGGAATGGACAGCGGAAATATTCTTTTTGAATATGATGATGCCAATGAAAACAACAAAAATTTCTGTTACCTGTCGTTCAGAAAGGCAAGTTCTAAAAAAGAGAAAAAACTCACGTTGAACTCAGCATTTGTGAAAGTTTTCGGTGAGGCTTTAGAGCCGTTGGGTTTTGTGAAAATCAAAAGCAAACATCCTTATTTCGTGCGTGTTGTGAACGAGGAGATTCTTCACATAATCACTTTTGACAAAGACTATCCGGGTGAATTCAGCGTGTTCGGCGGAATTGCTACGGTCTACAGAAAGAAAATTGATTTTGATCAGGATGTTTTAGCTAATCTTAATGCGATGAATGACACAGCGCAGTTTTATGCATACAGTTTCAAAGACTATTCAAAAGATGATACGGTTTTTCGCGAAAGAAGTTATTGCTATTTGCCTAACGACAACGATTCTATTGAACAGACTTTTATAAAGGCGTTAGATCAGGCGAAGCAGTATATTCTTCCTGTACTAGACAGCATTGTGTCACTTAGGGGCTGTATTGATCATTATATGGTGTATCATTCACCGATTATTAATATAATTTCTGATGAATACGACAGAGAATGCAGGAATGAAGGTTTATTGTACTTTAAAATCGACGACCATAGTGATATGATACGAGAATTTAGCAAATCACTTGAAGTTACAAAAAAAATGATAAAAAAAGACAGACATTATGATTCTGTTCTTGCAATGAGATGTGTTGATTCAGAAGAATATCGCATGGAATTAATAAGTAAGCGCGACGCGATCTACAACGATCCTGTAGTATATCAACAGGTTATGGCTGAACTGGAAAGGAGGAAACAATTTAATATTGAAAAGTTAAAATCCTACGGCATAGACTTAGAAAAGCCACAGCCAAAGAAAGAGAAAAAACTTACCTTGAACTCAGCCTTTGTAAAGATTTTTGGCGAGGCTTTAGAGCCGTTGGGTTTTGTGAAAATCAAAAGCAAACATCCTTATTTCGTGCGTGTTGTTAATGGTGAAATACTACATGTTATAACCTATAAAACAGAACAGGCACAATACCCTGAGGACAAAGCGTTTAATATTTTGTGCGGAGTTGCAACAATATATCGCCGACAAATTGATTTAAATGCTGGCATCAAAGCAAATTATAACTGGCTGAGAAATTCAATAGCTGATTTTTATTCAATTACTTTAGGTAATGAATATGACAATTACTTTCGTCAGACTATTTCACGATTTAATTTTTTCTCAAATATTGAAACTTCATTAATAAATGTTATGAAAGAAGCTTCAATACTTACTGAAAAGTATGTTCTTCCCGTAATTAATGAGATAAATACGCTTGAAAACTGTATTACATTCTTTCAAAAATACAAATTACCGTTTTCCACAAATGATTACAGGAAAAACATCAATTTTAATGATTGTAATCCAGAAGATGAAGGATTTCTATATATTCAAGCTGATTATATAGCGAAAAAAAACAAACTTGAAGAAACATTATCATCTCCAGATATTAATGAAATAAAACGTAAGCGGACGAAAGAGATATATAGTTTCTTCATAGAAAGTGAAATAAGAAATATAGCTTTAGCCGAACTGCAACGCAGAAAAAAAGCAAATCTTGAAATCCTCAAATCCTACGGCATCCCCCTTGAATAACAGCGCAAAGCCCCTTACAGAATCATCTGCAAGGGGCATTTTCACAGCACTTGACAAAAATCGCTATAAATGATAAAATATTGATATAATATATTTATCGGGTGATTATATGAAAAAAGATTCGGGTTATAATACGGCACAAAAGGAAAAACTTCTTGATTTCCTTATAAATAATAAGGACAAGCACACCAGCGCGCAGGAAATCGACAACTATCTCCGTTCTGTCGGCTCTCCCGTTGGTATGGCGACCATTTACCGCCAGCTTGACCGCCTTGTTGAGGCAGGAACTGTTCGGAAATTCGTCATTGACGGCAAAACAAGCGCCTGCTATCAGTACATCGAAAACGAAAAGGAGTGCCATGAGCACTTCCACTTGAAATGCCGCAGCTGCGGAAAGCTGATACATCTAAGCTGCAATCGGCTTATGGACATAAACAGCCATATCGCGCAGCATCACGGATTTATAATTGACCCCTCACAGACCGTTTTTTACGGCAGCTGTGCGGATTGCGTCGGTTTATCAGAGGAATAAACCTTGACTTCTTCGGTTTCTTCACCGATGTCAGTTAAATTTGTCGGACGGGGAATGTATATTTTCATATCTTCATCTGCCACTTTTACTCACCTCGTTGGTATTATCCCCAACCATAAGTGAAATATACATAAGGAAGTAAGAACAATGTCATCAAACAGCAGAAATTTAGAGCCGTCAGAGCTTTTGACCTTGTATTGGAATTATTATCAGCTCCACGCCGACCAACGTATGAAGATAACAGAGCTTTTCATCACCGTTGAAACAATTCTTTTCGGTGTCTATGCCGCTATGTTCGGGGAAAATCTCTCTCTTATGCTGATTATATCAATTGCGGTATTTATAATCGGACTGATTTGCTATTTTCTCGACGTCAGATCAACAATGCTGCTTCACGATTGCCGAGTAGCAATAAGAGAAATAGAAAGCCGATTTATGCCCAATTATTCCCAGGATATGCGGCTTTTCACCTGCGTCAAAAGACATGAGGGACTTATAAAATTTTCAAAGCTTATCCGTTCCTGCTATCTTTCAGTAAGTCTTGCGGGAATTGCTATGGTTGTTATTGCTCTTTTAGCATAATCAAAGCCTGCCGATTTTTTGGCAGGCTTTGATTGTCGAAAACCTTAATTTCGTTCCGAAATTGCGGGCGACCAATGGTCGCCCCTACACAAAATAACGCAATATAGCTAATTGTAGGGGCGAGCATTGCTCGCCCTTAAAAAATATGCCTTAATCTACAGAAAGAGTAACTTCCATACTTGTACAAAAAGAAATAAAAAACTATATTTGAGCAAAATTGACAAATTTTACAAGCGCAATTTGTGCAATCATACAAAATCGCAAAAACCTATTGACAAATCGATACTTATATTCTACAATATAAGTAGACGGTAGATATACCAAAATATTTATCAAGTCAGTCAAATTTTGCCTGCAGAAAACAGAAAGCTCAAGAGCTAATTTTAGGCGATATAATGGTTTTTAAACATAAAGCAAAATATGAAAAAATGGTTGACACTATATGAAAAATATGTTATAATATTAATATTTCATCATATTAAAGTGCTTATTTCAGTATAAAGCAATGATTAGCGGGAAATTAATTGCCTTATCTAAATCAAGTCAGGGAAATATGATGATATAGGGTGCAAATTCGTCTGTTATGACGGTGTTTGCAAAAAAAATATTGTATTGGAGGAAAATTATGAATTTTAAAAAAGTACTGGCGGCATTATCGGCAGTTACGATGATGATTTCAGCAACTGCGGCGAATTTGCCCGTGCTTAAATCGTCAAAGCCTGCTTTCACTGCAAGTGCAAAGGATGTTACAACACCTGATACCAGCATAAATATCGCTGATATTGTTCAGGGTAATGTAACAGCTCCTGAAGTGCAGGTTACAGAGGACGGCTGGAAATATTGCTTGTATGAGGACTATGCAGCAATTCAGGGCTACGAAGGCAAGGAAACAGAACTTGTTATCCCTGACACTATTGATGGATTAAGTGTTACAACTATCAGCAGTAGTGCATTTGAAGATATGGCATATATCACATCTGTAAAAATTCCCGACAGTGTTACAAGTATCAATTCCTATGCATTCAAGGGCTGTAAGCGTTTAACTTCTATAGACCTTGGAAACTCTGTCACAAATCTTGGCAATTACATATTCAGTGGCTGTTCAAGCCTTAAAGAAGTAACAATTCCCGCTGCAGTTACCGATGCTGAATATGCTCTTACTCAGAGTAGCGTTGAAACCGTAACATTTGCAGAGGGCATTGCAAATATTCCGGGTTATGTATGCTACGAGACTACATCACTTAAAAACATTGTAATGCCTGAGATGCCAGAGGGTGCTGAAACATATTCAATCGGCGATTATGCATTCTACTACACATCTGTTTCATCTATAAGCTTCCCCGAAACCCTTACAAGTATCGGCTACTGTGCATTTGAAGGCTGCGCTCTTATTACAGAAATAACAATTCCTGACAGTGTAACATCTTTAGGTTCTTACAGCTTTAAGAACTGTAAGCGTATTTCATCATTTAAGATTGGTGCTTCCGTTTCAAATATTGGTAATTATACATTTACTGGCTGTGTAAGCCTGAAAGAAGCGTTTATTCCTAAATCTGTAACCGAAGCTGATTATGCATTCTATGAAAGTAGTATAGAGTCAGTTACATTTGAAGAAGGAATTGCGAATATTCCATCTGGTATCTGCCAAGGTGCGTCATACCTCAAGAATATAACAATCCCTGAAAAAGAAGATGTTATTGACGGCTATTCAATCGGCAATTATGCTTTTGCATCAACTGCAATAACAGAGATAAAGCTTCCTGAAAGCCTTACTTCTGTTGGAACAGGTGCTTTTGAGGGATGTGCGCTTCTTACTGGCGTTGTAATTCCTGACAATGTTACATCAATTAACAGTTATGCGTTCAAAAATTGTAAGCGTATTGCAGATTTCAAATTCGGTAAATCTGTTGAATTTATCGATGATTATGTATTTGACGGCTGTGCAAGCCTCAAAGAAGTAACTATTCCTGCATCTATCAAAGAAACAGGAGATGTTTTTGCAAATAGTAGTATTGAATCAATTACTTTTGAAGAAGGTATTCCATATGTACCGGCATATATTTGCAGAAATGCAAGTTATCTCAAGAATGTAACACTTCCCGAAAAGGAAGATACTCTTGACGGCTATGTTATCGGAACAGCAGCTTTCGAAGGTACAGCCATTACTTCCATTAAGCTTCCCGAAAGTCTTACAGCTATCAATGACTATGCATTCAGAAATTGTTCTCTTCTCGAGGAAGCTATAATTCCCGACAATGTAAGAAGCATCGGAGATTATGCATTTGATGACTGTACATCACTTGAAAAGATTACATTCGGTAAGTCTGTACAGACTTTAGGAAATTATTTCATTAGTGGATGCGTACTGATTACAGACATCACAATTCCAAAGACAATAAAAGACGCATCATATGCATTTGCAGGAAGCAGCATTGAATCAGCTGTATTCGAAGAAGGAATTGCAAACATTCCCGCAAGTATTTTCCGCGATGCAAAATATCTTTCAAGTGTTACAATGCCTGAAAAGGAAGATACTCTTGATGGCTACGCTATAGGTGATTATGCATTTGTAGGCACAGCACTTACTTCCGTTGAATTTCCTGAAAGCCTTACATCAATCGGCAACTCCGCATTTAGTGAATGCGCACTTCTTAAAGAAGTAAAAATTACCGACAATGTAAGATATGTTGGTAATTACTGTTTCAATAATTGTACATCACTTGAAAAAATCACATTCGGTAAGTCAGTACAGACTATCGGTGACTATGTTGTACGCGGATGTCAGCTTATAACAAATGTTACAATTCCCAAAAGTGTTAAGGATGCATCATATGCCTTTGCAGATAGCTATGTTGAAAAGGTTGTATTCGAGGAGGGAATAGCAAATATCCCTGCTGGTATTCTTCGCAATACAAAAAATCTTCAGACAGTAATAATTCCTGAAAAGGAAGATACACTTGACGGTTATGTAATCGGAGATTATGCCTTTGCAAATTCAGCTATTTCATATATCAAGCTTCCGGATAGTCTTACAGCAATTAACTACGCTGCATTTATGGAATGTCCAAATCTTGAAACCATTTCACTTCCTGACAATATAAGAAGTATCGGTGATTACTGTTTTAGTGGATGTAAAAATCTTTCAGCTATTTATTTCAGCAAATCCTTACAGACAATCGGTGATTATTGTTTCAGAAACTGTGAAGAAATAAAAACAATGACAATTCCTCCCACAGTAAAGAATGCAAATTATGCCTTTGCAGATAGCTGTATTGAGACACTCATTTTCGCTGATAATACAGTAACCGTTCCTTATGGAATTGCAAACGGAAATACACACCTTAAGAAAGTGTATCTTCCTGAAGGAGCAAAGACAATTGAGGACTATGCGTTCTATAACTGTAAAAATCTTGAAGAAATCAAGTCAGACAGAGAAAGCATTCAGTTCTATCCTCATTCATTTGAAAACTGTGATAAGCTTCTTGATTCAAGATTCAGTCTTATGGACAGAGAGAATACATATCTCATAGCAAATTCAGAGCAGACAGGCGTAAATGGTACAATCAACTATACTTTAAAGTATAAGATACGTTCAGATATAGCTGAAAAATGCGATAACATTTCCGTGCGTCTCAGCATTCCAAGTGGAATGACACTTATTCTTGACTCCGTTCAGAGCAAGGGAATTGAGTTTGATACAAAAGACCTTGAAGACGGCGTAATCAACCTCAATGAAAAAGAAGGCGAAATCAAGTTTACTGCCCGTGTAACTGAAATTGGTGACTACGACGTTGCTGCAAGACTTAATTTCAGATATAACGGTAACACCTGGAACGAGTCAATTGGTAAACTCGACGTTGAATGTCCCGATATCACAATTGCTTCTCCTTCATCTGTAGACGAATTCCTCGTAGACGTTTATGGTATGGCACAAAAAGATGCAGATGTTGAGATTTATGTAAACGATGAGTATTCAACAACAATCAAATCAAACAGATATACAGGCAAATACAAGGGAACAGTAAAGCTTCCCGAGGGCAAGGACGGCGATGTTTATACATTATATGCCGTATGCGGAGACACAAAGAGTAACATAGCCGAAACAGTTTATTCTACAGCAGATCCTACTGTTAAAAAGGTAGTAATGCGTTACGGTAATCTTTCACTTGATTCAACAGGTAAGGATATCACAGATGTTCTTATGAGTGGTACATCACCTGTAATCAGCTTCAATCCTGCAAATCCCCTTTCATTTGAAATAACAGTTACAAATCTTGAAAAGGTTGACAGAGTATTTGTTACAAGTACAAAAGCAGGCATAATGAAGTATATGGAAGCATTCTACAACGAGGAAAGAGGCACATGGGTTGCTTCCGGTTACTTTGACGAGAATAACCACTCTTACGTACCTGGAACACTGAATATCAGCATTATTGAAAAGAAGTCACTGATCCTTGACGAAAATTACGATTACGAAAAGGATCAGAAACTTGAGAACGTTTCTCAGGACTACATTGACAACAGTTCTGTTGAAATTGTAGAGCAGGTTGGCAATGGATTTGTTGCCGATGTTACTGTTTCAAATGGTAACAATGGTGGAACATTCAGAATGTACAACAACCAGAATCAGGATGGTATGTACATTGGCGGTGTGTACTATGACAGAGCTACAATTGCTCAGAATCCTGAAAAATATGGATTTGTTAAGTCACAGGTACAGACTATCACAGGCGGACAGACATCTACATATTACACTCGTCACGTAGATAATGACGATAGCCGTGATTCCATTCTTGCTGCTGGCAGTGAAATGTTCAGCACTATGGAAGGACTGCTCACAGGTGAAGCTTATCTTGAAATCATAGAAGGCGAAGATGCCGATAATCCTATTGTCAGCCTTGCAAACGCATATATAACAGAAGCTGCCGGCGATGTAATGGAAGATATTTTTGGAGAAGGTTTCGGAAATATCTGTGATGGTCTTTCTCTTGCAAGCGATGTATGCACTTATGCTGATCAATTGATTATGGCTGACGGCAACGGAGAATATATGGCAGCCGCTACAGTATTGTTTGGATTAAAGGCTTTCAATACATTTGGTACAGAGGCTGTACTTGCAGCTTGCCAGATTTATCCTCCCTTATCAACACTTATTTCATGGGGAATTGATTGTGCACTTGACTCTGTTGAGGAATACCTCGAATATTGCATGAAGAACGGCGAAGAATTCACATTCGCAGGATATATCCGCTTTATCATTGACCCAAGTGGTATTGTATTTGAGGCTGTAATTACTAACCCTGTTACAGGCGCAAAGATGTCGATATACTACAAGGATCCCGAAACAGGAAAGGCTGTATTATGGAACGCCGAGGATTACGACCAGCAGAGTACGCTTTATACCGACTTTGAGGGTAAATATGCCTGGGATGTTCCTGAGGGAATGTGGCAGGTAAAGTGCGAGATGGAAGGCTATGAAACTGTATACAGCGAATGGCTCCCTGTTCCTCCCGTACAGACAGAAGTTAACTTTGGTATTGTAAGCAAGGCTGCTCCTGTTATCAAGTCATATGAAATCAAGAACGACAAGCTTATAATTACATTCAGCAAGTATATGGATGCAGCAACAATTACAGAAGAAACAGTTTGTCTTACAGCTGGTAACGACGCTGTAGCATTTGACATTGAAGCTGAATACGACACAGAAGGCGACAAATACGCAGAGACATATGTAATTACACTTGAAGAAGGAAGCTTTGATAAACTCAGCAATATTACGCTTACATGCGGCGATGAGTGTAAGAGCTATTCAGGTGCAGCAATGGCTGAGGTAAAGGTTGCAGTAAAGGGTGAAACCTCATCTGAAACAACAACTACAACATCAGGTGTATCTACAACGACTACAACAAAGACAACAACTACTACAACAAAGGCTACAACTACAACAACTAAGGCTACAACCACTACAACTAAGGCTACAACTACAACAACAAAGGCTACAACTACCACAACTAAAGCTACAACTACAACAACTAAGGCTACAACTACTACAACAAAGGCAACAACTACTACAACAAAGGCAACAACTACTACAACAAAGGCTACAACCACTACAACTAAGGCTACAACTACAACAACTAAGGCAACAACCACCACAACTAAGGCTACAACTACAACAACTAAGGCTACAACTACAACAACTAAGGCAACAACCACCACAACTAAGGCTACAACCACAACAACTAAGGCAACTACCACAACAATTATAACTACAACAGCAGTTATCACAACTGAACCGCCTACAACAACAGAACCTGCAATTATTCTTGGTGATGTTAATCAGGATGGCCGAGTAGATTCTTCCGACGCATCAACTGTTCTGATTGAATATGCTCTCATTCAGACAGGTGTTGAATCATGGCTTACTGCTGAACAGAAAGCTGCAGCAGATGTAAATAACGATGGTGCTATTGATGCCTCTGATGCTTCTAAAATACTTGTGTATTATGCTGATATTTCAGTAGGTAAAAAACCTTCATGGGATTAATATAATTTGCGATTGATTTCTTTATTTATAAAAACACTGCATATCAAGTTTTAATAAAAAGGTTGCGTAGCCTGTTGCTGCGCAGCCTTTATTTTTTCATGAAAACTTTATTATTCCGCCAGGCACCCCCTGAATTGTTATATTAAACATATATAACATAGATTAAAAATACATATAGAAAAACTTTGCTGAAAAATGTGACCTTTTGCCCCTCTCGTGCGTTATATATATGAAGGATAAAATAAGAACATAGTATTGAAACTGAAAACAAGATATGATATAATAAAATTATCCTTAAAAATTATTTACAGGAGGCATTAAATGTTTTTTAAAAAACTTTTCGAAAAAAATAAAGCTGTATCAAATGAAATAACTGGAAAAACAGTGGCTACGAACTCCGAGACTCCGCATAAAAGCGGATTAAAAGGTACATATTATTGCATTTTGTTACGTAATTGCGGACGCAATCATTCATAAAAGTATGTCGTTAGGAAAGAAAAGAGGTTTAATATGCTGTATTTAAAAAATATTATATCTGTACTGACAATTGTTGAATATGGAACATCTATGGATCAAAATGGCATTGGTCCGTGGTGGGCATTGGTTTTGGCTCTGGCTTTTGTAACAGCAATTGTAGGATACTTCACCTATCGTATCATAATTGAACGTCTGACCTGCACTGTACCCGTAGAGGCAGCATGTGTGGAGTATGCCGAATTGAATTCAAATGATGGTACGACTTATGCACCTGTCTGGGAATACCAATTTGAAGGGCAGATTATTCGTTCATCGGAAAAAATGTACTCAACATCTCCGAAAGTAAAGCCCGGAGACACGCGTATACTGTATGTCAATCCCGACAATCCCGAGAAATTCCGTCAGAATGTAAAGGGTTATATATTTTTTGTTAGTGTCAGCGCAATTATTGCTATAGTTCTTATCTGGGCGATGATTGTTAAGGCAAGGAATAGCTGATAACATAAAGGACATCTACTTCTATTATGATATTTTTTAGCGCTGACCATATTCGCATTATATAATAATATCAGTAAATCTCATCGGATAATTTACTGCCGCAATCCCGTAAATTGCGAATAATCCCAATCCCTGAAACAACTTTGTGTCAACACGCCCTAATCAAGGCACCTTCCTTATTGTTAAATAATAAAAATTATTATTTTTCGTGTCCGTTTTTGGCATCTCATTTGAATGTATATAGTAGAGAGTAAGATAATCTCTGAATACAATATGCAGTGATATTGCATTCTGAGCGTTGACATAATGGAATATAGAAGATGATGATTACTATGTGTATATAGCGAGATATTTCGCAATGTTAAAATGCACATATAAAACTTATATGTTTTGTTGAAATACACGAACTTTTGCGACGGTATTTGTATTTAGTTGACATGCATATAGAATTATGTTATAATAAGTTTAAAGAAAAACATAATATTTTGTAATGTATACCACAATGTGTTTTCTACAGAGAGTTAAATTAAGATTTAAATAAAGGTGATAAAAGAAATGGAAAATAAAAACAATTCAAAAGCTGCTGAAACTTCAAAATCCCACAAGATTATGTCGGTAATTGGCATAATAATCTGTGTGTTGCTTATTCCGATACTTTTTGTCAATGTAACGCTTATTATCAAAAGTTATACCAACAAGGATGAAGTCCCGAAAATCGGCGGGTATTGCCCGTTAATTGTTCTGACAGGCTCTATGGAACCCGAAATTGAAGATGGCGACCTTATTATAGTAAAGCAAATTGACGGCGAAGATGTAAAAGTCGGCGATGTAATAGCCTTTTTCGACCCCGAAAGTACAAGCAACAGCGTGCTTACCCACCGTGTTATAGAGGTATTAAACGAAGATAATTCATTATCATTCCGCACAAAGGGTGACGCAAATAACACAGAGGACAGACTTGCCGTTTCAGCAGATAAGCTGGTTGGAATATATAAAACAAGAATCCCTGCAGCAGGTAATATTGCAATGTTTATGCAGAGTACAGCAGGCCTTGTAGTATGCGTAATCCTTCCTCTTATTCTTCTTGTAGGCTATGATATTATCAGACGTCGCCGCTATGAAAAGGAAAATCAGAAAGACACAGCGGCACTTCTTGCAGAGCTTGAAGCACTTAAAGCTGAAAAAGCCGCAAAAGAAAACAGCGAAAACGAATAAGTTTATTCTTCCCTCGGTGCCACACGGGGAATGGATATATATAACGGAATATCTCCCCTGTCAGGCATTGACTGAAAAGGGAGGAATAATTAAAAACCCCTATGAAAGGAGTATTTAGTATGAAAAAAAATAAATCTATGCGCGCAGCAGGCGGTCTTATGATTGCTACTTTGCTCTCTACAAGTATTGTAAGTGGTACTTACGCAAAATATGTTACTTCTGATAGCGCAGCAGATACCGCAAGAGTTGCTAAGTTTGGTGTAACAGTTACGGCCGATGGCACACTTTTTGACACTACATACAAGGCTGCTACAGAGAATTCACCAGGAAGTAATTCAGCAGAAGGCACAGTTCTTACAGTTCAATCCTCAAATAATGATAAGCTTGTTGCTCCTGGTACAAAGAATGAAGATGGTCTTACATTTATAATAGCAGGTACTCCAGAGGTTGATGTGCAACTCAATATTGCTGTTGAAGATACACTGGAAGAAGTTTTCCTTAAGGCAAACCCAAGTCTTCCTGATATGACAACAGGTGATGCTACTGATACATTTGATAATGCAGCGGATTATTACCCTGTAAAGTTTACGCTTACACAGTCGACAAAAGCAACTCCCCTTGTAGAGGGTGGTACTTTAGCACAGGTTAAAACTGCTCTTACAGGGCTTACAGCAAGATATGATGCCAACACAGACCTCTCTACAACTGTAGGTACTCTCAAGCTTACTTGGGAATGGGATTTTGATGATTCAGGTAACGGTACATACGACAAGCAGGATACACTCCTTGGCGACCTTGCAGCAGGAACAGCGCTTGCTCCCGCAGTTGCACTTACAGACGGAACAGACTATAATCTCGAAGAAAAGATTGAAATTGCTATCTCAGTAACACAAATAGACTAATAATCTGATTTTTCTGACATTCAAAAGATAATTAATTAGTATCTTCGAAGTTGTGCAGGCATATGTGGCAATGCCTGCACACACTTCGGTTTTTACCGCCGTCTGAACTTTCGGGCTGTGGTAAATGCCGAAGAAAAAACGGAAAGGAGGAACAGCAATGGCTGTGAAAGGTAAAAGCAGAGCGCTTGGTCTCATTTTAACACTGCTTCTACTTTGTGAAGCAGCATCATTGGCTGTTCTTTTCAGTCATATCAGTAAATACTCGCAGCAGGAATTCACCAATATAATTCCCCTTACAGAATCAAATGGCAATACCGTTGTGACAATTACAAAAAAGCCTGTAAAAAGCCCTGTTGCTGCCTCTGAGGGAACACAAGGAATTGTAAGGCTTGCAAATCCCTCATTTTCAGCTTACGATGAAAATACCATCTGGCAGGCTGAAACCGATGTGGAAATTTTCAATGTTTCATACGAGAATAATAATGGCGAAATTACAGTTAACGGACAGAGTGGTAATGCCGATAAGCTGATTGCTCCCGGAACATCAAATAAATACGCTTTTACTCTTGCAAACACAGGCGATGTTCCTTTGGGGTATAATCTGAATATGGAATCCTGGATAACAGGAACAGAACTTGAAATCCCCGTAAAAGTCCGCGTATGGGACTATGAGAACAACTATCTTTCAGGCAGTGCTGATGAAACCGTTCCTGTTATGGAGTTGAATAATGTCAATCAGGATGGTGTTCTCGGTTCAGGAAGATATGCCGTCTATACTCTTGAATGGGTATGGCCCTATGAACAGAATAATGACGAATTTGACACTATGTTGGGAAATCTTGCAGTTGATAATGAACTGGCACTAAATATCCGCATTAATACAACTGCCTCATACAGTGATGCTCCACAGGCTGATGATACGGGTATTTTACCGCCTAAGACGGGAGATAACTTTAACATCAAGCTGTATTCAATAATCATTGTTTTAGCCCTCCTTATTCTTTTCCTGTCCTTCGTTATTAAGGATAAACGTAAAGATACGGAGGAAAACATATGAAGAAGCTCAATGACATAATACGTGTAATGCTGATAGCTTTCATTGCAGTAATAATTGGCTTGAAGCTGTATTCCTGGAATGCTGAAACACTTGTAGGCAATGCAATGCCTATGCCATTTGGATATGGTTCAGCTGTAGTACTTTCGGGAAGTATGGAGCCTGAACTCAGCGTGAATGACCTGATTATCGTTCAGCAGAAAGACAGCTATGACATAGGAGATGTTGTCGTTTATCAGAACGGCTATGACCTGATTGTACATCGAATTATAGACATAAACGATGAAACCGTAACCACAATGGGAGATGCAAATAATATAGCCGATGAGCCTATAAGCAGAAAAAACATCAAAGGAAGCGTAATAACAAGCATTCCCTTTGTCGGAGTTATAGTCAATTTTCTTAAATCCACAGTTGGAATTATAATAATGATTGTTGCGGCATTTTTTCTGATAGAAATGTCCTTCCACCAAAAGAAAAAGCGCGATTATAAAGATATTGACGCTATTAAAGCCGAAATCAGACGTTTAAAAGAGGAACAGCAAACTAAATAAAGCAGGTGATGAGCAATGCGTTCGGAATATAGTTCAAAATTGAATATCCCGTTACAGCTTGCTGCGGTGCTGCTTTGTCTGACGCTCATTTCTGTATATTTTGTATCGGGACTATTCGCGAGATATACAACTGAAAATTCAACGGGTAATTCAGCTGCTGTTGCGGAGTTTTCGCCCGCTGCAAGCTTTGTTGAAGATACCTGGGTTTTTGATTCGGCCACATATTCCTTTGAGTATCAGATACAACTCACAAACCCCTCAGAGGTTGATGTAAACTGTAGTCTTGAAATCTCTTTCCCTGATGATATGCTTAACGACGCTGAATTTACATTCAAGGACAAAACAATTAAAAACAGCAACGGAAGCACTCTTCAATTCGGAAGTTTTGGAAATCTTTCATCAGGAGATACTACAGGTATAACAGAAACCCTCCGAATTACTATAAACGAGGACATATATAACAGAATAATGGCTTCTCACAATGGACAGACTGCTTTTCTTGCAGCACATTTTGATGCCGAGATATCTTTTACCCAGATAGATTAAGGAGGACAATATGCAGAAAAAAATGATAAAAAAACGCATTATCCTCTTTAGCATAATTGTTGCAGTAACAGCCATTATTGCAATAACTGCAGGACTTCATGCAAAATATGTGCGTAAAGTCAGTCTGCAAGGCTCTGTGGAGTTTTCCTCTGAGCTTGCCGAAAAAGTTGAACTCAATGAGAGTGAGGCAACTATTACCGAAAACGGCAGATATGAGCTGAATCAGAACAAAAAAGTGTTGGAAAACAGTTATAAGGTAATGCCCGGAGTTAATATTTCAAAGGACCCTGCAATTACAGTAACTGGCAAAACAGGAATTCCTTCATATCTGTTTGTTGAAGTCACAGAAACGAATATTCCTGAATCAGTTACATATTCACTTTGTGAACACTGGAAAAAAATCAATAATACGGGCAACATTTATGTGTATACGGGAGACGATTTCGACTCCCCAATAAAAATTTTAAAAGATGACATTCTTAATGTTTCAGCACAATACAATGGAGAATCTTTCAACCTTGACTTTACAGCGTATCTTTATCAGAAATTGAATAATGAAACTGCCGAAGAAACATATTCAAGAGTAGCAAATAAATCATAAATCATAGACAAAGGAGGAATACAGATGAAAAACGCCATTACTAACAAAAGAATATTTTCTCTTATTATGGCTGTAATTATGCTTTTCTGTGTGCTTCCTTTCAATTCTGTCAGCTTTGAAGCAGATGATATCCATATTCTTCACGACGGAAAGGCTGTATCAGAGATAAAACTTCCAAGTAATCAGAAAACAGTAATTTCAGTAAGCGATAAAGATGCCGATTCTTATCAGTGGCAGATTTTTATGCCTGCTTCTTCACAGTGGATTGATATTTACGATAAAACCTCGGTTTCCTGTGAAATCAGCTATACACTTTTAGAGAGTTTTATCGACAGCAGTAATAATTCTCAGCTTCGCTGTGAAATTGAAAAAAATAGCAAAATCAATCAGAGCAGCACATTGACAGTGGAAATCACGGATGCTGTAATAAAAGAAACAGAACCCTTAAAGTTAAGTAAACCTTCGCTTCTTGCTGACAATGACACCAATAGTCCCAACGAAGATGATTTTAAGACATACACTGTTACAATTAAATATCTTTATTATAACGAATCTCCTGATATGGTCGGCTCAGTTGCCAATGACTATATTGCAACTATTGCTGCAAGTACAGATTTTGATGCCGAAGTTTCAAGTCCTGTACGTACAGGATATAAGGCATATCTGGCAACAAAAGAAAACTGGAGTTCAACAGACAATCGCTGGTTTTCTGGCGTAGATGAAACCTCACTTCCTAATGGTGAGAATGTTAAATTGGACATTAAAAATATCAGTGAGGATTATGTTTTTTATGTCGTTTACCTTCCTCAGCCTGCGCAGTATCACATCAGCACTTATTTTCAGAATATATACGATGATTTCTATTCTTTCGGTAAATCCATTATAAAAGAAGCTCCCGTAGGCAGTGTAATATCAAACTCAACAGAGCTGAATCTTAATACTGAGGGTTTCACAATGCTTGAATATGATGCCGTTACTGTTGCTGCTGACGGTTCTACAGTTATTGAAATCTTCTTTGACAGAAAATATCATCTTATGAACTTCCTGCTTGAAGGCGGTTACGGAGTAGAGCCTGTATATGCTCGTTATGGCACGGATTTTAAAATTTCCAATCCAAGCAAGGCAGGTTATGTTTTTGAAGGTTGGGAAATCGTCAATGATAATAACCAGCTCAGTAATGAGCAAGCCACAAAGGCAGGCGAAATGGCTGAAAGTCTTAAGGGCGGAGATGCTGTTTCAATTCCTGACTTTGATATAACTTTCAAAGCTAAGTGGACTAAGGCGAATGCTACCTACAACGTTATATACTGGAAAGAAAATGCCAATGATTACGGCTACAGCTACTGGGGTACTGTAACTCAGACTGCACAATCAGGTGATACAATTACTTTTGATCCGAATAACGCTGTTTTTAATACTGCTAATCTTGATTTTTCATCGGATGTTGTGCAGGAAGCGGTGAATGCGACTTCTACTGGTTATCAAGGTGAGGTTTACAGTGCAATTCCTGCAAGATATGAATATGAATATTTTACATTTAACACTGATTTAAGTGATAACTCGAAAGTTGTAATGGGTGATAATTCTACTGTTTTAAATGTTTATTATAAGCGTAATACTTATGATTTGAAATATTATTATGCTCGTAGTTCTGTTAATGATGTGAATCAATACTGCAAGAATATTACGCCAAATAGTGACGGCATTCTTCCAAATGGTGATTATGTTGTTTGGTTTAAAGGCGCAACAATAAATGATAAAGTTGTTACGAATAATGCAAGTGGTAATCAGCTCCGATTAAGTGGAAATGTAAGTGAACCTAATGCTTATACATTGAAATTTAAACATATCAGTGATAATTCGTATCATGTTACTGATGAAAATGGCCGTTATCTGTTCATAGGGGATGGAAGTGCTGAATTTCGTGAAACTGATACTATTATAACAGTTACTTATAACTCAGATGAAGATTTTTGGCTTCTTAACTGTGACGGACAATATCTTAATCAATATGGAGGAAGTGGCGCAAATGTAGCGGCTGGCTATCGTATCGCTGATTCTGGATGTCAACTTCTTATATCCCAACCTTTAGATTATCCTGTGATTTCAAAATATCAGGTATCTTCAAGTACAAGACAACCTATAATGCAAAATATGACATGGAGTTACAATACATTCACATTTCCTGAATTTTATGATGATCGGTATACCTATGGATATGATGTTATTGATGGGTATATGTATCATTATCTGACACTTAATGATGTGAAATATAATCAGATAATCACTCATCTGTGGCCTGTCAATGTTTTACCACAGGTTATGCATTATCTTACTCCTGAATGGGCACCTTTTGATGGCTGTAAATATCGTACTGACAACAAAGCGAACGCTACACTTAAGGTGTATTCCACTTTATCCGCTGAAATTATAAATGACCCCGGTGATTCTGAAAGCAGTAAATTTGTTGCTTGGTGGGGAGATAAAAACCATTCTAATGAAAACTTTCAAATTCAGAATTTCAATATATATTATTCTGCGCTTCCTGATGAAGAAGCTGAAGTAAACAACGGCGGAATTGGTTATATAAAACAACCAGATATTTCTTATATCATGTCTTATAATAATTCCACTCAAATTACACCTATTGATTTATATGGTGTTACCGTAGAAAAAGAAAAATGTACATACACTTCAGTACCACCTAAAGACGGTTTTGAAGCTCATCAAAACTCAACATTCTACTACACAAGAAATCCCCATACACTTAACTTCTACAACATTGACACTCTGCTGAGAACTGACGATCTTGTATATGGTCAGAAAATTGAAAGCTTCAATACTCTCACACCAGAGATTATGGAGAGAGATTATTATCCCTCGCAATATGAACAAGGGGTATATACATTCAAAGGCTGGTCACTTTCTCCAAGCGCCTATGCGCCTGTGGACTGGGAAAATTTCTGTATGGATGACGCTGATTTATCAGTTTATGCATATTGGGAAAAAACTACTCACAAGGTTACATTCTACGAAACCTACAATGATATGAAGCAGAATAAGCCTATTGCAGACGGCGAGAACGGTAACAATGAGGTTGATGTTCTTCACGGCGAGCCTGTCAGCTATGCTTCAACAATAAGCCGTGAAGGATATGACTTTGTAGGTTGGTTTTATCTTAATGAGACAACAAACGAGAAAATCGCATTTCTGCCCAATAATATGCCTGTTAACAAAGACCTCAAAATCTATGCTGAATGGGTTGCTGACAAGATGATACGCTATACTATTCATTATGTAGGTGCAGATGCAAAGAAAGACGATAATGGTGAATATCTGCTCAGTAACGGAAAGTATGTTCTTGATATGGGAACTTGCATACCGATTGCAGATGATACAGTAGGACAGCTTCAGGACGGAAGAACAAAAACTTTCTCAGCAAAAGCACTTCCGGAATTGTGGGACGATTATAATACAGGTTATTTCCCTGAACTTGCAAGCCACGCAATTATGTTCTCGGAGGACACTAATGAAACTGACCCTGATGTTACTATTACCAAAATAAATATGGACGGCACGCCATATGACGGCGGAGAAGATTATACCTATACAATTGAATATACATTTTACTATGTTTGTCTTGACAATGTGCAGTATACGGTTAATTATATCAATACTGCAACAGGTAATAATATGTTCAAGACTACTGAAAACGGCACAGAAACTCTTGAAGTTGTAAGCAAAACAGAATCCACAAATGAAGCAGTTACAACCGAAAGATTCAAGATGGTTCAAATGTATGTTCCTGATGAGTATCAGAAGAGAATTGTTCTGACAGCTTACCCTGACCGTAATATCATAAATTTCTATTATACTGAAAACCAGTCACCGATGTTTCTTGTTGAGCATCTGACAGAAAATCTCGACGGTACCTGGACTGTTCAGGTGAGAGAGTTTTCTACTGGAAATGCAGGAGATACTGTCAGTCGTCATACTTTTGATTACGCAGGTCATAGTTTCAACTCCGAAGCTGCCTGGGTAAATACTCAGGGACAGCCCATAACAGCTACAGATGACGATAAATGGATAACGAATTATACTCCCCAGGCAGATAATACCTACAGTGCTGCAGGTGAGCTTGAAAACGGAAAAATCCTTGTTATTCGCTTTTACTATATTCTTACAGAGCATAGTTTCACCATTGAACATAAGATTCTTGGTGGTGGCTGGCTGTTTGGAACGGAGGAAAACTCATCAGAAACGGGTACTAAGAAGTACGGAGAACGTTTTGAAGGTGTGGCTAAGCAGGAAAATGCTCTTAAAATCGGATACTACGTTGATGGAAGTAAAACTGATCCCAGCCGACTTTATCAAAGTAAAATCATTACTGACGGTGCTAATGTAATAACATTTTATTATGTTTCGGAGCCTATAGAAATCAATTACCGTATTATAGTAAATGGTGTTGTCGGTACAAACATCAATGGCTGTTATGTGACCCCAACTCTTAATAGTACAAGCTCTCACGCAAGTTCAGTAAACGGTTCAACTCCACATATTGCCTCAGGATACTATTTTGACGGTTGGTATGCTGATGAACAATGCAGCGAGCGTGTTTCGGATGAATGGGTTGGTGACGATAACAAATTGACTCCTAAAGCTGTCGATGGACTTATCAGTCAGAAAACCTATTATGCAAAGGTAGAACCCTGTTCGCTGACAATTTTCAAAAAAGGCGATGTTAAGGCAAATGAAACGTTTTTGTTTAACGTTACAAGTAACGATGGCAAATTTAATAAGGTTATATCCATTACAGGAACGAATTCAACGACGATTGATTATATTCCCCAGGGTGAATATACAATAACCGAAATCGGCGATTGGTCGTGGAAGTATAACGCTCTTGAACCGAAAAATATTGCAATTACAACAGACCATACTGTTGAATTTGAAAACAGCAGAAATGAAAATAAGCTGCTTGGCGATGAATCAAATATTAATAATGTATTCGCGGCGGTAAGCTGAAAAGGAGGTGCAGATACGATATGACAAAAGCAAGAAGAAAACAATCAATGTTGGCGTTAATCGTATCTGCATTTTTTGTTCTGATAACTTTTGGAATACAGAATACATATGCAGCGCTGCAAATGAAATCCGAAACTGTTAAAAATTCATTTTCTGCAATGGAGAATAAAGCTCCACAGATAAACGAAGATGTTTCGCGCAATGATAATAACTATATCATTGAAAAGAGAAATGTTACATTTACAAATATCAACGATTTTTCTGTCAGAGTCAGAGCAATAATTGTAGCCTCGTGGCAGGATGCCAACGGGAATACGCTTGCTGTTACACCTGTCGAGGGTACAGATTACAGCATTGAATATGGCAACGAATGGAAAATGAAAGACGGATTTTACTACTATGATACTGTTCTTAATACGGGAGAAACTACAACGGCGCTGATTTCAGAGTGTAAACCATTGAGAGCAGCTCCTGTTGAGGGTTATACATTAAGCATCAATATTGTTTCACAGACAGTTCAATCTGAAATTGATAATGGTAACCTTCCCTTCGGAAATGGATGATAATTATTTCAGGGCAATACCGCACATAGCCTGTGCGGTGTTGCCTTAAATTTTTATGCCAATCCTAAATACAACGGCTGATAACGAAAAAATATATCGAAAACTCGGTAAAAATCCTGATTTTTTAAGACTGTTTTAAGAAATTAAATGTATAATACTATTAGCATTTTATTTTTGTTATTATTTTATTAATAGGGATTCTCTAAAAACCAGAACACGAGCGAAATTTCGTATATGACAAATATCAGTTACAAGGCGACAAACCGCAGTAATACTTTGTGTATTGCAAGGTTTGGCAACGCAGTAAATGATATTTGCCATAGAAATTTAGCCGTGAGGGAGGTTTTTAGAGGTTCCCAATATGTATTGCATTTGAGGGGATGCTGTACAATGTGAAGGAGTATGATAGTTATGAAGAAGAAGTATTTGCACCGACTTGCAGCAGGAGTTATCTCAGCTGCTGCCACATTATCAGCTGCACCGTTTTCTGTCTCAGCTGCAGATGTCCTTTACGGTGACGCTAACTGCGACGGCGTAGTTACAATGGCGGACTCTGCTGCTGTGTTTCAGTTTATCGGAAATGCTGATAAATACGCCCTTTCCGAAGAAGGCAGAAAGAATGCCGACGTTTTTTCAAGAGGTGATGGAATTACTGCTGCTGATGCTATTGCAATACAGAAATATACTGCAAATGTAATCACAGAACTTCCTGAAAGCTGGAAAGATGGACAAAAGCCCGAAACACCTGAAAATCCCGTTGCAACAAAGACATATATAAGACTTAACGGTTCATCAGCTGATATTGAGGGCGAATATGCCGAAGCAAACGGCAATATCATTACAATAACCCATTCGGGAGAATTTTATATCGAGGGTACTCTCAATGACGGTCAGATTAACGTAAATATCCCCGATGAAACCATTGATGCTGAAACAGTAAAGCTTTTCCTCAATGGTGCAAATATTTCAGGAAAATCCGCACCTGCTATATATGTTGCAAATGCTGAAAACACATCCATAAACCTTGTAGACGGAACTGAAAATACAATTTCTGACGGTGATATAGCTTACAGCGGTGATTGGCTTGAATCTGCTGTTATTGAAGCAAAGGACGATATAACCATAAAAGGCGGTGAACTGGGAACAGGAAAACTGACACTTACAGCAAACACACAGGACGGTATCTTCTGTAACAACGACCTGAAAATAACAGGCGGAATTATAGACATATCTACTCTCAATGCAGAAGCAGAATCGGATGCGGTAAAGGGTAAATCATCCCTTACAATCAAAGGCGGAGAAATCAATGTAGACGCTGAGGGAGATGCGCTTAAATCTTCAAAGGGCGATGTACTTATTGAGGGCGGTAAAATTTCTGCAAAGGCTGGAAATGACGCTGTACAGGCAGAAACAACACTGACGATAACTGACGGAACAGTAATAGCCTGCGGGGACAGAGGTTTAAGAGCTGTAACAGGTGTAAGCGTTACAGGCGGAAATGTACTTGCTACCGCTACAGATTATCAGTGTGAAAACCTTACAGCTTCACAGGCAGCATATCTCTTTGATTTTGTAAAGGAATGGGAAAAGAACAATGCGCTGACATTGACAGACAATTCCGACAATATCATTTTTGATGTAAATACACTGAAAAAATTCAGTTATGCTCTTGTTTCATCTCCTGAAATCAGCAGCGGTACAGATTATAAACTTTTTGCTGGCGGTATAGGAATGCTTACAGATACAGGAAGCAACCTGTTCAAAGCTGATACTCCGGCTGCATATACAGGAGTAAACAATACTGATGCAACAGAAGTACTTTACGCAGATTTATTCTCAATGCAGCAGGTACATAATATTGATATCCAGATGGACGAATCACAGTGGAATCACCTCATTGCAAATTCAGATACAGAAGAATATTATGCCTGCGATATAGTTATTGACGGCGAGCTTATTGAAAATGTTGCTATCAGAACAAAGGGAAATACTTCACGTACATCTGTTGCTTCGGCAGGACGTGATAAATTCAGTTTCCGTGTTAAGCTTGACAAGTACGATAAAACCAAGAATTATCGCGGTCTCACAGATATAAGCCTGAATAATATGTTCTCTGACCCCTCTTGTATGAGAGATATGCTCTGCTATAACGCAATGCAGGAGATTGGCGCGTATGCACCTAAATTCAGCTATACTGACGTAACTCTCAACGGCCAGTCTTTCAGCTTCTATCTCCTTTTAGAGCAGCCCGATGAAACTCTTACGAATCGCCTTTCCACAAGCAGCGGCGCTTGTCTCTACAAGGCAACTGAAAACGGTCAGGAGTGTAACAGCACATTTACAACAAATATGTCACTTGATTATTTTGATACAAAAGTAGGAGACGATATCGAAAAAGTACATATTAAGGAAGTAGTGGATGCTATAAACCGCGTTACTCCCAATGATTATAAATTTATTGAGGATGTAGTTGATGTTGACAGCTTCCTCAAAGGATTTGCAGTTAACGCTGTAATGTGTAACTATGACAGCTATAACGGAATGATGCCTCATAACTTCTATGTTATGTACAATGACGGAAAGATGAGCTATGTAGGCTGGGATTACAATCTCTGCTTAGGCGGATTTATGGATTATGGTGCATCTGCCGAATCAGACATCAAGACAGGTCTTTACCAGGCTGATGCAAATCAGCGTCCTATGATAAAAAATCTCTTACAGGTACAGGAGTATTACGAGAGATACATAGGATATGTAAGAGAAATCACATCGCTGTACAGTGAACCTGAACAGACCGTGAATAAGTATGCTGACCTCATACGTTCTCACGTAAAAGCTGATACCAGATTTCTTTTCACAGCTGACCAGTTTGAAACAAACATTGCCAGAAGTGCAAACGGACTCCAGACAGGCGGAGGCGGCGGCTTCGGTGGCTGGGGCGGTGGCTTCGGCGGTATGTGGGGCGGTGGCTTCGGCGGTGGCGGAATGATGTCTTTCGGCGGCGAAAACGTCTCCATCGTTGACTTTATGATAAAAAGATTTGAAGTAATTAAGAATGCTATAGGATAATAAACCATATCTTTCCCCCTCTGTAAATATAACGCACGAGAACCCCAAAAGGTCACATTTTTTGAGTAAGTTTTTTCATATGTATTTTTAATCACATCGTATAATAATCTATATAGATAAAAACTCCCCGAAATACTGCGTTTCGGGGAGTTTTTTAAAAATTATTTGTCTGCTATTGTTTCAGGCTGCGGTTATATGTGAGAAAATATTCAATCTCCTATGATAATCAATCCTTTTTTATTCAGTAATGCTGATTTCGTTAATTGTAATAAATCATTAATCATTTCAACGCCTTCATCATAATCATCATAGCCTTCAATGATACCTGTTTCGATGCATAAAGAACATATATTATTTATTTCCCTAACATTTTCATATTCTATAAAAGTATCAGAATAGGGATTGACTTCAAATAATACGTTTGAATCAGCCGATATTTGTTCACGATGATTATAAATGTACTGCAAAAGGTCATCAGAGAATTCGATATTATAATCATCCGTTTTTATTTCATCTAAACTATTTCCAATATAAAAATTCATTCTTTATCACCTCATGAACTGGATTAATTTTAATTATAACATATTTCATTTTGAAATACAAGACATTTTATTTGGAGTATCAGTTTCAAAAAGGTAATATAATTCTCTATATACACTGTATTAGGAATATATATAGAAAAACTTTGCCAAAAAATCTGACCTTTTGGGCGTCTCGTGCGTTATATATATAGACGGGAAGATTACAGATTGAATCCGTGATGTACAGGCCCACTGCCCTTACCCAGGTCAAGCATAGCAGACAAAGCACCCGAAATATATTCCTTTGACAGTTTCACAGCCGTTTTCATATCACAACCTTTGGCAAGATTTGAAGCAATAGCAGAGGAAAGAGTACAGCCCGTGCCGTGAGTATTGGGATTATCAACGCGCACCCCTTCAAACCAGGATATTTCGCCATTATCGCAAAGCAAATCATCAGCATCGCTGACGCTATGCCCACCTTTGAGCAGCACCGCACAATCGTAGGATTTACATATGAATACCGCAGCATTTTCCATATCGGTTTTACTTGTAATCTTCATCCCTGCCAATATCTCCGCCTCGGGGATATTAGGCGTAACAACCGTCGCAATGGGCAAAAGCTTTTCTTTGAGAACGTTCACAGCATTTTCGGAAATCAGCCTTGCACCGCTTGTGGCAATCATAACAGGGTCAACTACGATATTCCTCCCCTTGTAAAAGCTGAGCTTTTCCGCAATAACCTCAATCAGCTTATCATTTGCCGTCATACCGATTTTTACGGCATCGGGGAAAATATCCGTAAACACAGCGTCAAGCTGCTGACCGAGAAATTCAGGAGTAACCTCCGAAATTGCCGAAACGCCTATAGTATTCTGTGCAGTGAGAGCAGTTATGGCACTCATTCCGTAAACTCCGTTTGCAAGCATAGTTTTTAAATCCGCCTGAATACCAGCACCTCCGCTGCAATCGCTGCCTGCAATTGTAAGGACGGTATTAATTCCGCAGTTCATAAAAAGCCTCCCTTAATTCTTTGGCTGCAATGCATGGGCTATCAGCTTTCATAATCGCCGAAACTGCACATATACCGTCAATTCCGCTTCCTTTCAGTATGTGAATATTCTCCTTATTAAGTCCGCCTATTGCATTGACCTTAATCGGCACAGCTTTGACAATATCCTTCAGCGTTTCAACGGATGTCAGCACAGTTTTCACCTTTGTTGTGGTGGGATATATCGCCCCAACTCCAAGATAATCCGCGCCTTGTTTGTGGGCTTCAAGTGTTTGCGGAACTGTCTTTGCGGTTGCTCCCACGATTTTATCATCACCCATAAGCTTTCTTGCAATATGTACAGGCATATCCGACTGTCCCACGTGAACTCCCTCTGCGTTGACCGCAAGAGCAATATCCACCCTGTCATCAATAATCAAAGGGATATTGTATCGCTGTGAAATTTCGTGTACCTTTTCGGCAAGGGCAAGATATTCCCTCGTTATACGCTCCTTTTCACGAAGCTGTAAAAGCGTTACACCGCCTTTGCAGGCTTCTTCCACACGGTACAGAAATTCTTCTTCACCGTAACCCGTGCTGTCAGTAATAAAATATAAGCTGCTGTCAAAATTCAAATTCAATTTCCTCCATTTTCAATTTCTCATTAATTTCACTGTCAGTGACGGTTGACAGCGTATCCATAAGAGACGTCATAAATGTGCCGTTTCCCTTATCCGTTATGGAAAGCTCGCCGCATATTCCCATAACCGCCGCCGAAGCAGCTGCGGAAACCAATGGATTTCCAACAGCTGAAAATACAGCACAGACTGCACCAAGCATACATCCCGTACCTGTTACAGCACTTAACTGCAGTGTACCGTTCGAAACGTGAAACAGTCTGTCTCCGTCAGTTATAATGTCGGTTTTTCCGCTTGCAAGAATAACAGTCCCATATTTTCGCGCAAGCATAACGCTGATATTGTCAATTTCACTTATATCAATATTTTCGCTGTCAACACCAATTGTCGAATATCCGCCGCATAGTGCTTTTATCTCGGAATAATTGCCCTTAATTACGCTAGGCACAGCAATATTCAGCAGATTATCCACATATTTTCTGCGAAGCGCTGAACAAGCCATTCCCACAATATCAAGCACAAATGGAATATCATTCTCCCGACAGTATTTTGCAGAAAGGGCTATTGACTCCATACGCACATCTGTTATATTACCGATGTTGAGCATTACTGCCGAAGCTGTTCTTGTAATTTCTTCAACTTCTTTCGGATGTTCCGCCATAATCGGTCTGCCGCCCATTGCAAGCACGGCATTTGCACACTGACTTATTGAAATGGGATTTGTAATACAGTGAATCAGCGGTTTTTTCAGCGGCAGTAATTCACGCATTCCATTAATTTCAGTTATTATCATTTATCATCCTCTCTTTATGCTTCTGAACGAAATAATAGATTACTCCTGCAAGAATAAAAGCACCTAAAGCAGAAAATGCAAGGTAATTCCATACAGACTCAGTTAATTCAAAAAAAACAGCCAGCACCTTAATTACAATAAATGCAATCACACCTAGTGTACCGATTGTTATAGCATTACCAAGCAGACCACTTTTGTCATTATACCCTTCTGAGCCGAGAGTTTGCTGAAATCCTGCAAGTAAACCTGCATTTGAAAGCTTACGCAGAAACACAAAGGCAATACTGCCACCGATAAGCGTTCCGCAGATAAATGACGGCACATAGAAAAGCCAGCTCAGCCCCTCTTCGCCCCAGATAAACGTCATTACAGGGTAGGAGGCAATTGCTCCGATAATTCCCGTGCCAATAATCTCGCCAAGTACGGCAAACAAGAGCTTGCCTTTTGAAACCTTGTAGAACACGCCCGACAGAAATGCTCCGAATATCGCTCCCGTCAGCGCAATGGGCGGTATTCCCAGGAATATCATTCTAATAATTCCGATAAGTACCGCGCAGAGCAGTGCTTCAAAAGGTCCAAGCAGAACAGCACAGACAATATTGATGAAATGCGCCATAGGACACATTCCTTCAAACCTCAATATAGGTGAAATCACAACACCAAGGGCAATGAGTACAGATAAGACTACCATTCGTAAAAGCTTGTTTTTTGTTTTCATTTTTAATTCCTCGTTTTCAATAGAATACGAGATGAATACATCTCGCTCGGTCGGAGGTCTATTCCTCCCTCTCACGCCGAAACACGGCTTCCCTCGCTTATTTACTGAACCTACGGCGCTCCCCGTCTGTCCGTTATTATTGCTCCCTCAATTAATTCTTGATTTTTCTATTTTGCTTTGAAAGCAAAATTCTGCGTCAGAAAGCCTCACAATACAATAATATTCGTTCGGCTTTCCTCCTTACCTTTGGCTCCCAAAATTTCAAATACTTCTTCAAGAGTTAGTTTATGGAGCGATACCTCCTTTCTCCTGGCAATAATTCAACTAACAGACGGAAATAAAAAAGAAGCTACCGATTTCGATAGCTTCCGAAAAAAATGCATAAAAAATGCACCGACGTGTAAGCGTCAGCGCTTTACAGTCGTCCCTACGTTGGCATTATCCAAATCAGGTTATCGGTCGGAGGTTATACCTCCCTCTCAGCCTGTAACACAAGCTCCCGTCTGTTAAATTGTAATTGTATTATACACCATTTTCTGAGAAAATGCAAGAGAAAAATGAAAATATTTCAAAAAATATTTCGGATTGGTATAAGTTGCCTTTTTTAAATAGTAAGTTGTATTGACAATGCTCTCGTTTTTGTGATATTATTAATATAGGAAATAAAATGCCAAAATATTGAGCCTTGAACAAAATAAGAAACTTCATAAATATAACGGAGGTCGATGATGAAAATAATAATCGAATCCCCTCACCCTGATGAAGAAGATGTAATAATAGTAAGGTGTGCCTCGCCTGACCAGCAGTTGATTTCAATGCTGCTTTCATTCCAGAATTCCAACACAGAACTGGTGGGATATCTTGACAATAAAATCGTGCGTCTTAATTATCGTGATGTGTATTATTTTGAAGCAAACGAAAATCGCGTTTTTGCATATTGTCATGCAGATGTTTACGAGATAAAATATAAGCTTTATGAGCTTGAAGAACAGTTTTCCTCATTGGATTTCGCACGATGTTCAAAATCAATGATTGTAAATCTTGAAAAAATAGAATATCTTTCACCTCTTTTCAGCGGCAAAATGGAAGCGCATTTAAAAAATGGCGAAAATGTTGTAATATCACGGCAATACATCCGAAGTTTAAAAAAACGACTTGGCGTTTAGGAGATAAAACAAATGATAAAGGAATTTTTTGCTTCATTATTACACTATTTCGTAAATATCACAACAGCTGTTCTGATTGTAACAGCAATATATATGACAATTTCAGAACAGCAAATGGATAGCGTAATATTATGGGAAATACTTCTCAGCGGTCTTATTACCGCTTTGCCGTCCGCTTTTCTTGTTTGTCTTGATATCAGAAACGGCAGGGTTCTATTGCTGCTGTGGCTTGCGCATTTTCTGCTGATATTCATTATAACATTGCTTCTGATAAATATTTTCGGGTGGTATAAAATCACGGCAATTTCAGCAATGCTGACATTCTTAGCAGTTGTATTCATCTACTTATTCACCTGCATTGTTCATTACATTGTAGATATGAAACACGCCACACTGATGAATAAACAGCTTAGACAACGTTACCGTAAAAAATAAATATGAACGGAGGAATCATTATGAAAAACAAACTTTTATCCTTTTTAACAGCAGGAATGGTGCTTGCTTCTTCGACAGCAATACCGCCTGTACTTGCCGCAGATAATCCTTCAATGGATTCAGCTATCGGCACTCTGCCTGACTGGACGCCAATGAATTTTATTGATGCACTGGAATTCTATAACACCTACGGAAAAACTCACGTGGAGGATAATTTCATTTGTCTGGTAAAACCAATGCGTTCAGATGAAATAGATAAATATAGAACATCTTATTCGGGAAGTATGGCGATGATTAATACTCCTGCCTGTACAAATACTGCGGTATTTAAGCTTGAAATCCCCGAACAGCCCGACCCGAATGATGAGGAAGCTCTTGCAGAATATGAAGAATTATGCAATAAATTAGGTATTCCTACGGACGATTACAGCTTTTTCGAAAATTATGCAAACAGCGAAATGCAGTATGTCTTTAAAGTTCAGATGTTCCGTGTGCTTGAGGGACACGACCTGACGGTAGAATGGATAGAAGATCTCGGCGAAGGTTATAAGAAAAAGATAATCGACACATTCATATTTGAAAATCCAAGCGGCTACATTGAACAGACCGATATCTACAATTGGCTTCCCGACTGCCCTGCTGAATATGATTGGCTTAAAAGCTATAGTCATGAATCTACGCTTGCTTCCAGTGCTGCCTGCGTTTATTCCAACCCCTATACTCACACTCCGTATATCGCATACTGTGCAGATGTGAATGCAAGCACGGGAGCTTCTATGGAAATGGAGCAAAGCGGAGAGGGCAAAATTGATTTTCTTATGGAATCCAACTGTAACGGATTTGATTTGCGTTCAAAGGTAGAGCTTGTTGGCGGACAAACTTCTCACTCTGTTATGGTATATCAGCCAACAAAAGACGGTCTGGTTGACGTAGAATGGTCGGTGGGCAGACACTGGTCAGATGAAGCGCCTTTTGATATAACAAAGGGAAGATATAACATAAAAAACAACTGCTCTGAAATTGTTGACTGTTCACACGGAAGTACCATTATAACATTTATAGATAAAGCTACAGGGGAGCTCATTGACGTTCCCGAAAACTCATCATTTCTGAAAAATACGATACAGCATAGTTCCGATGAGCCTTGTCTAAGCGAGCTTTTTCCGATTGACTCCAATCCCTGCGTTATTGATTCAATCAGAGCCTACGATCCCAATTGCAGTTATTCATTCGATATAAGAACAGAAGACGGCTACTATGATTTTCAAGGATTTGAAGTCACAGCCGAAGAAGAAAAACACATTAATGTAAACTGCTATCTGAGTTATAGAGCAAATCCTGAACCTGTTCTTCCCGACGGTGCAACAAGAGTTATTATATATGACGAGGATACAGGGGAGTTAATTCCTGACGAAGTGTTAAGGTTTCACGAATTCACATTTGGTACGAGTATCGGTATAAAAAATCCCGAAGTGCCCGGAGACTGGATGTATACAAGTCCGTTTTACACTGTTGATTCCAATAATTTTATTATAGAAAATGACCAGTTGGCTCATTTTTACAAATATGCCGATTCATTTTCCTTTACAACCGAAGATAAGCCTGAGGTCACCTATTACAGCAATGAATCAATGGATCTTGTATTCAATATAAAGATTACAGTTTCAGGCAATATAAACGGTGACGAAGCTTTCAGCGTTGCAGATGTAGTAACATTACAGAAGTGGCTTCTCGGAGCAGCTGATGTTGAAATCTGGAATGGTGCTGAGGCTGATTATTATCTTGACGGCAAGCTTGATGTATTTGATTTATGCCTGATGAAAAAGGAATATGTGAAACATATACAGAGTCATGGTGTCCCTTATGCAGTCAGTGTAACTCAGACAGGCGGTTATATGGGAGATATTAATGAATTGATGATATACAGAGAAATTGATGAATATAAGCTGTATTATATCAGAAAAAGAATAGATAGCGAACCTATTATTGTTAATATAACAAAAGAAGATTATCTTGAAGTGATGGGACTGGATTACGATAGTTATTTCATTGAGGAAGATACCGGTTTACAGATGTTTGATGGATATTATTTTAGTACTACGGTCACATATTCCAATGGTAAAACAGAAACAATCACAAACAGAACGTCCACCATTGTTAATATAGATAAATTACTGAAAAAATATACGAATATATAATTTATTAGAGCTTCTCTGAGGAGAGGCTCTTTTTTTGGCTGTTTTAAGAAAACATCATTAAATCCGCCTCGGAATATTATGTTAAAATATAAAAATATTTATTTTTCGTGTCCGTTTTTTGGTTCTCATTTGAATGTATATAGTAGAGGGAAAAAAACGATAAATTTACACGATTAACATACGAAAAACACTTGATTTTATGGGAAATATCTGCTATAATCATTTTAAGGCAATGCAAAAAAATAATCGCATTGTGAGAGGAGTAATTAATTATGGAATTCAAAAAAAGGTTTATGTCAATGGCTTTTGCTATGGCAGTAACAGCGTCGGCAATTCCTATGGCAGCGCCGACTTCAAAGGCAGCTGATACCCAGCTTTTCATCAACGAGGTGTGTACGCAGAACAAGTCTTGTCTTTCAGACGGATACGGCACTTATTCCGACTGGATTGAGCTTTACAACAGCGGAACTACGCCTATTGACTTGTCAGGCTACGGACTATCGGACAAAACTGCTGAGCCGCTGAAGTGGACTTTCCCCGCAGGAACAGTTATAGACGGCGGCAAGCATATGGTAGTATTCGCGTCAAATCTTGAATCTATGGGTTCAGAGCTTCACACTAACTTTGCACTGAGTAAGAACGGCGAAACTATTGTGCTGAGCAGTCCCGACGGCAGTATTATCCAGCAGGTTGAAGTCCCCACATTAGCTGAGGATTACTCCTACGGACGCACTCCCGACGGCAGCGACGTATTTGAAATTATGAACGCAACACCTGCAGCAGAGAATAAAATCGTGGCGTCCGCCCCTGTATTTTCCACAGGTTCGGGATTTTACGGAACAGATTTTTCTCTTACCCTGTCAGCGGCTGAAAACTGCGAGATATACTACACCACAGACGGCACAAATCCCACAACATCAAATACAGCGCAGAAATACAGTTCAGCTATTTCCGTGAGGGACAGAACAAATGAGCCTAATATATACAGCCAGTACGAAGAAAATGAAAGCTCAGCCACCTCTGTTTCAAGAGGTACAGGCTATAAGAAGCCTCCATTTAACGTGGATAAGGCTACTGTAGTACGTGCTGCAGCAAAAAACAGCGACGGTACATTCAGCAACGTTGTAAGCCAGACGTACTTCATTACATCGGGAAATCTCTCGCAGTACAAGAATATGACAGTTGTTTCTCTTGTTACCGACCCCGAAAGTCTTTTCGACCCCGATAAGGGAATTTATGTAACAGGAAATCAGTATCTCGAATGGCGCAACAGCGGAAATTTCGATTATAATAAAAGCCCCTGGGATACAGACAATATTTCCAACTTCTTCTCAAAGGGCAGAGAATGGGAGCGTGAGGCTACCCTTACATTCATAAAGAACGGCAATACCGTAGTTGAGCAGAATATGGGCATACGCATAAAAGGCGCGTCAACGAGAAATACTCCCCAGAAAAGCTTTAATCTCTACGCAAGAAGCGAATACGGCGCTTCAAAAATAAATTATCCGATTATTGAAAATAACTACGATATAAATGGAAATCTCATTGATAAATACGATTCTGTCTGCCTCCGTTCAGTCAGCGATGAGGCACGTCTCCGCGACGGATTTGCACAGAAGCTTGTATATGAACGCGATGATATTACCAATCAGGATATGGAATCCTGCGTTGTATTCCTCAACGGCGAATACTGGGGACTTTATGAAATGACAGAGAAATTCTCCGATTATTTCATAGAATCCAACTATGGCATACAGAAAGAAAATGTTGGTATGCTTAAAAACGGCGAGCTTGAAGAAGGCGACGATTATCTCCTTGATGAGTATGAAAGCTTTATGTATGACTACGCAAAAAGGGATATGACAAATGCCGCAAATTACCAGGCTGTATGCGATTTCATTGACATTGACAGCTATATTGAGCATTATGCCGCAGGACTATATCTCGGTACATACGACTGGCCTAACTATAACTATGGCGTATGGAAAAATACAGGAGAGCCTATTGAGGGAAATCCCTACAGCGACGGAAAATGGCGTTTTATGTCCTTCGACTATGACTATACTATGGGTGCTACATATGCCGATTTCGGCGGCGTAGAGGGCTATGCCTATGACAGCTTCCGCCATATGGACAATTCAAAGAAATATGCACCTACAAATCTTTTCGTAAATCTGCTGAAAAACAAGGAATTCCGCAATAAATTCGTCAATGTATACTGCGATTATGCCAACGAGGTGCTTACTCCCGAAAAGGGAAATGCAATGGCTGATTACTATCTGCAGAACTACACTGAAAAGGTTTCCAACAGTATACTCCGCTGGTGGGGATTTTACGGCGGCTCAAAGGAAAGCAACCTTTCCTACAACAGACAGCAGTACACAGAGAAGAATATCCCAGGTATAAAACAGTTTTTCAGAGAAAGAGCCTCATATACTCTTGAAGATATGAAAAATTATATCGGTCTTGGCGGAAATATGCAGACAATCACCCTTAAAACCAACGGCGGCGGTAAAATTATGATAAACTCAATTACCCCCGATACTTCTAATGGCAGCTGGAATGGAAAATATTTCTCTGACTGTCCCGTAACTCTCACAGCTATTCCCGATGATAACGCTTCATTTACCGGCTGGGGCGGCGACGCTTCCGGTACTGATACAACTATCACTGTAACCCTTTCAAAGGCAATGAGCATAACGGCTGATTTCGGCGAAAAGACAGAAATAAAGGGCGATGTCAACAAGGACGGCAGTTTCACTGTAGCAGACCTTGTAATGCTTGAAAAATGGCTTCTTGGTTCGGGAAATATCACCGACTGGAAGGCTGGCGACCTCTGCGATGACGATATCCTTGATGTTAATGATATGTGTCTTATGAGAGAAAAACTCACTAAAGAATAATATTCACACCACCGCACAAGGCAATTGGCTGTTGTTTTGTGCGGTGTTTTACTATTTCTTTTTAACAGCAAGCATTCTTCTGTAAAGTTCCTCAGCATCGGCGAAACTGCAATTCACCTGATTTAAAATCATTGATATCTTATCCTGTGCTGTATATTCAAAGCTTGTCAGTATAGCTGACCAGGGGAGCTTGTATTCTGTGAAAAAATCTTTCAGAATTGCCGATAATTCGGGATTTTCCATAATTATGCGCACAGATGTGTTCTCACCATAGGAATAAGGCGATTTTACATCGGCATAGACAGTGCATTCCGCCTGTATATCCCGTGATGATAAGCCTGCGGATATGGTATAATAGCCCTCCTCAAAAGTCCATTGGGAAATGTTCGGGTCGTAGCTTTCAAAAGCGTGCCTGTCAAGCTTGAAACGAATTGTTTTTTCCTCATTGGGTTCAAGGTGGATTTTTCGGAAGTTTTTCAGTTCCCGTACCGGCTTTGTCAGCGTGCTTTCCACGTCGGAAACATATAGCTGTACAACGGTTTTGCCGCTTAAAGCTCCTGTATTTTTCACGGTTACGGAGATTTCAACCTCATCGGTGAAAACGTCCGAATCAGCCCAAATAGCGGCAATTTCAAAGCCTGCATATGACAGTCCGTGGCCAAATGGGAACAATGGGGCGATTTTTCGTGCATCATACCAACGGTATCCCATGAAAATTCCCTCGCCATAGCTGACTTGCATACCGTCCCCTGGAAAATTGAGGAATGTTGGTGTATCTTCAAGCCTTTTAGGCCAGGTCAACGGCAGCTTTCCGGAAGGATTAATGCGTCCGCAAAGACAGTCTGCAAGGGCGTTTGCACCCTGCATTCCCGGAAGGAATGTGCAGAAAATGCCGTCAAATCGGCTTTCATAGCCGTCAAGGGAAACGGGGCCGCTTACGTTGAGAATAAGGATTTTCCTTATACCCATTTCATCGGAAGTATCAAGAAGTCCGTCAATTGTGGCTCTCTCTGTTTCAGGGATAGAAATTGTATATCTGTCGCGTCCTTCCTGACCGCGGAGGCTGTAGACATATACCATAACATCGGAATTATCGGCAAATTCATTATGTGACACGCTGCCAAAACGGCTTTTTAGTGCCGATGAAAGGGAGATATTCCTGTTTGTGAGAATGCCTGCGCTGCCCTCGCCGCAGGTCAGCATATAATCGCTGTATTCGCCGAAAATGGCGATATTTTTTTCTATGCTTAAAGGCAGGGTATTATCCTGGTTTGTAAGGAGAATAATGCCCTCAGCTGCCGCATTATAGGCGATTTTGTCCGATTTATCTGCGTTCATCACTCCTGTAGGAGGTTTTGCATATTTCCTTGCCAGCTCTGCAATGCGGTTTGCAGATGTTTCAAGCGCCTGTGGGGATAAAGTGCCGTTGTTATAGGCTTCACGGAGTTTATCAGGAGGGATAGGGCCTGGCATAGCGAGGTCGTTTCCTGCATTTACAGCCTTTTCGGGGTTGTATACTGCTCCCCAGTCTGACATAACAACGCCTTTGAAACCCCATTCATCGCGGAGAATATGGCTTAAAAGCTTTTCGTTTTCCGTGCAGGGCGTGCCGTTAATCTGGTTGTAGGCACTCATAACTGTTTCAACTCCTGCATCGACGCAGGCTTTAAATCCAGGATAATATATCTCCTGCAAGGCTCTTTCGGGGATATGCTCGTTTATATTCATTCTGTTTGTTTCCTGATGATTTGCGGCGAAATGCTTTACATTTGCCGCTACATCGGCGGATTGAACACCCTTTACAAGCTCGGGGGCAAGGGTGGCGGCAAGAAATGGGTCCTCGGAATAGCCCTCGAAAAGTCTGCCGTTGCGTATATCCCTGTGGATATTCACATTGGGCGTACCTAGAAGAATGTTTATGCCGAATGCTCTTGCTTCATCGCCTAAAGCCTGTCCTACTGAATATATCACATCGGGATTCCAGGTTGAGCCGAGGAGAATGCCCGAGGGAAAGCAGGAGGGAGCTGTCATATCGGGGGTGATTTCCTTCAATCTGTTGTAAATCCAGCTGTAAAGCTCATTTGAGTCCTCTGTTTCAAGATTTTCGGGAGTATAGAAGTTTTTCAGCACATCCCTGAGGGCATCGCCACCTATGCCGTCAATGCCGCTTTTGCTGAGAAAATCCCCGAAAAGCTGTTCAAAATTTATGCCTGTACCGCCGTCAAGAAGCTGCAGGGCCGGGACATCTTTTTCGGGAATTGCAGTTGTGCCAAAGAAATTTGCGCCGTTTACAAGGGAAATCTGTTCATCTGTGGTGAATTTTAAGTTGGTCATATTATAATCTCCTTTCGGGGTTAAATCTATATTTTTATTATAATACAGATTTTTTCAATTGTCTACGGATTAATTGCTGTCAATTTTCAGAGACTCTTCTTGTCCTCTGTATATATAACGCACGAGACCCCCAAAAGGTCACATTTTTTGAGCAAGTTTTTCTATATAAATTTATTATGATATTATTGCAATTTTATATAACGCTGTATTTTGCGGTTATCTGGAAATATAACAGAAACAGCTTCCGAAACATTATCAGAAGCTGTTTGAATGCGTTATTGTCCGTTAAGATAGTCAGTTAAGCCTTTGAAAATAGTCATAGCCACCTTTTGCTGATATTCCTCGGTGTTGAGCAGGGCGGCTTCTTCGGGATTTGAGAGAAATCCGCATTCTACCATAACCGTGGGATTTTCGCTGAAATAACACAAAAACAGTTCCTTGCCGCAAAGCTTTATTTCACGTTCGTTTTCAGGCTGTATAAGCTCCTTGAAGCTGTCCTGCAAGCTTTTTGCAAGGGTTTCACTTCGGCTGTCAGTTGCAGAATAAAACATCTGCGCGCCGCTGTAAACAGGGTCAGTGAACTGATTCTGGTGAATGGAAATACATACCGCATTCTTATTCTTGTTGAAAATTTCAAGGCGATTGTCCATATCGGAGCTTTTCTGATTGGCTATACCCTCAATGCCTTTGTCGTGAATTGATGTATCAGTATCGCGTGTAACCTCTACCTTGTAGCCATTAAGCTCCAGTATATCACGAAGGCGGAGGAGTATGCTGAGGTTTATGCCCTTTTCGGGAATGCCCTCGGCAGATACGCATCCGCCGTCAATTCCGCCGTGTGGGGAATCATACAAAACCGAGTTCTGTTTTTGGCTGTATATAGCCATTTCTGATTATATTATATCACATATTTTTTGTTTGTCAAGAGGGTACTTTCAAAATTTCGTCTGACACTTGTTGCGTTGACATAATTTCTATTAAATCACTTGACATTTATAGTAATACAATGCTATAATAAAGGCAATACTTCTGCTGTGATGAGGTGATATTTTGAAAATTGCAATCTGTGAAGATGAAAAAATATTTTCTGATAAGCTTTTGCTTTTGCTGAATAATTATTTTGAAAAGCATAATCAGCTGTTTGAAGTGGTTGTATTTACAGACGGTATTCCTTTAATTGACCAATATAAAAGTGGCATTAAGTATGATTTGATTTTTCTTGATATTCAGCTTGAAATTTCTGACGGAGTAAATATTGCGGCACAGATAAGACAGTTTGACAAAGAAGCTGTGCTTATTTTCGTGACAGGGCTTGAAAACAGGGCTGTTGAGGGATATTCTGTTTCTGCCTTTGATTACATTGTCAAATCGTCCCTTGATGACAGATTATCGGGTGTTCTTGACAAGTTTATGCAGAATAATAAAGCAAAGATTCTGACTGTTGCAACTATGAATGGTGAAACCGAAATAATTTCATTTGATGATATTTTATATATCGAATCCGACGGCAGAGGTACTGCTATAAATACGACAAACGGTGTTATCAAGACTCCGCTTTCTGTAAACAAATTCTATCAGCTTTTGCCGCAAGAGAATTATGTGGAAATTCATAAATCTATATTTGTGAAAGTAACAAAAATCAAACGTATCGGAACTGATAATGTCCTGATGTGCAATGAAACCCTTCTTCCTCTCAGCAGGAGAAAACGTAAACAGGTTTTATCAGCCGTAATGGCTGCTGTGAAAGGCGATGAGGAATGAGTAAATATAGGTATTACTGTTTCTCTGTTTTAACGATTGTTGTAATTGTTGTTTTAAATGCTCTGACGGGATATATCAATATCAGTTCGCAGGAATATGTATCATATGGCTCGGTGTCAATAAAAAGGAGTATGCTGAATAAAGCAGATGAAATTCTTTCTGCTTATGATTATAGCGAATATCCGCAGGCAATTGAAGAATTGCAGGAGGAATACAATTTCTATTCGGAATATATTAATGCTCTTGAAATTCTGAATGATGAAATACTGCCTGTCTATTCTGAAAATAACCCGATACGAAAAAATGCAGAGAAACTTGTCGGTGAACATAATATTTCAGAGAGTCAGGCACAGGCACAGCTGAATCTTATGAATTTTTGTATTGAACGCCTTAATTATGCAGTTGGCTACTCTGATTATATATCTGCTCTAAATAGTAATATAGCAAATATTACCGCTTCGGAAATTTTCAGCAGCGATATGAAAAAGCAGGCTATCAAGGCGAAAAATGATTTTTACGGACTTGACGGCATAAACATAAGCGCAGAGCCTGATATAAGTGTAAATCTGCTGCTTTCAGATGGAATAACAGATGTTCTTGTTATTGCAATGTCAATTATCTGTGCCTTATTCTTTTCCATTAATTGCCGTACATCAGTTAATGCGCTTTCTGTCGGAAAAAGCAGGACATTTGTTTTTGTGGGGCTGCTTGTTATCGGAATTGCCGTTGCGTATTTATCGAACATCTATATTATTAATTCAGAAATCGGTCTTGGTGATTTAAGCCGTTCAATTCAGTCGGTTTCGGAATATCGTTCCTGCGCCTATATAATTTCTGTGGGAACTCTGATTATTATCAGAACCGTATTCAAGATTACCGCGTGCGTAATAGTTTACTTCCTTTGTACAAAGATTCTGTTGACACGCAGTATAATCTGCAGGATAATTTGCATAGTTCTGCCTGTTGCCGCAGAGCTTCTGCTCAATTGCTTTAACTCACAAATCAGTTTTATTGCTCTTTTTAAAGCAGAAAACATATTCGGAGCATATCATATTTCATCTGTTTTCGGCGAATACGTAAGCACTTCCGTTATTATTTCTGTATTGTGTATAATATTGCTTGTGATTGCTTTCATAGCCGTTAAAAAGGAAATTAACAACACGCTGCTTATTGCAAAGGAACAAGCAGAAAAGAGATACTATGATGAAATCAACACAAGATACACTGAGGCGCAGATAATTCGCCACGATATGAAAAATCATCTTGCGGCTATAGCTATTCTTTTAGATGACGGAAAAGTATCCGATGCCCGAATGTATCTGAAAGAAATTAATTCTGAAATGGAAAATTCGAAGCTCCCGATGAAAACAGGCTTGCCTGTTCTTGACGCACTGCTTTTTAAGAAAATCGGTGTTATGAAGAAAAGCGGAATTGAATTGAATATTGCTTTTGCAGTTGATCTGTCAGAAACGGGCATATCAGAATATGATTTGTGCAGTATTTTCGGAAATATATTGGATAATGCCTGTGAGGCTTGTAATAAACTTGCTGACAATAAAAAGACGGTAACGGTGGCTGTCAAACGTCAGATGGATATGCTGTGTATCTTCTGTGAGAACAAATACAAGGATATAAACAAAGACCTTTCAACACAGAAACAGGATAAAAAGCATCACGGAATGGGTCTGCGCAGTATAAAGCGTATTGCCGAAAAGTATGACGGAACTCTTGAAATCAATCCTGAAAATGGACTTTTCAAGCTGTCTGTATTGCTTCATTGCTATAAAAACTGACCGCTTCTGCGTTAAAAATGACCACTTCTGCAAAAGTGGTTGTTTTTTTGTTGTTTTCAGTTTATAATAGTGCTATGATAAATTTTTTGAAGGAGAAAAATAATGAAATTTAGAAAGTTTGCAATAATTTTAGCGGCAGTAATGACATTCAGCGGATGCAGCGAGAAAGATGCAAAAACGGAATCGTCAGAGCTTTCGTCTGATATGCCTTATTGCAGAAATATTATGGAAACGGAAAACGGATACTATTACAATGTGTCACAGACTTTATCCTTGCGTTATAAGGATAAGACAACAGGAAATGATATTTTTCTTTGCGCAAAGCCGGAGTGCATACACGATGGAAACGATGCCTGTACGGCAACTTACAATAACATCAAGATTTCTGAACCCGTACTGTATAATGGCTATATTTACTTTATAGGTGAAATCAATACCCAAGAAACATTAGGCTATTCGCTTTATAAGGTTGCGCCTGACGGTTCTTCGCTTGACAAGATAGCAGATATCACAGAAGAAAAAAGACCGCCTAAATATGAACCGTGTTCGGCACTCCACACCAATTTTATCATACATCAAGGATATGCCTATGTGTCGTATAATATAGGCTGTTATACATATCTGGATTATATCCAGTCAGGGTTAGCCAGAGTTGATGTGCAGACAGGCAAAACTGAAATATTAATCAAGCATGATGATTATCAGAAATCATCAGAATACTTTGCAATTGCAGGCTGTGGCAATTATGTTTTTTATTGCGTTCAGGGAGTTCTCGCCACATCAGGAGGTTTTTACAGATATAACGTCAAAACGGGCGAGAGCGATAAGGTTATGGATGAGAAAAACAGCAACAATCTGACCCTTGCCTGCTTTGATGATAATACCGTATACTTCACGTATTTCAATACTGAAAATGAAGTTACAATGTTAAAGGGATATGATGTTGAAACTTTTATACAAGACGAAGTTGAAATTAATACAGGGGAAAGAGCGATTATTAGTAATATTCTCTGTTATGAGGATAAGTTTTTCTTCCAGAGGAATAATGATATAAAAGTGATTAATAGAGAAGGCGATTTGCTTGGCACAATCGACATTAAGAATTTTTCAGATTATTATATAGAAAAAAATCTTAATATTTCAGGCGATAAACTATATATAAGCATAAGCGCCAATGAAACAGAGTTTTATGAAGGAAAAAATGAGGTGTACTGCTGTAATATCGACGATATTTTAAGCGGAAATGGAAAATGGGAAAAGGCATACACCAGAAATAGCTGGACGGAATACTGGGACGAAGATCCTTTGATGAAATCGCTTAATGCGGAAGAAGGTGAATGAGCGTGCTTGAAATAAAAAATCTCACAAAAAAATACGGGGATTTCACAGCATTAAACAATATGTCACTTTCACTTGATAACGGAGTTTACGGTATTCTTGGTGCCAATGGAGCAGGTAAATCAACTTTTCTCAATCTGATTACAGATAACATAAAACGTACATCGGGAGAAATTCTCTATAATGATAAGGAAATTCTTTCGCAGGGAGTGAAATTTCGCAAAAAAGTCGGTTATACGCCGCAGCTTCAGGGAATGTACGAAGAGTTTACAGCAGGGCAGTTTATGCGATATATAGGCGCTCTGAAAGGTATGAAACACAAGGATTGCAAATTACAGACGCATGAGCTGCTTGCACTTGTCGGACTTGACAGCGTTGCACATAAAAAACTCGGCTCGTTTTCGGGCGGAATGAGGCAGAGAGTTCTCCTTGCGGCGGCTATGCTTGATAATCCCGAAATACTTATTCTTGATGAACCGACATCAGGTCTCGACCCCGAGGAAAGAATAAGATTGAGAAACCACATTGCTGAAATTTCAGTAAACAGAATGGTGTTACTTGCAACTCATGTTGTTGACGATATCGAATGTATTGCGGAAAAGGTTATTCTTATGAAAAAAGGGGAACTTCTGAAATTTGCCTCTCCCACAGAGCTTATAAATGAAATATCGGGAAAGGTTGGAGAGTTTTATGGAACTTTTGAGGAAGTAAGCCGAATGAAAGAAAAATACGGCAAGGGGCAGACTATAAGACGCAGTGAGGGATTTGTATTCCGCGCCGCAGAGGAAAATCTGCCCGACTGCTTTGAGAGAGTGAATAACATAACCCTCGAAGACGTGTATCTTTTTTATGCGGAGGGTAGGGCATGAGTGAATTCAAAAGGCTTTTCGGAAGAAAAACAATTTTCATGCTTTTAGCATTTGTTATAATAAATATGGGGCTTTTCATGATGTCATTTGCCACGGAAAAGAATATCACTCTAACAGGAAGTGAGTTGGAAAGCTATATTTCAGAATACCCTGAGTTTCTTGAAAATACAAGGAAAAACAGTGAGAATCTGTCAATGCTTAATATGTATAAGCAAGGTTTTGCGGCTGACAATATAGAAAAAACGGCTATGACATATAAAAAGCTTGAAGATATAACAGTGAAATCGGGGGATAATCGTGGTATAGTTCTTTTTCTGCAATATAAGCTTTCGGATGTTATAATGCTCTGTTTTCTTATGATAATTTCAATCGGATTTTTGAAGGAACGCAGAAAAGGAACTGTAAATCTTGTAAGAAGTACGATTAAAGGCAGGGAAGTGCTTTATTTTCAGCGAGTCGGTATACTTGCTGTTTCTTCCGTTGCTACGGGTGTTTTGCTTTATGGAAGCAATCTGCTTGCAATGCTTATTTTTTTCGGCGAAGTCGACCTTTCAAGAAGCGTACAGTCTTTGCCCGAGTTTATGCAGTGCCATTACAGTATAACAATAGCTGAATATATTTTTATATCGCTGTTACTGAAAATTACTGCCTGTTTTCTTTGTGCACTTGCATTTTTTATTCTGATAAGTGTTTTCGGTACAGGAGTTGCATATACGGTTTCAGCACTGTTTGCTGTGTCGGAATTGTTTCTTTATAATCTGATAATACCTGTATCTACCGCCAACTCTTTAAAATACATAAACATTTTTGCTCTTATTAACTGTGAAGATTTTCTCTCTGTGTGCAGGAATATAAATGTATTCGGAAAAGCTGTTCCTGCCTTTAACTGCAACATTGTTTTTATATGCGTTGTGAATTTTATTCTTATTTTTGCAGGCTATTTTATTCATAGGAAAATGTATGTGGATAAGAAGAATTTTCTGGAGAGTGTTTGTGAAAAGATAAACAGATTGCTCGAAAAAATTTCGTTTCAGAGAACTCTCTTTGGCTGGGAAAGCTTTAAATTGCTTATTAAGCAGGGTGGTTTGATATTTGCGGCGGTGGCTTTTTTACTTGCATTATCTTCCGCTTTGAAATACGATTATATCTACAAGATAAATCCGAAAGAGCAATTATGGTATGACGAATTCAAGGGGATAATAACAGAAGAAGTTCTTTTGGAAGTGGAAGAAAAAATGAGACTGATTGAAGAAAAAATCGAGTTATATCAGAATCAGATAGATGACTTGCTCTCACGTGAGAATTACAGTGAAGATTCCCTTGACAGATGTTATGCTTATCTTGAAAAAGTTACAGAGGAAAAAGACGCATTAAATCCTGTGTATGAAAATATTTGTGATGGCTTTGAATATACCAAAAGAACAGGGAATACCGTGAATCTTATAGAGCCTTATTCCTACGAACTGCTTATACAGTATGATAAGCAGACAAGAAACCGTGCGTCGTTGTTTATAATAATAGGCATTATCGGAGCGGTATCGGGAGTTTTTGCTTATGACAGACAAAATAATATGTTAGGCACACAACAGTGTACCTGCCGTGGAAGAAAGATGCTGACTTTAACTAAAATAGGACTTGTCTGCATTGTATGTACCGTCATCTGTATTTCAATTCATCTTATCCAGTTTGTGCAGATAGGCAATCTGCTTGGGTATGACAATTTGAATGTACCGATACAAAGTCTTATGTTTATGCGCGATTTTGCACCCTATATCAGTATATCTGAATACTTTGTGCTACTTTTTGCAGTAAGAATTGCGGCGGCTTGTTTGATAGGGCTTATATGTACAGTCATAAGCAGATTATCTGCGGACACGACAACAGCTATGGGAATATCATTGTTTACACTTGCAGTTCCGTCTGTTTTGGCAGGCGTTATTCCAGGTGAAAGTATTTTCAGCTGTATATATTTAATAAGTGGAGAGATTGTTCTGTAAGGAAAACTCTTTACAAATAAATCCCGAAAGGAGAATTTTAATGAAAAAAACACTTGCATTTTTACTTGGACTGACAATGGTTGCACAGATGACAGCTTGCACCCAACAATCTCAGACAAGTGAGGACGATAGCACTGCCGTGCTATCCGAAACTACTACCCCGACCGAGTCAGACACAGCAGAGGTTGATTTCAAATACCAGAAATATGCTTCAATGACACCAGAGGAAATTGTAGGCGAACTGACGCTGGAACAGAAAGTGGCACAGATGTTACAGCCTGCTGTTTACAATATCACTGAGGAGGATATGCTTGCTAACGATTACGGCAGTATCCTTTCGCAGACAGTCTGCCTTGATGCGGTTTCGTGCCGTGAAATTGTGGACGGATTTCAGCAGTCTGCTGTTAAGTCAGAAGCAGGAATTCCTTATGTGTACGGTCAGGATGATGTTCACGGCGTAAATTACTGCCTTAACGCAGTATATTTTCCGCACAATATCGGTCAGGGTGCAGCTAACAATGAAGAACTTGCGTATCAGGTAGGTCTTATAACTGCCGATGAGGCAAAACTTTGTCATTGGCTGTGGAATTTCTCCCCTTGCGTAGCACAGTCTGTTGATCCACGCTGGGGAAGAACCTATGAGTCGTATGGCTCTGACCTTGAAACAATCAAAAAGCTCAGTACAGCCTATACAAAGGGACTTATCGACGGCGGATTAATTGCCTGTGCAAAGCACTTTTTTGCTGACGGTAATGTTGTATATGGTACAGGCGAACAAACTGAATACGATATGCTTATCGACCGAGGTGACGCACAGCTTACAGATGCTGAAATAGCTGAACAGCTTGAAATCTATCAGGAATTGATTGACGCAGGAGTACAGACTATAATGATAAGTCACTCGTCACTCAATGGCGTGAAGATGCACGAAAATAAAGAGTATATAATGAAGCTCAAGGATGAAATGGGGTTTGAGGGTTTTATTGTAAGTGACTGGGGCTCTGTTGGTAATATAACAGGCTCCTCTTATAAAGAGCAGGTAATCAAGAGCGTCAATGCAGGTATTGATATGCTTATGGAAACTGACCGTTTTGATGAAGCATATGACATTATCATCGATGCTGTCAATAGTGGAGAAATAAGCGAAGAACGCATAAATGACGCTGTTACAAGAATTATCAGAGTAAAGAAGAATGCAGGCATATTTGATGACCCGCTCTTTGAGAATTTACAGACAAAACAGAAGGAAACAGGATCTCTTGAATACAGAAAAGTAGCTGAACAGCTGGTAGAAGAAAGCCTTGTCCTTCTTAAAAATGACAACAGCGTTCTTCCTCTTAAAGAGGGTGCGAAGATTTATATAACAGGTCCTGCGGCTGACGACGGACGTGTACAGTGCGGCGGTTGGACTATCGACTGGAACGGTGCTTATTCAGCTGATGTTGAGGGTGTTACTACAATTCTGGAGGCTTTTGAGAGATATGCCGATGATTACGGAATTGAAGTAATTACAGATTCAGAAGAAGCTGAAAATGCCGATGTTGTGCTGCTTTGCGTAGGTGAGGAATCATATGCAGAGTGGAACGGTGATACAGAAGACCTTGAACTCTGCGGTGCACTTGGGCTTGCAGAGAATGATGAAGCGATTGAAGAAGTAAAGGGACTTGATAAGCCTACAGTTACTTGTATCGTGGCAGGCAGAAATGTAATTCTCGACAGCGAAGATTATGCAGATTGGGACAGCGTGGTAATGTGCTACCTGCCAGGTTCAGAGGGCAAGGGTATATCCGATGTGCTCTGCGGATGTGCTGATTTCACAGGCAGTCTTCCTGCTCCCTGGTACGGCTCAATTGACCAGATAGGAACAGAGGAATGCTTCCTTGAATACGGCTATGGCTTGTCCTATGGCGATGGATTTACTGCACGCACAGAGCCTGAAACCGTTCTTGACGCTTCTGCAGAAACTGTTGCGGATGATCCTATGGCAGGCACAAGCTACACCAAGGGACTTTACAAGGACGGCGTGTATGTCAATGAGTGTGCAGGTATCAAGATGAATGTACCTGAAGATTACGAACAATTAAGTGAACAGTATATATCAATGAATGAAGAGGGTATATTATCAAGTTGTACTACTGATAAGGATAGAACACGTCAATCAGCTACGGCTGTTGAAAATGTTTTTTTCAATAATGGTGGATATATTACAATTAGTTTTTTAAATACAGAACTTGGTATTCCTGATAATCCTGATTATACTGAATATGATTTTTTTGATGATTACATTGCATTCTATGGCGGAATGGCTAATTCAGAAGGTGGTACACAAGTAACCGATGAATTAGTAAAAGTGAATCTTGGCAAAGAGGAATACGTCAGATTGATAATGAAAACAACTTATGATGGTCAAGAACTAATTGAGTATATTTATGCAAGAAAAATAGACGATAATCTTATATGCATCATAGAGACATTTAATGAAGATACAGAAAAAGATTCGGCTTATTACGAAGCATTATTCAGCTAAACTATCCCTTAACATAAACGCACTATAAAGACAACACCGCACAAGCTTTGTGCGGTGTTGATTTAATATGAGGATATGCGTATTTATACCGCTTATCCTCATATTTTCCAATGTATATGTATTTCACGGCTGCCCTTTTCGTCTTTCGTTCCGATTTCAATATAGTCAATAAATTCGTCGGCAATGGTACAGTCAAGTTTATCGAAACGAGTATATTTTTCTATGAGCTTTTTTTGTTCAGCAGCATTTTCCTGTCTCTTATGGCATTCTGATATCTTCTGTTTAACCTCTGCTATAAGCTCCGATAATTGCTGTTCTTCTTCGTTAAGACTTTGACGGAACAGAGAATAATCCTCGTCGGAAATTATACCATCAAGCTTATCCTTATACATCTTCACAAGGCGTTCTTTTGCGGAATTATATTGATTGTTGAGTGCAGATAGCTTCTTTTCAAGTGTTTTCAGCTGTTCAGTATGTATATCAGCCAGACATATATCCTCTGACTGACAGTAATTTTCTACGATAGTATTCAGTTCATCAAGAATTTTCTGTTCAAGGACAAGTCCGCTGATACTTGATTTGTTCTGACAATTCATTGCGCCTGTTTTATATGTGGCACATTGAAGACCATAATATTTTATAGTTTTGGATTTGTTATAATAGACATTTCGTTTCATAGGTCGTCCGCATACGGCACATTTTACCTTGCTAGATAGCGGTGAAAGCTCCTGTGAGCGTTTACCTACTCGTGTGTGACTATTCAGTCTTTCCTGTACCCGTGACCATATATCTGAATCTATTATAGCTTCGTGAGTATCTGGTATGCGAATCCATTCATCCTTATCAACTTTTTTCCGCTTCTTATTTTTGTAGCTGATATGGTGTGATTTTCCCTGTACAAGGGTGCCTGTATACATTTCGTTAGAAAGCATTCTTGCAATTGTTGACTGCGTCCATAATCCCTTTGGGTTTCCCGCTTGTGCGTTGAAATTTACGTATCGGGAGCCTGTTTGCTTTTTATATTCCGTCGGACTTGCAATACCGTCATCATTCAGTTTTTGCACTATTTTCCGATAGCCCTCGCCGTCAGCATACATATTGAATATGAGTTTTACGACAGGTGCGGTTTCTTCGTCAATAATCAGCTGATGTTTATTATCGGGAGCAATTTTATAGCCATATGGTGCAAAGGAGCCTATAAATTGTCCCTGCTCCCTTTTATATGCAAGAGTACGACGGATTTTTGACGAAATATCCTTGACGTACATTTCATTATATGCACTTGTAAAAAGCCGCATAGTGCTGTAGCTTTCGCTGTCTGTATCGGCATTGTCGGCAACTCCGATAAAACGTATGCCCCATTCAAGAAATTTATCGTTGATGTACTGCTCAATTACAATAGTATCTCTTGAAAATCTCGACTGATCCTTACAGAGGACAATATCGACGTTGCCTTTTTCACAGTCGTTGAGCAGTCTGTTGAATTCAGGACGGCTGCGGTCAATGCCGCTGTAGCCGTCATCGCAGTAAATATCGTATATCTCCCAATCACGCTCACGGCAGTAATCACGGAGCATAGATTTCTGATTGACTATACTCTGACTGTTATCGCTTGCTGGTTTGTTCTTATCTTCTATTGATAGACGACAGTATATAGCCACTTTTGGCATTGACCTCACCTCCTTGTCTTTTTAGATAATATCAGACAGATTTGCTGATTTTACGATTGACTATCTTCTCAACTTTTGCAGTTACAATCATTTTCAGCTTATTAATGTCTGTTGTTCGGAAAGAATGTATTGTATATATCGTATCTTTCATAACGGCTCGCCTCCCTTTGCATTACTAATTTATGTGTTAATACGTTTCGTTATGAATCGTACAAATCAATATGGGGAATTAATTTTATACCGAAGATAACCTGTGGTCGTTCGTTTCCGATATATGTCCGCCCACGTTTGCTTTGAGGAAATCTTTAAGATGCTGTAAGCAAATATATCCTCAACAAAACAAAAAACCATACCGATGAACTTTGAGTCATCGGTATGGGATAAATTTTCGAATTTTTACTTGTAATTGTGTCGCTGATCTGCTATAATATGATTGAATAAAGATTATCAATAATATTTGAGGAGGTAAAAAATATGAACATTACCATAAGAGAAATGGCTGAAAAACTGAAATGTTACGATGAATATGCTATAGTTTATCATATACGTCCCGACGGGATTGTATAGGATCTTCCTTTGCACTTGCACTTGGATTACAATCTATCGGTAAGAAGTGTATCGTTGTAGGCAGAGATAATGTTCCGCAAATACATCAATATCTGACAAATGCTGTACAGCAGGATGATATCAAAAATCCTGTTTATTTTTCTGTGGATGCAGTGTCGCCAATGCGAACGGGAAATTATGCTGATAAGCATTTCACATTCTGTATTGATCACCACCGTGATAATTCTATAAATGCAGACTTCAAATATGTGGAAGAAGATTGTGGTGCTTGCAGTGAAATTGTTTTCAAGCTGCTCCAGGCTATGAATGTTGTCATTACAAAAAATATAGCGAATTTACTGTATACTGCGCTTGTAACTGATACACGCTGTTTTCAGACATCTGACACAAGTTCACAAAGCTTTGAAATTGCTGCTGAACTCGTGAGATATGGCGCCGATAATTATAATATCAGCAGACGAAACTGTTTTGTTAAGTCAAAGGGACGTCGTGCAATTGAAGAAATACTGAAGAAAAGTCTCAATTTTTCTTGTAACGGCAGTATAATAACAGGAATTATCACACTGGAGGATCTCGAAAAGGCAGATATAGCAGACTCAGAGATTGGGGGAATAAATTCATATGTTGAACAGTATGAGGAAATGCAGATAGGTGTAACAGTTCGTGAGTTACCTGACGGTCGTTCTCGTTGTTCAACAAGAACAAACGGAAATATTTCTGCAAATGATATATGTGCTGTTCACGGCGGAGGAGGGCATTACCATGCTGCTGTCTGTGAGCTTGATGTTCCTCCTATAAAGGCAAGAATGATTATGGAAGAAACCTGCCAAAAATTTTTGATTGTTTAGCGTATAAAAATCTAATCCCATACCTATGAACTTTGAGTCATCGGTATGGTTTTTTTCTTAGATGGTGTTTTTTACTGAGTTTTGCGGATTTGGGATATATTTTTATTATAACAGATAAACCGCCGAAAGTCAACAAAAACGGCTCCCAGAATTACATCGGGAGCCCTTCGAAATTACTCATTGATTTCCACCGCCCTGACAGTAACCCTGCTCTGACCGCCGAGAGTGCAGGTGAATAGGGTCATATCCCAGGAATCGGCGGAGCCGAAATCCATACCGTCTATATCTCTGCCGTCAAGCTGGATAATCTCGGTAATTTCATATTTGTGAATTGTTCCGTCTGCTTCGGTAAAGGTGAAAATCTCACCTCCGCCAAGTTCTGACAGTCTGCCGAAATGGGACCAATAATTATGTGCAGCTATGATTATATCTCCCCCGGCTATACTGCCCTTGTATCGGCATGGGGCTATATTCAGCTTTGGATAGCTCCAATCACTCATAACCGGCAGTTCAAGCTGTAAATCGGGAATTGATACTATTCCAATATAGCCGTTATCTGCTATAACTATTGTTGTTTCCTCTTTCGGCACAGTTGTGGGCTCTATGTCGTATTCTGCAAATATATCGCCTGCTGTGGGTATCTCCGTTACAGGCTCTGTGGGTGGTGGTGGTATAACCTCTGCCAGTTCCACAAGCACAGATTGTGCTGCTTCTCCGCTTTTTTTGTTTTCATTCCTGTTGTAGAGAACAAGGGACATTGCTGCTATCAGCAGCAATGTCCCAAGCACCACACAAAATAATCCGTGTTTTTTATTCATCTTCGTTCCTCTTTGAGTTACCGATTATTCTTGCTCCTACCGCAACCAGAACCAGCCCGGCTCCTGCCATTACAGGTACAGGCCACCATAATTGTCCAGTCTGCGGAAGCTTGCTTGTTGTGGTAGTTTTCTTGGTTGTCTTGGTTGTCTTTTTATTTGTGGTAGTTGTAGTCGTTTCTGTGGTAGAAGTGGTTGTTGTCATAGTTTCGGAATCTTCTGCAACTATATCCTTTGTTGCCGTTGCTGTTGTTGTGGTAGTGGATGTCGTTGTTGCAGTTGATGTTGTAGTTGTTTCTATTGTCGGAGGTGGGAAGTTAACCTCCCAGTCAAAACTGAAATCGGGAACATATGTGTTCACTACGATGTATTGTCTGCCGTCCTTGCGATATATAACGGAACAGCCCTCAGGGAGCTTACGCTCCAGCATCGACCACTCTGAACCCATATCCTCCTGCCAGGAATAACTCCAGTTATTTGCCTCGGAAAGAGTTACTGTATCGTATAATTTATGGTCACGGTAGATATCCACTGTGATTTCAGTTGGCTTTGTGGGGAGATTTTCATCATTCTGCCAGATTTTCATAAGCTGGAAACGCTCAATTTCTCCTGTTAATACGGCTATCTGCTTTATCTTCGGATATATTACCTTTTCAGGCTCTTTTTCGGGGTCAAGCACGAATATTGCAGGTGTAGGAATATATGTTACCTGCCCATTAATATGATTGTTTGCGGCTATGAGATATACTCCTGCTTCATCGTATTTCAGCTCAACTGTGCCGTCTTTTTTAGAATTGCCCTTATCTACTGCCTTATACTTGTAAATAAAAGCAAATTCTCTCAAAGTAGAGGCTGCATCTGCTAATCCCGAGGCTGAAATATCAGTCATATCTACGGGAAGTCTTGCAAATTCGCCTTCAAGGGTGATTTTTTCGCCGTCAAAGGAGCCGATACGGTATAAATTCCATTTCAAGCCCTGCACAGGTTTGTCTTTACATTCGCATATCAGAGTAAGCGTTCCTTTCGTTTTTGCGGAAGCTACTGTGCTTATACAGCTAAGGCAAAGGAAAATAGCCATTCCTAAAACTATCAGCAAAGAGCCGATTTTTTTGCTTGTCGCTGTCATTTTACAACCTCCCTTCTATCAATTAAAAGACGTTCTGCGATTTCTCGCGCTGATTTCGTTTTACGCTTGCCTCCGAATACCCACACGCATATCAGAATAAGTACAAATGGTGCGCATATAAAGGGGATAACAAGCATAGGGTCAATTTTTACCATTTCCGCAACAACTCTGTATTCCTTCTTGTACACAGTTTCGATACGGTGTGAACGTATCAGCAAACGGTGTGTATTAACGCCGTAGGGTGTACAAGTCATAAGGGTTACATAATCGCTGTTGGGGATAATTGAAAGTGTGTTTACTTCGTGAGGCTCTACAATCAGTATTTCCTCAACCTCGTAGGTATATATACGGTCGAGGATATTAATTGTGAAAACATCGCCCTTTTCGATTCTGTCAAGGTCTGTGAAAAGTCTTGCAGAGGGTAATCCTCTGTGGGCAGAAATAACTGAATGTGTATTAGCTCCGCCTACGGGAAGCGATGAGCCTTCAAGGTGTCCAGCGGCAATATTCAGTACTTCTTCGCTTGTGCCGTGATAGATTGGAAGCTCCACCTGGATAACGGGGATTGAGATATATCCCATAATTCCCGTACCAGAAATATTCAGGGCTGTTTCATAGCCTGAAATCTTGTCGAAATTTACGAAAGGAGCTTCAAGTCGAGCTATTTTCTTATTGTACTCGTTTGCCTTTTCAATCATTTTGTCTGTTCTGCTTGTGTCCATATTTGCAACTGCCACTTCATAGTTGGCAACTGCTCGGCTTTGTACCTTGGAGTTCCACCAATCGCTTACAATTGGGTAAAGCATCACGGAGACTCCCACGAACAGCATTAATGTAAAAAATATTGTTGTAAATAAGCTTGCTTTATTGATTTTTTTCTTCATGGGATCCTCCCTAATGGCCGCCGACGGCTTTCACCGTCGGCGGCATAATTAGGTCAATTAGCCTTTAATTCGTTGTTTTCTATTCTGATTAAATATTACTATTTTAACTTATTCCTCAGACTTCTTCATTCTTCTCTTGGAAATCAGGTATACGCCGCCAATTGCTGCCATTGCGCCACCGCCAAGATAGAAGATTGTTGTACCGATACCACCGGTGCCGGGGAGGGTGTTACCCTTGTTATTAGTAATTTCCATATCCACACTGCTCTTATTTTCATCTATGGATTCAGCTGCTGTTCCACCGTCAACAGAAATTGTCAGAGAAGTTAAAGCATTACCAACAGCTGTGCCTGATGTTTCATTATAATTCTGACATGTACCTTCTGCTGTATTACTTGTATTAGCAACAATAACAACTGTCTTATCGTCCATTTTGTTATAGCCTGTAGGTACAAGTGTTTCAGTTAATTTATATGTTCCGTCCTGAAGACCTACCATATTAATTAAACCGCCCTCTTTTGTTTCAACCTGTGTTGCATTTGCTTCAGTAGTCCATTCTGCAAATTTATAAACTCCTTCAGCTAATGTGAATTTAGCATATTCTGTAGTGCCATTATTATCTCTAAAGAGTTTAAATCCAGCCTTTGTACCAGAATCACCATCTGCATAGCCACTTTCGCCGAGTTTCTTTGTAATATCAAGCTCATATGTGAATACTACATTGTAATCCTTAGCTGTGTTGCCTACTTCTTCCTCGTCCTTAGGACCATTGCCAGTATCATTTAAACCGCCCTGTGCTGTATTTGAATTATTGGAATATGTAAGGTAAACATCGTTAGGGTTACCATTGTTACCAATTACAGCATTAGCATTAAGTTCAGCCTTATAATCAACAGTGATGATAGCATTGGATGACATTTGCTGAATTCCATCCTGAGTAGAATCCATATCAATCTTCTTTAAATCAGGAAGAATTACCTTAAAAGTATTATCATTACCAATATATACTGTATACAAATCTTCAGTATGATTTAAAGTTACTTCTTTATTTCCATCCTTAATTGTTACTGAAAAATCATCTTTTCCCAGTCCAGTACCATTAATGTTAACTAAAGAAAGACCTGCTCCCATTTCATCAGTAAACTGATAGTAGTATGCGTCATAGTTTGCAAATGATGTAGGAAGTGAACCATAAAGTGTAAAGTTAATATCCTCACCTATACTATAGTCAGCAACATCGTTAAAGCCATCTGCTAAAACGTAATCTGAACTTGGGAATGTTACTGTATCACCAACTTCTCCTTCACCTTTAATTTTGCTATCTTCCTGAACCTTCTTCATAACCTTAGGAGCATCAGCCTTTGGGTTAACTTCTGCATCACCGGCAACCTGGAGTAAATATTTAGTTACAGCTTCACCATTAGCTAAGTTACTACCTGAAGAAGTTTCCTCTACAAGATAATAACCAGGATCAGTAATATCTATCACATATTTACCATCAGCATAAGCACTGTTTATTATATTAGATTTTGAAGTATCTTTAAACTGTGCAAATACAGCAGCAATCTCATCAATTGCAGCAAATGTTGTAACACCAGGAATATTAGAATTAATTGTTTCTAAAACCTTTGATACTTCTTCGGCTGATGTTAATGCAGCACCGTCCTTTGAAAATGCACTATTTACATTCTTGAGAGCATCATAAATAGAAAGTTCTGTTCCATCAACAGTAATTTTCTCAAGTACACCGCTACCCCACTTAATGTTAGCAAAAGTAATCTTTTCTACACTGTCAACAGTTTCTGATGAAAGATCACCGTCAAATATCTGATATGCTCTGTAAGAGTGGTCAGATTCAGGTGTTGTAATTGTGATAGAACCCTCTGTTATAGGTGTTGCCGCAACAGCATTAAATGCCACGGGAGCAACAGCGCAAGCTGCTAAAAGTGAAGCGGAAGTGATGGCTGCGAATCTCTTAAAAGTTTTGTTAGTTTTTTTCATAATAATTCTCCTTTAAAATTAATTTTCATTTGCGGGGAGGGTTTAAGCCTATTCAAGCCCTCCCCTTTCATTGTTTATTATGCTTTTGCGTTTATTCTTCTTTACGACGCTTTCTCTCACGTCGCTTAAGACCTGTGAACCCGGCTATACCCAGAAGCATGATTACACCTCCTAAGTAATAATATGTCCTTGCTCCGCTTCCGCCGGTGGAGGGGAGTGTGCCTTGTGGCTTGTCGGTTTGCTTATTTTCTATTGTAAATGATGTTTTTGAATTAACTTCGCTGCTAAGCGAACTACCGTTTCCAACATAATCTACAGGAATATAAGAACCATTTGCATGAATGTAACCGAGATTTGTATCTGAGTAAATAAGCGTCCAACCCTCGTTAGCAGTTGAATTTGTATAAGCGTACTCCTCAAAATAGTAGTAATATGGATTACCCTTTTGATCGCAAGTCGGAAGAGAAGCTAATTCAGATTTCCAGCTATTATTTGCCGTAAGAATGATTTCTTTAACATGAGTCTTACCCTCTGTTGGGATAATCGGCTCCATTGGAAGATCTGTTACTTTAACTGTGTGTGTAGCTTCATTTCCGTCTTCTGTTGCAGTAATTGTAACCATTCCTGCTGCAGTACCGGCTTCGATTTTACCATTAGAGTAGAGTTTAAGGATTGTTTTATCATCTTTAGTTACGATATATGAACCATCTTCTTCTACATAACTAATAACATATTCTTCATTATCTTCCCCTTCAATGCTCCAAGTAACCTCACCTAAAGCATTTTTAACAGTCAGCTTACTTTCTGAAGTTCTATGTTCTGTACTTAAAGGAAGTTCGTCCACGCCTGTGATAAAAATGCCGCCATATACAATTACACTTACAGCATTTGATGGTGCATATGTATTTGTACCCACAGATTGAATCATCAGTTTTTTGGTTTCTTCTCCTATCGTCGCTCCATCTTTAAGCTTCAATATACCGTTATCGATTTCAAAAAGTTCTTCAGCAGAAGCACCATTTTCAAATTTGATTGTGTATTTTAATGAATCCTGACTACTTGTAATAGTTGATTCACCGTTAAACTTGATTTTTGATGGGTTAGCCGAAATAGTTACAGGCTTTCCGTTGATTTTGATTGATACTTCGTCTGTTTCAGCTGCATTGTTTGCATTTGTAGCCCTTACCTTAATAGTTACAGGAGTTCCGTCCTTAACACTATTTGCTGTTAACTTACCGTTACTATCGATTGTAGCATACTCGCTGCCTTCGATAATTTCCCAGTTAATTGTGCTGCCAGCTGTAAAACCAAGAGCACCAAGTTTTGCTTCATTACCTACTATCATAGAAGCAGGAGCGTTAACAATTGTCGGACCGTTAACTTTACCATAGAAGTAGATGCTTTCGATTCTCGAATTTGCTTCATTCCAGTTACTCTTAATATAAAGATTCTTTAAAACTTCTGGTGTTGTTATATTAATTATAACACTTTGAGGACCACTTGCTGTAAACTCATATCCGGTTTCAGCAGATTTTTCCGTTGTTGTGCCTTCATAATATATTACACCATTGTAGTTCGAAGCTGAATTCGAGTTAAACTTAACAACAATCTTTCCAACCTCATTTGAACCAATCAGGTCGGCAACGTTGATGTCTGTTAATGAATCCTTAGGAATGCTCTTATTCACTACTTCCTTATGAATGAAGTAATAATCAGTATATTGCGGTACATTTGTTACTTCAATAGCAGCTGAAGCTGTCTGAGTTTCATCCTCTGATACAGTCATTGGCTCGTTAGCTGTTGCTGCCTTAGGTGTAGCTGTTACTGTAATTGTACCTGAACCTATGGCAAAGCCTCTTATTCTGACTTTGTTATCGTCCTTGCTGATGATTTCAACATTTCCGCTTGCAGACCACAACAAATCTGAGTTCTCAGGTACGTTTAATGCTTCGATTTCAATTTCGTCCTTTATTTCAATTGTTGCTGATGTGAGTGAGAGTGACATTGCAGGTGGTGTTATTGTAATTGTTTTACTAAGTGTTTTAACATCATTGCCACTATACTTAATCTTTACATTAATTGTTGTTTCACCAATTTCCTTACCTGTTATTGTATAGTTACTGTTGTTGTTAGCAAACTCGACTTTCTTTCCGCCTTCGCTATAACTCCAATCACCATAAGAATAACCATCAGGTAAGCTTTCAACAGAAATAGAATAAGGAGTATCAAATTCAATTGATGAAAGATTATCACCAATCTTAATAGTACCAGAAATATCATTGATTGTTACATTTTGTGATTGAGTAAATGCTATAATATTATTACTATTATTTTGAGAATATACCATATCAACATTCAATGTAAATGTACCTGCTTTTAATGCCTTAACCTTAATACTGTTGTTACCACTTTCGACCACTTCCACAATAGGTTCATTATTAGTATTTTTATCATTAGTAATATACCAATTATAATTAAAATTCCAATTTGTATTTGATATGTTGTTATTAGCATTGAACTGTTTTTCCATTCCAATTGTCAGATCATTTATATCCTTCAATGGATTATTGATAACAAGATTATCATTCGATACAGTAATTGTATAAGGTACTGACCTTTCATTCTTATCAATATCAATTGCTACAACCGTTACTGTACCAGGTGCTAAACCAAGAACATTATTATTATCGACAATAGCAGCATATTTTGAACCTGAATTAATTTCAAAACGTAAATTATTTCGTCCGTCAGCTCTCATATACAACCTTTCACCAACATTGATTGAAGTCTTGTTATTATCAGCTATAAGATTAAATGCTCCATCCGCTACATTAACAGTAAATTGTGTAAGCTTATTAGCGGTAACATTTGAATCATTGATATACAAACCAATAATAAAACTTCCAGTATTAGCACTTGAATTGATAATACATTTTGCATTATCGCCTGAAATACTACCAAGTGCAGCGGGCGTTTCTGATTCAACTTTCCACTGATAATTACCAGTAACGTCTCCAAGTTCAACAGTAATTGTTTCACTTGTTCCCATTGATTGGTCACTTATTGTAATCGGCTTAATTATCACATCCTTTGTTATTGTTGTTTCGCCAAGTTTAGCAGAAATCTGAACTGTTGTGTTATTATCAACGTTAGCAATAGAAGATAGGTTACCATTTTCATCAATAGATGCAAAATTAGTATTGGTTTCTACCTTCCAACTCGTTGCACCGTCAAGTTCATAAGTTTTAGTTTCGCCCTCGAACATTTCACTTGCACCGTTGATTTTAGGTATTGCAGCTTTAACTGTAAATGTTTGTGCAGCTGTTCTGTCAACCTCAACATCACCACTCTTTGCTACTGCATATACACTCTTTTCTCCTGCTGTAGGAGCAGTATATGTATATGTATATGGGTTACTATTTGCATTTTCAAGCTTTGTGTCATTTACGTAATATTCCCAAGTAATATTACCGTCATTAGTAACATTATTTACTGTAAATGTAACATTTTCGCCAACTTCTAATTCTGACTTATCAAGGCTTAAACTTGCTTTATTTGCGGAAATTGTACGGTTTACAGATTTTGTTGGATCACTAATACTTGTTGCCGTGATTGTTACAGCCTGACCAGTATACTTCAAGAATTTAACTGTACATTCTTTATTGTCACTACTTGGAGTAAGCTGAACTATACTGCTGTCATTCGGACTTGCTGTCCAGTTTGCTGCTTCATTTGTTTTAAATGTAATGTTCTGTCTTAATTTGTGTGTTGTATTATCTTGTGGAGTATCAGATGTAAAGCCAAATTCTGGGGGGGTAGTACTTTCTTCATAGAAATACACGTTGTTAACAGTTGCACCTGCATTATTCCAATAAGCCTTTGCTTTAATATATTTTATTTCTGTTGGAGAATTTAATATTATTTCATATTTTCCATTTACTATTGTACTATCATTAGTACTAAATTGTTTTGAATCATCACTAACACTATCACAAGCAAAATAGCCACCAAATCCACTAGTATTTGGAATATTAAATTCTACTACAATACGACTAATGTTTGTTATTGAGTTAGTTAATGTAATTTGATTATCACTAAAAGAAAAATCAGTTGTATATGTTTCTTTTAATGTATATGTCTTATTACCATTCAACACACTAACCGCAGTTCTTCTGAAAGGCACCATATTGTAGCCAACCTGCTTTGCAACGACTTCACTATATAATACCGGAGCTGAACCACTATCAGGAGTGTAAGGCTGAACATTATTCCACTTACCCTCAATCTCAACGCCCTCAATCATAGTTGAGCGCTCGCCTGTACCTAAGAAGTAGTACAAGCCTGCTGCTGCACCTACAAGACCTGAGTTATAGTCGATTGCAACCTCATTACAACAGTAGTCGTGGAGGTCGTCGATATAATTGTGATTTGATAATGGATGATCGTGACCAAAATCTCTCATTTGCGGCTGTTCATTTGCCTTGTGAGCCTCAAATGCAGGACCGCCAACCAACGCACCGATTAATTGATATGACTTTTCAGGATTGTAACCACAATTTGTTTTGTATTCTTCATGAGTATTCCAACCGGAAGCAGCTCTGTGATGAGGTGCCTGTGGTGAATAAACATTTTCATCATCAGGTGCAAAGTTTGTAACAAGACATACAGGGTATCTTGTTGAATTTACTGTACCGCCTGTACATCCGTCTGTGCTTATTGTGTCTTTCCATTCGTTGTCACCGAGAATCTTGTTCATCTGCTTAACTGCCCAGTCAACGTAAGTTTTCTGCTTGTCGGGATTATTCTTCGCTGCTATAAGAACAGCAGTCTGAGCCATTGTGTTGAATCGAGCTGTACCCCATGAGTGAATGTAGTAGAAATCTTTATTAACAATATTCTCGTCAATAAATTTTGTTACCTTGCCCCAATTCTGATCCTGACGAGCTGTTGCTGCCGCTGCCGCAAGCTGAACATCGTCCCACTGCAAGCCTTTGCTTACGTCCTTATCAGAACCTAATCTCTTGCCCTTATACGTATCATCATTTGTTGCTTCGTATAACCAAGCCGCTGCAAGCTGCATATCGTCTTCCTTGTCGCCGTCGGCATAGTACGAACCCATGGAATCCCCTGCTGCGAATGCAGAAGTTTTTTCTGCGAATCTATAAAGCTTTTTAGCAACTTCGAGATATCTAGTATATTTAGTAGAATCTTGATCATGGAAGTTAATGTAACCGAGTGCCAATGCTGCCGCATATTCAGCCGCTATATTAGCACCGCTTGTACTGCTCCATATCATCTCTGATACTCTTGACGGCTGTTTTTCAGGTGAACACCAGATCATATGGTCTACATTACCATGACCTTTCTGAACAAGGATTTCTGAGATTTCGCCTGTGCTGTCATACTTAACTGAGCTTGCAAAGAAATCGTAAAATCTTTCAAGAATGACTTTTAAATGTGCCTTATCAGCAGAATCAATTGATTTGTTTGCAGTATTTGCATTTGTGCCGTCTTTAAAGAATTCAAGATACATCCAGCTAAGCATTGTTGCTGTATAGCCCTGCGGTAAACCAAACATTACGTGGTCGCCCGCATCATGATAGCCTCCGGGAACTTCATCCTCTATATGACAATTTGAACGCCATGCAAGTTTACTGCTTTCGGATACGTCCGCACCGCACATATTTGCGTCGTAGAAGTAAAGTGAATGTTGTAAAAGTCTTGCATAGTCTGATTTATAATCGCCCTCGTAAGGAATGTCTGTTTCCTCGTAATAAGGCTTTGCAATTGTTCTGTAAAGATTAAGTTTAAGCTGTGCAGGTCTGTTTGCAGTATCATTGTTGTCGAGCCATGACTTGCCAACTTCAAGTGTTCCTGTTGGAACATTGTAATCGTTTTCTACAGCGAAACTTTCTGCATTTTCATCTCCTGTTGCCGGCTTTACAGCTGTAACTGTAAGTTTTGAATTTGTTTCATCAACATCCCAATGTTCGTAATGAAGCGGACATTCTTCCACTTGATACTCAAACTCAACGGGGAGATTTTCAAACTTGCCTGTCCAATCATCTGTACCATTCCAGTCAGCAGGTTTTGTCAATACAATTGTTTTTCCGGGAAGGTAAATCCATTCATCGCCTACTTTAGCCATAAGCTTAAACATAACGCTATCAGGAACTACGTCTTTACCGCAATTTCCGAAATCCCATGTTTTGCTTATAGGAATATCAATGACATCAGCTTCGTTTGTAATTACAACAGTACCGCCTTCGTTGAAGTCCTTACTGTATTCATTATCAATACCTACTTGATTATATCCCTTAGGTTCGGAAACTTCTGTTACCTTATAGTAGTATAATCCCTCTGTTCCGTCTGTATTGCTGTTAACAAATCTTGGTAAGTTTTCCCAGATATACTGCCAGTTATCGCTTTCACCAACGGTTACTAGACCGCCTGTAGCTGTTCCGTCTTCATTTTTATAAGGATCACATGGTGTATAATCTGATGAATTTCCGTCTTTAACCGTTTTACGCCAAAGCTGGAATTTAACAGGCTGTCTGAGTTCTGTAACATCCTCATCTCCTGCCCATCTCTTTTTAACACGTAAATCCATATCAGTTCCAATTTCTACGTTGGAAACCATAAGGTTACTGCCGTCTATTGTAAGAGTTGGGATAGGTGCGGCTGTTGTTGTTGTCGTTTCTACTGTAGTTGTAGTAGTTGTTGCTGTTGTTGTAGTTGTAGTAGGAATACTGCCAAATGTATAAGGCACACCGGGTTCTATTATATTATGATCTTTATCATCAGCTCCCCAAATTCTTTGACCACCTGAGTCCTCAATCACAAGCTTCTTTAAATTCTCATTATTTGTCGTTTCACCGCTAACTTCCAATTGAATCGCAGCAACATTTTTAACAACACCATCAGTAGTAAATTCGTTCAAATCAAACAAATGCCACCAATTTCCAGCTGTTATACTAATTTCATTTTTATTAGTTTTGCTTGAACCATCAACAAAATAGAATGTTAATTTCCCTTTTCCGACTGTATAATCAGGTACTCTTTCTGTATTCCATATAAGGTTCTTTATTGTTTCTCCGCCTGTCATTGTACTTCCGCTTCCACTTGAAGAACCACCAGTACTTTCGATTGGATAGAAATCAACATCACTTGTTGTTGTTTTGTTCCAGCAATGAACTGAAAATTCGGTAATAGTATTGAAGTTTTCAACTGATACTCCAAAGAGGTCGCATAACTGCTTAACTGTAAGCTGTACTGTTACTTCTGCAGCCTTGAATGAAATACCATTGTCGTGTACGTTACATCCTGTAGGATAAGCACTCTTTACAGGAGGAACCGCCACACCATTGACTTTAGCTGAGAAACTTGCATTACCATAATCAAATTGACTGCTGTCAGTATTAAATTTGAATTGAATGATAGGAGTATCTTCATCAAGATTTGCTCCGTGTAATTGCTTTAACGCATTGTTTAAGAACCTTAAAACCTTGTGAGTTGTACCGTCGGACTGTCTTTCTTCTATCGCTAAAACACCGGGAAGTATTTCGGCACTTTCAACCGTGTATACATAGTTTTTGTTAAGCGATATAGTGAAATAGAAGTCGCTGACTGATGCTTCACGTCCTGAAGGAGGTTTTATTTCCTTGAGGTAATAAGTACCGGGTTTAATATAACCATTTTCTACATATATGCTATTTTGTACCTGACTTACATCCAGATCAAGCTGACCATTGGTTACTACCACATTGTTCAACAATACAGTTCCGTCTATAGCACACAAGCTGAATACCGCATCATTAGCATCATTAGTATCATTACTGATAATCTCATTAGTTTCTGACTCTGCCTTTGTCTTTAAAAGAGTAAGTTTAAGACCGGGAAGTCTTTGATTTTCCATACGGATTACATTTTCCCTTGTAAGATCCAAAACATTATATCCATTAGGATTATCAGCAGACTTTGGATTTTCAGGTTTTGACGGAGCTATTGTATTTTTTCTATCTACAGACCAGTAATAAATTTTATTTGTATCTTCACTATCTCTGATCATGTAAATATCATCAGCAAGCAGATATTTTCCGCCTCCATTAGTTTCATGGAATCTGTAGTAAACGCCAGTTTTAATTGTCGCATTATCGCCGCTTACGCTCAGCAGACATTCATTTGATTTGCCCTTTATCCAACTCCATTCGGGTACATCCTGCCATTCACCGGCAACAAATTCATGCATTTTAATCATTACTTCAAAAACAGACGCACCATTGATGTTTACTTTTCGGAAAAGAAGACCATTAGTATTCTTGTAAACTATTGGCTCCGGAACGGGAACAATCATCATTGCAGCAGGATCAAAATAATAATTTCCATACTGTGCAGGTTTATCTGTTGCCCATCCACTTGTGTTAATATTTGCATCTGTGCTTGTAACTGTCAGATTTCCACTTGCATCCTTTGTTATAGTAAATTCCACATCACCGATTTTTAAAGTTCTTTTAGTTTTGTTATCTGCTCTGCTCTCGGTTACGTCAACGGTATATTTCATTTTCTCGCTGCCGTTAGGATCCTTTACTGTAATCGTTGTAAGAACCTTTGTCGGTACACCATTAGCAAGTGTTGCAAGGTCAATTGTTTCCTTTACTTCAATAGTATAAACAGTATTTTCCTTGAAGTAACCTGTTGGAGCCTGCTGTTCAACTAATGTATAATAGTTGATTATGTCAAGATTGTTGTTTAAGAATTTATTAAGTTCAGTCTGATTAGTATTATCATTTTCATCAACATAGCCCACGGAACCGATAAATGCACTTATTGTGTATTCTGTTACTGTTAATGAATTAGCTGTGGTAAAAATCTTGATTTTTTCAATATTAGCTGCATTAATATCATTAATTACTACCTTTATTTTATCTCCATCTTGTTGAGATTGAACTGTTTTGAATACAGGAACACTTGTATCATCCTTGCCTATTAAAGCGTAGGATATTGAACCCGCACTTGTAAGGTTGAAAGTTAAAGATTTAAGTGTCTGTACTGCATCATCTGAGTTCAGCCAATTTTCAAGAACGATTTCTTTTTCCTCGTTCTTTTTAAGAGTGAAACTTCTTGGAATTGTTTTTGTTACTATGTATTCTTCATTTTTATACTTAGGATAACACTTATCAACTGTAATTGAACCTATAACAGGTACTATTTTAATTGATCTGACATTGTCATATTCAGCAGTCGAAATGTCAATATACTTAGTTCCTGTTTCAGAGTCGGTTGAAATCGTATTGTATTCTTTAGGTGGATTAATATCTTCATTTCCATTATTAAATATTACTTTGATTTTAAATGAATTTTCAGTATTAACATCACCCGGCAATACAAGTCTTACACTATCAATTTCGCCATTATCAGGTGCTGTGATTAATATCTCGTTATCAGTAGTTGTTGAGTCTGTTCCTTCGTCTTCAAGGATTTTAAGAGTTTTTCTTAATGCGTATATATTTTGATTTATACTGCTTATACTAACATTACCGCCTTCAACCGTAATTGTTTTATAGCAATAAGTTTCTGCACCACCGGAAAGCTTAACTCTGAGATAAAGAGTACCACTTACACCTGCAAGTGGTGTGAATTCTATAGCTCTTAATTTTCCATCAGTATCATTAACTAAATTGTAATCTGTTACTTGATGTTTAGCATTGTTTGAATCAGTAATACTAAATTCTTGAATTTCACTTATGTATTCATCTGTGTCAGTTTTTGATACAGTTACTATTTTTTTACCATTTTCACTGTCACTAAATGTGAAGACAGCGTTAATTGTAACGGAAGCTTCTGCTACTACTGCACCATCTATGGTAGCTGTTACAAGAAGATTACCTTTGTTTCCCGGAGTGAAAGTTGTTGTCCAACCGTTACTATTATAACTGATATGATCAGTTGTCAAATGATTGTTTTTATTGTAATAATAAATGTCGAATTGAACAGATTTACTAGTATCAATATCGCCTTCAGGAGTAAAAGTAATATTCAGTTTTTCATTAGGATAATAATCATCAAGCCCATTATCCCTACTAAATGAAAGCGTACCTTTTATTACTGATGAAACATCTCCTCTTTGGAATGTTCGCACACCCAAATCATATGTCTGATTACCCTTTTCAAGTACAACATTAACTGTATAAATACCGTCATTAGGTGGGTTAAAATAGAAAGTATATGTGCCGTTAACGATATTACTGGACGGGGTATGACTAAAGTTGTTTGGTCCTGTAACAGTTAACTTAGCAACTGCACCTTCAGTAGCATTATAAACTTTTACTTCTACCTGACCATTTGGATTAATAATATCAAATTCACCTGTAAGAGTTGATGTATTTTCCTTTACAGTAAACCACTGCTGCTGTGTTTCTCTTTGGCTTCCGTCCTTGGAAATAAACGCCTTTACAGAATAACCTCCAGCCTGAGTAGGTCTATAGGTTGCTGTACATTCACCATTATTAACTGTTCCATATAATGCTGTAAGATAATTATTGTTCTGATCATATATTGAAAACTGAACGCTCGCACCCTCTGTAGCACCATAAACTTTGAATTCAATTTCACTACCTGTGTTAATCTGACTTGGATTAATTGAAAGATCACCGGTAAGAGGTGCAGCTACAACATAGACATAACCACCGTATAATTCCTTTTCGGGGTTTCCCTCATAGTTCATAAATGCCTTGATATTATAACCGTCTGCTATTTCGGGAGTAAATGTAGCTGAACAGCTATTACCTTCAACTTTAATTGCGTCTGTTTCCCACTTAACATTATTATAGCTATCGTATGCTTTGAATACAACCATGGCACCATTAGGAGCATCATGTAATGTTACATCTATACCATCATTTACTTGATAAGGTCCATCCTCTATATCAATACCTAAAGCTGTAGTGCCATTTTGACCATCGTTGTATTTACCGAAAACATTTTGACCTGTAATTTCTTTTGTCAATCCTTTAAGTGAAATCACAGCTTTAACAGGTATATTATCGGCAACTAATGTAGGTATTATTTTATTTCCTTCAATCGGTTGATTGTTGAAGTAATATGTTATAGAAGGAGTTTCATGATAGGTTTTAAGACCAGTCAAACTGAATTCATAACTATCAGTACCAACATAATAAACATTTTTACCATTACTATAATAGTCGTTAAATGCTATATCATTATTAAAATCAACAGTTACTGTATCATTAAGTGTGTAAGTTTTACCATTATATAATATATCAACTGTTATAGGAATATCTTTTCCAACTATATATTTTTCGTCTTTAACTGTTTGAAATGTGTACTCTGTTGCTTTAGTTTCTCCACTTGTAAAATAATCACCAAAATGGTATATTACATTTACATCATCAGGTAATTTTCCATCAGAATTTTTCGCATAAACCTTAAATGTACCACCTGTTGTCAACGAGTTTGGATCAAGAGAAATTCTAATATCAGATATGTCAACTTCCTTTGCTTTTACCGTAACTTTCTCTGATGTTGCCTGTGCTACTTCGTAATATTCACCGTCAATATTCACATATGCCTTGACGCTATAGATTATATTACCTGGAACTTTTGTAGTTTCACTATCAGTCCACTGCTGATTTTCTACATAATTATTATTTAAAGAAACACCATTTGCAAAATACTGATAATATAATTTATCGGCACCCACAGGAGTCGCTGCGGGTGTTATTGTAACAGTATCACCCTCAGTACAACTACTTGGGTCAGCAACCAACGTCATATTCTGTGTAGCATTGATTGTTACAGTTTTTGTACTTGAAACATCATAAGCATTCTGTACTGTAATATCAAAACTACCATTTACAGGCTTAATCAGCTGTATTTCATAAATGTGATTATTAGCATCAATTAACTTTGATTTGAAATTCTCGTTTTCAACAATTTTTACATTCTGAACGGGATCAGGCTTGAGATAGAATTTAACCCTATTGCCTATGTCAAACTTGTTTGTTTCAGTATTGATTGTAATTTGACTACCACAGTTTGAATCCGAATATAATTTAAAATCTACAGGGGCTGTAAGCTTTTCACCGTCTATCACATCGCCCGCATAAGATCTGTCGCCTTGGCTTTGTTCTATTCTTTCCTGTGAATATTTATTATTGCCTGTAAAATCGACTCTTGAAGGAAGTGCTGCGAAATTTGTTTTGTTTCCGCTTTCAAACAAGCTTACAAACTTAGCATCCTCTTTAATAGCGAATAACGCACCGGGAAGAAAAGCAGGATTTCCATTAGCGTCAACCTTACCTTCCTCATACTTGTTAACAGGAATCGCATAACCGGATACCATACCGAAAATGTCAACACCGCCACGGTAAGGTCTGTAACCAAATTCAAGACCACCGTAGAATGACTTAGCAATCAACGCACCTGAAAGATGTCCGGGACATTCTTCGGGAGCTGAAGCATCAGCATTAGGAGCAAATATCGTACCGTTGAAATTACAACCATCTATAAATTCAACGGTTGAAGCATTATAGAAGTTATAAAGAATATTTGATGAAACAGGATGATTGTTTGTTTCATTACCGCCGCTTTTACTAATCTCATAGTCTGTGCCATCAACATGTACTTTAGTTATTGCACGTTTAATTTCTATTTCCTTATCATCACAGCTGACAATAATGTTAAGATTAAGGTCTGTAATTGTATCATTATTATTTGTATATGGACTTTTACCAATTGTAGCTCTATCACTTGGCACCTTAATCAAAATATTATCAAAATTTTTCCAGTCATTAACTTTGAAATATACTGTTTTAGCATCACCGATATTTGTAGCGTCTAATGTAAGTGTGTTATTATCGGGTGTAACCGCTATTGCATCAATAGAAGCAAGACTCAATGAACGTGCTCTTAAAGTATCAAATGTCTTTGCAAGAATTGTGCTTACATCATCATAGATATAAAACTGTGAAAGCTCATTTACTTCTCTTAAATAGCTATGCTCATTTGTAGTTGTACCCATTTCTTCTTTAGAAAGAACGTCACACAGCTCACAAGCATGGTCATAATACAAATGATCACATGGGAAATCATAAGCTATATCTGCCACAGGACCGTCTTCATCATAATGAAGCGAATCCTTAAGATTACCTATAACGAATCTCTTATATGCACCCTCTTCGGGATAAAGCATAACGTCATTTCCGTCAGTATGTCTTGGTGCTGTTCTGCCTGTCGGTAATCCATCGTCAAACTTCAATGAATCAAAAGCACCTGTGGTAATTGTACCTACACGGTAAACCTTACCACCAATAATACCTGATGCAAAGCCAACTAAATGACCATATTCATCTGTATCCCAAATAGGTTTAAATTGACCGTAGTCACCTGCACCTACCTGATAGTTCCATTTTTTTCCGTCAGGAATACCCTTGAAAATAAGATCGCCGCCAACGAACATACGTCCCTCGGCATCGGCGTCGAAAGCTGTAAAATCACTTTCGATAAAAGCACAGAAGTCACTAGCATAACCCAAGAAGTATTCCTGATTAGCAATCAATAAGTTTTCATCCAGCGATTTAGAAGTATCAACCCAATGGGATTGACCTTCCATTGGCTCACCAAAAAGAAGCGTATAAAGAGGAAGTTTCTTAGGGTTATAGTATTCATCACGTGATGGTACTACATTACTTTTATACTCAACCTTATGTGCATCAGCTGACTCATAACTTCCGTCTTCTTGCAGTCCGCCGCCGGCATTATAAATATCAATATTTCCGATTTCTTCATTGCCGGAAGCACCCTTTAAAGCTGCCGAATATTTCAGGTAACAAGCTTCTGAGTGAGTATGCAGCTCCTGACCACAAATGAGAGTATCATCTTCATAACAGCTATCATCGTGAATGTGTTCAGTTTTACCACATATAAGGATACCCGACATACTATCCGCAGGTTCCATAAGAATAAGCGGAACTATGAAAGTAACAAGCATTGATAAAGCGGTAAGCATAGCAAGATATCTCTTGTGATGCTTCAATGCGTCCATATGTCTGTAAACAAAATTTTGCAGCTCTTTCACAGATATCACCTCTCTTCAAATTTCACCAATAAGAACGCTGCGTATTAAAGCGGGCTTATAGCCTCAAAGGGCCAAACCCTGAATATCAATCTGCCAATGATGTACTCATCAGCAATGCATCCAACCATATTTGTACGGCTGTCAACGGAAGTAGAACGGTGGTCGCCCATTACGAAAATTCTGCTTTCGGGAACCTGATACGGAAATTCAATATCACATTCGCCAAGTGTTTTTTCGTCGATATACGGTTCTATCAGCTCCTCGCCGTTGACGTATACCGTACCGTCCTCTGTAATCTCAATCCAATCTGTTATTGAACCTTAAGTGATACAAAAAAATATCACTTATATCAATTTGAATTTAGTTTAACAGAAATAAAATAATCCCTATAACTTCTATCAAAAAGAAGTTATAGGGATAAATGAATTGAGCAGGGGAGGGGAGTACTGACGTCACTTTTTGAAATAACAGTAGATAAAGATTATAGCATAAATGATGTATGTCGTTGTTGTTCACATCTTCATACGATAGTTTGTCTGCGATCTTTTTATATAATCCGATGAAAAATTTGTCTGAGCATTTTAAGCACGGCTCTGAGATGTGATGTCTAAAATTAAAGTGCAGATATAATTTTACTTCCATTACGAAATATAAAAACAATATTTTCTTTGTTGTAAACTACGATTTTTTCAAGTAATGAAATCCAAAGTGTGTAATCAAATTCATTTGTGAAGTTGCTCATATTTGGATTTTGCAATGTATCCTGAATAGCAGATGTATCATCATCCTTTATAAGCTCAGTCAATATATCATTATATTCAGAGAAAATATCATTACGACTGAGTAATAAGTCATTTACTGCCTTGACAAAAAGAATTTTTATTTGTTCCTCTGTGAGATATGGCGTACTGCATTTCTGTCCTTCGAATTTGTTATTACATTGCCAGACAGTTTTTCGATATTTTTCATTTGAATGCCAGACTTTTAAGCCATAAATTCCTCCGCAGTCACCGCAGATTATTTTAGATGACAGGAGATTGCCGCTGCGTTGTCGTTTCCCATTTTTTCCAAATGCAATTAGTTTTTGTGTATGGTCAAAAATTTCAGGATCTATAATTGCCTCGTGATTCCCTTTTACATAATATTGCTTTAATTCACCGTTGTTTTTTACTAATTTTTTCGTAAGAAAATCAGAGACGTAATATTTTTGTAAAAGTGCATCGCCTTTGTATTTCTCATTTGTTAATATTCGTAAAACAGTATGATATCTCCATTGAGATTTTCCGAATGGTGTTGAAATCTTTTCTTTTGTCAGTATTCTTGCAATATGGGATGGATTATAACCCTGCAGATACATACTGAAAATCCTGCGTACAGTAGATGCCTGTTCTTCATCTATCACAAGACCACCGCTTTTTCCTTTTTTATAGCCTAAGAATTTTGAATATGAAACTGAAACCTTTCCATCAGCCATACTTTTTCTCTTACCCCAGCGGACGTTTTCTGATATAGAACGGCTTTCTTCCTGGGCAATGGAACTCATAATTGTCAGCATCAGTTCGCCTTTCGAATCCAGTGTCCAGATGTTTTCTTTTTCAAAGTAACATTCTACATTGTGTTCTTTGAGGGTGCGTATGGTAGTTAAACTGTCAACAGTGTTTCTTGCAAACCTGCTGACTGATTTTGTTATTATCAGATCAATTTTCCCAGCAAGTGCGTCAGCTATCATAGTGTTAAAAGCTTCTCTTTTAGTTGTACTAAGTCCACTTACGCCTTCATCAGCGTAAACCTTTACAAACTTCCATCCTTCGTGTTCTTTTATGTATTTAGTGTAGTAATTCACCTGAGTTTCGTATGATGATTGCTGTTCATCATAGTCAGTGCTGACACGAGCATATGCAGCCACTCTTATTTTTTTTGAGACATCCACATTTGATATGCAGTGGTTTTCACGAGTTGCAGGTATTATCGTAACTTGTCTTTCTGTTTGTTCTGTTTTTGGTGCTTTATTCAGAATTGTTTCCATTGCAGATTTTTTCTCCTTTCTCTTTCGGCTAAAACCTGTGTAAATATTTCACTGTCGAGAATAGCTTTGTGGCAGGGGAGAGGGGGTACAGTATTTTTATCAGTAATCGAAATTCCATAGAAATCATTACGTATAATGATGCCAATACTGTAACGAGTAAAACAATTCCCTCTGACAGTTCGTATTTCCATAGCGTTCACTTTTTTTGCAATTTCCGCATAGTTGTGTTTATCAAGATACATATTGAAAATGAATCTGATAGTTTCTGCTTCTTCGGGAATAATAAAATATTGATTAGATTTAGAATCATATCTGTAACCGAATATATGCCTGTAATACTTTTGACGGCGTTCTTCGCGAATTTCTTTTGCTTTTTCAAAGTCGTCATATTCAATGACAGATTCGTGACAATTATGATAAATATACATAGGAAGTTCGCCGGTATTTCTTTTTTTTATTTTAGTCAGATGATTTTCAACAAACTTTTTCTGCCATAATATATTTCCTGTATAAATTTCATTACCGATAATCCGCCCTATAGTACCCTTATCAAAATTACATCCATTAGTTGTTTTTATACCTCGTTTATTCATATTATCTGCAATTTGACGAAAAGATTTACCATTCAGATACATAAAGAAAATTTCACGTACTGCATCCGCTTCATTTGGAATAGGGATATAACGTTTGAGGTTATCATCAAACCGATAACCGAATACGTGTTTATTCCAGGATGTAGCATTTCCGCTGACATATTTTCTTCGCATGCCCCATTTAACATTTTCTGAAATAGAATGTGATTCTTCTTGCGAAAAAGAGGCGAGAATAGTGAGCATTAATTCACCTTCCTTGCTGAATGTGCTTAACTGTTCTCTTTCAAAGCAGACTTCAACACCAAGCTCTTTAAGGTGTCTGACTGATTGAAGTAAATCAACGGTATTTCGTGCAAATCTTGAAATACTCTTGCAGAGAATAATATCAATCTTTCCTTTTTTACATTCGTCCATAAGTTTCTGAAACGATTCTCTTTTACCGATTTTTGTTCCCGATATTCCACGGTCAGCATATAATCCGGCAAATTCCCAATTCGGATTATTCTGAATAATTTTGATATAATAACTTGCCTGTGCTTCTGCGGAATGAAGCATAGGTTCTGAATCCATAGATACCCTGACATACGCTGCAACACGTTTGCGAGTATCGTTTCTTGTATCAACAGGCTGAAGTGCTATAATTTCTTTCATAAGCTCCTCCAAAAACATATATAATTTTGCAATTTAAAGCGTATATCAAGGATTTTCAGAAATAAACATTGACAAATTCGGGCAATATTTCTTTTTTAGAATTGTATCAATCACAGCGTATTCTTTTTGTGTAATCAGTCCTTTTTCAAGGAGCTTTTTTGAAATGAGAAGATTAAGATTATAATCCGTTTCACGCTGCATAAGGTCAGAAGTTTCTGAAACAAGATCAAGTAGATTCGACATATTTATTACCTCCTGTTTTAAATTATATACTGCAGTTCCAAAATATGAGATAGACGAGATATCACGCAAATGGCTATAATACGTCGGATAAATGCGACGCTTGTTATGTATTCAAAATAAAATACAAAGATTCAGACAGCATTTTTATTATAATCCTTGAAAATTGCTATGTCAACCATTTTGGAAGAAAGCACAACAAAAACCTGTAAAGCATTTTACTTTACAGGTTTTTGCGCTTTGTGCAAAGGCTGTTGAAAAAAGTTTAAAGAATGTTATTGACTATAGTTGTTCGAGGTATTACACCAGCATCAGTCAGCCCGTTGGAATACGGAGAATCTATCGATATGGCGAATAATGTCAACGGCGACGCAAACTGCGATAACGTTCAATCAATGGCAGATGCAGCCTCAATCTTCCAGGCAATCGGCAACCCCGATAAATACTCATTATCCGATTTAGGAGAATTTAACGCTTACTATGCAAACGACGGCTTAACACCCGATGATGCTATTGCAATACAGAAAAAGCTTGCAGGCATTATTGATTAAATAATGCATAAAAATCGAACCTATCAGAACAAAATAACATCTGTCATAAACGCTGATGTGTGATTAAATGTTTTAACCTTAAAATCTTAAAAACAAGCAAACGCAATGAAAATTGATAAATAGTATAACTGTTATACACTGTTATGTACTGTTATATACTGTTATACACTTTTATTGACTATATTGAAATCGGAACGAAAAATGAAAATGCTGAACGTGAAATAAATATACACTGGAAGATATGAATGGTATTATCAAACTTTGTATAATTAATTGACTTTTGCAAGAAAATGATGTATAATAGAAATAACCCAATAGGTTAGAAATAAAAATATAAAGCAGAAAGGCATAATAATGAAAAAATTAGTCACAATTCTTTTACTTCTTGCAATGACATTACCAGTCACCTCTTGCAACAACAAGCAGGAAACCACTTCACAACCTGAAAGCTCAGTTCAGCAGGAAAGCAGCATTCACACCGAAAGTAATACTGCTGAAACGAAACAGCCGCAGACAGTATCTCCCACAAAGCTTACCAACAAAATGACGGAGTGGGAGCGTGAAGAGGTAAGCAAGCACGAGCTGACCCTGCTTGATAATATTGAAAAGCCTGATATCAATGCAACTGAACACAAGGTCAGCATTGAGTTTACTACTTTAGACATTGAGAGCATGCGTGCCTATTTAGAAGAAACCCGAGATGAAATGGACGAAGTCGTGTATAATGCAGGTTTGAAGCGACTGGAGAAAGCTGAAAAAGAAGGCGGTGAATATCGTGTTCCGCTTCACGTTCTTGTTGATGGATATATTCTGCCAATCAATATCCCGGATGAATATGATTTTTATGACGGTGCTTCATATACGTATGATTTTCGAGTGACCAGAGAAGACGGCTTTACGGAATATAAAACACATTACTTTTATTCTTTTGAGGAATATCTGGAGACTACACGCAAAAAATTGCCTGAGATGGATTGTCCTAAAGAAGATGTAGAGTTGATTATTTCGCATATGCGGATTGCTTACGACGCACTGATCAGCGGTAACTACGAAACTCTTCCTGAGGGAAGTGTGAATTACAATGACACAACAAAGAATCTCTTTTCTGTAATCAAAAATTACAGAAGTGATTGGGAATTTGACCGTGATGCAGTTGAAGCAATAAAGGATTCCGTTGATGAGATTGACATTTTTGATGAGGAACTTTTCAGGACTTTCGTAGTCCATGTGACGCTTCCACCCGATTATGACGAGAGCAAGACTTATCCTGTATTCTTCCTGACAGACGGTATATGGCGATTTGGAAATCACCCTGAACTGCGAAAGGTAATGGAAAACGGCGAAGCCGCACCTGTGATACTGGTTAGCCTTTATTACAGCTACGATATAAGCGATCCCGACCAAAATATGCGCTATGGTGATCTTGTCATAGATCGCAACAAGCTTCTTGACTTTATCACCGACAATCTTATGCCGTACCTTTGTGAAAATTACAACATCGACTGTGCAAATTCTACGCTGTACGGTCATTCGGACGGCGGTGTGTTCACGCATAATGCGGTTTTCAATTCGGACAGATATGAGAATCAGCCCTTCGGTCATTATATCATTGGCAGCCCTGCGCTCTGGGGACTGTATAACTATAACGATTATAGCGGTATCAGCTCAGACGACGTCAAGAATGATTACGGCTATTTTGACCGAAATGAAAAGCTGAATAAAACCATATTCCTCTGTGCAGGCTCGCAGGAGGATCCTGACTATAAAGACAGCTACAATGGACAAGATACAACGCTTGAGGGCGTTGCAAAGCTGAAAGAACGTTTCGAAGCGCACGGCGTAGACCTGACATACAAGTTATATGAATCGCATCACTATCAGTATATCCCCGAAATGCTGATTGAGTATCTGAAAAGAACGTATCCGTGTTAATTGAAGGAAAAATTTGATTTACATAACCAAATATCACCAACAACCGCCCGTGAGTCACTCCACAGGCGGTATTTTTACATGGGTGATGTTTTGAGATTTCAATTAAATCTTGCAATAAAAAAGCAGGTGTGATATAATATATATGAAAAAAGGACAGAAATGAGCCAAAAAGTCTTACCATTACAGGAGCAGGTGATATGTCATTGAATCTTGATTTTAAACCAGAAGTTTTATCAAAAGAATATGTGAAAGAACATGGAACTTTATACGATGAATACATTTTTTATTCGGAAAATGAAGAATGTGAACCATTGTATGATAAATCTCCTGAGCTTGGTGGAAAGCCATTTACTGGACTTCTGTACGAGCTTAATATGGAAGGTAATCTCAGGTATTATCTATATTATAAAGACGGATTTAGTGATGGAGAATATGTTTCGTTTTATGATAATGGTGCGGTTGCTTCATACTGCATTATGAAAGGATTTGCTTTTTCTGGCAAATTGTATAAATGGCACAGAAACGGTAAGCTAAAAAGTTTTAGAGAAGTAGATGAAAAGAGAAGACACATTAAAACTGTTAAACTTGATAACGATGGAAACATTATCTTCCTTGCGGAAAAGGGGAAAGTCAAAATAGATAAAGGATGATAGGACATGGAAATAAACGAAATGCAGGAAAAATTTTTAAAACAGCAAGATGAATTCAGAAGCAGAATAAAAACTGAGGACGATTTTGATGTAAACGAAATCAGACTGATTGCAGGTGTTGATCTTGCTTATTGGAAAGATGAAAATGATGAAGAAACTGCGGTTTGCTGTATAGTTGTTATTGATTACAATACACATCAGATTATTGAAAAAAAGCATTACAGCGGAAAAATTGAAGTTCCGTATATGCCGGGATTTCTTGCATTCCGTGAACTCCCGCTTGTACTGAAAACAGTGGAATTACTGGAAAATAAGCCTGATATTTATATGTTTGACGGTAACGGTTATCTTCATCCACGAAATATGGGAATTGCAACACACGCATCATTTTATCTGAATAAACCAACAATCGGAGTTGCAAAAACTTATTTCAGAGTGGACAAGAAAACGGATTATATAGAACCTGAAAAAACAGCAGGAAGTTTTACGGATATTATCATTAATGAGCAAGTATATGGCAGAGTTTTGCGAACTCATAACGATGTGAAACCAGTATTTGTTTCTATTGGCAACAATATTTCTCTTGATACTGCAACAAAAATCACAATGTCACTTGTTGAAAAAGAAAGCCATATTCCAATTCCCACAAGATATGCAGATCTTGAAACGCATATTGAAAGGGATAATTTAAGATCATACGAGAATTGAAGTGTGTAATGATAGTAATAACGGCAGCCCGATTGGGCTGCCGAATATTTTTCTCAGTTGAATGATGGTGGCTGAACATTTGTATTCGGAAATGGCGTATCATTCGGAGACGGCTCCGACATACTGAAATACATTTTAGCAGCCTTTGTTGTACCAAAATCACGGTTTGAACCGCTATTCTGCACCTTATTAAATGCCTCACGGAACATTGCGTTGTGAGCTTCTTCACGATTCAGTAAGAAATCAATTGTTTCACGGACTTTTTTATCTTCAATCTGTCGATAAAGATATTCATACACAACCTTTGCTCTCTGTTCTGACGCAATATTTGAAAGCAGATCAGCACAAAGATCACCCGTTACGCTTACATAATCGCCTGTCCAGGAGTAGCCTGAGGCGTTTATTAATCCAGGATTAAGTCCCATAAGAACATGAGTTTGTATTTCACCGTATGGAACTTTTGCAGCGTTTACATCGTGACCGTTGAGAAGATTGATTGTCTGTGCTACCATTTCCATATGCCCGAGTTCTTCTGCCGCAATATCAAGAAATAAGTCCTTAATTTCAGGATCCTTTATACGAAAACTCTGTGACATATACTGCATAGCCGCTTTGAGTTCACCGTTTGCACCGCCAAGCTGTTCCTGCAAAAGTGCAGCATACTGTGGATTAGGCTTTTCAATTTCCACTGGATGAAAAAGCTGTTTTTCGTGTTTGAACATAGTTTCAACCTCACTTTCGGTAATAGTATTACCAGGTTAGAGGGTTTTATACTGATTTCACAGCTTTTAAGGTGCTTATTTTGTTTTTTAATTACGTAAAATCTTTTAGCAATTCTATTTCAACTTCAAACCATCGCTGAAAGCCTTACCGACTTTTTCCCCAAGGGTAAGGTAATCGTGATTTACAGGGTCGTAAGTGATTGGGCTGAATTTGGACAAATCAACCTTGCCGTCGGTAAGAATGCGCTCATCAGCACATACATTGACGATTTCGCCAACAAGACGGCAGGATTCCTCATCGTAGCTGATAAGCTTACATTCGAGTGCGAGTGGCAGCTCCTTGAAAAGCGGAGCGTCAACATTTTCACTCTTTACAGCAGTCCAGCCTGCTTTTTTGATTTTTTCAGGCTCGTTGTTTCCAGATACAACTCCCACATAATCAGCGGCAATGACGTTTTCAGCATCGGCAATGCTTACAGTAAATGCCTTACGTGAAAGAATATTTGCTGTTGTTTTGTGATCTTCGCTGACGCAGATTGAAATTTGTGTTTCTTCGCTGATTCCGCCCCATGCGGCATTCATAGCGTCAGGAGTGCCGTTTTCGTCATAAGAGCCGATAATAAGCACGGGCATAGGGTAAAGTATTGCCTTTGCTCCAAGATTTTTTCTCATTTTCGTTCCTCCTGTAGATTAATTTAGTAATTCCATTATATCACAAACTGTTACATTTTTCAATAATATCCATTCATTTTGAATATTGTCTTAAAATGAAAAAATAGACGGTAGTCTAATTTGTGGGGCAAATATACCTGTTTTGTGATAAATGTCTATAAACTCTCTCTTGCGTTGTGCTCTTTTAACGAAAATAATAGCAAGCTATTGACTAATTATATATGATATGGTATAATAAAACTACGTTATTATAATTAAAAATATTATTTAAATATGAAGATTATAATAATATGATAAATGTTTTGGGAAGAGGTGGAAAATAAATTAGTATGAAAACTAATGAACTGTGCTACATCGAAAAAAGGAGGGAAAAATGCCGACAGCACACGGCGAAAAGTATGAGAAAAAAGCAAATCGTAAAAAAGAAGAGCCTATTTAAACGAATATCAAGTGCTTTTCTTGCAATGTTGGTTGCAATAATGTGTATGCCGACATCTTTTTTTGAAGCAGCAGCATTTGGATTCGGTTTTGGACCTGGATTCGGTCCTGGATTTGGATTTGGTTGGGGTGGACCTAACGTTCTGACAAATGCTTCTGTAAAATTCAAGGATGCGGCTACAAATAAAGTAATTGGTGACGTAGAATCGGGTGAAACGTTTAAACTGGTAATTACTATCAGTGGTAACAATGTTCATCAGTTCGGTCCAACATCAAAATATCGTGTGGAAATTACAGACGGCAATTTGCTTCTGACAAATTTCAAGGATAATGGTTTCTACAATGGTGCGAAGTACAATGGCTATAAGCTGGTATATGATGCCGTTACAGGAAAGCGTTATATTGAATTCAGCATAAGAAATGGTTCTACACAGACTATTCAGCTGAATGCGAAGTTTGCCAATGGTATTACCGATGATGGTCATATCTCAACTATAAAGCTGGTTGATACTTCCAGTAATGCCTCTGTTTCAGGCAGTATTACAGCAAATGCCCGATTCAGCTGGACGGATGAAAAAACTACAACCGCTACTGAAATATCAACTGACTCTTTTGCAAATGGCAGTGTTGATTTCAGACTGTATGCTGCTCCAAGTTATACTTCTGCTGATACAGGAATAATCTGGGCAACAGGCTTGCAGTTTACTGATACAATTACACTTTCTGAAGGAATGACATTCAAGAGTGCAGAGGAAGTAAAGGCTGCTTTTTCAATTCCTGGTGTTACAATCAGCGATGTAGAGCTGAATGGCGGCAGTGAAGCTGTGGTAACATGGATTGCCGATTCCGAATATATCAAGGACGGAAAACCCTATGCGGAAATGCAGACTTTTGATAAGATAGCAAAGCTTAATCTCAGCTGTATTGAGCTTTCAGACAGCTTTTCAACAGGGAAGCTGAATAATAAGCTTAGCGTAAAGGCTAAGACTTACGAGAGCAAGGGTTATAAATACAATCTTGGCGAGGATGAGGTTTCTCTGCCTGTCAAGAGTAATCCTGCTAAGTTTGATATGGACAAGAGCCTTGAAACATCACTTTGCCAGTCTGACACTTATGCTGCAAAAAGTTACTTTGTAGTAGGCGACAAGGTTGTTTTCCGTCTTACATCAAGGAATGTAGGCGGTAAGGCAGGCAAGCTTATTATGACTGACACATATCCCGCAGGTCTTACATATGAATCTGCTGAGGTATTTGTTGACAGCCAAAAGATTGAGGCGCAAATTACCCATGACAGCAGCGGAAAATCTATAGAAATCGCCTTTCCCGATAATATCGGAGCAGGCAAGGAAGCCTATGCACTGGTAACTTTTACTGTTGATGAGTCCGATACAGATACGCTTTATCTTAAAAATACTGTAAAGAATAATTATGACAGTGTATCTGATGAATCTATTACTGTGAAGAAGCTTTCAGCAGATATTTCTGTAACAAAAACATCTAATGTATACAGTATCCTTAAGAGTAATGATACAGAAGTAAAGTATCGAATAGTTGTTACAAACAGCGGCACACAGCCTCTTACAGAAGTTTCTGTTGTTGATGCGTTAAGCGGATTTAAAGGAACTGCTAAGATTAATGCAGCATCGTGGTCACACAGCAATGGCAAGGATAAGGGAAATATAGATATTGCCGAACTTAATGCAACAGAAGTGCCACTTCTTCCTGCAGGCTTGTCATTAGGCGTAGGTGAGTATATCACAATTGAACTGACAGCAACTATAAATGCTTCAGAGGCTGAATCATTCAAGAATACTGCAAAAGCTACATGTAAGGAGGGCACGGAAGATACGGCTGAGGCAACTGTTATGGTTGAGAATGCAGTTCCTTCTCTGTCAATCAGCAAGAGAGGTTCATTTGCAATCGGCGAAAATTATGATACCGTTTATCAGGTAACTGAAAAAGATGCTGATAAGGTTACTATGATATACTATATTACAGTATCAAACAGCGGTACTGCAGCAGCCAATAATATTATTGTAAGTGATTCTAATACAAAAGGCTGGACTTTTGAAGCTTCCGGTGTTACTCAGAATGACAATGGCGATTGGGTTATAAAAACTCTTGAACCTAATAAATCTGTACAGATTAAGGTTTCGAAGGAGTTTACCGATGCAGAAATGTCTGACATGGTAGAAGGTAATGCTCCTACAACAATCAGAAATACTGCTACAATGAGTTATGACGGTAAGGATAAGAGTGCTTCAAGCAATCTTACAGTCAAGCCTGGCAGTGTTGAAATGGAAATGACAAAGAGAGCACTTATAAGCTATGCCGAGGGTAAAGCTGTTGAAAATAAGGCACTCTATGAAATTACACTTAAAAATAATGGTACTTTGGATGCAACAGGTGTATTTATTGAGGAAGCTGCTCCTAACGGCGTTACATATACTTCTTATAAAATAGGAGATAATGCAACCGTTGAATGGGATGGCACAGAAAATATAACTGTTGGCAAAATAGCGGCAGGAGAAAGTGTAACCGTTGTTATTAATGGTTCGATTTCAGAAGAAGCAACAGGAGCTTTGAAAAATACAGCTTCTTACGGTTACACAGGATATACAGGAAATAATTCAGTAAGTGCGTCAATTTCATCGGCAACTCTTAATTATGGTAGCTTTAATAAGGCTGTTGATAAGAGTACGGCTGATATAAACGGCGATACTCTGAAATATACTCTTAGCTATGCAGGCGAAAACAGTCTCCTTAATGGATCTGTGGTATATCCAATCACATTTACAGATACATTTCCAACAGAAGTTGAGCCTGGCAGCTGGAGTGTAACAGACGTTGAATTCATAGCTAACGGTTATGGCGGCACAGTTACTGAAATTTCACAGGGAACATCTTTGACAGATGATACTTATACACTCAGTAACGGCGTTCTTACATATCGTTATAGCGGTGAAGTAAATAATCCTAAGCTTGTTATCACTTATAAGTATGACGGCACAGACGCAGCTGTTATAAAAAATAATGCATCTGTTGAGCTGAATGGAAAATCATTTGAAGGTACCGCTTCTACAAAGATTGTGGACAAGTATGCCGTTAAGGTTGATAAGTTCGCAAAGGTTGACGGAAGTCTTACTGAGGTTCCGAGTATACTTGAACCTGGTATAATTGACGGTGAAGAGCAAGGGTTAATCAGTGCAGGTGACATAATTACTTATTATGTGGAAATAACTAATAATTCAACAATTGATTGGAATAAGTTGAATGTATACGATGTTTTCAAGGCTGTTGGTGGATATAATGGTAAATATCAGAGTGATGATAATTTTAAGATTACAATTGCTCAGGCGCCTGAAAACTCGGTAGTTAAAACCGGTGACATTATAGGTTCGACAGGAACTTCAAATGTGGCTTATTCAGCTGAGATGAAATATTATCTTGATCCTAATGCAGATGGTTGGTTTACTCTTGGACTTTCATCCAATAGTGGTTTAATCCTTAAAAAAGGTGAAAAGATGGTACTTAGCTATCAGCTTAAGATTTCTGAGAATCCAGCCCTCAACAATGCATTTGAATCTGGTACAAACACAGTATATATTGAATATAATGGTACTGTTGATGAACTTAAGTCAGAACCATCTATCTATAGTGATGCAATCAATTACATAAATGCAACACCTACAACATTTAAAGGAATATCTTCAAATAAAGTTCATAGCAATGGAAATCTTTCAGATGTTTATGGTTCAAAGAATAAAACAGAACCTATTTCATCAGATGCGGCTTCCATTGAAGAGACACTTAGTGAAAAGGTATTTGAGTATTATGTTGCAATTGCTAACTATGCAGGGCTTTATGAATTCGGAGACGATATAACATACATTGTTAAGGATATTATTCCAGAAGGGATGGAATATGTAGACGGTTCAGCTAAGGCTTATGTTGCTAAGCAGTTCAACAGAGACAACAATAATCAGAATTCTCATACAATTAATGTTTCTTATGGAGAAAACACACAAGTACCAGCTGATAATGTAGAAGTAATAAGAAATGCTGACGGAACAGTATCTATCAGTGTTGAAAATACAACATTAATAAATAGTTATCATGCTTCGATTGTGGTATTCTATCAACTTAAGCTTACAAATAAAAAAGTAATTGAAATTGCAAAGGAATATGAAAATACAGAAATTCTTGATGCTGATTTTGCTAATACAGCTTCTGTTGAAATGTATAAGAATTACGGCACAGGAAATCAGGAATTAGTTGCAAAGACAAATGAAGATACAGCAAATCTTTTCCTCCGCAGCGAGCAGACAGCTCCCGGTGTTGGAAAATCAGGAGCAACAGCTGAAAGTGTATGGATTTCCGATTTTGAATCCGCTGAGGGTACAAATTGGACGGTAACTGTATACAACGGCGACGGCTCTGATAAGTACAGTGCAAGCGGTGAAAAGGCTGCGTCACCTCTCAAGGGCTTCAAGATTACAGATATAATTGACAGCAAGTATTTTTATTGCGGAATTGCTGATGATTTTGCTGATTTACGTGCAAAGTATGAAGTTTATACCAAAGGAAATAACAGCGACTCAATGGTAAGTAATGGTTACATAACTCCTACTATTGACGGTGTGGCTGTTACAGCTCCAACAAATGGAAATCTTGTATTTGATTTCAGTGATGTCATACTTGAAGCAAATCAGTATCTCAAACTTACGTTTGCAACAGCTCCCGATACAACAGGCGATAACGAAGATATGCCTGTACAGAGAGCATCTCTTGCAAGAAACAGTGTTACTGTTGATTTCAATCAGAACTTTGCTGAAAGCAACGTTGTAAAGGGTATTTATAAGGATAACAATACACTTTTTGCAAGCGCTATGCACCAGATTGGCGGATTACAGACAGAATCCTTCAAATCTATTCACTTTGAAACCGAAAACAATGCTGGAGTACCTATGGCAAGCGGTTTTGGTGACCTTATAAAACATAATAATATATTTACAAATCCTTTTGAAGGTTCGAATGATTTTTCATTGAATTATGTACAGGGACTTCAGACAAAGGATGTACACTATACACTCAATGTTAAAAATAATGCTGTAGCAGATGCTGAAAGCGGTTATCTGAATTCTCTTGAAAACTTTGTAATAATTGACCGTTTGCCCTATATTGGTGATAATGGTCTTGTATCAGGCTATCAGAGAGGCTCGGCATTCCCTGTTACACTTAACACTGAAAAGGGATTTATTGTAAAGATCAACGGAACAATTATTGATTCTTCGAATTACAGAATAACTTATTCTGACAGCGATGCGGTTCTCACAGAATTTGACAGAGACTGGGTTGGCGAAAATGATGTAATGGTATGGCAGGATTCATATAACAGTAATATGAAGAATTTCCGTATCGAGTTCCTCAATGGCAATGATATTCCCGCCGGCGGAACAGCTCAGGTTGAGTTTTACGGAACGGTACCAGCAGCTGTTGATAAGACAGGCGAGGAAAACATCGCATGGAACAGCTTTGCATATGCTTATAAATCATCCAATCCTAAAACAGGTCTTGGCCCTGATGATGTAATGATTTCAGAGCCTGCTATGGTAGGTGTATGGGTAAAGGGTTCAGATGCAAAGGTTACAGTTGAAAAGACTTATAAATCAAACACTGACACTCCAAACACATTCTATTTTGCACTCTTTAAAGAGAATGCGGCAGGAACACAGACAGTAGGCGGTAAGACATATTCAATGGTTGGAGATTCCAAGTCAGTTACAATGACAAATGGACAGATAGAAACTATTGAGTTCACTAACCTTATTATTCCTGAAACCCTCTATCTCTTCGAGGTGAATGCAAAGGGAGAAATAATTACAACAGGTATCGGACAGACTATCAGATATGGCAGTTCCGGAGAAGACTTTGACGGTACATCTATTGACGGCCTTGAAAATGATATTCCTGTTGATACCACAGAAAAGGTAATTGAAATAATCAACGAGACTACTGTGGGCAGCATTGAAGTAAGCAAGACGTTTATTCCCGCTCTCGATGGTACGAAGGATACTTTCTACTTTGGACTGTTTACAAAGGACGGAGATAATTTTGTTAAGTCACCTTATGCTGATATAAGGGCTTTGGAAATGCAGGGTAAGCTTGGCGGTGAGGAAGTAACAGAAACTTTCACATTTGACAATATTCCCACTATAGAAGAAGGCGTTGAGTATTACGTTCTTGAAACAGATGCAGCAGGCAATCCTGTATCAGATATGAACGATATGGGAAATAGCTTTGAGTACATCTATACAGCAAAGAATGGTACAATATGCAACACAGTAAATGATGGTGCTGTTACAGTTATGACAGGTGAAACAGCAGAATGTTCAATTACAAACACAGAACAGGTTACATATACTATTGAAGTTTCAAAGGAATATGACGGAACAGATGAGAAGACATTCAGATTTGCATTATTCCAGCTTAATTCTGATGACGCTGATGCCAGTGACCTTGCTAATTTCATAATAGTTGATGGTACAGTAAATGAAATCAAGGGCGGAGAAAAGAAGGTTATCGAAGTTGACGACGAGGGCGAATATTATGTCTTTGAAATTGATGCAGATAACAATATTATTCCTCACAACGCTGAAAATGACGGATATACTGTACAGTATCCGGATGGTGTTGAAATACGTGACGTAGCGGCTGAAGATGCAGAAAATGCTGAATACAAGGTATATTATGTACCACAGTCACTTACAGCTACTGAAAACAACGGAAAGGTTAAGCTTTCCAATACTGTAAAGGTGCTTGAACCTATCAAGTCCTCACTGAAAATCACAAAGTATCTTACAATTGACGGATTCTCAGACGATATTGCACCAACAGGTGAAACATCTGAAATGGTATTTGCTGTATACACAGGCGAACCAGTTGAGCATAACGGCGAAAAAGTTATGAAGTATACCGAAATTGAGGATACAAGACAAACTATTACCTTTACAGACATTAAAGGAAATGGTACTTACAATAAAGAAATCATCTTTGAGCTTCCTGAAATTGCAGCAAATGATGTAACACCAAAGACATATTATGTATTTGAAGTTGCAGATAATAAGCCTGTAATAAAGGGCGAAACTGTAGATATTACTATAGGCAAGTCAGAAGAATACTCAGCAGTAGTAAATTATGATACTGACAGTGGAATAGTTGTCAGCGTTACACAGCCTGATGGCGTTGCAGCAATACAGAACAGCATTACAAAGGTATCAATGATTTCATTCAGTAAGTGGAGTGATTCGGGTGATGCTTTAGCAGGCGCAAAAATGAGTCTTGAAGGCGCAATCGGAGAAAATCCTGAGTCCAATTACAAATACGCAGCTGATGTTGCGAACATTGCCGAGGGTGAATATTTCATTAGTGGTGATGTTATAACATGGGTAACAGACGGTACTGACTTTATTATTACAGGTCTTGAAGGAACATACGTTCTTGCAGAGGATGAGGCACCTGAAGGATATGAAAAAATATCCGATACTGTTACATTTACGGTAGGAAATGGTGTAATAATTCCAGATGATCGTATTACAACAGATGAAGTAAAGATTCTTGCTTCTTCAGTATCAGTATCTGATAAGAAAATTCCTGAAATCGAAACAATTACAATCAGCAAACAAGACATAAACGACGGCACAAAGGAGCTTGCAGGAGCAGAAATGAAGCTCAGCGGCATTGATTCAGAAGGCAAGACAATAGAAATAAGTGAATCAATGATAGGTGGTGAGTTCAATAAGGATGATGCAGCTGTTGAAAACAACAAGTTTGAAAATGGCGAGTACAAGATAGAGGAAAACGTACTGACATGGATTTCTCACGATACAAACCAGATGCAGCTTGAAAATCTTCCTGACGGAACATATACACTTGAAGAAACAGCAGCTCCCG
>JAZSEJ010000059.1:0-4595 GCA_045531615.1 Ruminococcus sp.
CGAAGTACCGTGTGTATTTGTGGAGCATCTGACGGAAACACAGAAGAAAGCCTACATCCTCGCCGACAACCGTATGGCATTGGACGCAGGCTGGGATGAAGAAATGCTCGCCGTGGAGATGGAAGAACTCCAGAACCTCGGATTCGACCTCGGGCTGACTGGCTTCGATGAAAAGGAGCTTGCCGACCTTTTTGATACAAACAACAGCGATGATGTCAAGGATGATGATTTTGACCTAACTGCCGCACTGGAAAAAGCGGCATTTGTACAGCGTGGAGATGTGTGGACGGTTGGCAGACACAGGCTCATGTGCGGCGATGCGACTTCTCCCGAAGATGTATCTGTTCTCATGGGTGATACAAAGGCAAATCTTATTCTGACGGACCCGCCGTATAACGTGGCATTCAAGTCCGGAAGCGGACTCACCATCCAGAACGACAGCATGAAGAATGATGATTTCTACAACTTCCTGCTGTCCGCATTTCAGTGCATGGCGGCACATCTTGAAAAAGGAGGTTCTGCTTATGTGTTCCATGCAGATACGGAGGGACTGAACTTCCGCCGTGCTTTCGTGGATGCAGGATTTCATCTTGCAGGATGCTGCATCTGGGTGAAGGACAGCCTTGTCCTTGGTCGCTCCGACTACCAGTGGCAGCATGAACCTGTGCTGTACGGCTTTATGCAGAACGGCAAGCACAAGTGGTATTCCGACCGCAAGCAGACGACTATCTGGAACTTTGATAAGCCGAAACGTAATGCAAACCACCCTACTTCAAAGCCGTTGGATTTGCTTGCTTACCCCATTGGCAACTCCACACAGGAGAATGCTGTTGTAATCGACACCTTCGGCGGCAGCGGCTCGACGCTTATGGCGTGTGAGCAGATGAACAGAATCTGCTACATGATGGAGCTTGATGAAAAGTATGCGTCCGTCATTCTCCGCCGCTATGTGGAGGATACAGGCAATGCGGAGGGTGTATTTGTGATCCGTGCTGGTGAGAGAATTCCGTACTCCCAACTTGTAAAGGAAGTGGAAATGCCCGATGAATAAAACACTTACACTTGGAAGTTTATTTGACGGCAGCGGAACATTTCCTATGGCAGGTATTCTATCTGGCATCATCCCTGTATGGGCATCGGAAATTGAACCGTTCCCTATTGCTGTCACCCGAAAGCGACTGCCGTTTATGAAACATTACGGCGATATTTCAAAGCTGAATGGTGCGGAATTGCCGCCCGTGGATATTATCACATTCGGAAGTCCCTGCACTGACCTGTCTGTTGCTGGCAAACGTGCAGGCATTCAGGCAGAGCGTTCGGGACTGTTCTTCGAAGCAATCAGAATCATCAAAGAAATGAGGTGCAAGACCAATGGCGAATACCCGAAATACATCCTGTGGGAAAATGTCCCAGGGGCATTCTCCTCCGGAGGTGGCGAGGACTTCCGCTGCGTCCTTGAAGAAATCTGTAAAATTGCGGATGAGTCCGCTGTTATTCCTAAACCTGCGAAGTGGCACAACGCAGGAGAAATTCTGGGAGGTCATTATTCTGTCGCCTACCGATTGTTCGATGCGCAATACTGGGGAGTTCCCCAGAGAAGAAAACGCATCTACCTTGTCGCAGATTTTACAGGCGAATGTGCCGGAAAAATACTCTTTGAGTCCGAGGGCATGTCAGGGTATTCTGCGGAGGGCTTCCGTGCGTGGCAAAGAGCTGCCGGAGGTGCTGCGGATTGCATTAGAGAAGCAAGCAGCGAAATCTGTCTGAACGACCAAGGCGGCAACCGTATGGATGTGACCGAGGATATGACCTGCACACTTCGTGCCGAGGCACATCATCCGCCTTGTGTGTTATCGGCAGGATTCTGCACGGAGCATTCTGCAAAGGCTCGTGGTATCGGTTACGAGGAAGAAAAGTCCCCGACGCTGCGTGCAGGAGTTGTGCCGGCGGCGATTGCCATTGATAATCATCCGGCAGACAGCCGTGTGAGCATTTCCTCTGATGGTAATGTGCAGACCCTTACATCACGCTGTGGAACTGGCGGCGGCAATGTGCCAATGCTGCTGGAATACCCGAAAGCCTATGGCATCAGTGCTTTTGAATCCAATGCGATGAAATCTGCCAATCCCCACAGCGGTGTATATGAAGCAGACACCTCCAGAACACTGGACTGCGGCGGCGGTTCTCCTGCCTGCAATCAAGGCGTCATGGCAATCGTGGAAAGCTATGCTCTGCAAGGCTCTATGATTGGCAGAACAGACAAAAACGGTCCGCAGGGTGACGGAATTAATGAGGATGTTTCCTTTACCCTCAATACCTGCGACAAACACGCTGTGGTTTATGCCATCGACAGAGAATCGTATAACTGTGGGCAGAACTTTGCACGGAATTTAGGGATTTCCGAAAACGGAGTATCTTCAACGCTCAATGCACAGGGACCGTCTGCCGTAGCAACTCCTGTGTACACATCAAGCAAGGCATCATTCTTCACCAATGCACAGGCGGATACAGCGAATACACTTGTTGCTACTGATTACAAAGACCCGCCCCTCATCAATGATGTGGGCTACACGGTTCGCAGGCTCACCCCACAGGAGTGTGCATTGCTACAAGGTATGCCGACATGGTGGTGTGAGGACATCGGCATCGAAAATCCGACCGAGGAAGATATGGCGTTCTGGCATGATGTATTTGAAACGCATAGACTCGCCGTTTCTCCCGATAAGAAGCCGAAAACGGATAAGCAGATTTTGAAATGGCTGAAGAATCCCCATTCGGATAGTGCAGAATACCGTATGTGGGGAAATGGGCTCTCGCTCCCGACGGCTTGGTTCGTTCTGGCTGGAATCGCCTATTATGCACAAAATAGCCACACATAATTTTGCATATCAATTATGATTTGATTAGATACTTCACAATTTGAATGTGTTCATAAACATCGTGTATGATTACTGATATGTTGATTCGGATTTTTTTACTTCAATATCTTCAATATTAAATCCGTTTGCTAGTAAAAAATACTTAACATCGGCTATTGCCATTGGATTTTTAGGACCAATTGTGATAGATGAAAGCATTTTGCTAAAGTAATCTTTAGAAAATTTCATTTCTCGGTATGGTATAAGTTTGTCATTTCCTTGCCTGAATTTAAGTTCAGATAATTCGATTTTATCTTTCTCAATATTAAACTCATATTTGGCACTCATATTAGCCATCAAAGCGTCATTTGCAACTCCGATAGCATCTTCATGAAGAGAATCAAAAAAACAAATCCTATATTCTTCCTCAGAAGCGAAAGACTTATTTTTATAAAACGCTTTACAGTTAAAAGTCTTTTTATATAATTCTTGTGTGAATAGGGCATCAGGATGGTTGGGAGAAAAAATGTTTTTGTCAGCTTCGTCGTACTTAGTTACAATAGGAGATACTATATTTTCTATTTTAGCTATCATTTCATGTTTATTTATATAATTGAGATTGTTTTGTGCAAATACGCTACTTGTTGAAATATGAGATATAAGTTTATATTTTCCGTCTCTAAGTTCATACCTTTCTATTCTTTGTAGATTGGATAATGCTTGTATAAATTCTTTCTTGAAACCAATGCATAATCCTTTACCATCGTCGGCATAACCACGCCATTGGCTTAAATCATCATTTTTATCAACAGTAAAACAACATATACACACTACATTTTTATAATTGGCTTTAATATTGTCGAAAAAAGAATTTATAAAGTTCTTGTTTTTTAAATATTTCTTTGTTTCTTCAGAAAGTTTTATTTTTTCGTTCCTCATAACATCTGTTAAAACTTCTAGAAAAAGATTTTCTTCACTAGAGTCGTTCATAAAATGTATGTCAGATAACCAAAATGTCTGGTTCTCAATAATGCTTTTAAATGTTGATAAATTACTGTAATAACATAATTCGTTTTTCATAAATGCTAAACTCCGTTTCATTAAGATTATCTGTATTATATCATACGATATATTTTCTGTCAATATTATGCGAATAATATGCACAAAATATTACATTTTAATTTGAACATATTTTCCTTTTTACAGTCTTGCTATTTGTGCTATTCAGAGTTAATATGTGACTACCGAAAAAACAAGGAGGTATTGCATATGACAATCAAATTCAACTGCACAGGTGCAGAACGCAAAAAGCTGGTGCAGGCAATCAGCGAAATCACGGGTGAGAATGCAGAGTATCAGTTCATGCCGACCTGTGCCTACAACATCGGAACGCTGTCAGTAGACAAGGACGGCACACTGCACTGCGAGGACGGCACGAATATTGATGGACTTCTGCAGGAGCTTCGCAAGCGTGGATTCATTACTGAAACAGAAAATGATAATCATCGACTGACTATCTCCATTCCAAAAGAAATACTCAATGAGCAGACGCTTTCTAATCTTGACAGGATTCTGGAGAACAAGGGTACACTCATTAAGCACGCTTTGCAGACGGATTCGCTGGAATACACGGTGACGGAAACAGAAGTGCAGTTCCCTTGGTTTACTGTTAATGATTCAGAGGACGCTGACGCTTACAGTCGTTTTATTACAGCACTTATTGATATGGCAAGAAAT